>NZ_CP102288.1:2117500-2717500 GCF_025151535.1 Segatella copri DSM 18205
GTGCGTACAAGAAGAGAAGCGAACTTTTAAGTCCTGTTCCTAAATCTTCATAGGAAATTCGTCTCTCCAGAAAGGAGGTGTTCCAGCCGCACCTTCCGGTACGGCTACCTTGTTACGACTTAGCCCCAATTACCAGTTTCGCCCTAGGCCGCTCCTTACGGTCACGGACTTTAGGCGCCCCCGGCTTTCATGGCTTGACGGGCGGTGTGTACAAGGCCCGGGAACGTATTCACCGCGCCATGGCTGATGCGCGATTACTAGCGAATCCAGCTTCGTGGGGTCGGGTTGCAGACCCCAGTCCGAACTGAGACAGGCTTTAAGGATTTGATCCATTTTGCAAGGGACCGTCTCTCTGTACCTGCCATTGTAACACGTGTGTAGCCCCGGACGTAAGGGCCGTGCTGATTTGACGTCATCCCCACCTTCCTCACACCTTACGGTGGCAGTGTCCCCAGAGTGCCCAGCTTCACCTGATGGCAACTAAGGAGAGGGGTTGCGCTCGTTATGGCACTTAAGCCGACACCTCACGGCACGAGCTGACGACAACCATGCAGCACCTTCACAGAGGCCCCGAAGGGCGTCATTGTCTCCAAATCCTTCCTCTGCAATTCAAGCCCGGGTAAGGTTCCTCGCGTATCATCGAATTAAACCACATGTTCCTCCGCTTGTGCGGGCCCCCGTCAATTCCTTTGAGTTTCACCGTTGCCGGCGTACTCCCCAGGTGGGATGCTTAATGCTTTCGCTTGGCCGCTGACCTGTTCAGACCAACAGCGGGCATCCATCGTTTACCGTGCGGACTACCAGGGTATCTAATCCTGTTCGATACCCGCACTTTCGAGCTTCAGCGTCAGTTGCGCTCCAGTGAGCTGCCTTCGCAATCGGAGTTCTTCGTGATATCTAAGCATTTCACCGCTACACCACGAATTCCGCCCACTTTGTGCGTACTCAAGGAAACCAGTTCGCGCTGCAGTGCAGACGTTGAGCGTCTACATTTCACAACACGCTTAATCTCCGGCCTACGCTCCCTTTAAACCCAATAAATCCGGATAACGCCCGGACCTTCCGTATTACCGCGGCTGCTGGCACGGAATTAGCCGGTCCTTATTCATAAGGTACATGCAAAAAGCCTCACGAGGCTCACTTTATTCCCTTATAAAAGCAGTTTACAACCCATAGGGCCGTCATCCTGCACGCTACTTGGCTGGTTCAGGCTCTCGCCCATTGACCAATATTCCTCACTGCTGCCTCCCGTAGGAGTTTGGACCGTGTCTCAGTTCCAATGTGGGGGACCTTCCTCTCAGAACCCCTACTGATCGTCGCCTTGGTGGGCCGTTACCCCGCCAACAAGCTAATCAGACGCATCCCCATCCATCACCGATAAATCTTTAATCTCTTTCAGATGTCTTCTAGAGATATCATTGGGTAT
Source organism: Segatella copri DSM 18205 (assembly GCF_025151535.1). Taxonomy (NCBI): domain Bacteria; kingdom Pseudomonadati; phylum Bacteroidota; class Bacteroidia; order Bacteroidales; family Prevotellaceae; genus Segatella; species Segatella copri. The sequence goes on from NZ_CP102288.1 coordinate 2,118,927, forward strand.
TAGTCTTACTTTCGCAAGGTTATCCCCAAGTGATGGGCAGGTTGGATACGCGTTACTCACCCGTGCGCCGGTCGACGCCTATCGGAAGCAAGCTTCCAATATCGTTTCCCCTCGACTTGCATGTGTTAAGCCTGTAGCTAGCGTTCATCCTGAGCCAGGATCAAACTCTCCATTGTAAAATATCATTTTTACTTTGCTATACCCGAAAGTCTAGCGAAGTGTTTGTTGTCTGTACTTAGGACGAATATCCTTTTCGTTTATTGAAGCTTAGTAAACCTGACTTGTCAATTGCTTGACGGTTCGTTTCTTTTACCCAGTCAACTTTCTTATTTCTAAGAAGTTAACCGCTTCTTGTACTACTTGTCTGTTTATGTAAAATCTTTCAAAGAACTCTTTCTTCGTAAGTTAGGCTGCGCTCAACAATTGAAATAAATTTCATTGTATTCGACTTGCACTAACTTTCTTTGTTGCTTAGAGAAGTTGTATTTCTCAAAAGCGAGTGCAAAAGTACTAACTATTTTTCATTCCACCAAATCTTTTCGCAAAAAAGTTGAGATTTTAGCTATATTTTAACATATATAAACAAACAAATCCATTTTAGAAGCTATTTCTGCCTATTTTAAAGGACTACATAAAAACTACATTTCAAATTAGGAAATACACCTGTGATAGATTTAACTAGGTGCATGTAGAATAGAGAGACATGCATACGAATTTTCCTTTTTTATTATTAATGTACGCGCGCAATAACATATTTTTTATCTTATCTAAACCTACACAAGCATCACCCCTAAACATTCTATCCAGCTATGCACTTAACAATTAATCCACTTATTTTTCTATATTTTTTAATTCTTGATTCCATTTCAATAGTTTTTACCACTCTTTCCACCCTCTTTCTTGATGAGCATGTGGTAGAGACCATCGCTCTTCAGGAGATCGATACCATAGTTGTCCCATTTGTGACTCTTGCGCATGCACATATCGGTGGTAACCATGATGTATACTTTACCATTATGCATACGGGTGATGTAGGCATCACGGGAAATGCCAAATTATTAAGGGAAATATGGGGAGAATTCACAAATAATGGTCTCTTTTTATTGATTATTATTCATGGGACAGGCGATGGAATCGCCTGGAACGGGGGCAGAAGGGGGACAGACCAGAAGACAAAGGAGAGGGAGGAAAGAAAAAAGGGAGGAAGAAAAAAGAGAGGAAAGAAAAGGGGAGGAAGGAAAAAGGGAGGAAAACCTCATCACTGAGGTCAACCTCCCTACACTTATAGTTAAAAATAACCGATTTATTTGTTTAGGAACTTATCTACCTGGGCAGCTATTTTTCTGCCGCTTGCCATGGCGCGTACTACCAGAGAGGCACCACTTGCTGCATCGCCAGCCACGAATACATTCTCGGCAAATTCAGGCTGCTGTGGTTTCAGGAAGCCCATGGCCAGGAATACGGCCTCTGCCTTGATGATTTCCGGCTCGCCTGCCTCTACCATCAGTGGGCGACCACCCTCAGGGTTTGGCTTCCAGTCGATAGGCTGAACCTTCACACCTGTCAACTTACCATTCTTTCCCAGAAACTCCAGAGAGTTGATGTTCCAACGGCGAGTACAGCCTTCCTCATGACTTGAAGTGGTCTTCAGGGTGCGAGGCCAGTTTGGCCAAGGATTCTTAGGATCCTCAGGGCCTTCTACAGGCTTCGGCATGATTTCTATCTGGGTTACGCTCTTGCAACCCTGACGATGAGCAGTACCGATACAGTCGGAACCCGTATCACCACCACCGATTACCAACACATCCTTGCCCTTGCAGTTAACCAGTTCGTCCTTAGAGAACTCCATACCGGCAAGGATACGGTTCTGTTGAGAAAGCAGTTCGAGGGCGAAATAAACACCCTTCAACTCTCGTCCAGGAATCTTCAGGTCGCGTGCCGTTGGCGTACCGGTAGATACCACATAGGCATCGAAGCCTTCTGGCAATTTAGTTACATCAATCTGCTGATTGTATCTGAACTCGATGCCCTCTTCTTCGAGAAGACGAAGACGGCGGTCGATGATGCTCTTGTTGAGTTTGAAGTTAGGAATACCATAACGCAACAGACCACCGGCATTCTCACGTGCCTCGAATACTGTTACCTTATATCCCTTATGGTTCAACTGGTTGGCAGCTACCAATCCCGCAGGACCGGCACCGATGACAGCCACCGTCTTGCCATTACGCTCAGGAATCTCAACATGTACATAATCCTCAGAGAAGGCGTGCTCCACGATGGCACACTCATCCTCACGGTTGGTGGTTGGCTCATGATCCATGAGATTCAATACACACGCCTTCTCACAGAGTGCAGGACAGATGCGTCCTGTGAACTCCGGAAAGTCGTTGGTGGAATTGAGGAGACGGTAAGCCTGCTCCCAGTCGCCCTTGTAGAGGGCATCATTCCACTCCGGTGCCTTGTTGCCCAGCGGACAAGCCCAGTGACAGAAAGGCACACCACAATCCATGCAACGTGAAGCCTGCTGTCGGCGGTCGTTGCTATTCAATGTCTGTTCTACCTCGCTGAAGTCGAGGATTCTATCGTGAATTGGTCTATAACCTGCTTCCTTGCGAGGTATAGTCAAAAATGCTTTTGGATTTCCCATCGTTATATTCAGTTTATAATTTATAGTTTATAGTTTATAGAGGCTAACGCCCTTGAGCACGGAAGTCCCTATCAACTATAAACTATTAACTGTTAACTATTAATAATCTCGCTGCATATCCGCAATCTTCTGCTGCAACTTCTTTACCTGTTCCTCCTGGAGAACTCGCTTGTACTCGATTGGCACTACCTGGATGAAATCCTCTACGTAGTGGTTCCAGTCGTCGAGCATGGTACGGGCAAGCTTACTGCCGGTGTAGAGATAATGCTGACGAATCAGCTCGTGCAACTCCTTGCGATAGGTGCTATCCTCCACGAGGTTAATCTCCACCATATCCATGTTACAGAAGTAATCGAAGTTGTGGTTCTTATCCCATACGTAGGCAACACCACCACTCATACCAGCGGCGAAGTTACGGCCGGTTTCACCGAGCACTACTACTCTACCGCCCGTCATATACTCGCAGCAGTGGTCGCCAGCACCCTCAATCACGGCGATGGCACCGGAGTTACGAACACCAAAGCGCTCTCCTACCTTACCATTGATATACAACTCACCGCTTGTGGCACCATACAATCCGGTGTTACCGGCGATGATGTTATCCTCGGCAGAGAAGTTGCTGCGGATAGGAGGAAGGATGGAAATACGACCTCCTGAAAGTCCCTTGGCGAAATAGTCATTGGTCTCACCCTCGAGTTTGAAATCCACTCCATTGACCAGGAAGGCACCGAAACTCTGACCTGCAGAACCCTTGAACTTCACGTTTACGGTCTTGTCAGGAAGACCCGCCTCACCATATTTCTCGGCAATCATACCGCTCAGCATGGCACCTGCGGCACGGTCGGTATTCTTGATGGCGAAATCGAGGTTCACCTCTTCCTGATTCTCGATGGCACGCTGTGCACCACGAATCAACTGCTGGTCGAGCACATTGTCTAGGTCATGAATCTGCTCGGTAGTATGATAGAGCGAGCAATGACCTGTCTCACGATGCAAGAGACGAGAGAAGTCGAGCAAGTCTGCCTTTTCCTCGATGCTCTTAGCCACCTCTGGCTCTACGGCATCAGCACCCTCGGTAGGAACAATCTCCTCATCCTTCTTACGGACGATGAGCTCGGTATGACCGATGATATCGTTCAATGAGGTGTAACCCATCTCAGCCAGATACTCACGAACCTCCTCGGCGAGGAAGCGGAAGTAGTTGATGAGGTACTTGTAGCTGCCACGGAAGTGCGCACGGAGCTTAGGATCCTGTGTGGCAACACCCATAGGACAGGTATTCAGGTTACACTTACGCATCATGACACAACCCAAAACGATGAGGGCTGCCGTACCGAAACTGAATTCCTCAGCACCGAGCAGAGCCATCAGGATGATGTCACGACCGCTCTTCAACTGACCATCCACCTGCAGACGAACCTGTCCGCGAAGACCGTTCTTCACCAGAGTCTGCTGGGTTTCAGAAAGTCCGATTTCAGGAGAGATACCAGCGAAACGCATACTTGATGCAGGGCTGGCACCTGTACCACCCTCAGCACCAGAGATAACGATGAGGTCTGCCTTCGCCTTAGCTACACCGGCAGCGATGGTACCCACACCACTCTCAGCTACCAACTTCACGGAGATAGCCGCCTTAGGGTTTACGTTCTTGAGGTCGAAGATGAGCTGAGCCAAATCCTCGATACTGTAGATATCGTGATGAGGTGGAGGAGAAATCAGGCTGATGCCAGGGATAGAGTGACGGGTCTTGGCGATGACCTCGTTGACCTTGAAGCCAGGCAACTGACCACCCTCACCCGGTTTAGCACCCTGTGCCACCTTAATCTGGATTTCCTCTGCATTTACCAAATATTCTGTTGTCACACCAAATCGACCGGAAGCCACCTGCTTGGTTTTGCTTGAGAGGCTGATGCCATCCTGTGTAGAATGGAATCGCTCGTTATCCTCACCACCTTCACCGGTATTGCTTCGGGCACCGAGGGCGTTCATGGCGAGTGCCATTGCCTCGTGAGCCTCTTTGGAGAGGGCACCGAAACTCATCGCACCGGTAACGAAGTGCTTCACGATTTCCTCTACCGGCTCCACCTTATCTATAGAGATAGGATTCTTGCGGAAGCTGAAGAAGTCGCGGATGAAGATAGGCTCCTGCTTATCGTCAACGAGATGTGTATATTTCTTGAAGAGATCATAATCGCCCTTGCGGGTTGCGAGCTGCAGAGTGGCGATGGTCTCTGGGTTCCAAGCGTGCTTGATACCGTCCTTGCGGTAGTGGAACTGTCCCATACTTGGCAGGAACTCGAGCTTCTTGGTCTCGAATGCCTTGTCGTGCAGGCGGATGGCATCACGGGCGATGGTCTCGAGTCCGATACCGCCGATGGTGCTCACCTCTGTTCCGAAGTAGCTCTTCAGAAGGCTCTCGCTCAAACCGATGCTCTCGAAGATCTTGGCACCTCGATAGCTTCGGATGGTAGAGATACCCATCTTAGCCATAATCTTGAACAAGCCCTTCTTCACAGCCTTGATGTAGTTCTGCTCGGCTGTATGGTAATCCTCCTGAATCTTTCCCTTCTTTACAAGGTCGTCGAGGATGGCGTATGTCAAGTATGGACAGAGGGCTGATGCACCGTAACCCAACAGGAGGGCTGCATGCATTACCTCACGAATTTCACCGCTCTCAACGATGAGGGCAGTCTGCACACGCTTGCCGGCATCAATCAGATAATGATGTACGGCACTCACGGCGAGCAGAGATGGAATGGCGGCATGAGTTTCATCCACACCACGGTCGCTCAAGATGATGTAGTTGTAGCCATCATCCACGCTCTTGGCAGCCTCCTTGCAGAGTTCATCCAGAGCCTCATGCAGTCCTTCTTCGCCCTTGGCGGTTTCGAAGAGCATGTGGAGCTTGACGGTATTGAAGCCCTTGTAGCGGATATTCTGAAGGATATCCAGCTGGGTATTAGTCAAGATAGGATGTGGCAGACGGACCATCTTGCAGTTGCTTTCGTCTGGGTTCAGGATGCCGGAACCTACTCTACCGATATACTCGGTAAGACTCATCACGAGGTTCTCACGGATAGAATCGATAGCAGGGTTGGTAACCTGAGCAAACTGCTGACGGAAGTAGTTAAAGAAAATCTGTGGCTGGTCGGAAAGCACAGCAAGCGGAGTATCATTACCCATAGAAGCAGTAGGTTCCTGACCCTTGGTAGCCATTGGGATGATAGTACCGTCGATATCTTCCTCGCCAAAACCGAATTCCAATTCCTTGCGAGTGAGGTTGTCCACACCATTTTCCACCTTACGGCCACTGCGAAGTTTCTCCAGTTCAATACGGTTGGTGTTCAACCACTGACGATATGGATGCTGGGCAGCCAGGCGCTCCTTGATTTCACCATCATAATAGATTTTGCCTTCCTGGGTATCAATCAAGAGGATCTTACCAGGCTGCAGACGACCCTTCTCGGCAATCTCGGTTGGGTCGAAATCCATGACACCTACCTCAGATGCGACTACCATCATATCGTTCTTGGTGATGGTATAGCGTGCAGGGCGCAAACCGTTTCTATCGAGCATACCACCGGCATAACGGCCATCGCTGAAGAGCAGGGCGGCAGGACCATCCCATGGCTCCATCAGGATAGAGTGGTACTCATAGAATGCCTTCAGATCCTCAGAGATAGGGTTCTTGTCATTGAAGCTCTCAGGCACCATGACAGCCATGGCATGAGGCAATGACAAACCGCTCATCACGAAGAACTCAAATACATTGTCGAGGCTGGCAGAGTCACTCATATCAGGCTGGACGATAGGAGAAATCTCACGGATATCGCCCAAAGCCTCGCTGCTCAACACACTCTCACGAGCCTTCATCCAGGCACGGTTACCACGGATGGTGTTAATCTCACCATTGTGGGCTAGGAGACGGAATGGCTGAGCCAGACTCCATGTTGGGAAGGTGTTGGTAGAGAAGCGGGAGTGAACCAGAGCCAGACCGCTTGTGAAATAATTATTGGTCAAGTCAGGATAATATTGGCGCAACTGGAGGCTGCTCAACATACCCTTATATACGATGTTCGAATTAGACAACGAACAAATATAGAAATCAGGATCGCTGACACGTTTCTCAATACGTTTACGGATAAGAAAGAGGGTGCGCTCAAAGACAGGCACCTTATCATCTGTAACACCTGTGATAAACACCTGTTTGATAGCTGGTTCGTTACTCAAAGCAGCCTCACCCAAACAATCAGGGTTAGTAGGCACATTGCGGAGATGCATCAGCTGCAATCCCTCGCGTTCAATTTCCTCAATCATGATAGAGAGAATATCCTGCTGTTTCTTCTCATCCTTAGGCAAGAAGACGAGACCCGTACCATATTTACCTTTTTCTGGCACCGGGATACCCTGAAGAAGAATAAACTCATGTGGAATCTGGAGCATGATACCGGCACCGTCGCCCGTCTTGTTATCGGCACCCTCTGCACCACGATGACGCATGTTTTCGAGCACCTTCAAGGCGTTATCGACCAGCTCATGACTCTTGTTACCGTGGATATTCACCACCATACCTACGCCACACGCATCGTGCTCATAGGCTGAACTGTACAATCCTTTTTCCATTTCTTGTTCGTTTTATATCGGTTATTCTTAATTTGAATGTTAAGTGTTAAATGTTAAGTGTTAAATTAGGCTTATGCCCTTGCGACATGCTAAAGGTCTCACAAATAATCTGCGAGGCAACTAACATTTAACACTTAACATTTAACATTTCTATTTATTTATACGCCTGTTCGTGAACTCCCGCCACGGCTCTGCCGCTAGGGTCGTTCTGGTTCTTGAATGAAGCATCCCAGGCAAGGGCTTCAGCTGTAGAACATGCTACGCTAGGCACACTAGGTACGCTTTTGGCAGCGCTGTCGCTTGGGAAATGCTCGGCGAAGATAGAACGATAATAATACTCCTCCTTATTCTGTGGAGGGTTGATAGGGAATCGCTCAGCAGCATGCGCCATCTGCTCATCGCTGACGGCAGATGCGGTAATCTGCTTCAGGGTATCAATCCATGAATAGCCCACACCATCTGAGAACTGCTCCTTCTGTCGCCATGCCACTTCTTCTGGAAGCAAATCGGCAAATGCCTCACGAACCACCTTTTTCTCGATGGTCTTATCCGGACACATCTTCAAAACCGGGTTCATACCCATCGCTACATCCAGGAACTCCTTGTCGAGGAAAGGCACACGGCCCTCGATGCCCCATGCAGCCAAACTCTTGTTGGCTCTCAGACAATCGTAGAGGTAGAGTTTGCCGAGCTTGCGCACGGTTTCCTCATGGAATGCCTTGGCATCCGGTGCTTTATGGAAGTAGAGATAACCTCCGAATACCTCGTCGGCACCCTCGCCCGAAAGCACCATCTTGATACCCATGCTTCGGATGACTCTCGCTAAAAGATACATCGGGGTAGATGCACGGACGGTAGTCACATCGTAGGTCTCGATAAAATAAATGACATCACGGATAGCATCCAGACCTTCCTGAATGGTGTAGTTGATTTCGTGATGCACAGTTCCGATGTGTTCGGCAACCAAACGTGCCTTTGCCAGATCAGGCGCACCCTTCAAACCAACAGCGAAGGAGTGAAGTCGAGGCCAGTATGCCTTGGTCTCTCCCCCATTCTCTACACGGGTAGAAGAATATTTCTCGGCTACAGCAGAGATGACAGAAGAATCAAGACCACCACTGAGAAGAACACCATAAGGAACATCACTCATCAACTGACGTTTGACAGAAGCCTCCAAAGCATCATGAATCTCTCTCACTGCCGCTTTCTCCTGAGGTTCAGTATCCTTCAGCTGTTCTTCAGCCTTCTTGGCATCATCAATCTGATATTTTTTCTGCATGGCAGCATACTCAAACCAATCGCGTGTATAGTATCGCTTCATGCCAGGGTTCTTGCTATAATAATAATGACCTGGGAGGAATGGCTCGTAGTGGTCGCACTGACCTTCCAAAGCCTTCAACTCACTTGCCACCAGCACTTTTCCATCCTTATCATAACCAATATAAAGAGGAATCACACCGATAGGGTCGCGGGCGATGAGAAACTCATCACGTTCGGCATCGTAAAGTGCGAAGGCAAAGATACCATTCAGCTCTTCAAGCATCTTGGAGATACGGGCGTGGAGCGCATCCTCACCTTTATATATTAAGGAATCGAAGTCGGAATCTGCTCGCATCTCACGATAGAGAGAAAGAATCACCTCGCAGTCGGAACCAGTCTGATACTGGTATTTGCCGGCAAAACGGGCACGGATGTCCTGATGATTATAAATCTCACCGTTTACGGCAAGCACCTGTTTCTTGTCTGGTGCAAACAAAGGTTGGCGACCACTTTCAGGGTCAACAATACTCAGACGCTCATGTGCCAGGATAGCAGAACCACCACAGTAGATTCCACTCCAGTCTGGTCCGCGATGGCGAATCTTCTGGCTCATACGAAGCGCTTGCTGTCGCAATTCAGGAGTTTGCTCCTGAATATTGAAGATAGATACGATTCCACACATAAATCTTTTCCTTTCTTTTACGGTTATTTTTAACTATTATTCTCTCTTATTCACCTTGGCATGTCCAATCCATTCTTTTAGGAGTAAACCAAGCAAAACAAAGCTCAAAATTACTTTTTGCTATGTTTCGGGTGCAAAATTACAACTTTTTGTTAGAATAAAGAAAAGATTAGTAGCATTTTGTCTTTACTTTATCACAACAATAACATATTAACGCATATTAGATTAAAACATATAATAAACTGAAAAGAAAAATATACTATTTAATTACAATCTGTAAAATACAATCATTTTTAAGATAAACAAAGCGTATCCAGGGCATATTATACGCTCATAGATATGCAACAAAGTATCCAGGGCATTATACACAGTTTCTTACCCCCCATATCATACAAAGAAATGCCGATAGCTCTTTGACGGAACTATCGGCATTTAAAATAAAAAAATAAAAACTTAAACCTACCAACGTAAGATTATATCGTAAAACCTAAGAGCCTATTATGGCTGCAAGGTAAAACCTACTACCAGGTAAGCTTTCTCAGTGCTAGGATTGGCAGCGACCTGAGCGAAGACAGGAACAGAGAAAGAATCTGTAATCTTCAAATCCTTGGTAGCTTTCAGTGAAACATTGGTAACTGCAAAACCATTGGCATCACCATAGAAAGATGTAGCAAATGGAACTGCGCCTATACTTGCTGCCCAATCGCAACCGCCTAACTTGAATGGGGCTGTAGCCTCAACATATGAAGAATAAGCACGGTCACCATCCTTATTTAATCCATCATTGCCTGCAAAGTTGGTGTACCAGTTCAAGGCAACTGGACCAAAGTCATAACCTACATTTGCCTCAAAAACATGAGAAGTTTCATGTGCCTTATAGGCGAAATACTTCTCGTTAGGAGAGTTGAACCAGTAATCGGTCACGCCGATATGGAAACCACCGGTTTCATAAGCCAAGGTAAGGTCAAACTCCTTAGTATCCTCTGGCTGAGAGATACCTACACTTCCCCAAGCTGTCAGAGACAAGCCCTTGTAACCAATACCGAGTGTTGGCTGCAAAGAGACTTCTCCCAGTGACTGACCACGCCAGATATACTGGTTTACAACATCTGCAGCGATTGTAGTTTCCACCTCATCCTGAGCAGAAGCTGCAGGAGCAAAAGCAACCAAACCGAGTGCAATGGCACCCATCTTCTTTATATCAAAAATCTTCTTCATATTCTCTTATTTTTATGTGATACATTTTTGTTTTTAAAAGTTTCGGCAGCAAAGGTTCTCCAAATCGAAGACAATACAAAATAAATCGCGATTTATTTATATTGTTGAGATGCAGCGTACCTTATTCAAAGGTACTAATTATAACTCTGCTCGCCAAAACTTCTGCTGAAAAATCTCTCTCGCTCGCTATATGAAAGTTTCTTTAGTTGTAGCAACTTTCACCATGCTCGTAGATATCGAGACCTTCTTCCTCGATTCTCTTGTCAACACGGAGACCAGCAATCTTCTTGATACCCCAGAAGAGGATGATACCTGTTACGGCTGCCCAAAGGTCGATGCAGAGGATACCGAAGCACTGAGCACCGAAGAATCCGAAGCCACCACCATAGAAGGCGCCACCATCAAGGGCGAAGAGACCAGTCATCAAGGTACCGAAGATACCACAAACACCATGAACTGAACTTGCACCAACAGGATCATCAATATGAAGTTTGGTATCGATGAACTCAATAGAGAATACCAAGATGATACCTGCCAAGAGACCGATGATGGCTGAACCCAATGGACTAACCAAGTCGCAACCAGCAGTAATGGCTACCAAACCAGCCAAGATACCATTCAATGTCAATGAGAATGATGGCTTGCCATACTTGATCCAAGATGTGAACATGGTAGCCAAACCACCGCAGACTGCAGCCAGGTTGGTTGTCAGGAATACGTGACTGATAGCAACACGGTTAACCTCACCAGAAGCAGCGAGCTGAGAACCAGGGTTGAATCCGAACCATCCGAACCAGAGGATGAATACACCCAGGGCAGCAGCCATCAGATTGTGACCTGGGATAGCAGTACTCTTACCATTGCGATACTTACCAAGACGAGGACCTAAGCAGATAGCACCAACCAAGGCAAGTACACCACCAACACTATGTACGATGGCAGAACCTGCGAAATCATGGAAGGCTGCACCGAAGGTGTTCATCATGAAAGAACCTGCCTCGCTGTTGCAAAGCCAACCGCCACCCCATGTCCAATGACCCTCTACAGGGTAGATAATCAATGAAATGAAGAATGAGTAAATGCAGTACATGGAGAACTTGGTACGTTCTGCCATAGCACCTGAAACGATGGTAGCACTAGTAGCGCAGAATACGGTTTCAAACATCAGGAAGCCTTCAGTAGGAAGACCGGCTGCATTTGTATAGAAAGACAAATCGCCGAAGTTAGGCATACCGATGAAACCGGCGCCATCGCTACCAAACATAAATCCGAAACCTACGAACCAGAAGAGAACAGAACCGACCATGAAGTCGACAAAGTTCTTAAACAAGATGTTCGCTGTATTTTTACTACGGGTAAAGCCCGCCTCGCAGAGGGCAAATCCCGGCTGCATAAAAAAGACCAACATGGCTGCCAAGAGCATCCATACGGTATCTACTGAAATTCCTAAATCCTGTACACTCATAATCTTTACCTTTTAAGAAGGAATGTTAAATGTTAAGTGTTAAATGTTAAGTTAGCATACGTCCACTTAGCACTCGATACTCTCACCTAACTCCCAAACATTCCGATTTTACTATTAATTCATCCAATTCAGTTAACATTTAACATTAAACACTTAACATTAAATATTATTTCTCCTGCTCAGCATTATAGAGAGCGATATCGCCTCTTTCACCTGTACGGATTCTTACGGTATCCTCTACAGGAATTACAAAGATTCGACCATCACCAATCTCGCCTGTACGGGCAGCCTCCTGGATGGCATTAATCGTTTTCTCTACGTTCTTGTCGCGCACGACAACATTCAGCAACACTCGCTCGATACTACTGGTATCATACATAACACCACGATAGATTCGAGCCTGTCTCATCTTGCCCTCTCCTCTTACATCGTAGTAAGAGAACCACTCGATGTCGGCGGCAAGCAAAGCTTCTTTTACATCCTCAAACTTAGTCTTACGGATGATTGCTTCAATCTTTTTCATGTTAATCTCTCCTATTAATTAATTTACATTTTGTTTATTTTCTGGTGCAAAGGTACGACATTTTGCTCAATATTTCAAAATATTACTTACTTTTTGATGTTAATATTTTAATTTGGTTATTGTTTTGTATAGTTCTTTTTAAAATACAGAACAAAATGAAAGCAAATTACGCATTATTCGTTTCATTTTGAAACAAGCCATAAAAAAAACGCTTGAAAGGCCTAAATGACCCCTCAAGCGGCAAACCTAAAAACAAACTCTCAACCCTAAAACTAGGGTCACTTTATTATTTACCTCAAATCCGCAACCTATAGGGTTTCGTGGGAATTTACTTGTAAAACGACAAAAATTCTTTTATTGTACATATTCCTTGGTCATAACAGAAACGTCGTAAACACAAAATTCCCTTACCCCATAAAGCGACTTGAGGTAATACGCCGGTTTAACCAGAAAAGCATGGCCTTTAACCAAAGTCTGTCTTGAACAGGTTGGCATAAGCATAGTTGTCTGAATAAATGTTCAATACATGCCTACGTGACGTCTTAATCCATTTTGCAGGAACAGAGATGAACTTGAACACAAAGGTCTTGATTCTGCTGGTGGCACGCAATCCAAATTCATGGGTTTTCAATCTCTGCATAATAGCTTTGTAGAAGTTTCTGATGAGAGCTGTCATAAGCAGGAATACTGTATTCTGTGCCATGAACGATTTTGGCAACCGATTCCAGCCAAAGCCATTGTTCATGTCATCGAAGATGCGTTCCTTGCCACCACGAAGATTGTAGAATTCCACAATGTCTCTTGCACTCGACTTGTAATCGTTAGTCAGTATACATCTGTAGGTATATTCGCCTTCCCAAATGTCAAGGTCTCCCTCTATTCGCCTTTGTCTCTGTATGACAAGACGATACGGTTTTCCTTTCCATTTCTCAACAAGGATGGAATTCAGCTCAAATTCAATACCGTTGATTTCAACAGTTTTCCATCCAGTCAAGGCAAACATGGAATCGTAGAAGGAAGAGCATCTGTTGGCACGAATATAAAAATGCCTGCAATGGGCCTCTACCATATCTACGATTTCCTCCGAGCATGAGCCGCAATCCATGCGGGCACGGGATATATATACTTCTGATGCCTCCAGTCGCTTGAAGATTCTTTCCAAAGTCTCTCTTTGGTTGAAGCGCACGTTTGTGTTGCCGTCTCTATTTTCAATACCGACAATCATGTCGTTAATGACTGCCACACCTGGACTATAGCCCAGGAACTTCTTGTAGGTTGGTTTTGCATCATGCTTCTCTGTTTCAATGAACTGATGGTCAAAGTCAAAATCATACTCTTGACCGGATTTCAATTGACCAGTAGCAAGCAGGGCTTTGATCAATAAGCAGTTCATCTTGTCTGCAGTATTGAAATCATAGGAGTTGCCAGAAGCAGATTTATAGGTGATGTTCTTACAAGTCAGTTCTTCGATAGCACGCAATATGGTGTCTGCGCTGCAAGTGCGAAGAGTTGGATGAAGAGACAAATGTTTCATCAAGTGAGTTGTAACATCCTCAATACATGAGCCGCCACAAAGATATACGCACATCAGAGAGCGTAGAATTTCGCTATATTGATAACCAAACATAGTGCATCTCAATCCCAAGGTGGAATCTATGGTTTGAGCTAAAAGAGCATCAAATTGCTCCATAATAGAAAAAATTCCTCCAAAAGGAGTGAGTTTCTCAGATTTTATTTGTACTTTTGCCATGTCATTCAGAGTTTTATTTGCTTTTTATTTGCAACACTAAGATAAGTGAAATTTCTGACATGGCAAAATCCTGAGCAACTTTTTGTTGCTCAGGTGCTTATAAAAAATATTAAATTATAGTGTTGCGGAATTAAGGATTTACTGAACTTTCGCATATCAGGAAGTTCAGTTAAATATATTAATAAGGTATTACAATGGCTTGTACTCCACGAAAGCCTCCATGGCCTCATAGCATGCCAGACCCAACTGGTCGTAGAGCGATGCTGTAGCACGGTTACGGTCCTCGGCTCTCTGCCAGAACAGGCGCTCGTCATTACCCAAGAAAGGAGCACTCTCCATCTGCGACTGATGCTTGAGGATAGAGTTACGCTTTGCCCGCAACTCCTCAGGGCTCAAAGGAACACACATTTCGATATTCTCAATCTCCCATTCTGCCCAGGCACCACGATACATCCATATGCGACAGTCCTTCAACCATTCTGCACCCGCTTTCTTCTCTTCGTCGATAGCTGCCAGAACGGCATCAGTACACTTCTTGTGGGTTCCGTGAGGGTCAGCAAGGTCGCCGGCAACATAAATCTGATGTGGCTGCACCTTCTGCAACAGAGCTCTCACTATCTCCACATCCTTCTCGGTCATTGGCAACTTTTCTATCTTGCCGCTCTCATAGAATGGCAGGTCGAGGAAGTGGACATGATCAAGCGGAATTTCATTATAAGTACAAGCGATACGAGCCTCACCACGGCGGATCAGTCCCTTGATGGTCAGGATATCTCTCGTATCGAAGTCACTCTCCTTCTTCTTGGCAAAGAAGGTCTTGATTTCCTTATATTTATTAGAGATGATGCTGTCTTTTGAGTCTGCAAAAAGCTGGTTGAAACCATTGATAAAGTGCATGAATCTTGTTACTTCCTCATCACCCACAGCAATGTTTCCTGATGTTTCGTAAGCTACATGCACATCGTGGTTCTGCTGTACCAGTCGACGGATGGTTCCTCCCATAGAGATAACATCATCGTCTGGGTGTGGAGAGAATACGATAACCTTCTTAGGGAATGGTGTTGCACGCTCCGGGCGATAGGTATCATCGGCATTCGGCTTACCACCTGGCCATCCGGTAATGGTATGCTGCAAATCATTGAAAATCTTGATATTGGCATTATAGGCAGAACCATAGAGTGCCAGAAGTTCGCTCAGTCCGTTCTCATTATAATCCTTATTGGTCAACTTCAGGATAGGCTTACCGAGTTTCTGGCAGAGCCATACCAGTGCCGAACGCACCAGTTTATCACTCCACTGGCATGAAGTTACGAGCCATGGATGCTCGATACGCGTCAGATGGTGAGCTGCACCCAGGTCGATGACAACATGAGCATTCGGATGAGTCTGAAGGAATGATGCCGGCAGGGTATCTGTGATAGAGTTCTCCACCACCTTCTGCATAATCTCTGCCTTCTCTTCGCCCCAGGCTGTCAGATAGATGCTCTTGGCTGAGAGTAAGGTAGCGATACCCATGGTGAGCGAACACGGAGGAATGGTTTCCTTGGTCTGCTCACTGTTCTCCATCTCTTCGCGAGAGGTATTGCCGATGAGGATGATACGGGTCATCGACTGGATGCCCGAACCTGGCTCGTTGGCTGCAATATTACCCGAACGGCCTATACCTATGAGGGCTACATCGAGACCGCCAAAGGTCTTGATACGCTGCTCATAAAGACGGCAACTGTCCTGTACGGCATCCTGTGCCACAAAACCATCCAGTGTAAAGATGTTCTGCTCAGCCACATCCACATGATTGAGGAAACGATCCTTCAACTGGTTGATGGTACGGAGAGAGCTGTCCTTCTGGAGCGGATAATATTCGTATGCATTGAATACAACAACATTGCGGAAGCTCAGGATCTTCTCGTTGTAACGGCGAACGAGTTCATCGTATACAGAATAGAGAGAAGAACCGGAACCCAGCGCCATCACATAGAATTTGCCTTCCTGCTGTGCCGCCTTGATGCCAGCTTCTATTTTATCAGCTACATGACTGGCACCTTCTGCCATAGAGGCAAAGATGTCTGTATGAATCTTCTCCATTCTGGAGATTTCAGAGTATTCTACAGTCGTCTTTGGCTTGTAGAACTCTACAGGTACTTTATTGAGTACGATTTGTGAACTAAGATTGAGTCTCATATCTTTATCTATATTTATTCAAGTTTCGCAAGCTCAGAAGTTAAAGGAGTTATCGCTCCCTACGGTCGCTGAGGAGTTAAGACAACAGTCTTTTTGGCGTAGTTTTTAAGCAGCAAGACATACGTCTTAACTCCTTAACTTCCTTAACTCCTTTAACTTCCTGATATGCGAAAGTTCAGTAACTGAGGATTCATATCTTTCTTTTTAAACATAGTCATTCTGTTTGATGGTGTAAAGATACGAAAAATATTCCAGATTACGGCATAAATCAGAGATTATTTTCGTGAAATATAAACATTTTAAACAGGCCTTACTTTTAAAAGTGGGCTTTTTCCTGGTTATTCGTTAGAAAAAGTATAATCTATAACCAAAATACTTGGAAAAAAGTCAGAAATATCGTACCTTTGCAGGCAAAAAGCAATTTTACGAATATGAAAAGAATTAAAATGCCACTATTGGCAAGAATCATCATTGCCATCCTGTTGGGTGTAATCTTCGGCAATTTCTTCAATGAAGCGGCCGTCAGAGCGTTTCTCACCTTCAACGGCATCTTCAGCCAGTTTCTGGGCTTTATGATACCGCTCATCATCATCGGTCTCGTTACGCCAGCCATTGCCGACATCGGTCACGGAGCCGGAAAACTCCTCCTTACCACTGTGGGCATCGCCTTTGCCGACACCATCCTGGCGGGTCTGCTTGCCTATGGTACAGGTTCGGCACTCTTCCCACACATGATTGCCAATTCTGCCCATGTGGCAGTAGATAAGGCTGAAGAACTCAAACCCTTCTTCGAAATCAAGATACCTGCCATGGTAGATGTGATGAGCGCCCTCGTTTTCTCGTTCATTGCCGGACTGGGCATTGCCCACAAAGGCAGCCGCACCATGCAGAACGTTTTTCAGGAATTCAAGGAAATCGTATCAGGTGTCATCGCCAAAGTCATCATTCCCCTACTGCCCCTTTATATCTTCGGCATCTTCCTGGGCATGACTTTCTCCGGCGAAGCCTACCACATTCTGCTGGTCTTTGCACAGATTATCCTCGTCATTCTTGTACTCCATATCGTCATCTTACTTTACGAATATCTGTTGGCTGGCAGCTTGTCCCATAAGAATCCTTTTAAGCTGTTGCTCAACATGTTGCCAGCCTACTTCACGGCACTTGGCACATCATCATCGGCAGCCACCATTCCGGTAACTCTGAAGCAGACCTTGAAAAACGGCGTCACCGATGGCATTGCCGGATTCACCATTCCGCTCTGTGCCACCATCCATCTCTCGGGATCAATGATGAAGATTACCTGTTGTGCGCTCACCATCTGTCTCATCAATGGTATGCCGTGCAATCTTCCTCTCTTTCTCAACTTCATCTTCGTGCTCGCCATCTGCATGGTAGCAGCTCCAGGAGTTCCGGGAGGAGCCGTCATGGCAGCGCTAGGTCCGCTAGCCTCAGTTTTAGGTTTCAATGCTGATATGCAAGCACTTATGATAGCCCTCTATATTGCGATGGACAGTTTCGGTACCGCCTGCAATGTAACGGGCGATGGCGCCATTGCTATAGTCGTGGATAAGATATTCAGAAAGGATAAATAAAAAACAAAAGAGGGTGCGTCACAGACTTATGACACACCCTCATCTTTATATAAATCTCTCTATTTCTAAAGTGATTCATTTATATATATTATATATATCGTAGTGTTCTATTCTTACTTGCTCAAGCTAACAGAATGGCTCATGTTAGTCATTTCTGGAATTGAGTTTACTACGTGTTTCAAGAACATGCCCATGCAAAGAACCATACCTGAAAACATAACTGCGGCGAAAGTCATTGTAAAAATAGTCATCATAATTATTAACCTTTTTAAAATTTATTATTTGTTATTCCTTAAATACGAGTGCAAAGTTAACACTTTTTTATCGAATAACGGCATCTTTTGCCGAGAAATATCATTGCAATATGTTTTTCTTGATATGGGTCAACCACTCGTTTTTAGCCTTGAAAATGACATTTTGCTATCGGATATGTTATTTTTGTGACAATAATTTATATATATCATTTTTCTCGCTTTGTTATGTATGTAACAAGATAGGGATTCCTGTCAGATGATAAGAAGTCAGAATCGAAGTGAAAGCCAATCATCGAGCTTCACGTTCTGGGAGGTATGGATGCCCAACTTCTCGGCAGCCTCACAGTTTTCCTTCAGATCATCGATGAAGAGAGTTTCATCGGGATGGATGTTCGCCTGTCTGATTACCTCTTCATAGATACGGGCATCAGGCTTAGCCAGATGCATTCGCTGAGAGAGGAAACAGTAATCGAAATAATCCTCTACCCCATAGTTCTGATAAGGGAAGAGATGCTCCACGCAATAATCCCAATGTATATCAATGGTATTGCTCAAGAGGAAGAGGCGATAACCAGCCTTCTTCAACTGCAGGAGTCGCTTCTTTTTCTCATCAGGAATCTCCACCAGCATCTTGTTGGCAGCATCGATGATCTCTTCATTCGTCACATCAGCTCCTGTCAACTCACGGGCTGCATCGCAGAATGCTTCGGTGGTAATCATTCCCACACCCAGTTTGCTCATCAGCTTCATCCCCTCACTCAGGGGATTCGGATTCGCCAGTTCCCCCATTCCTATCGCCTTGAAAGCCCCGATGCATCCTTCCGGATTGAGCTTTACCAGGACATTACCTAAATCGAATATGACATTCTTGTATTGCATCATACTATTCGTTACTTTAAATCGCACTTTTAATCCTTAATTAGATACTTACTGCAAAAGTACTGTAAATTCGGGAGAAAACAAATGATTTGGAAAAGGAATGGCGGGAATATAACATTTATTAGTAAAAGAAGGATATTCAGAAAGGATCAATAAAAAATAAAAAGGTGTATCATGGATTTATGACACACCTTTTTTTATCTCAAAATCTTAAAGTTTTAGAATTTAATCCAGGTCAGTTTCTTCCATATTCCCTCGAAAGGACCATGGGAGTGATACTTGAGCCAAAGGTTGGAGAAGAGGCATTGTACTACCACCATGGCAATACCCACAAAAAAGGCGTAGGTGATACCAAGCTTTGTCTGGAGATTGAAACCATAATAGGCAAACAGTCCGCAACCGATGATAGACTGGAGGAAATAGTTGGTCAGACTCATCTTGCCAAACTGGCGCAGGAACGACAATCCCTTTCTGAACCATTCCTTTCCGTACCACAACAAAACGAATCCTGATACTACAAACGAGAGGATGAAGAAGTTGTAGATAGGATAAAGCCAATTGTTCCATGTTTCCATGTGGCGCACATCAGCGATGTCACCCACAATCAATACCAGGATGGAAAACGCTAGCACCTTCTTCCACAAAGCCAGGTTGTTGTTCTCATTGTAGAACCAACGCTTTCTCCCCACCAGCATTCCGAGTATGAAGAGGCAGATAGTCTGCGTATGTCTTCCCTTCATCAGGCACCAGTAATAGGTAGCCACCTGTCCGTATCGCAGGTTACTGTAGGCATTCTCCAGGAAGGTGCCGTGCTGATGACCATGATACATATTTCCATACACCTCACTCAATGCCGATGCATCCACCTGCCATCCCGAAATGAGGGAGTAGATTTCTACCGGTTGGATAAAGAGGAAGGCAACCACCCACCAGAGCCATTTGGTAGGAAGATAACTCAATGGGATGAGAACCAGTCCATAGATGGCATAGGAGAAGAGGATATCGCCATCAAAAAAGGCGGTGTTCACGATACCGAGCATTGCCAGGAGGAACATTCGCCAGGCGAATCTTCCAGAAAAGCAATTTCCCCGCTGCTGCTGGTTATCATTCATAATAAAGAAGCTCAATCCGAAGAGCAGGGCAAAAATGCCATACATCTTTCCCGACAGCAGCAATGCCAGCACATCTGCCATCCAATCATCACACCCCAGCGTATAAGCATGCTCTATGCTTCCATCGTACATATTGAAATGCTCCACGGAATGATAGAGAATAATACCTGCCACTGCCAATCCTCGCAAGGCATCAGCCACGTCGATACGACTGTTTTTCAGTCCTAATGTCTTGTAAAAATTCATTTTGATATTATTTGTTAGTTATTATGAGTTGGCAAAGGTATAACATTTTATTGGAAAAAGCGAATAAACCACAATGTATAACAAATATTAAGTTTTAAAGGAAAAAGAGAAAAAGTCGGCCTTTTCCTTGGTTATTCGTTAGAAAAAGTGTATCTTTGCTCCGCTATTCGTCAGAAAAAGTGTGAAGTTCATACGATTATTCGTCAGAAAAAGTGCGGAATTCATACGATTATTCGTTAGAAAAAGTGTAAATCATGGAAAGAAGCATCTATAACAAACTCGTAGAATGGAAGAACAAGAAAGACCATAAACCTCTGATTCTCAACGGAGCGAGACAAGTAGGCAAGACCTATATCCTGCAAGAATTTGGAAAAAGAGAATATAAAAAACTTGCATTCTTCAGTCTCGACAGAAATCAGAAGGCAGCAGAAGTGTTTGAAAAAGGCGGCACAACAGCTGATATACTGATGGCACTCTCCGCCATCAGCCAGGTAGATATTACCCCCAACGATACACTTATGGTACTCGATGAGATACAAGATTGTCCTAAAGCATTAGAAACTTTAAAGTTCTTTTGCGAGGATGCTCCTGATATTCATATCATCGTGGCAGGATCCCTGCTGGGAATATCACTCCATAGCGGGGTATCATATCCAGTAGGAAAAGTAGAAGAGCTGCGCCTCTATCCGATGAACTTCATCGAATTCCTCGATGCCATGGGAAAAGAGAAAATGGCAAGCATCCTGAAAGAAGGAAATTGGAACGTCATCAATTTACTGGAAACAGAATTGATCAGCCTGCTGCGACAATATTATTATGTAGGAGGAATGCCAGCCGCCGTACTCGCCCATGTAGAGCAGAAGGGACTACAGGAAGTCCGTTCCATCCAAAAGCAGATTATACAAGACTATCGCCGAGATTTCTCGAAGCACGCACCAGATAGAGAAGTGCCTCGCATTAATATGGTGTGGGACAGTATCCCTGCCCAACTTGCCAAAGAGAACAAGAAGTTCATCTATGGAGCCGTGAAGAAAAGTGCCAGAGCCGCAGATTTCGAACTGGCCATCCAATGGCTGATAGATGCAGGACTGGCATATAAGGTTCAGAGAGTCAATACCCCACGCCTCCCTTTCAAATTCTATGAAGACCTGAACGCCTTCAAACTCTTCATGCTCGATGTGGGACTGATGGGAGCGATGGCAGAGACTTCAGCAGAATCGATGCTGGTGGGCGATGGCATTTTCTCTGAATATAAAGGTGCCTTTACAGAACTATATGTCTTCACCCAGCTGAAAAGCCAGGATATTCCATTATACTATCATGCTGTGGATAACTCCACAATAGAGATTGATTTCCTGACCCAATGGCACGACAGGGTTATACCGATAGAAGTAAAGGCAGAGGTGAACGTTAAGGCGAAATCTCTCAGAACATTCATCACCAACAATCCGCAACTGAAGGGACTTCGCTACTCCATGCTTCCCTATAAGGATCAAGACTGGATGATCAACGTTCCGCTCTATGCCTGCCTGACACCATTTGACAAATCATTCTGATGCCTTTTAATAAAAGCTTCGATTCTGACATTTCCGTCAGAATCGAAGTGAAAGCCAATCATCGAACTTCGCGTTCTGGAAGGTATGGATGCATCACAGAATGCTTCGGTGGTAATCATTCCGACACCCAGTTTACTCATCAGCTTCATCCCCTCACTCTGAGGATTCGGATTCGCCAGTTCTCCCATACCTATCGCCTTGAAAGCCCCGATGCATCCTTCCGGATTGAGCTTCACCAGGACATTACCTAAATCGAATATGATATTCTTGTATTGCATAATCTATACCTTATTTTAAATTTCACTTTTAATCTTTAATCAGATACTTACTGCAAAAGTACTGTAAATTTCAAACTTAACAAACCTTTATGGGAAGTAATTCCGGGAATATAACATTTATTAGTAAAAGAAAAGAATATGACTGCAACTACTTTTACCTTCTGATAAGCCGCATTATCCGTTTGAGCTGCCTGAGGGATGGGTGTGGTGTAAGTTGGAAGATATAACTTCTGTTATTGGGGATGGTTTGCATGGAACACCACAATATAATCCTAATGGAGCATACTATTTTGTAAATGGAAATAATTTGTCTAACCGCCAAATCATCATAAAAAATAATACAAAAAGAGTTTCAGAAGAGGAGTACATAAAATATAAGAAACCTTTGAATGAACATACAATATTGGTTTCAATAAACGGTACTATAGGAAATATTGGTACATATAGTAATGAACAAATAATATTGGGTAAGAGTGCTTGCTATTTTAATATAACACCTTTCTTGGTCAAGGAATATATGTGTTATGTTATCGAGTCTAACTATTTTCAAAAATATGCTTTGTTGTCTGCAACAGGCAGCACAATCAAAAATGTGCCATTGAAAGCCATCAATGAGTTTTATGTACCTATTCCACCTGTTTCTGAACAAAAACGCATTGTTTCAGAGATCGACTATTTACTTGCTTTCATAAATAAAGTAGAGGAAGGAAGAGAAAATTTACAAAGCATAGTCCAATCTGCCAAATCCAAAATCCTTGACCTCGCCATTCATGGTAAACTTGTACCGCAAGACCCGAATGAGGAGCCTGCCAGCGAACTGCTCAAACGCATCAATCCAAAGGCAGAAATCACTTGTGATACCCCCCAATATGGCAAGCTGCTGAAGGGATGGTGTGAAACGACATTGAAATCGTTGGCAAAAGAAGTATTTGCAGGAGGAGACAAGCCAACAGAATTTACCAAGGAAAAAACGAATGGAAACATCATTCCCATATATTCCAATGGTGTTGAAAAAGACGGATTGTATGGATATACAAATGTCGCAAGGGTAATAGAACCATGTTTGACTGTGTCGGCAAGAGGAACAATAGGTTTTACATGTATAAGGAATATTCCATTTGTACCGATTGTGAGACTTATAACAATAGTTCCGAACCCGGCGTTTGACTTAAAATATATGAAATTTTGTTTGGATTGCCTACTAATATGGTCAGAGGGGTCAAGTATACCACAATTGACGGTTCCAACAATAAAAAAAATGCAACTGCCATTGCCGCCATTACAAGAACAACATCGCATTGTTGCAAAGATTGAAGAGCTATTCAATCAGCTTAACAAGATAGAAGAGAGTGTATTATAAGTCTATAACGCACCCTTTTTTAGTTTTTCAAGAACACAAGTCCGCTAGGCGTCCCGCCGGATTTGCAATCCGCAGCAAAGGAAGATAGAAGCCTCATAATAACTACCATATTTAGCCATCGCAAGCTATATTCTTGCGGTGGCTAAATGATATAGATACGATTACCAAGTAACAACCTTGTCCACAATCTTCTGCTGTTCGCTTGCTGTGCGTCGCAGATAAATGCGTGTTGTTTCGATGCTCTCATGTCCCATGAGGTCGGCAAGGAGGGCGATGTCGTTGAAACGGTCAAGGAAGTTCTTGGCGAAACGGTGACGGAAGGAGTGTGGATAAACCACATTACGGTTAAGACCGTACTTTTCGGCAAAGTACTTCAGTTGGATAGCTATGCCACGAGTGGAAAGGCGGTTGCCTAAACGATTGGTGAACAGATAGCCAGAGGTGATGTTTTGTTCTGTTAGCCATCTTTGGGCTTCGGTGCATAGCTTCTTCGGAATGTAAAGGCGGCGCATCTTGCCTCCTTTGCTGTACAAGTCAAGATAGCCAACCGCTACATGCTCAGCTTTGATTTGAAGCAGCTCGCTGACACGTGCACCAGTGGCAGCCATAAACCAAACGATGAAATACCATTCATCATAACCGTCAGCCTTTAACTTGGCTTTCAGGAACTTGTAATCGGCATCGCTGATGACGTTCTCCAAGAAGTTCTTTTGTTGCGCCTTTACAAACTTCATCTTTAGCTTCTCTTGTTTGCTAAACTCCAAATACTTATTCATTGCTTGCAAACGCAAGTTTACCGTCTGTGGTTTGAAGTTCTCCATAAGATAACCCTTATAAGCCAACAGATTCTTCTTGTTCACCTCCTTGTAATTATCAAGGAAATACTTCATCGTCCATAGGTACGATGTTACCGTGTTCTTTGCCAAGTTTGACTTGACCAAATACTTTTCAAATTGTGTTACCATATTGTTTTGTATTAAAATGAATGGTAACAATATAAGATGTGTGTCAAGAATGGGAAATCCCCATTGTAAGCCTTTATGCTTGCAATGAGGATTCAATCTTGTCAAGTTGAGAGAATAATTCTTCAATCTTTGCAACGATGCGGTATTGCTCGGAAAGCGGTGGCAGCATAACATTAATAGGATAGACTGTTTTGCCAGAAATTACAGGTTGTGCTGTTGAATTTGAATATTGCTGCAAATCATATTGCTGCAAAAGATAATAGAGGAATTTTGGTGTATATACGTTTCCCATTATTTTAGTAACAAAAGCATTATCTGTTACCCATATTTTATTATTTACATAATGAACAGAACCACAATAAAACCCCACACGTCCGATTATGATATTTATTCCATCTACATTGTAAGATTCATTATACCCTGTGATGCCGTTTCCTCCATAAATTGGGTATTTACCTATTCTATTGTCTCGAACTTTAATAGCATCACCTGATTTAATCACAATTGTATTTCCTAATGTCGTTTCACACCACCCCTTCGGCAGCTTGCCATATTGGGGGTTATCACAAGTGATTTCAGCCTTTGGATTGATGCGTTTGAGCAGTTCGCTGGCAGGCTCATCATTCGGGTCTTGCGGTACAAGTTTGCCGTGAATGGCGTGGTCGAGGATTTTGTTTTTCGCTTGTTGAATAGCAGTTTGCAAACCATCCTTTCCATTTTCAACAATATCAATTATAGAGAATAGTCGTTGAATCTCGTTTACTATTCGTTCCTGTTCTGCAAGAGGAGGCAAGGGAATCAAGCCATTGCAAGCATCCGTGGTACTTAGTCTTGGCATTTTTACTCCATAACCACATTGCAAGGTATAGTCAAGGAAATAAAGTGAACGAAGTACATAGCAGATGTAATTATTCGACAATATTCCATAGCTTCCAAATGCCATTATTTCTGTTGTACAGAATCCGTCATTAGGTGCAACTAATACTTTGTTTAGATATGTGCGAAGCTTTGAATAAAGGATTTGACCTTTTTGAAATTTATGGCGAGTTCCATTTATCTTACGTTCATTTTTGTTGAGATGTT
Source organism: Segatella copri DSM 18205 (assembly GCF_025151535.1). Lineage (NCBI taxonomy): Bacteria > Pseudomonadati > Bacteroidota > Bacteroidia > Bacteroidales > Prevotellaceae > Segatella > Segatella copri. Next base: position 2,144,601 of record NZ_CP102288.1, read on the forward strand.
GTATAATCTTGGCTGTGTCTTTTTCTATATCTTCCAATTCCAACACCCAATCAGAATTGTCAATGTCTTCTACTTGGACATTGACACTATCGCCATAATTAGTAATTTCACCAACCGTCGTCCACACCCACCCCTTCGGCAGTTCAAAGGGATAATGCGGCTTATCAGAAGTCTTTGCAGACTTCTTTCCCTTCTTAATTTTTCCCTCTTTGATGAGTCTTTCCTTTTCAGCACGGATACGTTCGAGCAGCACCGATGCTGGCTCATCGTTGGGATCTTGTGGAACGAGCTTGCCGTGAATAGCAAGGTCGAGTATCTTTTGTCTTAATGCTTTTGTGTCCATTATTAATTCGTCTATTAATTTTAAGATTTATCTTCTTTTGAGAAGAACTGACAGAATTCCCTTAATTGTTGTTGCATTTTTTCTTGTGGAATTAAGATACGCTTATATTCCGCCACCATCGTAGGACTCATGCTGCGACTCATAGCATATTCAACAACAACCTTGTCCACATCAGGACATAAAATGATGCCTATAGAAGGGTTCTCGTTGGAACGTTTCACATCACGGTCAAGAGCTTCAAGGTAAAACTCTAATTGACCAAGATCTCGAGGATGGAATTTGGTTTTCTTCAATTCCACCGCAACAAGTGCCTGGAGACCGCGATGAAAAAACAGCAAGTCTGCCTTATAGGTAGAAGCACCAACGGTGAGCGGATATTCCTGATCCATAAAGATGAAATCTTTACCTAATTCGAGAATAAATTGCTTCATATGCTCTATTAATCCATTCTTCAATTTGCTTTCATTGTATTTCTTTGGCAACCCAAGAAAATCTAAAAACACAGTGTCTTTAAACATAATAGGAGCATCAGGATATTGCTCTAATAATCCCTTCGACATATTACTTTTATTTCCGAGAAGATTGGAATAAGTATCATTGTCAACACAGCGCTGCATCTCTCTTTTTCCTAGTTTTTCTTTATGTGCATAAAGAATATAGAATAACCGCTGTTCATAACGTTTACAACGACACAATATTTCTATATGGTTAGTGAACGTTGTCAACTCCAATATTTTAGGCATTTGTGCAGCCACTGGCTGCACAAATGCAGCAGCACCTTTTTTTGATTGTACTGCCTTACTTTTCGATACTAATTGTTTTACTTCAATTTGTGCAGCCACTGGCTGCACAAATTCAGCATCAAGATACTTATCTACTATCGTAGTGAAAGCGTCCGTAGAATATTCATCATAGAACATCACCATATTATATATGTTTCTTCTACTATATCCTTTTATCTCAGGATGTTGAGAACGAATATATTCAGATAGTTGGGAAATTACCTTGCTTCCCCATTCTTCACTTTTTAACTTCTTGGAAACATAGGCACCTACATGCCACGCTGTGAGCAGCATCTCCTTATTGACAGCCATAGACGCTTTACTTCGATGCTGAACTATCAGATTTACGACTTCAGTAAACTGCTGTTCGATGTTAGTGTTTATCAAACTTTTGTCCATTTTATACCTCCTTTATTCCACTCAATAATTTCTCCAACTCGCTTACGGCCTTGCTGATATTCATGCTCTGTTCCTTGATGTTTGACATCAATTGGCTCAATGGTAAATCTTCAGTATCATTACCCTGTTTTATCCAAGTGATATCAAGACTTGTCTTGTCACGAGCCATGATTTCATCAATGCTATACTTGCGCCATCTGCCAGATGGGTTCTTGTCTGCATCATATGTCTCTTTGCGGGCATTGATGTCCTCAGCATGATAGCAGGTTACAAAGTCATCGAGGTGGTGACGCTCTAACTTGTTCGTAGCCAAGGTGTGTTTTACACCAGTGCGATAGTCGTAGAACCAAATATTCTTAGTTGGCTGTCCCTTGGTAAAGAATAGTACGTTTGCCTTTACTCCCTGTGCATAGAAAATACCTGTAGGTAAACGGAGAATGGTATGGAGATTGAAATCTGATAAGAGTTTCTTGCGAATGGTCTCTCCTGCGTTGCCTTCAAAAAGTACATTGTCTGGCAGGACTACTGCTGCACGTCCGCCAGTTTTGAGCATCAGCATCATATGCTGAAGGAAGTTGAGCTGGTTGTTCTTGGTTTCAACATAGAAGTCTGGACGATTGATTTCAACAGAACCGGCAGGGCGTGTGCCAAATGGAGGGTTGGCAAGGATGACATCCACTAAGGTGGAAGGTTCTTTCTCCAAAGAGTCCTCGCATACGATAGGGCTGTGGTCTGTGCCTATACCATGAAGATAAAGGTTCATGGAGGCAAGTGTAACCACAAGTGGGGTGATGTCATTGCCATGTAACGCTTTGTTGTTCAAAAAGTCCAATTTATCACGATTCTGGCTTTGTTCCTTCATGTAATCGTAGGCAGCAAGCAAGAAGCCACCAGTACCACAGGCGGGGTCGCATACAGTCTCACCAATTTGGGGTTGCAAGCAGTCAACCATAGCTTTAATCAGTGGACGTGGGGTAAAGTACTGACCAGCACCACTTTTTTTATCTTGACCATTTTTCTCCAAGATGCTTTCATATATAGCACCTTTTACATCACCATCCATGATGAGCCATTGCTCTTCATCTATCATAGTGATTACCTTCTTAAGATAGACAGGTTTGTCAATCTTGTTTTGTGCTTTGGTATAGATGGTGCCGATGAGGTCATCTTGTTGACTTAATAGTTTGAGTGTACTCTCATATTGCTTTACGAGATCATAGCCATCCAAGCCTGTCAAGTCTTTCCATCTATACCCAACAGGTATGGATGAATCCTCTCCAAAGAGTTCCATATTCTCGTCATCCATCTTTAAGAAAAGAAGATAGGTGAGTTGTGTGATGTAATCTGTAAATCCTACTCCGACTCCTGCTAATGTCGTAGCAAGATTCCATACCTTTTTTGTGAGCGTTTGCTCAGTTGTTATATTTTTAGCCATATCTATATACTATGCAGTTGTTCTTAATACTATAAATTTATATACGGAATCCAAAGCCTCGTCAGCTTTCTTCATGTTTCCGAAAGCTGCAATCAATTGGGCTGCATGGGTGACATCGTTCTTCCTTATCTCTCGCACGTTGCAGGCTCCATTGGCTGCGATGTATTCCACTATCTTGCCTATCAAATCTTTCTGCTTCGCTGTTATATCCATCTGTTTTCGACCATACCAAAGATTAAACATACTTCGAGCCGTAGGATAGGCACTTTCCAGTTTTTCGGTCTGATGGTAAGCGAAGCGTACCAGTTGGATGATGTTGGTAAGAGCCTCCGATTCTTCCTTCCTGGTCGTGCGGCGTACTTTATCACCATATACGATGGCGTATGAATTCCATAAGAGCTTTTGTGCAAAGCGGTTGTTCTCCATCTTCAACTTGTTTTCCAAGTCTTTCAGCATGGAATAGGTGATAGGTTCGCCCTCGTTATTATATAGAATGCGTAAAGCTTCTATGTCATCACAGTGGTCGCAGCAATATTGTTCAAATGCATCTGTGGTACTTTGAGCCTCTTCTATAGAGAAACCTTTGGATATGAGCGTATCTTCTCCAGGCATCAGTGTGTTGACAAAACCAGCTGCAAGAATCAGTATGTACTTACGGACATTGGCATGATTAGCTATCGGAGATACCAAACCCTTACGTTCATTGTTAGGTTCATTGATATCTACGTATGGTGGCAATTGTGGCTGGTGCTCAGGATCGAGAGCATTATAGATGCGTTGAGCAATTTCCAGCATGTCATCATGAGCGATGCGGACAAATTCCTGTCGCTGTGCATTATCTGCCTTATTGTAAAGTCTGGATAATGTGGCAGCAAGCCGCTTGAGGTAATTGTCTGGCAGATTTCCATGAGCGATACGTTCCAATAGTTCTTTTAATGTGATGGTCTCTGTCTCTGGACCTTCATACTGACCTGGTATGATATGCTCATGTTCGGTTACTCCTACTGCATCAACAAGGAAGAAACAGTCTTTGCTTATTGCATTAGGTGTCACGTTGCGCAGCTGTTCATCACCTATTGTCCGGACTCCACGCCCTTTCATCTGTGTATAGAGGGGAGCTGAAGCCACATCACGCATAAACATCACGACTTCCAGAGGCTTTACATCTGTTCCTGTTGCCACAAGAGTACAGGTTACGGCAATGCGAAAGTCCTTGTCGTTACGAAACTGGCGTATCAGTTCATTGCTATCTCCTGCTGAATAGGTTATCTTCTGAACAAAGCGGTCATCCGTGCGTCCAAAAACTTCTTTAGCAATTTGAACGATATTTGTTGCATGGTTTTCGTTGAGCGCAAAGATGAGGGTCTTGGGTAGATAGTCCATGTTTGGCTCTCTTTGAGGGTCATTGAACATTTCTGTATAGACAGCATCACGATAAGTGGAAAGAATAAGTTTTATCTGGGCAGGGTTGATGATGCTTCGATTTAACTCTTCTTTCGTATAAGTCTTCGTTTCCTTTGTGCTTACGGTTTTAACTTCACCAGTGTATCGAGTCTCAACTTTGGTTTTCTGACCTTGCATGATAGCTCCACCTTCTTCTGTTACCTTTGTTCTGATTCGATAGATGCGGCTATCGACGTTGACACCATCTATGACTGACTGCTCAAGCGTATAGTTTACAACACGGTTGTTGTTGAAGAATGCCATCGTTTCTGGAATTGGTGTCGCTGTAAGACCAATAAGGCGAGCTGTATCAAAGTATTCTAGCACCTTGCGCCAGTTGCCATAAATAGAACGGTGACACTCATCTATAATGATAAGGTCGAAGAAATCGTGTGGTAAGTTTGGGTTGTCTGGTAATGTTACTTCACCATCAGCTGTATCTTCATCGTCATCATCTGTATCCGTAATCTCTTCTCCTTTTAAGAGTGAGAATAATCTTTGTATGGTACAGATAACCACATTGCTGTCTGTTGGTACTTCAGCCGACTTCAACCTGTTGACTGCATAGATAGTATTGAAGGCATCACCAGTTTCCGTAAGGCGGAATGTGCCAAACTCTGTTTCTGCCTGTTTTCCGAGGTTATTGCGGTCAACAAGAAACAGAACACGACGCATAGGAGTATAGCTAAGCATGCGATAGGCCGTGAGACATGCCGTATATGTTTTGCCGGCACCAGTAGCTAGAACCATCAATGCACGATTTTGCCCTATACGGAAGCTCTTCTCCAATTCCGTGACTGCCTCATATTGGCATTCTCGCAGACCTTTCTTATTCAATGTAGGAAGTCCGGCAAAAGGGTCGTCTATACCTAACATCTTTACTATTTCCTTAGGAGTAAGAATGCGGCTGATAGTTTCCCATTCTGAAGTTTCACGATGTCTATAATCAAAAAACTCTATTTCCTTGCCATTTGATTTAAAAAGGAAAGGCAAAGGTTTTTGCCAGGCTTGATAACAGTCAGGTACACTCTTTGCATATGTGATAGCCTGTTCACTCACAATATTGGAAGAAATATTAATTTCCTCTCGTTTAGCTTCGAGCACACCGACAGCTTTCCCATTGATAAACAGGAAATAATCTGCTTCAAGATTGCCTTTAAGCAATCCCTCACGAATAGCTACGGCTGAGATGGTAGGCTCGTATTCATCCCGATTGACAACCTTCCATCCTGCATCAGCAAACCATTGGTCTATTTTGACTCTTGCTTTTTCTTCTGGCGTCATAGTTTTGTTACCTATTATTTTAGTTACAAAGATAATGATAATATTTCACTTGACCATTTATATGATTCACTATTTATACTTTTTTGTCTTTTCCGAATGAAAATAAGTATAAGGGATAAAGGGAAAGTGCATCTTTCTTCATTATATTACAGGAAACGTTTTTCTAAAACTAATGCCACTATTGCCACACTTCAAGTTAACCAATTGGTTTTTAACTATTTAAGCGTTGCAATATGGGCATTTTCTATTATCACCTATTGCCACCTATTGCCACACTCGGGCGAAAAACGGGGGATTTTCAGCGAAAAAGCAGAGGAATACTTATTGTTTTCGCAGAAAAACATTAAAAAAGTGGAGAAAAAGGCTTGCGGTTTCGAACATTTTTTTGTATTTTTGCAACCAACAGGAAAAATTCCTGCCGATTCCACCTAGAAGCTTACGACTCCTGTGAAACCACTTTATACACATTTAACCCAAAGACCAATGACACAAGCAGATTTAGTCAGACTCTACTTCAACAAAGAAAGTGCTTACAACTCATGGGACTATTGCTTCAACCAGCAATGTCCACTGGCTCAGGAATGTGCACACTATCTGTCCGTAACCTACAAGAAACCGGAACAGACCAAAGGCTACGCCATCTATCCCGATGCCTACCACGACAACAAGTGCGAACATTTCCTGCAGCTGCAGATGATGAAAATGGCATACGGCTTTATGAATATTCTTGAAGAATTGAAGCGCAAAGACGAAGCCAGTTTCAGAGTACACATGACTTCCTATTTCGGAAGCAAGACTTCATACTATCGCTATAAATTAGGACAGACAGGACTCGTACCTGAACAGCAGCAGTACGTGCTGAAATGGTGCCAGCAACATGGATACACCAACATGAGGTTCGACCGCTATGCAGAAGAGGTCAACTATTAACAGCCGCACGCCGATAAAGATCTTAACCCACGTATATGGTCACTCGTACCCGTGTACATGAGTATCCGTACCCATGTACACGGGTACGGATGACCAACACGATGAGCACGGATGACCGAGACGACGGGCACGAGTACCCGGCATAGTCGGGCACATTTGCCCAACGCCTTGGGCAAAGCTGGGCAAAACCATCGGCAACCCGAAGTATCACCCTATCAACAAATTAGCAGAAATATGAAGTTTACTATTACAAGAATCAACAAACAGAACAAGTTGATGGTCAGTTCGAAAACCATAGAACGGTTTCTGGAGCGCATCGCTAAAGATGATGCCAAGCTGAGTGTCACCAATTTCAGAATGAGTGTGCCGCTCATGGAAGCCGACTACCAGTACTACAAAGGCATCAAGGAATGGCAGCACGTTTATCCAGCCGCAGAATTCAACAAGGATGAAAGCGGCAATCTCGTCTTCCAGAAATCAAACGGACTGGTGATGCTCCACTTCATCAACCTCATGTCGGACCAGGAAAAAGATGCCGTCAAGAAGACGGTCAGTCTGCTGCCGATGACCTTCGCTGCCTTCGAAGGAGCCGACGGCAGAAGCCTCATCGTGCTCGTAAGCATCTGCAACGAAGAAGGAAAAATCCCGACAAAAGAAGCCGATGCCGACTTACTCTACCAGTCTGCCTACGAACAGGTAAAAACGCTCTACCAGTCGCAGGTACAAGTAGCCATCAAACCCGAAAAGCCATCATTGTCATCCAACTTCATGCTTACGCTGGATGCCTCTCCTTATTATAACAGCAAGGCAGTGGCGATGCGCATCTCCCAAAATATGAAGAAGGTAGCCTCAGCCCCTAAGAATGTAGAGGATCTGAAGACATACGATGACTATGAATTCCTCTACCGCAAGGCAGCAGAAGAGACGAAGGAAGAGATGAAAAAAGCCAACATCTCATGGCAGAACGATGAAGACCGGTTCCTTGCCGGTTTCTCAGCCATCGCCATCAAGCTCTGCAACATGGGCCTCAGCGAAGAAGAAGCTTTCATCCATATCCGCCGCAACAACTGGGGACATGTGACAGAAGAGAAACTCCGCCAGATAGTGGGCACCGCTTACGATACCCATTCCAAAGACAGGAAGACGGAGAAATCTGCCTCAGGCAGAAAAGGTCGTGCCGAAATTCTGCAGATGATCAGATACCTGGAGAGCCGGTACCAGTTCCGTTACAATACCGTGATGAAATATACCGAATACCGCCCGAACAATTCATGGGTTGGCGATTTCAGACCGGTGGATGCCCGTGTGCAGAAAAGCATGACGCTGGATGTTCAGATAGCCGACATCCACGTAAGCATCAAGGATGTAAGGAATTTTCTAGAATCAGACCGCATCAGAAACTACAGTCCAATAGAGTCCTATCTCTATGACTGTCTGGGGAAATGGGACGGCAAGGACCGCATCCGTGCCCTGGCACGAACCGTACCCACCAACAATCCTCATTGGGAAGACTGGTTTTACACCTGGTTTCTGGGAATGGTTGACCAGTGGCGCGGCATGTATCGCCGTCAATATGGCAACAGTACCATGCCGCTGCTCATTTCCAAGCAAGGTTACAACAAGAGCACCTTCTGCCGCCGTCTCATCCCTACCGAATTATCGTGGGGCTTCAGCGACAACATGATTCTCTCAGAAAAGCGTCAGGTATTGCAGGCGATGTCACAATTTCTGCTCATCAATCTCGATGAGTTCAATCAGATTTCACCACAGGTGCAGCAGGGATTTCTGAAGAATCTGCTGCAGTTGCCTACGGTGAAAATCAAGCCGCCATACGGAAGTCATGTACAGGAATTCCCTCGTCTAGCCTCCTTCATCGCCACGAGCAACATGACCGACATTCTTTCCGACCCATCCGGCAACCGCCGTTTCCTGGGAGTAGAACTGACGGGACCTATCGATGTGAGTGGCAGACTGAACTATGAGCAGCTTTATGCGCAGGCGATGCAAGCTCTGGAGCATGGCGAAAAATCCTATTTCGACGCCAAGGAAACCGCAATCATCATGCAACATAACAGACAATTTGAGCAGATTTCCCCTATCAAGCAATGTTTTCTGCAGGTTTTTGAGCCTGCAAGTACCCCGGAAAATGGCGAATATCTGATGGCAGCCGCCATTTTCGACATTTTAAAGCAGAAATTCGGCTCTTCTCTCCAGATTTCGAGTATACAGAAATTGGGCAGAGAGCTTCAGAATATAGAAGGTTTGAAGAACCGAAGAACAAGATTTGGTACTGAGTATCTGGTAGTTAGGAAATAACCTGCTCATTTCCTTATAAAAAAGAGCGTGGCAATGCGTGGCATTAAGTGGCAACAGAAACACCGCTTACTGCCACGCATTATTCACTTATAATCAATGAGTTAAATGCATTGGTGATAGATGTGGCAATAAGAATAGAAAAACATTTTCGTACAATAATCATAAAGGTAGGAGTAAACTTCTCTTCCTCCTCTAATTATCCTTTGTTTTGCTATTGCTTATTCCTTAGTTCTTCTATCAAGTCATTTACAATATATGTATCACTCATTAGATGCAAGCCAAGTTCTTTGTCATGTAACATACGGCAAACGTCAGAGTCATAGAATATCTGTAAAGCCCTGTCGGTTGATATATGTAACGTATCAGCTAGTTGCTTTATGATACGAGCGATTTTATTCCATAATAAGAAATCCAACATAATTATATCCTTTCATATGATTTGAATTGTAAATACTTATCAACTATCTCCTGGCTTAATATGAACCATGATATAATATTTGCTTTTCCATTATTCTTTTCTTTCCCAATTTTTAAGAGCTTCGACCACATCATTCGCTACAGCTTCCCGGCTCTCAGTATGTAGAGTGTCATAGCAATCTTGGATGAGACTCTTGATTAGCCCCACCTTATCCAATCGCTTTCTCATTTCAGACGGCGATATACCCATTTTTTGTGCCGAAGCCTCGATAGCCAACACCGTAAAGGCGAGGCGGTCAAACTCTGGGTCACTTTTCAGCAACAGTTCTCTATCTTCCATTCTTTACAAAATATTGTATTTGAATGCAAATTTAAAGATTTTCTCTGATATTCCACTCTATTTCAGAGTTAAATAAAGAAAAATAGACTGATTTTGCCAATGTCTTTGACAGTATCGGCAAATCGGCACCACTATAGCGCATAAATCGGTACCATCATAGCGCACCAATCGGTACCAAAAAGATGCTAAGTTCTGCTCATGTATAACAATAACCGCCTATCTTTGCAGAAGAATTTTAAAATCTGTAGTAAACGCTCACCCAGCATGAAGCTCGCATCATCGGTTGCGAGACCCCCCCAGACCGTCCGAAAACCTTGATTTTCTGCTGTTTATCACTGTTTTGAGGGCATATAAAGCCCTCTAAGCTAGTCTGGGGACCAGCTCTAAAATTTCGATTTCTAATAAAATTCATAATTGATGTGCTCAAATCGAGCGAAAATAAGTGATAGGAGGTCTAAAAATTAAGTTGTGGGGACCTCCTTCTTCCCCTTATGCCATCTTTGCGATCAATTGTGGAACGCCAAGCATAGAGATGGCTCTACGCATGTTATAGGAGAGGCAGATGAGGGCCATTTCGGCCTCCACCTTAACCTTCGTTTTCAATAAAAAATAATACGCCCCTAAGGTTCTCTTCATCGTTCCAAAAGGATGTTCTGAGAGACACATTCTTTGCGCCATCTTCTTCTTGTCTAAATGAAGTTTGTATGTCACAATCTTGTGTTCTTTAACTTCTCGTTTCATCTTAGTCTTAGGAGGTTCCTGGTCTTCCTGATGATTACTGGAGTCTACCTTGTAATTCTGAGCTTTCATCACGAGAGTATCCTTGTTGAAGTCTGCTTCTTTAAATGCTGCTTTAGTACACTTATGCGAGCATTTTTTGCAAGCCAACTTATTGCAATAACGGATACGACCATCCTTCTTTAAGGACTTCTGACGTAATATAGAGCCCTGCGGACAATACACTAAATTCTTAGCAGCATCTCTAACAAAGTAGCCTTGCAGCGCAAGCTGTTTGAGTTCCTCATCAGACATTTCCTTTATATTACTTGATGCCGTACATTCGTAGGATTTACGAACACCAATTTGGGGAGAGTCAAGGATGCCTGCATAGGCAGTCGGTATTTTGCCAGCCTTAAGGCAAGTTTCGAGATTCTCGGGCTTTTTGCTGTTTAGCATATCATCTGTTACGGTAGCTTCTACATATTCAAACTCTACTTCAGCAACATCATCGCCATCTCGCTGTATTACATTAGGGATGATTCCTGCAGCCAAAGCGTTTGCCATGTCTTTTGGATCCTGATAACCCTTGTCGGCAACAACTTCTACTATTTCATGTTCCAAATCATTCTTGGCCTCAGTCAGTGTTTCCGTAATTTCGCCATGATCAGTAGGATTGGTGGTAACATTGTAGGTGGCTATCAGATGACTGTCTGCCTCGACGGCTGTCTGTACATTATAGCCAACGTTAAAACCGTCATTGAACTTCATCAACTTAGAATCAGGATCTGTGAGTGAAAGTTGTTTCTCTCCACTTTCCTCCAGTTGATTACGATATTCTTTGTAATCCGCCTGACGCTTCTGAACCACCTCCAGATTAAGCTCGGTTTCATCCCTGCCAAACTTACGTTCATCATCGAAGTCGTTCTTTTCCAAATCCTCCAAGTACTGACGCTCATGCGCTTCAAGACGGGCAATACGATCATCAAGCTTATTGAGAGTAAAGTTGTTATCCTTTGAATTTACAGCCTTGAACTTACTACCATCAATAGATAAGTAAGAATGGCTGAAGAGTCCAAAGGAATCCAACTGCTTATTCAATGATTTAAAAACTTTCTTGATAGGCTTCAAATTATCCTTTCGGAAATCAGAAACTGTACGAAAGTCAGGGGTTACCTTGCTTAAAAGCCACATAACCTCGATATTGACAACGCACGCTTTGGCCAACTTTCGAGAAGAACGGATAGAATTGAAATAACCATAAATGAGTAGTTTCAATATGTCTGAAGGGTCATATGAAGGTCGTCCACCATTTCCAGGAGCCTCACGTTTAGTATGATTGAAGCCGAGTTCTTCTAAATCCTGGCTATCTACAAACGCATCAATGTAGCGAACGGGATTATCCTGCTCGATGTACTCGTCCAGACAAGCCGGAAACAATACGTATTGTCTTCTATCTTCACCTTTAATGTACTTCATAAGCGATAAATGTTTGATAGCTACAAAGTTACGAAAATATTTCGAGAAAACCAAAGATAAAGTGTTAACAATAAGAAATATTAGGAGACATTTTGGCTGCTATGGGTTTTCAGACAATCTCCCCTGTAACTCTACCATGCGTATGCTTGATATTCGTAAATACCTGACCTCTAGGGGATGGAAGCGTGACCATATTAACTTTGCCCTTATGCAGATTATCGCACGTGCCATCTATCCGTATTCAGAATTAAAGACAGTCCGCTATCTTCGTGAGAACACTGCACTTGCAGAGATGTTCGGCATTGAGGAGAAAATCCTTCTGTTTGATATCACAAATTCCTACTTTGAGGGGAAAATAGAGAATAGTGAACTCTGTCAGTATGGTCGTTCTAAAAGAAAAGGGACAATTGCAAGATTGTGGTTCTTGCTACAGTAGTAAACACAGAGGGATTACTCGTCCGCACTATGATATACGAGGGAAACCGCCATGATTCTACTACCGTTGAGGAAGTTGTTGGTACTTTGGCCAAGACAACCGCTCAAGATGCCAAACGTATTGTTGTGACGGATGCAGGCTTCTACTCCAAGTCGAATGTCAATTGGTTAAAAGCCAATGGATTCAACTACATTACCGTACTCCCTTCTGGCTACAGTAAGTTTGAGCCTACAAGCTCAGAAATCATCGATCATACCGATAACAAGGGACAGCAGATACGCTTGCAGATGGGTAAGGTTGACATGGATGGAGAATCCGTCAAGGCTCTCATGGTGGATAGTGACGCAAAGGGGCCAAGGAACCAGAACCGTAGAGGAGACTTTCCATGTGTTGAAGACAGACTTGGATATCCGTCCTGTCTATCATAAGAGCGACAATGGAATCAAATCTCATCTCAATCTTGCCATACTGGCATATTGGGTGGCAAGCGTCACCAAATATCGCCTGAAATTGAAGAAGCATGAGAATGTGAGATGGGATGAAATCATGCGCATTGCCAGCACACAGGTTGTAGTTACTGCAAAAGTTGAGACCGTAGATGGACAGGTCATTAGTATAAGACAGAGCACAGAGGCAGAGAGTAAACTCTCCGCCATCTATGATTTGCTCTACATTAACCCCAAACCGCTCGGGAAAAGAAAATCCATGCTACACCCAAATCAGACTTCAAAAAATCCGGATATTGGAAATCAGGGAGTTACATAACGGGTAGCTGCAATGTGGGTTAAAAGAGGAGTCGGATGGTACCCAACGCTTGTTTGATTTTGCGCCAGTTCTTTATGACCTGATGCAGTCAGACAGAACTATCATTGTCGATGAGATTGACAGGAGTATTCATGCCAATCTATTGAAGATATTTGTAGAAAAGGTGATGGGATTGCCTATCCTTGAACAAATTATCTTCTCTTCCCACGAATCATGCCTTCTTGATTGCTCCATCTTTAGAAATGAAGAGATTTGGTTTGTTGAGAAAGACTGAAAGAACCAAAGTTCTCGTTTCTATACACTCAATGATTTTAAGCCGCGAAATGATCTGGACATTCAAAAAGGCTACTTGAAAGGGCGCTTTGGAGCTATTTCTTTCTCAGCTCATTTACAGGATTTAAAATGGGAGGACTGAGGTATGCCATATAAAAGACGTAGCTACTATAGACATGAGGAAGCCAAGGCAAGAGACTATAGTCTTTTTGTTATCGCATGTAAGGGTACAAAGACAGAACCAAGTTATTTTGCACCGTTCGATAACTTCGAACGTATCAGGGTTAGGATCTTGGAGCATGAGCAAACAGAGTCTGCCCCTTCACATGTATTGGCATCAGCTAAAAAGTATATGACAGAAGAGGGACTAAATGCAGAAGATGGAGACACTCTTTGGTGCGTTATAGACGTGGACAAATGGCCAATTGATATGATAAAAGAATTGGGTAGTTTTTGCATAAATACCCCAGGATGTCATATAGCCATCAGTAATCCATTTTTTGAGGTATGGCTTCTATACCACAAACTTACAGATTTGAAAGATATCAGATGCAGGGGCATATTCGTGAGTTCAACTCCATGTTTTCCGATAAAAGGAAAAAAGTGCGTGAACACTACAAGGAATATAATGGGGGTTACCTTGGTCACTATGCCAAGTTGGTTATCGTTTTTCTCCAGCCTCGGCTTCTTCGGTTTTTGTGCCTCTATTGCCGTGCTGATAGAGAATCACTAACGGACGTAAAGAACGAGCAACCGCCTGACCTTAGGCTTGCGCTTTAAGTCGGGCGGATTAGTTAGAAAATCAATTAATACCAATGAATAAACTTAGAGGCATAATTTTGGCCTTAAAAGTGTTTTTCCCCATTATGAGATTGGGGCATTGAAGGATTTTTATCGGCTTGGGATTAAACCTCAGAACCATGTAATATGGGGCACGTGTAGGATGAAAGCCATATTCTTCAAGTGTCTCCTTGGTCCATATTTGGAATGTTCCTTTTGAATTTAATTTAAACAGTTGACAATCCTTTCCGTTTGTATGAAGCAAGACATATCCCATTCTTTCGAATCCTGATGTAACACAAAGTGACCCTCGGGAATCGCCGCCAGGTAAATAACAGATTCCAGAATCTATCATTTTGAGTTTAAGTTGTTTATTGGCATGATTTACCAGTACGGTGATTTCATCAGGATTTTCAGATATTTTCTGCAGGTATTTTTCTGCAATATTGGGATCTTTAATTTCCGATTTCCGTCGTATTCCGTAGTCTAGATAATTTCGTTCCATATCTATGCCTATAAATTTACGACTAAGTAAATTTGCAGCAATGCCAGTAGTACAACTTCCACAAAATGGGTCTAATATTATGCCTTCCTTTTCTGTACAAGTTTGAACAATTCTGTACAGTAATCTGAGGGGTTTCTGTGTCGGATGTTTTCCACATTTCCTTTCCCAAAAACCTGGACGGGCAAATTTCCATACATCAGGCATCTCTTTCCCTCCATTCATCTGTTTAAGAAGGTCGTAATGGAAACAATGTGGTACATTGGTATTCTTCCTAGCCCATACAATGTATTCTGCAGAGAAGTTAAGTCTTCCACCATAAGGCGTTGGAGGCGGGTCTAATTTTTGCCATACAATTATATTTAAAATTTTAAAACCAAATTCTATCAGACATTGTTCTACAGAAAAAATGTTATGATATGTTCCACATACCCAAATAGTGCCATTCTCCTTCAGCAATTTTCTACACTTTTCAATCCAAATTCGATTAAAACTGTTAATTTCTTCCCAGGAACGCACTTTATCCCAATCGCCTTTGTCGCATACCTTTGTCTTTCCAAACTGAATCGTTTTTTTCGAGTTTGAAAGAAAATATGGGGGATCAGCAAATATCATGTCGACCTTCTCTTCAAGTTGATCAAGTATGATATTGCTATCTCCATGATAGAGTATAAAGCTATTGTTATCGTTAAAATATGGTGTCATATTACGTGTTGTTTACGTTAATTATATATAAATGCAAATCAATATATGTTAATATTTCAATACTTAACACCTATCGCACTCTATAGTCTGTTGACATTCTGTTTTTTTGATTGTATTTTTGCACTCAATAGAATGGCAGACTATAGTATTCGTCCAATAATAAGATAAAAATGACAAAAGAAGAAGAAAAACAAATATTAGTTGACTTTGCCTCTAGGGTAAAACAACGAAGAGAGTCTCTTGACATATCCCAAGAGAAGCTTGCAGGTATAGCTGGCCTCCACAGAACATACATAGGTTCATTAGAGAGGGCAGAAAAGATACCATCTTTAATAACAATAGTAAAAATTACAAAAGCATTACAAATAAACATTTCAGATTTAATCATAATTTAAATGGGAAGTTTTGACAATCGTTTTAGACGCAAATGGCAAGACTATGGTGGCTCTAAAGCCACAGTTGCCGAGCACTCCTTCATTGAAGTGTTCTCTGAGTTATTCAAAGATACTGAATATGAGGTAATCAGTCAACCTACAGAGTTCAAAGACCTTTATGTCAATGTTCAGTTATCAGCCAAGGAACTGGAGGCTATTTATACTCCAGACGTTCCTATCACTAAGCATGGAATACAACCTGACGGAGCAATACGTAATACACGTACTGGCAAGACTATCTATGTCGAGATTAAGCGGCAAGATGGTTGGGTTGAAGGAAAACCACGCTCTGCGGGTAGAGGTAATGCACATGAGCGTTTGTGCAAGTATTTTACACCTGGACTTATGCAAAAACTTAGAAGTGCGGGTAAAATCAAAGAGCCAAATCTTCCATTTTGGATAGTTTTCCAAGGTGACATAACTCGTGACCCTTGTAGGGTTCGAGAGATCACATACTGGTTCTCTGACTTTAAGGCTAACTACTTTTTCTGGCGAAACACCAAAGAAGCAGAAAGTTTAATTGAGCACTTTGAGACTTACATTGCCCCATTATTGGAGGATTAACTTATGTATTTAACATATGGTGACTCTTTATGCAAAGAGTCACCATACAATATATTTTTTACCTCATAGGGATTATCCTTCATCCTTATATACAGGTCGCACATCTAATCCCCAAACAGTCCACCCTAAAGGCTTATGTCTTGCAAACAACTCAATTTTTTTCTGTGTAGGGAACATCTTTTCAATATTCTTGAGCACTTCTATAGGTTTTACACTATGCTCAGTTCGAGGAACTCTAACCAGCTGTTGGACATTTCTTGCTCCCCTTGGCTTGGGTATACGTCCTTTTTTGAAAATTAGACATAGCTCACAATTTGAAAGCGTATATTGGCCGGGATTGTGATTACACTTGTCCCAAACAAAACCTACTGTTTTGTATTCGAATCCCCACGCTTGCCCCAACTGAATGCCTTGTGCTAAATGAGGATTTGTAACCCACATAAATAACAGGCAGTCTTCAGCGCAAATATTTTGGATGGGTATCTTCATTAAATCTTTTGTCTTAACAGTTGGATATTTAAAATTTGCAGCACTAATAAAAATATCTCGTTTCCAATCTTTATTTTCAGACTTAATAGAAGACTTGTCAAATTGCATCTTGCCACCATAATCCCATGGTGGGTCGCAATATATTATGTCAAATTTTTCTTCTGGTAATTCCGGATAGAACTCCGGAAGATTATTTACGACGGTTCTTGCCTTCTGCTGAGGTGCGTAAATAGTATAACCAGAAATTACCTTCTCCTTTGACTTTTTAGCCTTTTGGAATGACGAATCGTTATCAAATAAATCTGCCATTGTTGTTTGTATTTCTAGTTTTGAATATTTTTCTTATTACTATGTAGTAAATCTGAGACTTCTACATCTAACAGATTTGCAATGTCATTTAGGGTCTGCAGATCTGGTTGGGCTGAATTGCTGCACCATTTGCTAACGGTGCAAGTTGATTTGCCGAGTTTTTCAGCAAGCCATTTCCCAGTTTTTCCTTGCTCTACAAGGACAACTTTAACCCGATTCAACTTTAACATAACATCTAATTGTTTTGATTTGAACGCAAAGGTATTCAAATATTACGAGAATCGAAAATTATTATTTTACTTTTATCATTATTTAGCATTTATCAACTACTATTTAAAGAAAATCAATAAAGCAGACATTACAAAGTGACAATATTGCTTCACCAACCAACTAAGTTTTTACGCTCTTTTTTGCATCATTTCATCAAACTACTAAACTCCCTCAAATCCCAAAATCGGAAAATTGCCGTTCTTTTCTGTGTTAATTTATATTTTCTCTTGCTTTCCTTTTCGGTTTTAGTACAAATCTAGTTTCTCGCTTGTTTCTTTTGTCATCTTATACTTTTTATTAACTCTGTCTATCAACATATTACAAACTATTAACAGGATATCAAGAAGAACATTTCGCCTTGTTCAGCTCAAACACACATTTCCACTTGTCCCTTTTACGACTCTAATAGTCGCTGATAGAAATCCCCCCAACAGCAGTTTTATCACTTCCATCATGCCTTAGAATACCCGCTTTTTGCATTACCGCCAAATTTCTTTTTACCACCCTTGATGTCTCCGACATGGTTACCGACAAAGTCTCCGACATTTATTGTCGGTAACAACACCCCATAAAACGATAACATATTGGTTTTCAATTATTTTTCTTTCCGACATATTTCCGACATGTCTCCGACATTTTTCTCCGACATATACATCAGCATTACCGCCACTATTACCGCCACTATTACCGCCAAAACAATATTTGCACCGACATTTTACACCGACATTTACACCGACAAAATAGCATCAACCTTCTGCGTTCACAGACCAGCAGCTAATTTGATTACTTTCGCAAAATTATCCCAAAAGGGATAAGAACAGAAGAAAAGAGGATTACACATTATTATACCTCAGTTCGGGATAAGAAATAGTGCCTAAAAAAGTTGGTAATCTCCGATATTTTTTGTATCTTTGTAGTTGAAATCCAATTAGTTACAAACATAAAAAGATATCATTATGGAGATTACCAAGGACAAAGTTACAGAATTATTTTGTATTATTGATGAATTTTACAAAGTTTTTGATGCTGAAAATGCAGGAAAATTGCTTTTGAGTGAAGATGGAGTAAAGCGCAGACGACGTAAAGCCTCTTTATCTGATAGTGAAATCATGACGATTTTGCTGTATTTCCATTTCGGCTCATTCCGAAACTTCAAGCATTATTACCTATTCTTTATTAGAGGAACATTGAAGTCATATTTTCCAAATGCAGTGTCTTATAACCGTTTTGTAGAACTTGAAAGTCGCGTATTCTTCCCTCTCATGTTCTTCCTGAATCTCCGTGCTTTTGGCAGATGTACAGGTATAACCTTTGTTGATTCAACCATGATACCAATATGCCACAATCTCAGGCGTTATGCCAACAAAGTGTTCAAAGGCATTGCCACAGACGGAAAGGGAACAATGGGATGGTGTCATGGGTTCAAGCTACATCGGCTTGTAATGATAGAGGTGAGATAATTGCTTTTGTTCTCACTGGTGCAAACGTTAGCGACAAAGATCCAGCGGTATTCGATGTATTGGCTAAACGTCTGTATGGCAAGCTGTTTGCAGATAAAGGCTATATCTCGCAAAAACTCTTCGATTCGCTTTTTGAGGAAGGCATCCAGTTGGTTACAGGACTGAGAGTGAACATGAAGAACAAACTAATGCCGTTCTATGACAAGATGATGCTACGCAAAAGATACATCATTGAAACGATTAATGACCTGTTGAAAAATACGGCTCAGATAGTACATTCACGTCACAGGTCTGTTTCGAATTTCATCATAAATATTATTTCTGCATTAGGGGCATACTGTTTCTTTGACAACAAGCCCAAGGCACTTACTGGATACGTTATCGAAGATACGAAACAGCTGAGTCTTTTCTAACATTGCATATTTTACAGGAGGATTTTGTCTCAGCAACCATCCAAGATATATAGATGGTTGCCAAGCCTCTGTGTCCCTTATATAAAAACATTATAAAGCCTTTAGATAGAGCTCGTTATCCCGAACTGAGGTATTATTATATATAGGAATTCTTAGGGAAAATGGTGGGCATAACATTATTGAATATCAACAACTTAAAAGTTTCATTGTGCAAGTTGTGGTATTTTCATTGTGCAAGTTGAGGCATTTTCATTGTGCAAGTTGAGGCATTTTCATTGTGCAAGTTGAGGATTTATCGTAAAAAAATGGTGTTCCATTCCTCAAAATGAAACACCATTGACCTAAATTTTATGCTGATAATCGAATTTCGCAATTAGTTGCTATAAGCACTCTCACCATGCTCGTAGATGTCGAGACCTTCCTCTTCTACTCGCTTGTCAACACGTACACCTACACTCTTATCTACTACCTTGAAGATAATGTAGGTAACTACAACGCTGTAGATGATGCTTACCACGGTGGCTACAACCTGAATCCAGAGCTGATGCCAGTCGCCATAGAGGGCACCCTGTACACCTTCGGATCCTGTTACATACTGAGTGGCGAAGACACCGGTGAGGATAGAACCCAGAATACCACCCATACCATGAACACCAAAGGCATCGAGGGCATCATCATACTTGAACTTCTCCTTTACGACCGCTACCATGAAGAAGCAGACGATGGTGGAAATGATACCGATGCAGAAAGCTCCGAAAATATCGGTACTGCCGGCTGCAGGAGTGATGGCTACCAATCCGGCAACAGCACCGGTACAAGCACCTACCGTAGTTGGCTTCTTGTTCACAATCCAGTCGATGAGCATCCAGGTAGTGGCTGCCGCTGCTGTTGCGATATGAGTTACGAGGAAGGCATTGGCTGCCAGACCATCAGCTGCCAATCCGCTACCGGCATTGAAACCGAACCATCCCAACCAGAGGAATGACATACCCATGAACACGAAGGTGATGTTGTGAGGTGTGATAGGATGACCCGCACGGTAATCATCTCGCTTGCCTACACAGAGTGCCATGACCAGAGCGGCTACACCGGCATTGATATGAACCACGGTACCACCCGCAAAGTCGATGGCTCCCATCTCCTGCAGGAAACCGCCACCCCATACCCAGTGAGCCATAGGAAGATAAGCGATGATAACCCAGAGAATGGTGAAAAGTACATAACCGCTGAACTTGACACGCTCGGCAAAAGCACCGAGAATCAAGGCTGGAGTAATGAGGGCGAACATGCACTGGAACATTGCAAAGGTGAGTTCCGGAATGCCTGTTGGCATGATGGCATCCAAGCCGATGCCGTGGAGGAAACATTTATCGAAACCACCGATGACGCAAGCCAGAGGATTGCCCGAATCGGCATATTCTGTAGAGAATGCCCAAGAATATCCGAAGGCTACCCATATCAGACTGACTACTGCCACAATGAAAACCGTCTGCATCAGAATGCTGAGAATATTCTTCTGGCGCACCAAACCACCATAAAAAAGTGCTATACCCGGGATTGACATCAAAAGCACCAAGATGGTTGCCATGATCATCCACGCTGTGTTACCCGTATCAAGTGTAGTTAATAATAAACTGCTCATACTTATATCTTATAGTTTAATTAGAATACTAAATAATATTTATTAAAGATAAGTAAGAATGCCTAATTCAACATTCAACACTTAACATTCAACATTTTAAATTATTCCTCTTTCTCAGCGTTATACAATGCAATGTCGCCACGTTCGCCGGTTCTGATTCTAACGGTATCGAGTACAGGAATCACGAAGATTCTGCCGTCTCCTACTTCACCGGTCTGTGCAGCGCCCTGGATGGCGGCGATGGTAGGCTCCACATTCTTGTCACGAACCACAATATTCAGAAGCACACGTTCGATGCTGCTGGTATCATACATCACACCACGGTAAATGCGAGCCTGGCGCATTTTACCCTCTCCTCTTACATTATAATAAGAGAACCACTCGATGTCTGCTGCTAAAAGCGCCTTCTTGACATCCTCGAATCTAGACTTGCGGATAATTGCCTCAATCTTCTTCATAATCCTTTAATAATTAATAATGTGTTAATACTTCTATTGATTGTCTCTTTTCGAAAACGGACTCTTATTGGTTGTTATCCAAACTAAGCCATTCTTTTACATTATGTTCGTTTTCGGCTGCAAAATTAATACATTTTGTCAGTATTTTAAAGAAAAGGCAAGCATTTCGCTTTTGTTTTTTGTCGAACATTTTAAATTTATCGAGGCTTATCACATTCTCCTTACAATTTGTAAGGCAGAAAGTATTTTTATAACACAAATTGTAAGATTGCGAAAAATAATCAAGATTTCTGTATTTATTTTCTTGCATATCTCAACAAATCGTCGTACCTTTGCAACCGAAATCAAACAAATAGTCATCAAAATATTCGAAAGACTAGCAAAAAGTCAAATCTCAAAAGAGATAAGACATGAGAGATAAAAGAAGAATATTCAAACATAAAGAACAATGCAGATGAAAGAAACAGTTCATTTTACAAAGATGCAGGGAGCGGGTAACGATTATATATATGTAGATACCCAACAATACGACATCCCTGACCCAGAGAAGGCGGCCATTGCCTGGAGTGCTTATCACACGGGCATAGGAAGCGACGGACTGGTTCTCATCGGAAAGCCGCACGACGGCAGAAGAGCAGATTATTCGATGCGTATCTTCAACGCCGATGGTTCAGAAGCGATGATGTGCGGCAATGCAAGCCGATGCATCGGTAAGTATCTTTACGAAAAAGGATTGACCCGAAAGGACACCATCCGACTGGAAACACTTTCGGGTATCAAGATATTGAAACTTCATCTTCAGGATAATAAAGAAGTTGTGAAATCGGTAACAGTAGACATGCTGGAACCCAAACTTGAAAATCCCGAGCAATTCATAGGCCCTTCGGTGCTCGAAGCTGACGGCAGAAAATTTGAAGGCACCTATGTTTGCATGGGTAATCCGCATTTCGTTACCTTCGTGGATGACATCGACACCATCGACATCGCCCACTATGGTAAAATCCTGGAAAGAGACAAGGCATTTCCCCAAAGATGCAACATAGAATTTGCACAAGTAACTGATACAGACATCATAAGGACACGAGTTTGGGAAAGGGGAAGCGGAATAACAATGGCTTGCGGAACAGGAGCCTGTGCCACAGCCGTAGCCGCAGCCCTTACCAACCGTACCGGCAGAAAAAGCAGTATCGTGATGGATGGCGGAACGCTGGAAATAGAATATAGCGAGGCTGATGACCATGTTTACATGACAGGGCCTGCAGCATTCGCTTTTGAAGGAGAAATTGAATTATAAATAAGAGCAAACTTAAATAACAAATGGTCGATAATGACCACAAATAAAAGGAGAAACAAAATATGGCATTAGTTAATGAACATTTCCTGAAGTTGGCCAACAACTACTTGTTTGCCGACATCGCAAAGAAGGTGAACGCCTACAAGATTGCACATCCAAAGCAGCGTGTAATCAGTCTGGGCATCGGTGACGTAACCCAGCCTCTCTGCCCTGCCGTCATCAAGGCGATGCACAAGGCTGTAGACGAGATGGCTGAGCAGGCTTCTTTCAGAGGCTACGGTCCGGAGCGAGGCTACGACTTCCTCCGAGAGGCTATCATCAAGAACGACTTTCTGCCACGTGGCATTCATCTTGACGCCAACGAGGTATTCGTAAACGATGGAGCCAAGAGCGATACGGGAAATATCCAGGAGATTTTGAGATGGGATAACAACATCGGTGTTACCGACCCGATTTATCCGGTTTATATAGACTCTAACGTGATGATAGGTAGAGCGGGAATCTTCGAGAACGGCAAGTGGAGCAATGTAACCTACATGCCTTGCGATGAGAGCGACGACTTCATCCCTCAGATTCCAGACCACCGTGTGGACATGATTTATCTCTGTTATCCAAACAATCCTACGGGTACGGTCATCTCGAAAGAAGAACTCAGAAAATGGGTAAACTATGCTATCAAGAACGAGAGCATCATCCTCTATGATGCAGCCTACGAGGCATATATCACCGACCCGGCAATTCCTCATTCTATCTACGAGATTCGTGGAGCCAGAAAGGTAGCGATAGAATTCCACAGTTATTCGAAGACTGCCGGATTCACCGGTGTGCGTTGTGGTTACACCATCGTTCCTAAGGAGTTGAAGGCAAAGACATTGGCAGGTGAGGAAGTGGCATTGAATCCTATCTGGGACCGCCGCCAGTGCACCAAGTTTAATGGTACCAGCTATATCAGCCAGCGTGCTGCCGAAGCCATCTACACCCCAGAGGGTAAGGAACAGGTGAAGGCAACCATCAACTACTATATGGAGAATGCCCACTTCATGAGAGCAGAACTCCAGAAACTCGGCTTGAGAGTATATGGCGGTGAGAATGCACCTTATCTCTGGGTGAAGACGCCAAACAATACACCTAGCTGGAAATTCTTCGAAGAGATGCTTTATGGTGCCAGCGTAGTCTGCACTCCAGGTGTCGGCTTCGGTCCATCGGGCGAAGGCTACATCCGACTCACCGCCTTCGGCGAGCATGAGGACTGCAAGGAAGCCATGGAGAGAATTGCCAAATGGCTGGGAAAATAATTCAACACTTAACATTGAACATTAAACATTTAAAAATATAAGGTATGAGCAACTTAAGATTTGAAGCTGTTTCAGAGGCTTCCAAGAGAAAGCCTGTTGAGGTAACCGCTCCTAGCGAGCGACCAAGTGAATTCTTCGGAAAGAAGGTATTCAACCGACAGAAGATGTACAAGTATCTCCCTGCAGATGTCTATGAGAAACTGGTAGATGTCATCGACAACGGAGCACGTCTCGACCGTAACATCGCCAACGCCGTAGCCAAAGGCATCAAGCAGTGGGCTGACGAGAATGGCGTAACCCACTACACCCACTGGTTCCAGCCATTGACAGAAGGTACTGCCGAGAAGCACGATGCCTTCATCGAGCATGATGGCAAGGGTGGTATGATCGAGGAATTTTCAGGCAAGTTGCTCGTTCAGCAGGAGCCTGATGCATCATCTTTCCCATCTGGCGGTATCCGCTCTACCTTCGAGGCTCGCGGTTATTCTGCATGGGATCCAACATCTCCTGTATTTATCATCGACGATACACTCTGTATCCCTACCGTCTTCATCTCTTACACAGGTGAGGCACTCGACTATAAAGCTCCATTGCTCCGTTCATTGCACGCTGTAAACGTAGCAGCAACAGAGGTTTGCCACTACTTCAACCCAGATGTCAAGAAAGTTATTTCCAATCTCGGTTGGGAGCAGGAGTACTTCCTGGTAGATGAAAGTTTGTATGCAGCACGTCCTGACCTGATGCTGACAGGCCGCACCCTGATGGGTCATGATTCTGCCAAGAACCAGCAGATGGACGACCACTACTTCGGAGCCATCCCAGAGCGTGTTCAGGCATTCATGAAGGATTTGGAAATCCAGGCTCTCGAGCTCGGTATTCCTTGCAAGACACGCCATAACGAGGTAGCACCAAACCAGTTTGAGTTGGCACCTATCTTCGAGGAGACCAACCTTGCCGTTGACCACAACATGCTCCTGATGAGCTTGATGAAGAAGGTAGCTCGCCATCACGGTTTCCGCGTACTTCTCCATGAGAAGCCATTCGCAGGCATCAACGGTTCCGGTAAGCACAACAACTGGAGTCTCGCTACAGATACAGGCATCCTGCTCCATGGTCCTGGCAAGACACCAGAGGATAACCTCCGTTTCGTAGTCTTCATCACAGAGACTTTGATGGGTGTATACAAGCACAACGGCTTGCTCAAGGCATCTATCATGAGTGCAACCAATGCGCATCGTCTGGGCGCCAACGAGGCACCTCCAGCAATCATCTCTTCATTCCTCGGCAAGCAGTTGACCGACCTTCTCGAGCACATTGAGAAAGCCGACAAGAAGGATCTCTTCACCGTAGCTGGCAAGCAGGGCATGAAGTTGGATATCCCTGAGATTCCAGAGTTGATGATTGATAACACCGACCGTAACCGTACTTCTCCATTCGCCTTCACCGGTAACCGTTTCGAGTTCCGTGCTGTAGGTTCTGAGGCTAACTGTGCATCAGCAATGATTGTATTGAACACAGCCGTAGCCGAGGCTTTGACCGACTTCAAGAAGCGTGTGGATGAGTTGATTGCCAAGGGTGAGGACAAGACATCTGCCATCATCGACATCGTTCGTCAGGATTTGAAGACCTGCAAGCCAATCCGTTTCGACGGCAATGGTTACTCAGATGAGTGGGTAGAGGAAGCAGCTAAGCGTGGTCTGGACTGCGAGAAGAGCTGTCCTAAGATTTTCGAGCGTTATCTCGACCCTGCATCTATCAAGATGTTCGAGGATATGGGCGTCATGAAGAAGAACGAGTTGGAAGCCCGCAATGAGGTGAAATGGGAGACCTACACCAAGAAGATTCAGATTGAGGCTCGTGTAATGGGTGACTTGAGCATGAACCACATCATCCCTGTGGCTACTCACTATCAGAGCCAGTTGGCTAAGAATGTGGAGAACATGATTGACATCTTCGGTGACGAAGAAGGCAAGAAGTTGACTGCCCGCAACATCAATATCATCAAGAAGATTGCCGAGCGCACTCAGATTATCGAGACCGGTGTTGAGGAGTTGGTAAATGCCCGCAAGGTGGCCAACAAGATTGAGAATGAGCACGATAAGGCGATAGCTTATCATGACACGGTAGCTCCAAAAATGGAGGAGATCCGTTATCAGATTGACAAGTTGGAGTTGACTGTAGCCGATGAGCTCTGGACATTGCCTAAGTATCGTGAACTCCTGTTCATCCGCTAAACAGCAATGTCTTCAAAATAGATAAGACATATTTCTGACAGATAATAACACAAAGCTCTAGTAAGAGCTACTCTTCATCAGATATAACAATTGAACGATCAATCTATTTCTTTTATTGGTTGTTTAAGTTTGCGCGGAGTGTGGTTGTGAAATCACGCTCCGCTTTTTTGTTTCCTGATTTACATAAACAAAAAACAGACCGACATGAACGCTTGTTCACATCGGCCTGTTTACTCTTTTACCTTTTTACTTTTTTACTCTTTTACCTTTAAAAGATTGATAGTCTGTGTTTTTCCCGTGATACCTGTTACCACGGCGATTCCATTGTCACGAATCTCCACCTTCTCATATTTGGCATCAACAATCACTTTTCCTTTCAATGTCATAACGCCCCAATGTCTGGGAATCTCTTCAAAGGCGCAATAGGCACCGACAGGTTGCGCTATACTGCAGTAGAGGGGTGGCACGATAACTTTACCATCTACCTTCACACCCCATTTCTTTCCTGCTTGATACAATTCCACATGTCCTGCCTCCGACTTCTCATGCAAAAGAAGCATCTCGTTTGCTTCCATTTCCTTCTTTTGCAACATTGCCTCATGATAGTATTTCTTGCCAAGGCGAGGCATCACAAAATTCAAATCTTCATTTTCATTCTTTGGATGATTGCATCCTATATAAGTCTTCTTCAAATTTGAATCCACCAGGTAGTAGTCCTCTTTGCTGTCCATGACCACGATACGTTCACCATACAGGACTGCACACAACCAATACACATGTTCGTAATCATTACGTAGGAAACATACATTCCTGCTCTCTTCATTGCTCATGTGCATCTTCCCTTCATCACCCTCACAATAGTACCATACCTGACAACCGGGAGCAGAAGGTCTGAATCTGAATATCATGTAGTACCCATAATTCAGAAAATCATATTGTGAAGGATGATAAGGCAGAGAAAAATCTTCTTGGGTTCGAGACATGAAGATGTCGTTATATTCTATAAACTCCCATCCTTTTATGTTGACAACATGGGGAGTTTCTGCTACGTTAGTGCCATCGTCGATGACAGCTTTTGCCAACAGGTCATAATAGCATTTCGCCTTTCTGCGAGGCCGGAAGAACAGGATGTTGCCATCCAACAACTTCATGTCATAGTAATCGTCTGGCTCCAAGACTTGTTCTCCTTGTCGGTTCACTACCGTCATCTTTCCATCAGGCAGCTTGATGATGGCAAACTCCCCTTTGCTATCTACAAACTCACGATACTGTAGTGTTTGGAGCAATTCTTCATGGCTCATCACCATCATCATTTCTGAGTCTGGATGAATCTGAATATCGTCTTGCTTCTCGTTCATTAGGAAAAACTCTCTATCCTTCTGAGTCTCCTTTCTCTTGCCAACTTTCAGCTTTCCCTCGAACATCGCATTCCAGTTCCATACTTGCGAAGGCAACCCGAACACCCGATAAAGTCCCACATTATCTATAATCACACAGTTCTTCTTCCCCTTAGCCACTCCCAATCCACGTCCCACCATCTGCAGATACTTGGCAAGCGACAACGTAGGTCGAGCCAACTGTACAAACTCCACATCCGGGCAGTCAAATCCCTCCGAGAATATGTCCACATTCACCAACACCTGTATAGGAGCAAGTTCATCAGCAGCCCGCAAGCAAGTAGCCCCCAATCCATCACCAGCTCGCAAGCAAGTATCAGTAAGGCGGTCCCATCCCGCACAATCTGGCGAGACCTTTGATGCTCCACTCATCCCCAAGCGGTCCCCAAGTGCCTCAGTAGGCCGCAAGCAAGCAACACCCAGGCGGTCCCATCCCGCACAATCTGGCGAGGGCTTTGATGCCCCGCCAACCTTAGCCCACATTGCAGCAGTCTTTGATGAAAAACTTAAAGATTCCTAACGAAATCCTAGATTTTGGCAGTTTTCAGCCAATTACCTAGCTGATTTTGCATAAAGAATCCTAATTTGCGGCGAATGTTCGGGAAAATCCCCAAAATGCTACACCCGCCCGTTTTGCCAGTTAAAAAATTGTGTGTACCTTTGCCCCCGAAATGTATATATCCAAGGCAAAGAAATATCGCGATCAGGGAGATGGTACAGCAATCGCATATGATTACTATCGTCTCACGAAGTCTTACATCGACAAAGATGGCAAGACTAAGCATCGTAGTGTTCTTTGCCTTGGAGAACTTCCCGGCTTTGACAAGGATGAACGTAACCGACTGGCAGCCATGCTTACCACTATGATTGAGGATGGACAAAGCGTGATGTGTGATAACAAAAAGCTCTACGAGGAAGCCATGTCTCAATACGTGAAGTACCGCAGCAGCAAGTATGCCCAGGAAAACGATCCCCGTCTCATCGCCGAGCGCAAGGTTCGCGAAGAAGAGGAGCGCAAGAAAGCAGTTGCCGTTAAGCTTGAAACGCTCACCCAGCATGAAGCTCGCATCATCGGTTGCGAGAACCTCTGCAACTCTACCATGCGTATGCTTGATATTCGTAAATATCTGACCTCCAGGGGATGGAAGCGTGACCATATAAACTTTGCCCTCATGCAGATTATCGCACGTGCCATCTATCCATATTCAGAATTGAAGACCGTCCGCTATCTTCGTGAGAACACTGCACTTGCAGAGATGTTCGGCATTCCTAAGGAGAAAATAACCAAAGATGCCTTGTACGAAAGTGCCAAGCGTCTGTGGGACGAGCACCATGGTCTTGAGGACTGGCTCCATGACAGGGTATGCAGCATGTTCGGCATCGAGGAGAAAATCCTTCTGTTTGACATCACAAACTCCTACTTTGAGGGGAAAATGGAGAACAGTGAACTCTGTCAGTATGGTCGTTCCAAAGAGAAAAGGGACGACTGCAGGATTGTTGTCCTTGCTGCTGTAGTAAACACAGAGGGATTACTCGTCCGCACAATGATATACGAGGGAAACCGTCATGATTCTACTACCGTTGAGGAAGTCGTTGGCACTTTGGCCAAGACCACCACTCAGGAAGCCAAACGTGTCGTAGTGATGGATGCAGGCTTCTACTCCAAGCCGAATGTCAATTGGTTAAAAGCCAATGGATTCGACTACATTACCGTACTCCCTTCCGGCGATAGCAAGTTCGAGTCTACAAGTTCAGAAATCATCAATCATACCGACAAAAAGGGACAGCAGATACGCTTGCAGATGGGTAAGGTTGACATGGATGGAGAATCCGTCAAGGCTCTCATGGTGGATAGTGACGCAAAGGGGGCCAAGGAACGCTCCATGTATGAGCAGGCATGCAAACGCTATGAGGAGGGATTGGAAGCAATCAAAAAGGGTATTCTTACCAAGGGCGGAACCAAGAAACGTGACGCCGTGAACAAGCGATTGGGCAAATTGGACAAGCAATATGGAGCCATTCGCCTGTCATACAACGTTACCTTTACCTATGAGGGTACAGGAAAGAACGAGGTTGCTACTTCCATGACCTGGGAATGCAGAGAGGACAAGGCTGCTCAGAGAAGAAAGTTCCATGGAAAATATGTCTTGCTGACGAGCCTTGATGAAAGCCAGGAATTGAACATCTGGAAATTTTATAATGTAATCAGAACCGTAGAGGAGACTTTCCATGTGTTGAAGACAGACTTGGATATCCGTCCTGTCTATCATAAGAGCGACAATGGAATCAAGGCTCATCTCAACCTTGCCATACTGGCATATTGGGTGGTCAGCGTCACCAAGTATCGCCTGAAATTGAAGAAGCATGAGAATGTGAGATGGGATGAAATCATGCGCATTGCCAGCACACAGGTTGTGGTTACTGCAAAAGTTGAAACCGTAGATGGGCAGGTCATTAGTATAAGACAGAGCACAGAGGCAGAGAGTAAACTCTCCGCCATCTATGATTTGCTCTACATTAACCCCAAACCGCTCGGGAAAAGAAAATCCATGCTACACCCAAATCATACCTCAAAAAATCTGGATATTGGAAATCAGGGAGTTACATGACGGGTGACTGCAATGTGGGTTAGAGCGTAGCGGTTCCGAGCGACGAGGAGGAGCGGTTTCCTCCCTCGCTCCTGAGGAGAGAGGGTCGGGGTGAGAGGTGGAGCCCTCTTTAATGGTAAAGAGGGACGGGGTGATTTTAGAAGAATTGACAGGGTGATTCGAAAAAGGAAGATTTTGAGAAGTATTAGAAGCTTTGAATCTTTCTATAATTTCTTTTCGTAAAGAACTTGGCGTTTTACTATCAATAGCAACAGCCGCGATGCCGTGTTCTCTGTAGAACTCGGCAATAGCATTAGCATGCCTGATATTGATAGCATACCCCCTTCCCTTTCTGTCTTTACCAAATTCCTCCAAGCTCCGATAGAGCCTTTCGATACTCGGTTTCTTATTCAGCAACATATCCATTTCCTTGTTCTGGTAGTCACCGTCTGCCCCTCGCTTCTGCAAGGAGTCGATGAGCCGTTGCGTCACACTATCCGATTTGATGCTCACAAAATCGTATGTCGCCAATCTTCCCTTGCTGATAAACTCAGGAACACTCCACGACTGCACCAAGACATCAAACAAATCCGTGAATCCCTTACCATTCAATCGGCAAGGAGTAGCCGTCAGTCCCAGGAACTTAGCATTTGGGAATCTCTCCCACATCTCCTTATAGGTCTTGGCAAGCGCATGGTGCGCCTCGTCAATCACAATCATCCCCGGTTCTTCCTCTATCTCGTCACAGTGTTTCGACAACCATTGTATCGACACCGCCTTTATCGGCATCATGTCAGAAGTAGGATTAACAGAAGAGGCAGAAGTGGCACCAAGCCCATCACCACCCCTCTCACCCAGGCGGTCCCCAAGCCCCTCAGTAGGCCGCAAGCAAGTAGCAGTAAGCCCATCACCAGCTCGCAAGCAAGCAGCACCCAGGCGGTCCCATCCCGCACAATCTGGCGAGACCTTTGATGGTCCGCCAACCTTAGAGCGAAGCGGTTCCGAGCACCGAGTAGGGCGGTTTCCTCCCTCTCCCCTGAGGGTGAGAGGGTCGGGGTGAGAGGTGGAGCCCTCTTTAAGGGTAAAGAGGGACGGGGTGATTTTCGAAAAATTGACAGGGTGGTTCGAAAAATCCTCTTTTATGGTAAGGGAGGACGGGTGGGTTTTCGAAAAAACTCTTTGAATAGTTTCTCGAATCTGAGAAACCAACTCCCTTCTATGGGCAACAATCCAAACATTACAATTGGAATGTTCCCTCAAAAACGATTCTACGACCGAAGCGAGTAGAACCGTTTTTCCCGTACCCGTTGGCATTTGTGCCATCACGGACCGATGAAGGCGCATCGCCTTCTCAATCCGTTCCTTCATATCCTCTTGGTAATCAAAAAGCTTAATATTCTTCATATAAAAGCATATAATGAATATAGCGTCCCTGCTATATTCCAAGCAGTGACACCTATCAGTATGTTAAAAAGTAAGATGGTATCTTTTTTTAAATTCAAAAAAAGAAAAGTCAAAAAGACGGGCAGAGCTTCATCAAAAGCCCTGCCAATCTTAAAGTATATAATTAAAAATCTAAATTCTTATCCTTTTGTGTTTTCCAGATATTAGGCAATTGAAGTCACTTTCTTCAAATCATAGTACATCAAACGAGTGTGCTAAGTCTTTGCTACGTCATAGCCAAGATTTTCCGCTTCTTGCTGTTCCGTAGAAAACAAAAACAGGAACTCATTCTTTTGGTATATCTTATCATCCAATTTCACAAGTTTGCATTTTTCCAATAAGAACCCCATAATCAAAAACCCGCTTTTTCCAAAATGGCACGAGCTTCAGCAACTTTTGCAGAGAAGTCCACACGATTATTATTATTCATAACTTCTTCCGCTCTCTTCACAAAGCGAGCTGCTTCTTCACCTCGTAGAGTCGGTATCACTTTAATATCTATTGCCATAATCTTCTCCTTTTAAACATTTAATTCTGCCGCCAAAGTTACGCTTTTTTCTCGAAACCACCAAGAAAATCAAAAGAAATCTGCAACTCATCAGCAAATTACCACAAAAATCAGAAAACTATAAACTATTAACTGTAAACTGCTATTCCCCCGGCGGTCCCATCCCGCACAACATGGCGAGGGCTTTGATGCCCCGCCAACCTTAGAGCGTAGCGGTTCTGAGCACCGGAGGGCGGTTACATCCCTAATCCCTATGGTAGGGATTTAGGGCTTGGGTATAGGGTAAGGACCCTCCCGCAGGGGTTTCTGTCCCCTACAAGGGGAACCGAAAGGGTCGTAAAGACTATTGAAGACAGGTGGGGCAAATATAGCACTGTAGGGCAGTTACATCCTCTCTCCCCTGAGTTTTTCTGTCCCCTGTAAGGGGAACCGAAGGGGGTGTAAAGACTTTTAAGCCCATCAAGAATATCAAAAGAAATTAGTCATGACTATTAGGTTTTACCCTAAACATAGCCACAGTGTTTGAAAATTCTGCAACAATATCTAAAACATTCGGATTATCTTTTCGAATAATTAAAGCTGCAAAGTTTTCAACACCATCCATATCCTCAATGCTGACAGGCATTAGAATAAACTTATCTTTCATTTGATAAGAAGAAAACCAATATTCAAACAGACGGCTTCGCATATGCTGCTTACCATCCCCACTCTCACAAATATACAAGAGAGCAGCTTCATTCATATTAAAGAAGTTCTCAATAATAAGCATCACCGTATCACGCATTTTCAAGTCTCGAGGAGAAGGTATTTTATTTACATTGATGATAGAAAAGACATATGATTCTGCATTTTCAATGATGTCATCATCATCAAAGCCAATAGCAAGTACCACACCAAAATCACTTTTAAAGCGATAAGTTCGAGACGTTTCATGCCAATAAACCTCATAAGGAGCAGAAGCATTAATTATATCCAAAGGAAGTGGTTTCATTACCAAACATTTATATATTTAGGATATACCCCCGTTCGTTCCTTATATTCCTCACAAAGGCTCTTAGTAATTTCAGCTACACGAGCCTTTTTACGCTCTTTTGCCGCCATAAATCTTTTCATAGCAGCTTCACGTTTTTCCCAAAATTCTTTATCTAATGTATCCATAATAGTTCTCCTTTTAAATTCTTTAATTGCAATCTGCCGCAAAAGTACGCTTTTTCCTCGAAACCACCAAGAAAATCGAAAGAAATCTGCAAGTTATCTGCAAATTACCACAAAAATCAGAAAACTATAAACTGTTAACTGTAAGTATATCACCATTACAGCGTCCCCACTATTTTACAAGTAGTTACACGTATCTGTTTTCGAAAAAAGTTATTTTATTATCGTTTTTAGGGTGAAGGATTGCCTAAGCGCACTCCTTCACCTCATCGGATTTCTCTACATAGTAACATGGAAGCATAGACTTATAGTCCTTATCCCCATCTTTCATGCGGGTAAGGATGTCTTCAATATACCTTCCAAAGTTTAAATTGTTCATTTTGCAGCTTTCATATAAAGAATACATAAAAGCTAAGTTCTCCGCAGCCTCATGACTACCTGCCTTGCCCAAATTGCGACGTCCCATGGCGATATGCCGGAAGCATCGCTCAATGGCTATGTTGTGGATTTCTACATCACCATTAGTGAGAAAGACTTGAAACGCCTCTTTATCATCAAGCACGTAGTTGACTGCTCGCATCACCATCTTGCCATACTTCTTCACGTTCTTCTCGTCCTTCATTCTCTGCAATGCCTTCATGATGGACTGAACGACGAAGCGACTGTACTTCAAGCGGAACTTTAGTCGAGCCTCACCTGTCTTGCCTTTTTCATCTGCAACTCGCTCTATATAGAAGAGGTAGTTCATAAGCTTGATGATTGGTCTCACTCGATGGTCTGCTATGAAGGCGTCCACGAAGTAATGACGGGCATGGAACCAGCAAGCCGTGCGAGTAATCTTCACACCATACTTTTCCTCGATGCTCTTGACTACTGTATCATAAAGCTTGGCTCTGTCTGCCGTAAAATACTTGATGTTCGAGTGCTCGAAGATTTGTTCCTCAGGGATTGTATGGCTACGACTGCCTTCACCGTAGAGCATGACAACCAGCTTCTTCTCCAAGGAGAGGGCGGCATGGATATACTCCACTTTGTACTTGTCAGGCTTGTCTTCCAACAAGTTGCGAACCAAAATACGAGTCTCGTCATTGTTGGTATATATCGATGACTTTATCACTTCCAGCATCAGACCTTGCAATCGCTCACGCAAGCACTTCATTATCTCGTGCATCCACTTGTTGAGCGAGGACTGTGGCATAAATGCCTCCATGTCTCTCAGCATCTCCAAGATGCGATTCTCACTTACATTATAATGTATCTTCATGTCAAGGTAGAATCGGGCAAAGCTTGGAAGCAATGGATTCTTACCTACAATATGGTCTGGATGCTTGCTGCACATCGGATCATGTCCAGGAACATTGAACCTGCCGATTTCATACTCGATACAACCTGCCAAGGGAGCATAGCAATCGTACATTCTCACAATCCAAACGTCCTCGCCAGTAATCTTGTCTTTGCGATGGATTAGCTTGAAGCCGGCAGGCAAGTTGCTCGTATCAATACCCATAGAGTCAAGCACCTTGATGGAGAAGACGTTTCTTCTGCGCTTAGGCTTGTCCTCTTTGTCTTTCTTTTCTTTCCTTTTGTCGGACTTTGGCAACTTGGGCTCTTTACCTGTGTCAACTGGGGTTTGGTCAACTTCCTCAATAATTCCACTGGCCAACTTGTTGGCTTCGTCAACGACATCAGTGAATTCCATGTCGTTCATTCGACGTTCATCGAACTCAACCTCGCCTTTCATATAGGAACTAGCATCGCTGTTTGTCTTGAAGAGACGGCGTTGGAGCACCAGAACCACGCTGTGCAAGTCCACATTGGCTTGTTCGCTAAGTTCCTTGGCTTCCTTGGACTCTTGGAGTTTCGTTATTTCCTCCTTGGCTTTTGCCAGTTCCTTTTTAGTCTGAGAATGAGACTCACGCTCTTCATCGCGTTCCTTTTTATAACAGTCTCGTTGACTTTGAAGTTGAGCTTTTTCCTTATCCCATTCTTTTTGATTCTCCTCCAGCTCGAGAATACGACTATCCATAGACTCAATCGTCTTGCGATTGGCCTCTAACTCATCCTCATGCTTAGACACAGCATGTTTCAAGTGAGCATTTTCATTGCTCGCCTGAAGGTACAGATTTTTGTACTGATTGAGCTTGTTTAATATCATATTCTCTTGCTGTTTCATGTATGCAAAGATACAAAAAAATCTCTAGAAATCAGCATTTTACGAGTTAAAGAACGTTTATTTTTTGAACTATTTTTCATCTGCTAACTCTCTCATTTCCTGCGAGTTTTCAACTGGTCTAGCTCACGCTTTTTCTGCAACAATTCTTCATTCATCCGTTCTCTTTCCTCACGAAGTTTCTTTGTTTCTGACTTGATTTTTAAGGTTTCCTGCATTATTGCCTTACTCTCGTCCTTCAAAGAAGCCACAGCAGATTCCAAGGCAGTAGCCTTTAGTTCCAACTCTTTTATTAGAGCTTGGTGAAAATCAGCCAAGGACGCATGTTTCTTTGAGAACAAACGTTCCACCTGATTTTCATCAAGACGCTTTAGAGCCTCCTCAACTTTCTGCCAAGAGGCAACAAAGTCAGGATCTTCTGTTTCAATCATCATAAATATACATTTTAGATTGAACGGCATTTGAAACAAGTAAAGTCACTTGTTCACGAGTTATAAGATGACAACTCTTTATTTCCATAAATTTTGGTTTCAGCATCTTGCCATCATCAAACCATTTCTGATAAATCACATAGCCATTCAAGTCATAGTGAAGGATCTTCAGGGTCACCAGTAAAAGTGTGTGGATTAGGCATAGATTTTCATTAGTCTGAAGAGAAAGAACTTACGGTCAATAATACCTCTGAGTTGTGCTCTGAAATGCTTGATCTTTGCATTGAGGGATTCTGCTGATGCATTGGTAGAGCGATTGACAAAATAGTTAAGGATCTCATCCTCACGGTCGTACATGGCGGCAGCAATATCATTGAACGCTTTGTTACCGAACTCACCGACCTTCGAGTACCATGAATGCAGGCTGACAGCACCTTGCTCCTTAGTACACCTCTGCGAGAATATCATTCGAAGAGAGTGGGTAAGCGAGAAAGCCGTCTTTATGTCCGGAAACTCACGGAACAGTATTTCTGCACGTTCCTTCTGTGTGCCTGTCCATTTCTCGGGTGACATCATAAGTAGCCCCTTACTGCGTGCAAGGAGTTCTGCACGAGTCTCTCCGTTCTCAAGTCTTTCGGGATAGTACCTTGCATTGCGCCTTATGGCATTGCCCTCCTCATCCACAAATGGACCATCGTTCTCCTGCAGCTGGCGCATCATCAGACGGTGCTCTTCCCTAGCATGGGCATCAAGTGTCATCTGCTCACGCCTATACTCTCTGCGTACCTCTTGCAAGGCTTCAAGACAAAACTGCTGATGATGGAACCGGTCGAGCGTACGCATAGCCTTCGGAAAGCATGTCTCTACTATGTTGTGCATACTCTCAGAGAAGTCGAGAGTAACCTCTTCCACGCTCATTCTCAACGCTTCTGGTATCTTCATCAATGCCTTTATGACATCCTTTGCCTTAGTGCCCTTGACTACAGCAATAAGGCATCCCTTGCGACCATGTGCATCCTTGTTCGAGGCTATTGTGTATACCTCTCCCGTGGACAAGCATGTCTCATCTATGCTGACGTGAGGACTTATGTTCTCTGGGAAGATGAGCCACTCGTCAGCATGGCCTAGTTCAGACCATTCACGATAGCCGCTTAGGTGGTCCTTGTAGGCTCTGCCATACTCATCACCGTCTATGTGATAGTCATCCTCAAACGAACGGGCCGTTATAGGGCGCGTCTCCAAACGCTTCTTTTAAAAAATCCGCCAACTCGGTTGAGCAGCGGGTGGACTCCTGAATGAGATTGCATTCGGTCATCACGTTGTGACCATCTGCATCAAGCCATCTGCGACGGCGCACGTGAAGCAGTACTTCCTGACCTCTAATCGGAAAGTCGTGAAACACACTTTCGCGTGTAAATCCATTGGGGCGCAGGTCTTCTCCGTCGTCAGGTTTCTGCTCGTTCTCATCGAGATAAAGGTGAATCACCTGTGTGTCACCTTTCTTCTCGACACGTACAGTCTTCAAGTCAAACCAGTCAAGCATGCGGGCTGGCAATAGGCATTCCGCTAAGAGTCTATACTGTTCCATTTTCTTCTAACGTTTACTCTATAAACGTACACCTGCTTGCTTTTATTGTGCTATGCTATCCACACGCTTTTGCAAGTGACCCGATCTTCACCGTATCATATTTCTTGTTATAGAAGATGAAGGCTTCTCCATAGGCCGTTGGATCGCGATGAAAATACTCACGGACTATTGTTGCCAATCCTTCTCTTCCTTTTCTCATATCTGTTGGGATGCTGCAGATATAGAAATTGGTGCGTGACGTAAAGTTGAGCATACTACATACTCATTTTACGCAGCAGTTCTACAACAACCGCCAAGTTTGAACATTTTATCTCCAACTCATCTCCAGTAGGACTTGCTATCACCAGTTGCTTTACGCACCACTTTGCCTCTGGCTGTACAACAGGCTGTTCTGAGAAGCGTTCATCAATAACCTGAAGAGGTATCAATGAAGGTTCTTCTTCCTTCTCTACCTTACCCTTGCTAGAAGAGTACTGTTTCTTGTATTCAGACAACCACTTGTAGTCGATTCCTTCATCACTACAATACTTACGCAGGTTTCGACCTCTACGGTTCTGGTTAAAGTCCTGCATCACCTTTTCGAAGTATTCCTTTGTTTCCATAATTCTGATTTTTAAGAATTCGGATGCAAAGGTAAATACTTAGTGTGTTAAAACCTTACGCTGTAATGGTGATATACTAACTGTAAACTGCTATTCCCCGGCGGTCCCATCCCGCAAAATATGGCGAAGACCGCTTTGGTCCGCCAACCTTAGAGCGTAGCGGTTCTGAGCACCGGAGGACGGTTACATCCTCTCGTCCCTTAGGGAAGAGAGGCTTGATGAGAAAGGTGAAGCTCTCCTTGCAGGAGAGACAGAGAGGTAGAAAAACCTTTGAAAAGGGTCATTGGGATTCCCGAATCTACTTCATGAACTTCGCTTGAATGAATTGCGGCACTTTCCATGCCATTTTCAATTGTTTTTAGAAAACATCACTATGAGAACCAGTATTAGTCATCACTAAAACCAGCTCATATATTGTTTCCATATCAACAGTCAATCTGGCATAATATGACATTCCCAACTTCCCGCATATTGCCCAGATAGTTTATGAGGCTTATATTCAGGAGGTAATTTTCCGGTCTCTTCTAGTATTCGAATTACCTTCTTTAGCTTTTCCATTGGAAGATTACGTTTTTTACAACGCTTTACATCCTTTTCAAAGCGACTGGTAGCTATGATTCTTTATTTCATATTCCCAACTTTTCAAACATATCATCAGCACTTTCATACTCCGTCACTCTACCATGACGAATATCATCCATTGCTTCTTCTATCCCAGACATGCTTTTCTGATGATTAGGAACAATCACAACACCTTTCATTGCCTCAAGAACTTTCTTGAGTCCAGCCATAACACTATTATCTTCCACTTGTATAGTTAATGTTGCCATAACCTATAATTTTAAACGTTAAACTTTTCCGCAAAATTACGCTTTTTCCTCGAAACCACCAAGAGAATCACAAGAAATCTGCAAGTTATCTGCAAATAACCACGAAATCAA
The DNA here is from genome assembly GCF_025151535.1 of Segatella copri DSM 18205. Taxonomy (NCBI): domain Bacteria; kingdom Pseudomonadati; phylum Bacteroidota; class Bacteroidia; order Bacteroidales; family Prevotellaceae; genus Segatella; species Segatella copri. The sequence continues at coordinate 2,183,632 of NZ_CP102288.1, forward strand.
TCGTAAACTATAAACTATTAACTGTAAACTATAAACTGCTATCCCATGCGGTCCCATCCCGCACAACATGGCGAGGGCTTTGATGCCCCGCCAACCTTAGAGCGAAGCGGTTCCGAGCGACGAGGAGGAGCGGTTTCCTCCCTCTCCCCTGAGGTTTCTGTCCCCTAGAAGGGGAACCGAAGGGGTCTTAAAGACTATTGAAGGTAGGTTTTCGAAAAGAGATACCAGGCGCTCTCAATCCCGAATAGGACAAAATCTGTGTAAATCCGTGCAATCTGTGGGACATGAAAAAGTAAAGAAGAAATCTGCGTCATCTGCGAGACCTTAAACCCAGCCCGCATAGGGCTTCAAGAAAAGACTCCGAGTGACTGCCTCCTGTGTTTAAGCCTCCAGAAAAAGTGCCAAATGCGAAACAATGGTTCGCATAGCGCCTCAGCAGGAAAATACCTCACGAGTCTTATATCCCTATACACCCTTTGGAGATTATGTCCAAGCTGTGACCTACCAAACCGATTCCGGGCATCATGCCTTCCGAAATTCCCGGCTTCCAGCACTTCATTCAGCACAAACCTACCATACTTCTCATTCGGAGGAACAATAAGGCGAGAGGCAGGCATGCCGAACACCTCCTGCATGATATACATGATACCCCCGGCAAACTTCCACAACCCCAACTCCTTCAATTCCTTCTGCACCCTATCAATAGCTGCAGAAGAATTGGCAGCAAAAGAAGAGCGAGCAGCAGTAGCAGAAGTGTCAGTAGAAGTAGAAGCAGTTGCAGAAGTCATATCCCCAATAGCATCCCGGCGGTCCCATCCCGCACAATTTGGCGAGACCTTTGATGGTCCGCCAACCTTAGAGCGTAGCGGTTCCGAGCACCGAGAAGGTGCGGTTACATCCCCGCTTCCTGAGGAAGAGGGGCTTGGGGAGAAAGTGGAGCCCTCTTTGGAAAGAGGGACGGGGTGATTCGAAAAATCTCCTTCTTTAAGGGTAAGGGAGGACGGGTGGGTTTTCGAAAAATTTTGATAGACTTTATAAAAGTCGCAAAGAACATAGTAATAATCCACCAGTTGCCTTAACCCAATCCCCTCATTCATCAGATGCGAGAAGATATGAGTCAATTGGAAGATAATATTAAACTCCACTGTTGGGATTGCAATCTCCCCTTGCTCTCCCAACATTACCCGATGCGAGAACTGCTCCTCCTTCACCCTCTCATAATATTTCTGAAGCTTTCTGTTATGCCAAAAGCACAGCAGGAAGCTAGGTCGATAATGCACTTCAACCTCCACACCCTTATACGATGGGAACTCGATGTGGTGATAGCACGCCTTTTCATGAGGCGAGATAGAGCGGACAAAGGAGATAACCCGTTTATCTCCACCTTCCACCCAGATATCAATATCGCCAGGAGTCCGGGAATAAGGATTCGGATACATCAATGCATTTCCCTGCCCTTTCAGGATACAGGTTCTGAATCCCTTCTTTCGGAACCACTCAGAAACCTGGATGGCAGCATCATTCAGCCGAACATTCGCTTTCTCCAACATCTGGCTTTCCGCCATCCATTGGAGCAGCAACTCCTTTTCTATCCCTACATGTTCCGCAGGTAGCTTCTTGATACCATCAAAGAGAACACCCACCAGGCATTGCTTCTTGGCAATAGCATACAGCTCCTTCCAATCCGCTTCCTTCAAGGAATCAGGTATTTCCTTGGCAGAACCAATACAGAATCGCAAGAAATCAAAGAAAATCTTTTGTTGTTTCAACATAAAGTTGTACTTTTGCACGCATGAAACAAGCCATACGCATCATATTATCCTACATAGCAGCTATCATCCTCCTTCCGATAGCCTTGCTATGTAAGTTCTTCCGAAGAAAGTAATCCTACTTTTTTCGGAAAGGATCCTTGTATATTCCCAAGAGCTGCTTACCGAAGTAATAAAAGAACTGCATGTCATCTACGAAGTAACGCTTGAAAAGACGCTTTGGTTCCAGACAGAAACGATAAAACCATTCCAATGCAAGTTTTTGGAAAATCTTAGGAGCTCGTTTGATGTTTCCAGCTTCAAAGTCTATAGTTGCCCCCAAAGCCATAAATACATCAATGTTAGGCAACTGATCCTTATACTTATAAATCCATTTAGTTTGTTTTGGATTGCCCAAACCAACTAAAACCACATTAACAGACGATTTACTAAGCATATCCACTATATGCTGGCATTCCTTCTCATCCTTCTCAAAACCAAATGGAGGAGAATAAGTTCCAACAATAATGTCTCGTCCAATACGTTTGTTAATTTTTTCTTTAGCTACATCAGCAACACCTTCTTTTGCGCCAAGTAGGAAAACCTTAATATTTTCATCCTTAGCATGATAATCACAATACATTGGGAAAAAGCTAGATCCAGGAATAGCCTCTTTCAATGGTTTGCCTGCAATAGAAGACATTAACTTAACCACCTTACTGTCACAAATAGAGAATTCTGCTTGTGAAGCATACTCATGAAACTCTTTATCATGCTGATGCTTCATAATATCGTCAATATTTGGAGTAACAAGAACACCATGAGTTAAGTTCTCCAGCAATTCTTGAGATGAGAGATTGTCTATTCTCACATTTAACAAATGAATTGATTCCATAAATTATCTTTTTATTTATCGATAAGAATTTGATTCAATACTTCCATTAACCCACATTGCAGTCACCCGTCATGTAACTCCCTGATTTCCAATATCCAGATTTTTTGAGGTATGATTTGGGTGTAGCATGGATTTTCTTTTCCCGAGCGGTTTGGGGTTAATGTAGAGCAAATCATAGATGGCGGAGAGTTTACTCTCTGCCTCTGTGCTCTGTCTTATACTAATGACCTGCCCATCTACGGTTTCAACTTTTGCAGTAACCACAACCTGTGTGCTGGCAATGCGCATGATTTCATCCCATCTCACATTCTCATGCTTCTTCAATTTCAGGCGATACTTGGTGACGCTGACCACCCAATATGCCAGTATGGCAAGGTTGAGATGAGCCTTGATTCCATTGTCGCTCTTATGATAGACAGGACGGATATCCAAGTCTGTCTTCAACACATGGAAAGTCTCCTCTACGGTTCTGATTACATTATAAAATTTCCAGATGTTCAATTCCTGGCTTTCATCAAGGCTCGTCAGCAAGACATATTTTCCATGGAACTTTCTTCTCTGAGCAGCCTTGTCCTCTCTGCATTCCCAGGTCATGGAAGTAGCAACCTCGTTCTTTCCTGTACCCTCATAGGTAAAGGTAACGTTGTATGACAGGCGAATGGCTCCATATTGCTTGTCCAATTTGCCCAATCGCTTGTTCACGGCGTCACGTTTCTTGGTTCCGCCCTTGGTAAGAATACCCTTTTTGATTGCTTCCAATCCCTCCTCATAGCGTTTGCATGCCTGCTCATACATGGAGCGTTCCTTGGCCCCCTTTGCGTCACTATCCACCATGAGAGCCTTGACGGATTCTCCATCCATGTCAACCTTACCCATCTGCAAGCGTATCTGCTGTCCCTTTTTGTCGGTATGATTGATGATTTCTGAACTTGTAGACTCGAACTTGCTATCGCCGGAAGGGAGTACGGTAATGTAGTCGAATCCATTGGCTTTTAACCAATTGACATTCGGCTTGGAGTAGAAGCCTGCATCCATCACTACGACACGTTTGGCTTCCTGAGTGGTGGTCTTGGCCAAAGTGCCAACGACTTCCTCAACGGTAGTAGAATCATGACGGTTTCCCTCGTATATCATTGTGCGGACGAGTAATCCCTCTGTGTTTACTACAGCAGCAAGGACAACAATCCTGCAGTCGTCCCTTTTCTCTTTGGAACGACCATACTGACAGAGTTCACTGTTCTCCATTTTCCCCTCAAAGTAGGAGTTTGTGATGTCAAACAGAAGGATTTTCTCCTCGATGCCGAACATGCTGCATACCCTGTCATGGAGCCAGTCCTCAAGACCATGGTGCTCGTCCCACAGACGCTTGGCACTTTCGTACAAGGCATCTTTGGTTATTTTCTCCTTAGGAATGCCGAACATCTCTGCAAGTGCAGTGTTCTCACGAAGATAGCGGACGGTCTTCAATTCTGAATATGGATAGATGGCACGTGCGATAATCTGCATGAGGGCAAAGTTTATATGGTCACGCTTCCATCCCCTGGAGGTCAGATATTTACGAATATCAAGCATACGCATGGTAGAGTTGCAGAGGTTCTCGCAACCGATGATGCGAGCTTCATGCTGGGTGAGCGTTTCAAGCTTAACGGCAACTGCTTTCTTGCGCTCCTCTTCTTCGCGAACCTTGCGCTCGGCGATGAGACGGGGATCGTTTTCCTGGGCATACTTGCTGCTGCGGTACTTCACGTATTGAGACATGGCTTCCTCGTAGAGCTTTTTGTTATCACACATCACGCTTTGTCCATCCTCAATCATAGTGGTAAGCATGGCTGCCAGTCGGTTACGTTCATCCTTGTCAAAGCCGGGAAGTTCTCCAAGGCAAAGAACACTACGATGCTTAGTCTTGCCATCTTTGTCGATGTAAGACTTCGTGAGACGATAGTAATCATATGCGATTGCTGTACCATCTCCCTGATCGCGATATTTCTTTGCCTTGGATATATACATTTCGGGGGCAAAGGTACACACAATTTTTTAACTGGCAAAACGGGCGGGTGTAGCATTTTGGGGATTTTCCCGAACATTCGCCGCAAATTAGGATTCTTTATGCAAAATCAGCTAGGTAATTGGCTGAAAACTGCCAAAATCTAGGATTTCGTTAGGAATCTTTAAGTTTTTCATCAAAGACTGCTGCAATGTGGGTTAAAGTACCAGCTTTATTCTCTTCCACCTTAATGCTCTTCTTTACCCCAGCATTCTCGCCAGCTTCAACATCACGATGGCTATCACCAATCATATATGATTCTGCCAAATCTATATTAAAGTCTCTGGCTGCCTGTAACAACAACCCAGGCTTTGGTTTGCGACAATCGCAATCTATCTTGTATTCAGGGCGTTCTCCTTCGAATCCCTTGTCAGGATGATGAGGACAGATATAAATACCATCAACATAAGCACCTTCTTTACCCAAGAGGGTTGCCATCTTCTTGTGTATCTCGTTGAGTTCTTCCCATGTGACCTCTCCTCTTGCTATCACAGGCTGGTTTGTGACAACAATTGCCAAGTATCCACTTTGGTTAATCAGCTTAATTGCCTCTGCTACTCCTTCAATCAGTTCAAAGTCATCTATATTGCGAAGGAATCCCACATATTTATTGATGGTTCCATCACGATCAAGGAATATGGCTTTCTGCTTGTTGGTAAGATTCTTTGCCTGAACAACACCATTTTTATAATCAGCCTCCACTTGATGAAAACGTTCTGGAGTACCCATGTCCTTTACATATTCAGGACTGTCATAACAGAACATCATGTTTGATCCACACAAAGGTTTTAGTATCTGTCGATCCAAGTCAACCTTTCCTTGTGGAAATCCAGACTCTTTGTTGATTTCAAGAGATTTCAAACCAATATCCAAAGCCTTGGGATCTATCACATGAAGACCAGCATTCACACGATTGTCATACCACTGTGGACGTTCATCTTCCTTGGCAAGCCATTTCTCTACATGACCGTTTTCATCAGCAATGATCAATCCACTATCGTATGGATGCGAATTAGGGTGAGTAAACAGAGTAACAAGACCTCCATGATTCTTATGGAATGCAACCATACGATTGAAATCAACATCGAATGCAGCATCCGCATTCAAGAGAAGGAAAGGCTCATCACCTAACTTTTCTCTCAGTCTAAACAAAGCACCAGCATTGCCAAGAGGAGACTCTTCTACAAAATAATCTATCTTTGCCCCAAATTGACTGCCATCTCCAAAATAGGCAATAATCTTGTCTGCTAGATAACCTACGGTCAAAATGATGTCTTTAAAACCTTGCGCACAGAGAGATTTTATTTCTCTTTCAAGAATAGGCATACCAGCCACTGGTATCAGTGGCTTTGGTATATTAGGAAAAAGTTCAGCGATACGGGTTCCTCTACCGCCCGCCATAAGTATTGTCTTCATACGAGTTTAGTTTTGAACACGAATCTCTCGAATAACACGAATAGATATTAATCCTTGCGATTCGTGTGAGTTTATCAATTTCCAAAGAATTTTTCTTCCAACATCAAGCACAAGCAATGATATACAGGAAGATGAAGTTCCTGAATCTTATATGTTTCAGTCTCTGGGACATGGATACAAACATCAGCAAATGTTTCCAATCTGTTTTCGTTCTGACCGGTCAGACCAATCACCTTCAAACCCTTAGATTTTGCAGCAACAGCTGCATAAAGTATATTCTTACTATTACCTGAAGTCGAGATACCCAAGAAAACATCACCAGCTCTACCTAAGCCATTCACCTGCTGGGCGAAAATCAAAACTGGGACGGCATCATTCATAAATGCGGTAGTTAATGAAGGTTCTCCCACCAAAGAGATGGCAGGAAGCGAACCTTGCAGATGATCAGCCAACACAGTACCCATTTCTGCATCTATCTGCATCAATCGGTCAATCTGAGCAGCATAAATTTTGCGTTTCAACTTAAACTCCTTCATCAACTCACCAACAATATGTTCTGAGTCTGATGCAGAACCACCATTACCAGCAACAAGCAACTTGCGACCAGCCGAATAAGCTTCCTCCAGGATTTGATAAGCCTTCAAAATATCATCTTTACAACTCTCCAACTGTGGAAATCGTTGCACCAAAGTTTCAATATGATTGTTCATATATGAATTCTTCTATTAAACATTCAACATTTAACACTCAACATTCGAACATCGTCTGTTGGATAAATCTTCCATCCATGAGCACCACCATCAGAGAACTGGAATGGCATCACAAAACCTTTAAGTTTCTTCAAAGCCTCTTCCACTTCCTTCTTACGGGTAGGTTCTACCACGAACATAATAAAACCACCACCACCAGCACCAGATACTTTGCCTGCCTTAGCACCAGCAGCCATAGCTACATCCATAGCCTCCTGAATCATAGGATTGGTGATGTTATTTGCCATCTTCTTCTTATTTTCCCATCCTTCACGAAGAATGTCAGCAAATCCATCAATATCACCCTTCAAGATCGCAAGTTTCATATCCTTGGCGCTCTGCTTAATCTTGTGCATAGCTTCAACAGCATCATTATCACCATGAGAAGTATTCTTCTTCTGTTCCTCAATGATAGCAGCACTACTACGGCTCTTACCTGTAAAGTAAAGAAGCATACTTGCCTCTAACTCATCGATAATCCATCGCTTAATCTTCAAAGGATTCACAATGACGATATCGTTCTGCAAGAACTCCATATAATTGAAGCCACCGAAAGCAGCTGCATACTGATCCTGCTTACCACCAGAAAGTCCCAAGTCCTTGCGTTCAATCTCATAAGCAAGACGGGAAATCTCATAATCACCCAATGGTAATCCAAGCCACTCTACAAATGCTTTCAGGATACAAACCACCATGGTAGATGATGTTCCCAAACCTGACCCTGCAGGAGCATCATTGTAAGTAGTAATCTTGAAAGATTTAGCACCAACGCCAAAATCCTTTACCACTCGATTATATACACCCTTAATGAGACTCGCCTCACCATCAATCTCCAGACATTCAGTCATCGGATAACTCTTGTTACAATGCGCATCATACGCATTGATAGTTATCTGATTGTCATCAGTCTCTTCAATTGTACAATATGCATACAAATTAATTGTTGCATTCAATATCAAACCTCCGTATATATCGCTATATGGCGATACATCGGAACCACCTCCAGCCAAGCCAAGGCGGAGGGGTGCTTTACTTCGAATAATCATATTTTAAACGTTTTTTATATTTCGTCCTGCATTGTACAAAATATACATTCTATTTCCAAACATCTCATTTCTCAGCTTCTCCGTTAATAATAAGACAAACTGTTATCCGTTCTTTCCTGTTACGAAATATCAATCACCCAAGATGTATCATATAGCTCTCATCAACTACAAGGACTAATGACGGATAATTATCTCTTTTCAAATCAAGTATTGAATAACTTCCCCATTACCCATCTTTCCAACGGATAAACAATATAACTTGCTATTGTAGACATTACAAACATCAATATCACACAGATAATACCTTCCAGTACATGATTGCCAATTTTATTTATTATCGCAAGATAAATTCCAAACATACCAAAATATACTATACTCTGATACAGATACAAAGTATAGCCCCGTTCATTCCATAATTTAATGAGTTTGAACTCAGGTATCTTCACTTTTGAGAAAAGCAAAGAGAAGAGGCATAGCACGATTAAATTATAAACCATAAATAAATAGTCTGGCGGAAACTTATGGTCTTGCATAGGTGTAAAAGTCATATCAGTACATGATAGAATAAGAGTCATTGTAGCAATGCAAATACTCAAAATCAGTAAAATCATTTTTTTGGAAATCTGCTTATAATAACAATACCCTATTACCATAAAAACATTGTAACAAAATATATTCCTAAAAAGCATATTATCAGAAAGATACTGAATTACAAAAAATACTATAATACATGCTAAGCAATACCCCCCCCCTCAGACCGTCCGAAAACCTTGATTTTCTGCTGTTTATCACTGTTTTGAGGGCATATAAAGCCCTCTAAGCTAGTCTGGGGACCAGCTCTAAAATTTCGATTTCTAATAAAATTCATAATTGATGTGCTCAAATCGAGCGAAAATAAGTGATAGGAGGTCTAAAAATTAAGTTGTGGGGACCTCCTTCTTCCCCTTATGCCATCTTTGCGATCAATTGTGGAACGCCAAGCATAGAGATGGCTCTACGCATGTTATAGGAGAGGCAGATGAGGGCCATTTCGGCCTCCACCTTAACCTTCGTTTTCAATAAAAAATAATACGCCCCTAAGGTTCTCTTCATCGTTCCAAAAGGATGTTCTGAGAGACACATTCTTTGCGCCATCTTCTTCTTGTCTAAATGAAGTTTGTATGTCACAATCTTGTGTTCTTTAACTTCTCGTTTCATCTTAGTCTTAGGAGGTTATGGTCTTCCTGATGATTACTGGAGTCTACCTTGTAATTCTGAGCTTTCATCACGAGAGTATCCTTGTTGAAGTCTGCTTCTTTAAATGCTGCTTTAGTACACTTATGCGAGCATTTTTTGCAAGCCAACTTATTGCAATAACGGATACGGCCATCCTTCTTTAAGGACTTTTGACGTAATATAGAGCCCTGCGGACAATACACTAAATTCTTAGCAGCATCTCTGACAAAGTAGCCTTGCAGCGCAAGCTGTTTGAGTTCCTCATCAGACATTTCCTTTATATTACTTGATGCCGTACATTCGTAGGATTTACGAACACCAATTTGGGGAGAGTCAAGGATGCCTGCATAGGCAGTCGGTATTTTGCCAGCCTTAAGGCAAGTTTCGAGATTCTCGGGCTTTTTGCTGTTTAGCATATCATCTGTTACGGTAGCTTCTACATATTCAAACTCTACTTCAGCAACATCATCGCCATCTCGCTGTATTACATTAGGGATGATTCCGGCAGCCAAAGCGTTTGCCATGTCTTTTGGATCTTGATAACCCTTGTCGGCAACAACTTCTACTATTTCATGTTCCAAATCATTCTTGGCCTCAGTCAGTGTTTCCGTAATTTCGCCATGATCAGTAGGATTGGTGGTAACATTGTAGGTGGCTATCAGATGACTGTCTGCCTCGACGGCTGTCTGTACATTATAGCCAACGTTAAAACCGTCATTGAACTTCATCAACTTAGAATCAGGATCTGTGAGTGAAAGTTGTTTCTCTCCACTTTCCTCCAGTTGATTACGATATTCTTTGTAATCCGCCTGACGCTTCTGAACCACCTCCAGATTAAGCTCGGTTTCATCCCTGCCAAGCTTACGTTCATCATCGAAGTCATTCTTTTCCAAATCCTCCAAGTACTGACGCTCATGCGCTTCAAGACGGGCAATACGATCATCAAGCTTATTGAGAGTAAAGTTGTTATCCTTAGAATTTACAGCCTTGAACTTACTACCATCAATAGATAAGTAAGAATGGCTGAAGAGTCCAAAGGAATCCAACTGCTTATTCAATGATTTAAAAACTTTCTTGATAGGCTTCAAATTATCCTTTCGGAAATCAGAAACTGTACGAAAGTCAGGGGTTACCTTGCTTAAAAGCCACATAACCTCGATATTGACAACGCACGCTTTGGCCAACTTTCGAGAAGAACGGATAGAATTGAAATAACCATAAATGAGTAGTTTCAATATGTCTGAAGGGGCATATGAAGGTCGTCCACCATTTCCAGGAGTCTCACGTTTAGTATGATTGAAGCCGAGTTCTTCTAAATCCTGGCTATCTACAAACGCATCAATGTAGCGAACGGGATTATCCTGCTCGATGTACTCGTCCAGACAAGCCGGAAACAATACGTATTGTCTTCTATCTTCACCTTTAATGTACTTCATAAGCGATAAATGTTTGATAGCTACAAAGTTACGAAAATATTTCGAGAAAACCAAAGATAAAGTGTTAACAATAAGAAATATTAGGAGACATTTTGGCTGCTATGGGTTTTCAGACAATCTCCCCTATTCACTTTTGTCAATATTCTTTTCTGCATTTCAAAAGAACACGACAACACCAAATAAGGTAGAATAAACCATAGATGCCAAACACAAGGCGACTGTGGAATTCCAGAAAATGAAAGGATACTCCATATATCATTCCAAGAATATGTAGAAATGTTAAACATATACTTGGTTGCTACCTTTTCTCCAAACAGGCTTATGATATTAGGCAACCAGTAATGCCATACTATTGATAAAACTGCAACTATTGCAACCATTACAACTGCATAAATATAGTACGGCAAAACAACACGCTTTATGCGACTCCATATTGTTTTCTTCAAACTACGATGCCCCTTATTAAAGGACAATGATGCACCTGATATAAAGAAAATTAGAGGCATTTCAAAGAGCATTAATGACAGAATAGGTTCCGATCCTATTTTTAGCCAATAGATTACATGAATGAAACACACCACGTATATCATTGATAATCCCCTATACAAGTCTAATTGCTTATCTCTTTCCATAGCTTTACAGATATATTAGTATCAAAAAAGAAATAACCCAACCAACAATACACAACTGAACAAATCTATCTTTCATCAATACCTTGGTCGGACTTCCACTTTTAACATCTACGATTGTAATCTGCAAGTATCTCAATATACCAGCCAAGACAAACACTGTAGTAAGGTAAATATAATGAGAATTAAACTGCTTCATAACATCATCAGAAACAGTATACATTACATAAGCAACCAAAGTAACTGCCGAAACAATGGTCAAAGCCTGATTCATAAAGTCCAAGTTATAGCGGTTGACATTTTTTCTTGGCAACACTCCCGTTTCTTGATACAATACAACATCATCTCTTCTCTTAGCGAAAGCAAGGAACAATGCTAACAAGAAAGTCATTAGAACTATCCAATGAGAGAGAATGATATCATTGACAACACCACCTAAAATAACACGAAGGACAAAACCAATTGCTATGATGAAAACATCTACTAAGGCTATTTGCTTAAGCTTTACACAATAGGCTATATTCATCAGATAATAGAAGCAAATAACACCAATCACCTGCATACTGGAATTTCCAAGAGTCCAAAACGCAAGATTTAAAGAAAGAAATAGCATCAACGCCATTAATCCATAAGCTTGAGGAATACTAATAGCACCAGATGCAATAGGACGTTTACATTTCTCAGGATGCTTTCTATCAGCGGCTACATCATATATATCATTAAAACAATATATGCTACTAGCCGCAAAGCTATAACAGAAGAATGCTATTACCGCATTTAGCAACATCTGGACATTTGCTAAATCCCCATGAAAGAACAAAGGCAAGAAGATAAATGTATTCTTTACCCATTGTTGAGGGCGAAGAAGCAAGATTAAGTTTTTCATTTCAGAACTCCTTTCTTCAATAATAATTCTTGTATGAAATTAGTCTTTACATCACGATTCAGTGCGCTATAATCAATATAGATTCTTACTCTCGTTGGCAACAGAGGAATCTGCTCCATCGTATTTGAAGGCTTACTTAAACCTAAAATCCGCTTAGCAGGTTCTATCTTACGTACAAAACCATACAAATCAGAACTATAGCATGATTTATCCGAGTGGTTGATGCATTTTACATAATAGTCTTCTATTTGGTTAGCAACTATGGTAGTAGCAAGAGTTGCTCCCATTGCTACCAAACAATTGATTAGCAATAAGCCATAAGTAAGCTTTCTTAGACGAACAATATTCTTACCCAACAATTTCCCTTCTGTAGCCATCAACAAGAGTATTGGCACCAAGTAGATATAGCTAACATAGCGATAGAACCAACCGCCAGGTACCAAGAACTGAGTGGCAAAGAAAGCCAAAGATAGAGCAATCATCCCCTTTCCTCGCTTCGTCTTATGCCCTCTTGCGAAACCGAACACCAATAAAGCCAACAACAACGCATCTATCCAGAACAATCCAGCTCCACCAAGCTTTGCATCTACAGAGCCACAAGCAGTAAGATTTTTCAGAGGATATCCTCCGTATGGAAATTGATAAACTTGACTCTGGGAGCCAGTAGTCGGTCTAGAGAAATCCGCAACAAGAATTTTCTCCAAATTATTATATTTATCAAACGACTCAGGCTCCACTATCGACATGATATCAACATTAGCTTGACCCCCCATAAGCGGATAAACAGGCGAATGATGATCCATTGTATTCGTGATGTATGGATTAAAAGAGAATGTAAGGATGGAGACGATTGTCGCCCCTATCCCATAGCTAACGATTTTACCAACCATTCCACGTTTGCCTTGCTTCCAGAAATACACAATGAAACTTAGGTAAAGCAATCCAAACCACATCAACATATTAAACTTAACAGATATAGCCAACGCCAGCAGGCATACGAATATCGTCAAGAACTTCACCTTATCCTCCCGATAAAGAATCATTGAGCAGAATGCTATCAACACTATAGAATAGAGGTTGAAGTCAATATAGTAGCTCAAAACCTGATTCCAGATAACGGGCGGGAATGCGATCACAAAAGCCAAAATGCCGACCTTTTTCTTACTCCAATCTTCAAATACTTTACTCAAAGCCAAGATAGTGAAGAATAAAGAGGACAAAGGAAGAAAGAAATTACCAAGCTTTCCCATCTCCATATTTCCAGTAAAAGCGACAATAGATGCACAAATAGTCTCTTGCCCTTTTGCATAGTGATCTACCCACATTCTAGATGATTCGTCCACAAGTTTCATGGAGTGATGCTCATAGATAGGATTCCAACCATGACTTAGTAGATAAATACCTGGTTGATGATACCAATTGCTATCGAAGGCTGGATCTTTGAGTAAATAGCAAAATAAAGCTATAAGCGTCAATCCAAGAATCACACAACAAGGAAACAATTTTACTATACAACCTTTAGCTTTAGAATATGCAAGAGATAATCCTAAACAAATCACTAAGGATATAGGAAAAATATAACAGAAGATTTCTAATTTTAAAACCCATGACATTCCTGCCATAAGTAAAATCAGTATAGGCATTAGTAAAAATGTAAATGCCCCAAGTTGAACATACTTCATATTAATTATTTTCAAATAAGATTAACCATTCTCTATAAATATTACTCATACTATACACCAAACTCTTTGAATATGCAGAATTTGACATATGTTGTAATTTTGACTCATCTGTTAGCAAAACTTTTGTTTGCAAAGCCATTTGCTCTGCTGAAAAAGTACCTAGAACTGGCTTAATAATTAAACCATCTATTCCATTTTCTATAACATCATATATAGAAGAAAAACTACCATAAACGATTGGAACGCATGAATTATTCATAGCCTCCATAACAACTAAAGGTACTCCTTCAAAATCAGAAGTCAAGAATAAGATTTTAGCTTTTTTATATGATGATAGAGGATCTGTAACTACTCAGCACCCCTATAGAAAACTTCTCGTTAATAAAGCATAAACTTGATTTTGCTTATTTTCTTCATCATTACAAACTTTTTAATGATTGAGTCGATGAGGACGTAGGCTGTTTAAAACAGTTCATTTAACGAGTTCTTTTCCGATGATGCCTCCAACATGTCTCCTTTGTCTATTATCGCCCTTCAACAGATTATCTGCCAGGAGATGCGTTTTTGCATTCCCCGTAAGTCAAAAGTCTGCGTTAAGGGATGTAAATCGTGATTTTGCCATGTGGAGATAAATGCTTATCTTTGCACCAAAAAATGGCAAGCGACTGTACTGACATAGATGTTGTTTTGCGCCAGATAAACCAGCGTCTGCGCAAACTTGAGAAGTCCGACTCCGAGAAGACTGAGGAGATCGGACGTCTCAACCGTGTCATTAACCAGAAGGACGTGGAGATACATAATCTAAAGACAGAACTTGCTTCCACAAAGGCTGAACTAGCCGTTGCTAAAAAGCGCATCAAGGAACTCGAGGGTGCTGATGACGATACATCAAGTACACCAGGAAAGCCCGAGAAAAACAGCAGTAACAGCAGTATCCCTCCATCCCAAGAAAGTATCGCTTCCCGTGAGCTGCGCAGGACCAAGTCTCTTCGCAAGCCAAGCGGAAAGCCGAGCGGTGGACAGCCTGGTCACAAGGGTCACACACTGCAGACTATAGCAGAACCAGACGTAATTGTAAAGCACGAACCCGTCTATTGTAAATGTTGTGGTCGGCTCTTGATTGATATACCATGCCAGAAGATCCGTAAGACACAGATTGTTGATATCAAGGTGGTCGTAGAGACCTGCGAGGAACAGTATTACGAGAAGGTCTGTGAATGCGGTTGCGTAAACAACTGCGAAGCTCCCAACTGTCGTATCAAGTATGGTGACAACCTCCGTGCACTGGTGACATACCTTAATGTAGTGCAGTGTATTCCGTTCAAAAGGATTGCAGAACTTATATCCGACCTGTCCGGCCAGAATATAAGTGAGGGAACAGTGCAGAACATACTCAAAGAGAATAGCGGCAAGGCAGACTGTGCATATGAGGAAATACGCAAGAGGCTGGAAACAGCGTCAGTCGTAGGAGCCGATGAAACTGGTGCTACGGTAGGAAAGCATCTGCATTGGAACTGGATATTCCAGAACGACCTGCTTACATACGTGTTCCAGTCAGAATCGCGAGGTCAGAAGGCCATAGATTCCAAGTTTCCAAAGGGACTTCCCTATTCGACACTTGTGACTGACAGACATCAGAGCTACTTCAGGATGAATGTTAAGGACCATCAGGTCTGCCTGGCTCATCTTCTTAGGAATGCAGAGTATCTGAACGAACTGGATCCAAACCAGAACTGGTCACGGAGATTCATCCATCTGATAGAACACTCTATAAATCTCAGAAGAGAGGACAACATTACCTCTAGAAAGATAAAGGTACTGAAGACAAAGATGAAGAACCTCTTGGGTGAAAGCCTCACGCATTTAGATAACGAGTTTGAGAAATTCAAGAGGGGTATCCTTAAAGTCAAAGACTACCTATTTACCTTTCTCTCCAATCCAAGTGTGCCTTACGAGAACAATGCCAGTGAGCGGGGAGTTAGGAAAATCAAGATAAAGCAGAAAGTCAGCGGTTGCTTCCGAACAGACAGCGGTGCCGATGATTTTGCCAAGTTGCACTCCATTGCTGAAACTGCTATGAAGAACGGAAATTCTAAATTCAATGCAATTCTTGCTGTAGTACAACAGTAAGACGATTACTCATGCCCATAGGGGGTGCTGAGTAGTTACGAGGATCTTGGAAACCTAAAAATTCCACATTACATAAATTATACATAGAGGCTTTACGCTTTACATTCTGCAACTCCGCACCATCGCCTATTATGCGTAAAGTCCATTCAGAGTTACAACGTTTCAATTTATTCCAAACTTCAATTATTCTAGAAACATTTTTATTCTCATCAATTCTCCCAACAAACAATGCAATATTGTCCTTTGCTAAAGAATCAGAATTTGTCTGCTCCAAAGTTGTAATAGGATTATGAATAACTTTTAGTTTTCGATAGTTTTTTAAATATACATATTCTTTGAAATCATCTATAAAACTTTCTGAAAGCAATACAAAACAATCACTGTACACATAATTATAAGTGAGACATAATTTAGAAGCAATACGTGTTAGAAATAGTTTCCCTTTTATTACCATACGTTCCCATAAATTACAACTATCAGTCAAAGTCCGAATTAATGTATACAAGCGGCCGTTCATTTTAGGTGAACAATGCAACACTGTTATAACTTTTATTTTGTCCTGGTCAACAACCTTTCTTATCAACCTTAAAGGATAAAAATTTTGTCCCCACTGGTTTATTATAACATCCGGAGAAAAAGAAGCTACTATTGAAGAATAAGCATCAATGTTATATTTTGACACTTTACCCCCGTTTCCGATATATATGTCAATTCCTTGCAGCACATGATGACTAGACTCACCTAATGTTGGGCTGCATAAAGCAAAGACTAACACATGATGCCCTTCTTCTTTGAATTTATTTGCCAACTGAAGAGTAACTTTTTCAACCCCTCCTACAGCAAAACTTTTTAATGTAAACAGAATATTCATTTTAATTAGAGATTTTCAATAAAGCACTAGCAAATTGACTTGCCATTTGACGTACACTAAATTGAGAATAAAGTTTTTTACTTTCTTCTACAGGTTTTTCTGCTATTAACATATCAACAATAGCCTTACCCAA
Organism: Segatella copri DSM 18205; assembly: GCF_025151535.1. Lineage (NCBI taxonomy): Bacteria > Pseudomonadati > Bacteroidota > Bacteroidia > Bacteroidales > Prevotellaceae > Segatella > Segatella copri. The sequence goes on from NZ_CP102288.1 coordinate 2,200,512, forward strand.
AGCAATATCATCACCAGATGGAACCATAACGCATTCTCGACCATTTGCCAAATCGTAGGCAGCTCCCACTGAATCTGTAGCAATGACTGGAGTTCCTTGTTCTAAAGCTTCATTTACAGTTAGTCCCCAAGCCTCTATAATTCCTTGAAAAGGATAACTAGGTAGTACAAAAAGGTCTGATTGTTGATAATACAAACTTCGATTAGAAGGTTCTATCTTTCCTGCAAAGATTACGTTTTCTAAATTCGTTTCAGCTACATAATCTTTGCATTTCTTTAGCATTTCTCCTTCACCACATATTAGTAAATATGCACTTGGAAGTTGATTCTTAACAAATTTAAAAGCATTTATCAAGTTCATAATTCCTTTACGCTCAATAAGTCTCCCTAAATATAACACTATTTTAGAATTCTGAGAAAACCCATATTTTTCTCTTATACTAGTATTCTCATCACAACTGGGAGATGTACTACTATCATAGGCATAGACAATATTCTGTTTATCTACTCCATAAGTTACAAGATATTCACGAGCCTTGCTACCTGACGCAACACATAAATTAGCCTTTTTTGCATAAAAGGTTATCATTTTCATGTGAAGCCAATTCTTTATGCGTTTTTTGAATGGCTGACTGCCTAGAGGAGCTTCCCACTTTTCTGACCAATAAACAAAGGGGATTTTTTTTTGTAAGCACTTTTTGTATGCAAAAAAAGCAACAACAAACTGGTAAATTGTATCTATTGGTGGGAACACAACCACATTAAATTCATTACTATCCATAACCCCAAGAATATCTTTAGGGCGATTTACCAATACCATACCTATAGGTATATCTTTTTTAAAAGACAACCCATAAACTGAGTTTGCTAACTGTATATCGGTAACAGCTATATGTAATTCTACTTGCTTGGACAGCTCCTTAAAAAACTCTAACCGATATTCCGGCAAAGTATTATGAATAAATAAAACTTTCATAAATGCTCAACATTTTTTTATGTATCTTATCAATTTGGCAATAATCATTATAATAAGCAGCCTGATTCATTTTCATTTTAGAATTATCTGCATTACATAAAAAAGATAATTGGACCATCAAATCCATCTTATCACCATGTTTAAACAACATCCCTCCCTGTGAGTATTCTATTATAGATTTAAAGAAAGGGACATCTGAACATAAAACTGGTACATTAAAATAGTAAGCCAAAGATAGTACTCCAGACTGCGTAGCTGACAAATAAGGGTAAACAACACATTTCGCATGGGAATACAAATACTGAACTTCAGAGTCATCAATAAATCTATTAATTACTAAGATATGCTTTTCTGTTTCATCTTCTTTACGTTGAAACGCAATCGTTCCATTTCCCGCAATAACCAAGCGTTCCTTAGAACAAAGATTACTATTATAAAAAGCATTATATAATAATTCAACACCTTTATATTCCTCTATTCTACCAAAGAACAATATATAATTATCATAAGACAGTTCCTTCGGCTTTTTGCGTCCCCTAATTATGCTCTCTGTAACTAATGAGGGGAAATCGTGATAGAATGAAAGCTTGGAGTTTTTTGCCTCTAATTCTTTTTTCTGCACTATGCTATTCGTAACAAAAGCATCGCTCAACTTTAGAACTTGATATACTCTATGGTAAAACAAATGATGCTTTAACATTTGCAAAAAACTCTTTTTTGCTTCATGAGGATGCAAATCATGTACGGTATTCAAAACTTTGATACCATGTTTATGCAACCCAACAAGTAATTGAGGATGACAACTACCAGTTAGAATATGGACAAACTTAATGTGATACTTTTTACAATCATCAATTAGATTGCTATAATATGGCGGATAAATCGGAAATACCAAATGAAATAATGACTTTACTTTATTTTCTGGTTTAAGAAAAAAAGTAGCTTTTGAACGCAGATCAAGTTTAATCTGATCTGTATAAAATTTCTGTTCGTTTTCTACTAAGAAAAATCTAATATCATCTGTGCTGCTAAAAGAGTTTACTATATTAGCAACATATGGTCCCATCCCTGCATATGAGGTATCTGCCAATAATAATACGTTCTTATTCACTATGACTAAAAAAATATTTCTGTTTCTGTATAATAAGTTCACCCTCTGAGACACCCGGAGTTTGTGTCCAAGGATACGCATTGGAGGTCTCCAAAACTTTGCGAGAATATTCGTCCATCGTCATTATAAATTTTGCAGGAATGCCCCCCATACCTCACCTGCTGGAATATGTTTTGTTAGCACACTTCCAGCAGCTAATATACTATTTCTTCCTATAGAAGTATTTGGCATTAATATCGAGAAAGCCCCCACAAAAGAATTTTCATACAATTCAATAGCTCCTACTTTATCCAGAGAAATATGTGGCTTTCCTAGAAACCGAGATACATTCCATACGCTAACATCATGATTTATAAATTTCACGTCTGCAGCACAAGTCACATTGTCATGAATACTAATTAGATAAGGTTCTGTCCCAAAATAATGAGTATATAACTTAATATTATTGCCACAAAAAAAGAATTTATTTCTCATTAATTCCAATCTTTTCTCCAAAGAGCAATGTTTTATTCGATAATTAAATATTTTCTGTGAAATTTTTAAAATTATTCCCATATTGTACTCATTAATTTATTGAGATATTATATTTGTTCAAAATTGACATCAATTCTTTTGCACGGGCAGAAGTGTAATGTTTTTTTATAAAAGAAGAAACTTTCTCGTAATCAAAAGATTTAGCACGCAAATCATCCAAAACCTTTTCAAAATCTTCATAAGAATCAACTTCTGGTACTATACTTTTTAAATTATACCACAAAGTATCATCAGAATCAGGATAATGTCCTATTACCATACAACCATTACATAACATTTCAAAGAGTCTAGGAGTAACTTGGTTAAAACAAGAAGATTCCTTTTTAGCCTCATCAATTCCAGGCGTAGTATAACAAGAAATTTTTGTCTTGCTAATCATATCTAGATATGAACTTCTGCCGGTATCTTTAGCGACAATATTTCCTCTATGATCTATATATTGACGATTTTCAATATCTCCATTATTCATTATATAAGTAAAATCATCATGCAAAGACGCATACTTATCTAACATCCTTATAAAGAAAGGATTAGGTCTACCAAAAACACAAAATTCATATTTTTTTTCATTGTCCTTATTTACCTTATATCTATCTGGATAAGACAAAGCCCAATGCTCTATGTTCAAGGGACATCTATGTTCTTTTAAGAACCTATAGACCTCTAAATTTGTTACCAGCACCAAGGGCACATCTTTATAGGCTAAATAAAAATCATCTAACTCAGATTCCTTTAACCAAAAATCTAGGCTCAGGTGCGGAAGTCCGTGGATAGCCCAGCAGGCATGTTAACCGAAGATCATCATACGGTACATGAAGAAAGTCAAGTCTGCTACTCCTCTCACCTGCGCCCGAAATCCCTTCATCTTTGAGTTGAGAGATTCTGCAGAAGCATTGGTTGAACGATTGTTGAAGTAATTCAATACATACTCCTCCTTCTCCTTTATAGTGTCACGTACTGCGATTAGCTCTCTGATGTGGCTTCTGCCTATATTCTTGTACCACGCATGTAATGCCTTCTTGGCCTTCTTGCGGCTCTGCTTCTTCTTGAAGATGTTTCTCAATGCGCAGACCAAACCATAGCCGGTCTTGATTCGGTTATCCAGTTCGAAGAGAATCTTCATGCCTTTCTTCTGCCAGTCCGTCCAGTCATTGCCGCTCTTGAGCAGAGGGTAGCGTACATGAGTCAACAGTTCCACCTTAGTCTCACCATTGGCAAGTATCTCTGGCTGAAACTTCTCATTCTTGCGCTTTCGCGGCCTTCCAAGGGTTTTGCCGTTCTTGCTCTTCTTTGGTTTGTGGTTCTTCGCATAGTATGCCCTCGCCTTGCGTCTTGCCTGCACAAGTTTCTTGAACTTGCTTTCCTGCATATTCCTCTCCGTGACGGCAGCACGCTTGAGTTTCATGCGCATCTCCTCAAGACCTTTGCCTGCAAGCTGCATGATATGAAAGCAGTCTATGACAATCTCCGCATTGGGGAATACCTGCTTGATGATGCCCATCATGCTGTCGGAGAAATCCATCGTGACTTCCTTCACTGCAAGACGTTTCTCTTCCGGTATAGCCATGAGTCGCATTGCCACTTCTGCAATGGTAGTCCCCTTGACAGCTGCGATGAGCGTACCACGCTTACCATGGCCTTCCTTGTTGGAGAGGAATGTAAAGAGGTCATTGTGCAGCATACTCTCATCTATGCTTAGGTGCGTGCCCATATTCGGCGAAGAGCACCCACTCTGCGGCATGATCCTTCGTCCCAGTCTTCAAAGTCACTCAGGTGCTCCTTGTAGACACGGTTCAGGTACTTACCGTCAGTCCGGAAGAATCGCGCCACGCATTGGGCCGTCACTGGGTAGGTATCCAACCATTTCTTTTAAAAAAGCAGCGAACTCAATTGAGTAGCTGGTGCCGTCTGCAATAAGTGCAGGAGTATCTAACAGTTGGTTCTTCCCATCCTCCGTAAGCCATCTGCGACGGCGCACATGAAGGGCAACCTTGTGCTCACGCACAGGGAAGTCATTGAACACCCGGGGCTCAGTAAAGCCATTCGGCTTCAAATCATGCCACATATCATCGCGCAGGTCACGTTCGTCAAGATTGATATGAAGAATGCGGATTTCCGTATTCGTCTCATCGTATAGACCAGTGCACTCTTCATCGACATTGGTAACTTCAAAGGTGTCAAGCATCCCTTTTGGAAGCATGTAGCGTACGAGTATCTCGTAGTCAAATTGGGTAGTCTTCTTTGCCATGATGCAAAGGTACTACTTTTTATTGGAAAACATGTACCGTGCGATGATAATCTTTTGGTTTACATGTCTGCTGGGCTATCCACGGACTTCCGCACCTGAGCCAAAATCTATGATGACAGGTATAGTATTTTTATTAACAAAACACGTAGGGCGGGTTTCAGCCGTCATTACATACATCAATGACAACTTATTACTTTTAAACACCAACTTATTTACAAAATTTGCAAAACCATTCTTATTTATAAGATTAAATTTAACAAATCTAGTAAATTTGTTTTCACTTTTGAGACGCAAATGTAATTCTGACGCTAAAATTTCATCCCATTCTCTAACAATTCGCCAAGAAGGCTGAATTGCGTTCATTGATTTAATTGTAGTTAACTTCATTGCATTATATTACCTCAGTTCGGGATAAGAAATAGTGCCTAAAAAAGTTGGTAATCTCCGATATTTTTTGTATCTTTGTAGTTGAAATCCAATTAGTTACAAACATAAAAAGATATCATTATGGAGATTACCAAGGACAAAGTTACAGAATTATTTTGTATTATTGATGAATTTTACAAAGTTTTTGATGCTGAAAATGCAGGAAAATTGCTTTTGAGTGAAGATGGAGTAAAGCGCAGACGACGTAAAGCCTCTTTATCTGATAGTGAAATCATGACGATTTTGCTGTATTTCCATTTCGGCTCGTTCCGAAACTTCAAGCATTATTAGGGTCACCAGTAAAAGTGTGTGGATTAGGCATAGATCTTCATTAGTCTGAAGAGAAAGAACTTACGGTCAATAATACCTCTGAGTTGTGCTCTGAAATGCTTGATCTTTGCATTGAGGGATTCTGCTGATGCATTGGTAGAGCGATTGACAAAATAGTTAAGGATCTCATCCTCACGGTCGTACATGGCGGCAGCAATATCATTGAACGATTTGTTGCCGAAATCACCGACCTTCGAGTACCATGAATGCAGGCTGACAGCACCTTGCTCCTTAGTACACCTCTGCGAGAATATCATTCGAAGAGAGTGGGTAAGCGAGAAAGCCGTCTTTATGTCCGGAAACTCACGGAACAGTATTTCTGCACGTTCCTTCTGTGTGCCTGTCCATTTCTCGGGTGACATCATAAGTAGCCCCTTACTGCGTGCAAGGAGTTCTGCACGAGTCTCTCCGTTCTCAAGTCTTTCGGGATAGTACCTTGCATTGCGCCTTATGGCATTGCCCCTCATCCACAAATGGACCATCGTTCTCCTGCAGCTGGCGCATCATCAGACGGTGCTCTTCCCTAGCATTGGCATCAAGTGTCATCTGCTCACGCCTATACTCTCTGCGTACCTCTTGCAAGGCTTCAAGACAAAACTGCTGATGATGGAACCGGTCGAGCGTACGCATAGCCTTCGGAAAGCATGTCTCTACTATGTTGTGCATACTCTCAGAGAAGTCGAGAGTAACCTCTTCCACGCTCATTCTCAACGCTTCGGTATCTTCATCAATGCCTTTATGACATCCTTTGCCTTAGTGCCCTTGACTACAGCAATAAGGCATCCCTTGCGACCATGTGCATCCTTGTTCGAGGCTATTGTGTATACCTCTCCCGTGGACAAGCATGTCTCATCTATGCTGACGTGAGGACTTATGTTCTCCGGGAAGATGAGCCACTCGTCAGCATGGCCTAGTTCAGACCATTCACGATAGCCGCTTAGGTGGTCCTTGTAGGCTCTGCCATACTCATCACCGTCTATGTGATAGTCATCCTCAAACGAACGGGCCGTTATAGGGCGCGTCTCCAAACGCTTCTTTTAAAAAATCCGCCAACTCGGTTGAGCAGCGGGTGGACTCCTGAATGAGATTGCATTCGGTCATCACGTTGTGACCATCTGCATCAAGCCATCTGCGACGGCGCACGTGAAGCAGTACTTCCTGACCTCTAATCGGAAAGTCGTGAAACACACTTTCGCGTGTAAATCCATTGGGGCGCAGGTCTTCTCCGTCGTCAGGTTTCTGCTCGTTCTCATCGAGATAAAGGTGAATCACCTGTGTGTCACCTTTCTTCTCGACACGTACAGTCTTCAAGTCAAACCAGTCAAGCATGCGGGCTGGCAATAGGCATTCCGCTAAGAGTCTATACTGTTCCATTTTCTTCTAACGTTTACTCTATAAACGTACACCTGCTTGCTTTTATTGTGCTATGCTATCCACACGCTTTTGCAAGTGACCCAGACCTTCTCTACAGTCTCGTCCTCGACTATCCCGATGCCGAGATTCTAGGTCATCGCGACCTTCCCTGGGTTCGCAAGAGCTGTCCTTGCTTCGATGTCAAGGAATGGCTGAAGGAAATCGACTTCCATCTCTAGAAAATGCTCCTCATCTGAAAACAGATGGGGAGTTTTTTCGTATATCAACATTACAGCGTCACCACTATATAACAAGTAGTTACACGTATCAGTTTTTTGAAAAAAGTTATTTTTGGGCTCAGGTGCGGAAGTCCGTGGATAGCCCACCAGGCATGTTAACCAAAAGATTATCATCGCACGGTACATGTTTTCCAATAAAAAGTAGTACCTTTGCATCATGGCAAAGAAGACTACCCAATTTGACTACGAGATACTCGTACGCTACATGCTTCCAAAAGGGATGCTTGATACCTTTGAAGTTACCAATGTCGATGAAGAGTGCACTGGTCTATACGATGAGACGAATACGGAAATCCGCATTCTTCATATCTATCTTGACGAACGTGACCTGCGCGATGATGTGTGGCATGATTTGAAGCCGAATGGCTTTACTGAGCCCCGGGTGTTCAATGACTTCCCTGTGCGTGAGCACAAGGTTGCCCTTCATGTGCGCCGTCGCAGATGGCTTACGGAGGATGGGAAGAACCAACTGTTAGATACTCCTGCACTTATTGCAGACGGCACCAGCTACTCAATTGAGTTCGCTGCTTTTTTAAAAGAAATGGTTGGATACCTACCCAGTGACGGCCCAATGCGTGGCGCGATTCTTCCGGACTGACGGTAAGTACCTGAACCGTGTCTACAAGGAGCACCTGAGTGACTTTGAAGACTGGGACCGTAGGATCATGCCGCAGAGTGGGTGCTCTTCGCCCGCAATATGGGCACGCACCTAAGCATAGATGAGAGTATGCTGCACAATGACCTCTTTACATTCCTCTCCAACAAGGAAGGCCATGGTAAGCGTGGTACGCTCATCGCAGCTGTCAAGGGGACTACCATTGCAGAAGTGGCAATGCGACTCATGGCTATACCGGAAGAGAAACGTCTTGCAGTGAAGGAAGTCACGATGGATTTCTCCGACAGCATGATGGGCATCATCAAGCAGGTATTCCCCAATGCGGAGATTGTCATAGACTGCTTTCATATCATGCAGCTTGCAGGCAAAGGTCTTGAGGAGATGCGCATGAAACTCAAGCGTGCTGCCGTCACGGAGAGGAATATGCAGGAAAGCAAGTTCAAGAAACTTGTGCAGGCAAGACGCAAGGCGAGGGCATACTATGCGAAGAACCACAAACCAAAGAAGAGCAAGAACGGCAAAACCCTTGGAAGGCCGCGAAAGCGCAAGAATGAGAAGTTTCAGCCAGAGATACTTGCCAATGGTGAGACTAAGGTGGAACTGTTGACTCATGTACGCTACCCTCTGCTCAAGAGCGGCAATGACTGGACGGACTGGCAGAAGAAAGGCATGAAGATTCTCTTCGAACTGGATAACCGAATCAAGACCGGCTATGGTTTGGTCTGCGCATTGAGAAACATCTTCAAGAAGAAGCAGAGCCGCAAGAAGGCCAAGAAGGCATTACATGCGTGGTACAAGAATATAGGCAGAAGCCACATCAGAGAGCTAATCGCAGTACGTGACACTATAAAGGAGAAGGAGGAGTATGTATTGAATTACTTCAACAATCGTTCTACCAATGCTTCTGCAGAATCTCTCAACTCAAAGATGAAGGGATTTCGGGCGCAGGTGAGAGGAGTAGCAGACTTTCCTTTCTTCATGTACCGTATGATGATGATCTTCGGTTAACATGCCTGGTGGGCCATCCACGGACTTCCGCACCTGAGCCTATTTTTGCTCCTCATCGCAGTATCGCTCTGCACTTGTCGTCGCTCGAATGAGGAATATTTGCTTTATTCTACTTTTGAGAGGATTACCTCGGGGGAGGTGCCCATCAGGGTTATGGCAGAAATCTTATGACCGCCATTGACCATATGTTCCCAAATGGAACAGAAGAGCAATGCTCTATTTGCTAAAACCATCAAGCACGTCTTGCTTGATTCTCTTAGCAACATCCAATTGTTCTTCGCGTACCATTATATGAATATACATATCGTTACCACAAGCATCAATGCAAATTGGTAAATCAACAACATTCATATCTAATAACCCTTGAAGCTTATAAAACAAACTAGTAAAAAGCCTGTTACGATAATACTGTACCGACCATATCTTGGAGCTGAGCTGCCTTATATGCCTTCATACGCTTCACCCACTCTGCTACCTTTGGGGAATCGCTTTTAATAACTAATGTTTCTTTTATCTCAATCATTGTATAACCTCCTATATTAAAGAATGCTGCAAAGATACTACTTTCTGACGTAAACACCAAGGAATTAAGTAAAAATCTTCATTACCTAATCAATTTATAGGTTATCAACCTACTATTTTGTTCCTCATTGCAGTATCGCTCTGCACTGGTCGTCAATCGAATGAGGAGTTTATTCCATCTAATGTCCCACAGATTGCACAGATTAACACAGATTTCTTAGACCTGTGCGGTCTGGGGGATTAAGGGCACGCGGATTTCGCTGATGACGCAGATCTTTGAGTTGTGCGGAATACGATGGTGTTTTATTTTATTTTGTTCCTCATTGCAGTATCGCTCTGCACTTGTCGCCACTCGAATGAGGAATATTGTATTTATTAACCTATGCTTGGCTTATGACTAAACATTACAACACACAAAATGATTCTGCTTCCTTATCTGCTTTTTTCTCTTCTATGTTCATAACGTAATCTCCTTATTAATTATTGTATTTTTTCGACTCCCCTGTCCCCCTCTTGCGAAGAGGGGGTCCTTACCCTATACCCAAGCCCTAAATCCCTACCATAGGGATTAGGGATGTAACCGCCCTACTCGGTGCTCGGAACCGCTACGCTATAAGGTTGGCGGGGCATCAAAGCCCTCGCCATGATTGTGCGGGATGGGACCGCCTGGGGACAGCATGCTGATTGGGACCGCCTTACTATAGCTTGCTGATTGGGGGCGGCTTGCAATTACCCTCATAAAGGCATGTTGGAGAACCTTGATATAGAGGATTAATCATTAAACTCTTCAAAGAATTGTTTTCTTTTTCCCTCTAATTCACAAGTCTTCTGACTCATAAATTGACAAGTGAAATCATACATCGGAATGGCAACACAATGCTCATCTGCCTTTTCAAACTTCAACTGATCTGAATAATAGCGTATCAGCTCTTCATAAGGAGTCAAGTCGGCAGCAAATAAGAAAACATATTCACAACCTACTATTTTCAACATTTCCAATATCTTTGGTACTATAAAATACCAAAATACAGTTGTTCCCAAATTCTGAGGTAAACCATATCCATCCCACACTTCACGATGAGCATCATTCGCACAAAAATGAACCAACTCAACTCCAGGGAATGTTTTGACTACATTCTTTAGATTGTTACCAAATATCTTGGAGAATTCATCTGAATCAACTGACAAATGCAAAACTCTCGCAACATCCTCTTTCTTAATACCCTTCTTTGAACGAACGCTTTCAAGAATAGAAGCTATCGCCTTCTTGTTTTCTACAGACTGTGTTTCATCCAAACTCATGCGGAGAATCGTATCATAAAAATATTGTATCTCTTTCAAACGGTCACCCTCAATGAATTCATCATAAAGCAAACCACATTTTAGTGAAAAGAAAAAAAGAATTTTATCATCCACAGTTTTCACTATGTAATAAGCAATTCGATTATTCTCATCATCATCATAAGCATCTCCTTGCAAAGTATCTACAAGACTATTGTTACGAGTATTGTAGAAATCATCTATCAATGAGAAATTTTCCGGTTTTGACGAGAGTCGCTCACACTTTAAACTTCTGAGCAATTCCAATTGTGATTCTGTTATCTTCATGCGTAAACTGGTTTGTGGAATTGTTCCAAGTTAGTTAACAAGAAACGTCTTACTCGGAAACGGGCGGCATCTTCTTTGATGTCCTGGATATCCATTGATGTACCCTCTCCTTGCATCATGGCACGTTTCCAAGAATCTTCACCATGAATAAGATTGCTCAAACTTCTTGTTTTCTTTGCAGATAACAGTTCGAAAACACTATCAAAAATGGTCTTATATTCTTCTATAATGCTTGACGGCAAAACATCATGCAATGAATTTGATATATATGCGGCATGAACTTCCGGAATATATGGTCCGAGAGTATGAGCATAAAATATTGCTTCAAACAGAGGGCTCCCTGTTTGAACTATACACTCACGCTGCATAAAATAAAGCAAAATCGGGTCACTTGCAAAAGCGTGTGGATAGCATAGCACAATAAAAGCAAGCAGGTGTACGTTTATAGAGTAAACGTTAGAAGAAAATGGAACAGTATAGACTCTTAGCGGAATGCCTATTGCCAGCCCGCATGCTTGACTGGTTTGACTTGAAGACTGTACGTGTCGAGAAGAAAGGTGACACACAGGTGATTCACCTTTATCTCGATGAGAACGAGCAGAAACCTGACGACGGAGAAGACCTGCGCCCCAATGGATTTACACGCGAAAGTGTGTTTCACGACTTTCCGATTAGAGGTCAGGAAGTACTGCTTCACGTGCGCCGTCGCAGATGGCTTGATGCAGATGGTCACAACGTGATGACCGAATGCAATCTCATTCAGGAGTCCACCCGCTGCTCAACCGAGTTGGCGGATTTTTTAAAAGAAGCGTTTGGAGACGCGCCCTATAACGGCCCGTTCGTTTGAGGATGACTATCACATAGACGGTGATGAGTATGGCAGAGCCTACAAGGACCACCTAAGCGGCTATCGTGAATGGTCTGAACTAGGCCATGCTGACGAGTGGCTCATCTTCCCGGAGAACATAAGTCCTCACGTCAGCATAGATGAGACATGCTTGTCCACGGGAGAGGTATACACAATAGCCTCGAACAAGGATGCACATGGTCGCAAGGGATGCCTTATTGCTGTAGTCAAGGGCACTAAGGCAAAGGATGTCATAAAGGCATTGATGAAGATACCGTAAGCGTTGAGAATGAGCGTGGAAGAGGTTACTCTCGACTTCTCTGAGAGTATGCACAACATAGTAGAGACATGCTTTCCGAAGGCTATGCGTACGCTCGACCGGTTCCATCATCAGCAGTTTTGTCTTGAAGCCTTGCAAGAGGTACGCAGAGAGTATAGGCGTGAGCAGATGACACTTGATGCCAATGCTAGGGAAGAGCACCGTCTGATGATGCGCCAGCTGCAGGAGAACGATGGTCCATTTGTGGATGAGGAGGGCAATGCCATAAGGCGCAATGCAAGGTACTATCCCGAAAGACTTGAGAACGGAGAGACTCGTGCAGAACTCCTTGCACGCAGTAAGGGGCTACTTATGATGTCACCCGAGAAATGGACAGGCACACAGAAGGAACGTGCAGAAATACTGTTCCGTGAGTTTCCGGACATAAAGACGGCTTTCTCGCTTACCCACTCTCTTCGAATGATATTCTCGCAGAGGTGTACTAAGGAGCAAGGTGCTGTCAGCCTGCATTCATGGTACTCGAAGGTCGGTGATTTCGGCAACAAATCGTTCAATGATATTGCTGCCGCCATGTACGACCGTGAGGATGAGATCCTTAACTATTTTGTCAATCGCTCTACCAATGCATCAGCAGAATCCCTCAATGCAAAGATCAAGCATTTCAGAGCACAACTCAGAGGTATTATTGACCGTAAGTTCTTTCTCTTCAGACTAATGAAGATCTATGCCTAATCCACACACTTTTACTGGTGACCCGGAAATCACCCATGCTTCTTCTGATAATGCCACAGTTCGAAAGAATTGATCAAGTTCTGCCAAAGCACATAACAGCCTGGCCCCACCGTGGAAAGAGGATTCAAGTAGGCTGATGCTGCCCAAATGGCGAATGGGGTGTTCTTCTGCCCCAATGCCTGGCCCGACTCCACCACACTGTCGAAATAATGACCGATGAAACGGCCGGTGGCAAACTGGATGATGCTGAGCACCAGACCCAGGATGGCGATGACGCCCACAAACAGCAGCGAGGTGTTGGCATGCATGATGTTGCGCATCGTAGTGCCAGCCACAAGCACCAGCGAACCGCCCCAGAGATAGAAACTCAAATCCTTGATACCTATCAGCCAACGGTGGAAACGATGACAGGTGTGCTTTACCACAAACGCCAAGACCATCGGAACTACCAATACAATACATACCTGGTACAGAATACCAAGAAAAGCAGAGAGAAAGGTGAGATGCTCACCCTTCTCTATCAAAGGAAAACAGACTGGTATCAGGATAGCAGTTACAAAATTTGAAATGAATGTGTATGTAGTCATCTGCTCCATGCAGCCTCCCAGTTTGGCAGTAATCACCGAACTGGCAGCAGCACAGGGACCGATAACACAGGCAAGAATAGCCTCTAAAAGAACCAAAGGCTCGCCATGAATATGAAAAACAAGGATTAAACCAACAATCAACAAAACAAAGACTACCTGCTGAATCGCCACCCACATCTGCCACTTCACAGGTCGCAACTTCTTGAAATCAACCTTGCAGAAGACGGTGAAGAGGATGAGAAACATAAACGATGGCAGGATAGGACGACTCAGCGGCAGAAACCACTCGCACACCGGTTCCAACTCGGGAATCTCGGCAAAGACAAAATAGATGATGATGCCGAGACCGATAGAAACCGGCAATGTCCAATCCTTTAAAAATCTCACTAATCTCATAGAATACAATCTTTTCTGAAAAAACTCCTTAACTCTCCTCTTCCCTGATGATGCGGTAGAGGATGGCATGCTCCAAAACCAGCGGCTTGTTGTGGGCAAAGAAGATCTCGCCGTTCACGGGTGCCTTCACCTCTTCCAATACACTGCTATCGTATGGGTTGAGAATGCGTGCCAGCACCTCGCCCTCAGTCACCTGCATTCCGATGTTCTTCAGGCGATAGAAGATGCCTGCCCTCCGGGCTATCACATTGCAGAGGTCCTTTTCGTTGAGCACCACCGATTCATAGCCGGCACTCTTGTTCTTGTAGGAAATGATTCCTTCCTTGCTCAGGAATCGCAGGATAGCCTCCACGCTCTGCATGCTGGTACCGTCCTCCACATAGTTGGTCTGTCCGGCATAAAGCGAAAACGCCTTGCAGCCCCAAATCTGCCAGTTGTAGTTGAGAAGCGTGGTATCATAAGGCAACGGCTTGCGGATGGTTACAAAAGGCAAACCGAAATGACTGGCGGTCTGTACGTCTTCATAACCCGTCTGCAGCATTCTGACATGCGGCACGAAATTGCCCGGTATGTAAAAACTTGCCATCTGGATACCATATTTATAATCTTTTATCTGCTCAAACAGGGCAGCAGCGATACGCTGGGTAGTTTCACCCTTGTCGTAGCCCGGAAACATGCGGTTGATATCAGTGCCGTCCATCGCCCAGAAACGCTTGCTCACGTTCATGGAAAAAGGGTTGCACGATGGAATCACCAGGATGCTCTTGCCGTCGGCTATCCTGCCCTTGCGCTCCAAATCCTTCAAAACCACCACCATCCTGGCGCAGATATATTGTTGCTGAATCTCGTCACCTCGCATGGCACCCACTATGGCAAGCGTCTTCTCGCCGCTGCCAAAGAGGAAACCGTCAATATTGAAATCGTCACGATAAGGTGACTTCATGCTGAATAATGTCTCTTTCTTCATCTCGAATTATAAAAAATCTCACTCAGTACAAAAACTTCTAATTTTCATGATAAATTCTCGCCATGAGCGAACCTTCGTAAACGATAGGATAAGCCCGGATGGTAAACAGATAGCCATCTACCGGCGAAATGACGCGACTCAGAATCTTGCCCGTCAGCGGTTCCACAATCTGTCCTATCTCCTGCGATTTCTCTACCATGAATCCACATTTCAACTCTGTGATAAAGATGCCCGATGTCTCGGCATTCAGAAATTCCACCTTGTTGCCTTTGCATACAATGGAATCTGCCAGATGGTCGGCAGGCGCTTCACCCTTCCACATCCCCATCTCGTGCATCAGATGCAGGATGCCGTCGCGCAGACGGAAACACATGGAATGATTGATGCGCTCGCCTACTCCCATTTCTACTACCAGACATTTGGTACCGGTGGAATTGAGCGAATGTGCCAGCGTAGCCTCCAGCACGGTGGCTGCATCGTGAACCCAAACGAAATCTACACCCATTTCCTGTGCCAGCGGCACCAGTTCCTTCTCGTTCAAAACATTGATGCGAACCTGAGGAGTTTCCCTAAGATAGAGGTTACTGGAGTGAACGTCAATAACCAGGTCGGCACCTTTCAGATCTTCGATGATGGAATAGGCTGCCTGTTCTGCCATCGTTCCGTTCTTATCACCCGGAAAGATGCGGTTCATATCGAGGTCGAAGTTTGGGATTCCCCGTTGTATGGTGTCAATACCCAGAGGGTTGAGGGCGGGATAGATTTCCACCGTTCCATCCAGGTTTTCCTGTTGTTCGTTCAGCAGTCGGGCCATGAGATAGCACACCATCTGGCCTTCCAGTTCATCGCCGTGAGTTCCCGTCACGATGCAGATTCTCTTCTTTCCTTCACCATTGCTGATGATGTTTTTTCTGATGAGGTATCTCTCGTTTACGGGAAGCTCTGTTGATACAATCGTCTTAATCATATTTCAGCTTTCTCTCTTACTTCTTAGTTATGTTACTATTTTTTCTTTTTTGCCTTGCCATTATATTTCTTTCAGCAATACACTTACTTCCGTATTCTGCAGGGCATTTCCCATATAAATGCCACGACTCACAGGGCAATCGGATGCATCCCTGCCATGAGCCAGCTTTACGTATCCCAGCTTCATCTCCACATCGTTGGTAGGATCGAATCCATACCAGGCATGTCCGTCACAGGCCTCTACCCAGGCATGCGTCTCTCCTTCGCCTTCCATGAATCCACAGGCATAACGAGCCGGAATACCCCGGAGTCTGCAGAGGGAAATCATCAGATGAGCAAAGTCCTGACAAACACCCTGATGGGTCTTGATGAGTTCAGATACCGGCGTATCGGATGTCGTTACATCGGGTACATAACTCATCGTTTCATGAACGAAATGGCAGATGCTGAGGGCTGTCTGAAGCGGATGGCTTGCTTTTTCTAAATTAGAATCTCCCAGAGAAGAAGCCTCAGCCAGTGCTTCCTCCACCTGTTCTTGGGAAAGATACGTAAGCGGCGTAGGCTCCCGATACGCCATCAGGGGGATGGCATCCAGCGGCACCTGGTAATCGCTCATACTCACGATGCCCGTACTCACCGTGACCAGCGAACTGTGCGGTTCATGCTCGCAGCCATACACGATACGATTACCCAGTTGGTCAGTGCCCCGTTGAATATGAAACGAGGGAGGAAGCAGCAGATGCTCTTCCTCTATGTTCATATAGGCTCCCTGTGCGGGTTGTGCCCGCAGCAGGATAGCATGCCGGCTTACTGGCTGATTGAAGCCGACCACGGTCTGGTAATTATAAATGTATTTCTTCATACACGCACCAATTGGTTGATGTATTTGATTAACTTGAATTTATATTCCTGGTCATCGAGGTTGAAGTGCTCTTCCGTAATCAGAGCATCCAGCTGGTGAACCATGTTCTCATCCAGGATATCCAGATGATCTTCTACGCAATATCTCTTCAGAGATTCGTAGGCGAGTGCCACACGGCGGAAAGGATAGCCGAAACGGATAAGAATATCAAGATTCTCCACGTTTCTACCTATCATCACGATGTTCAGAGCATTATGATTCTGGATGCGCTGTTCTGCTGAGCCCCAGAAAGCAAGCGACCAGTCGATGACAGGCTGCAGAGAAGCGAGTTGCTTATCGTTCTGCTCCTTGCATCGCTTCATCAAGGCAACGCTCATCTCCAGATAACTCAGCGTCTCCGACATGATGTCTTCGCGCAACAAAATAGCATTATCCATCGCACATTCTTGGGCAGAAATCACCGAACTCGGATTGTTCTCATCATAGAGCATGCCGAGGATAAACTCGTCGTTGGTCTTGTAATTACCCATGGCATCCAACTTAGTCCATACGGCATGATAAGCCTCCGGACTTCCGTCTATCATCTCATCGCAACATTTATTGAGCTGATGCAATGTAAGATAAACTCTCATCTCATATCTTCCCAACCAATACAATCTGTTTGCCTTAGTGGCAGAAATAATATCACTCTTAACCATATCTTTATTTACACTTTCAAATTTCTCTAATAATCTTCTTAAAAACAAAAAATACTCTCTTATATCCCTATTTTATTTTGTCATGACCCAAGTATCTTTGAATCCGCCACCCTGTGATGAGTTGACTACAAAAGAGTTCGGATTGCGCGAGAAACGGGTCAGTCCGCTCTTCCATACCTTGGTTTCCTTACCGCTCACCACAAAGGCACGAAGGTCTGCCTTGCGCCAAACCAGTTTGCCATCTTCCAGAATCTCCAGATCCTTGAAATCGATTACTTCCTGTGCTATCCATCTTCTTGGATATTTGATAATGAGCTGCTTCAATTCCTCCAGTTTCTCTGGCGACAGATTCGAGCCGAATACCACACCATAGCCTCCAGCCTCGCTCACATCCTTGATTACCAGACGGTCGATGTGCTTCAGCACATAATCGTAATCTTCCTTGAAATAAGGCAGATAGGTTGGTGCATTGTGCAGGATAGGCTCTTCGTCCAGGTAATACTTACCTCAGTTCGGGATAACGAGCTCTATCTAAAGGCTTTATAATGTTTTTATATAAGGGACACAGAGGCTTGGCAACCATCTATATATCTTGGATGGTTGCTGAGACAAAATCCTCCTGTAAAATATGCAATGTTAGAAAAGACTAAGCTGTTTCGTATCTTCGATAACGTATCCAGTAAGTGCCTTGGGCTTGTTGTCAAAGAAACAGTATGCCCCTAATGCAGAAATAATATTTATGATGAAATTCGCAACAGACCTGTGACGTGAATGTACTATCTGAGCCGTATTTTTCAACAGGTCATTAATCGTTTCAATGATGTATCTTTTGCGTAGCATCATCTTGTCATAGAACGGCATTAGTTTGTTCTTCATGTTCACTCTCAGTCCTGTTACCAACTGGATGCCTTCCTCAAAAAGCGAATCGAAAAGTTTTTGCGAGATATAGCCTTTATCTGCAAACAGCTTACCATACAGACGTTTAGCCAACACATCGAATACCGCTGGATCTTTGTCGCTAACGTTTGCACCAGTGAGAACAAAAGCAATTATCTCACCTCTATCATTACAAGCCAGATGTAGCTTGAACCCATGACACCATCCCATTGTTCCCTTTCCGTCTGTGGCAATGCCTTTGAACACTTTGTTGGCATAACGCCTGAGATTGTGGCATATTGGTATCATGGTTGAATCAACAAAGGTTATACCTGTACATCTGCCAAAAGCACGGAGATTCAGGAAGAACATGAGAGGGAAGAATACGCGACTTTCAAGTTCTACAAAACGGTTATAAGACACCGCATTTGGAAAATATGACTTCAAAGTTCCTCTAATAAAGAATAGGTAATAATGCTTGAAGTTTCGGAACGAGCCGAAATGGAAATACAGCAAAATCGTCATGATTTCACTATCAGATAAAGAGGCTTTACGTCGTCTGCGCTTTACTCCATCTTCACTCAAAAGCAATTTTCCTGCATTTTCAGCATCAAAAACTTTGTAAAATTCATCAATAATACAAAATAATTCTGTAACTTTGTCCTTGGTAATCTCCATAATGATATCTTTTTATGTTTGTAACTAATTGGATTTCAACTACAAAGATACAAAAAATATCGGAGATTACCAACTTTTTTAGGCACTATTTCTTATCCCGAACTGAGGTAATACTTCACCATTTTCGGCACGAAATAATAGATACCCTTATCATCTGCCACACCATTTCCGATGGCATTGATCAGCGCTACGTTGCCTGCCTTGTATGCCTGCATCACGTTCGGGATGCCCAGAAGCGAAGAAGCCTCGAACATCATCGGGTCCATATATTCATCGCTCACACGGCGATAGATACAGCCCACACGGATTTTCTCCTTATACATACCGCCATAATACACCTTGTCATCCTCCACAAAGAGGTCACCCGGATAAGCCAGGGTAGCTCCCGTCTTCTCGGCAAGATAAGAGTGTTCGAAGAAGGCGGAGTTGTAGCGGCCCGGCGTAAGAATCACGGCGATACCACGGTCTTCGTTCATATCATCCATCATGTCGCGCAGCAAGTCAGCATAATCTCTGTTGTCTGCCACGGCATTGTCGGCGAAAGTAGAAGGCGAAACCTTTCTGGTTATCTTTCGGGCAATCATCGGATAACTGGCTCCCGACGGGATTCGCAGGTTATCTTCCAGCACATACCAGTTGTCATCCTTACCTTCTACCAAGTCTATACCGGCAATATGCGCATATACTTTTCCGGTAGGACTTATTCCTTCACATTGAGGCATATAGCCTTTAGAGGAATAAACGAATTCCTCGGGCACGATGCCATCCTTGATAATTTTCTTGTCGTGATAGATATCCCACAAAAACATATTGAGGGCCTTCACGCGCTGCTGTAGACCAGCCTCTAAGTAATCCCAATCTTTCTTGGGAATGATTCGTGGCACAGAATCGAATGGAAAGAGCTGCTCCTTGAACGTCCCCTTCTTATAAACACCAAATCGAACACCAAATCTTTCCATCCATTTGTTTACGGTGTCTCTACTGTCTGTCAATCCTTTAATATTTACCTTCATACCTCTTTTGCAATTTGGAACATTTATACCTTGTTTTACATATCACTTTGATAAGTTTTCAACTGCAAAAGTACGCATTTTATCGCAAACGCAAAATATTTTCGCACAATAATTTATTATAATCAGCAATATAATTGCATTATGATTACAAACAATAAACAATAATACACTTTTCGAAAGCAAATACACACCAAAAGCTACCAAATTGTCATTTTGTTTTAATTTTACCAATCAGTTCTTCGAAATCCTCCTTTTGCATAGCACCCATCTGCACAGATGGTTTGCCTTTCACGGGGATGAAGAGGAAGGTAGGGATGCTGCTGATACCGAAAACAGAAGCAAGTTCGGACTCCTGGTCGATATCCACCTTATAGAAATCTATCTTGCCGGCATATTTCTCGGCGAGAGATTCCACTACGGGAGCCATCATCTTGCAAGGACCACACCAGGTGGTATAGAAATCGATGACGGCAGGACGGGAACCGGCAAAGACCCACTCATCCGGATGAGCCTCGTAATCCATAATCTTTTTTCTGAAATCAGATGTGGTGAGATATTGCACCTTGGCAGTTTCATTCTTCTCAGTTTTTCCTACAGTCGGTTGAGGAGAAACAGCAGGTGCTTTCCTGTTCTGAGAACAAGAAACAAGAAATGGTAGAAATAAAACAACTGCCATGATGCCGATGGTTAAAATCACGGCTTGCTTAATACCAGAATTGATGTTCATAATTAGTCCTCCATTATTAAGTTGCTAAAATTGAGTTTCCATTCTATCTCAGATTGAGTTGCAATTTGAGTTTTCAAAGATACAATAAAAATATAGAAAAACGACACTTTATAATGATAAAATATGCTAAAACAGCCCATATCAACCCATAAACACCATTTTTTCTGCCCAAAAGCTTGCATATATTACCGAAAAAAACTACCTTTGCCAAAAAACAATAAAATGGATTACAACATGATTGGGACCGCATGGTCGTTACTGCCTCCTATCGTCGCCATTGCTCTGGCGCTGAAGACGAAAGAGGTCTATTCTTCTCTTTTTATCGGTATCATACTGGGTGCCGTTCAATATTGCATTTCGATGGGAACAGGTTTCGACGGATTCCTCGTTCACCTGACAAACCACACTGTAGGTGAAGGCGATGATGCCAAGACATACGGTTTGATACATTGCCTTTCCGACCCATGGAACGTGGGCATTCTAGTATTCCTGGTGGTATTAGGCTGCATCGTTTCACTGATGAACAAGGCGGGTGGTTCGGCTGCTTTCGGCCGTTGGGCTTCCAAACACGTACACTCGAAGATTGGGGTACAGATTGCCACCATTCTGCTCGGCATTCTGATATTCATCGATGATTACTTCAACTGCCTTACGGTGGGTTCGGTGATGCGTCCTATCGCAGTGCGCAACGGTGTTACCAAGGAGAAGCTGGCTTATCTCATCGATTCTACAGCCGCTCCGGTCTGCATCATCTCCCCTATCTCGAGTTGGGCAGCTGCGGTATCGGGCTTCGTATCAGGAGGTGAGAACGGACTGGCACTTTTCTGCAAGGCGATACCTTTTAATTTCTACGCATTCTTTACCATCCTCTTTATGTTTGGCATCGTGATACTGGGCTTCGACTTCAAGGCGATGAGCAAATATGATGCAAGACTGAAGGAATGGTACGAACGAACCAATGGCGGGAAACTCGATGAAGTGAGCGATACCAAACTGCAGATTGTTGAGCATGGTGTGGGAGCCATACAGAAAGAGGATTCCAAGAACAAGGGAACCGTGAGCGACCTGGTGATACCAATCATCATGCTGATTATCTTCTGCATGGCGGGTATGGTATATTCGGGCGGATTCTTCGATGCCAATAATGCCAACTATCTCAACTTTGTAGATTCCTTTGCTGCGAGCAATGCCTCTGTGGGCTTGGTAATCGGTTCATTGGCTGCTCTGATTCTTACCATCATGATGTTTACCATTCGCAAGACCTTGCCTTTCGATGAGGCGATGAGTAGTCTCATCAAGGGTTTTGAGGCGATGGTACCAGCCATTCTGATTCTTACCCTGGCATGGACCCTGAAGAGCATGACCGACTCGCTGGGTGCGGCAGAATATGTATCTAGCGTAGTGGCAAGCAGCGCTTCTGAACTCCAGATGCTCCTGCCAGCCATCATCTTCCTAGTTGCTGCCTTCCTGGCATTTGCAACGGGTACCTCCTGGGGAACCTTCGGTATTCTGATTCCTATCTGCATCGCCGTATTCCCAGGAGCCGACCCATTGCGCATCATCTCTATCTCGGCATGTATGGCTGGTGCGGTATGCGGCGACCATATCTCTCCTATCAGCGATACCACCATCATGGCGAGTGCAGGAGCGGAATGCAAGCATGTACATCATGTATCATCACAGTTGCCATACGCCCTGACTGTAGCCTGTGTGAGTTTCTTCACCTTCGTTGTGGCGGGATTCACTCATACGCTGGGGATGGCAACGAGTGCCATCATCTCGTGGATATTCGGTGTTGCCATGCTCGGTTTTGCTTTATTTTATCTAAATAAACGCCAAAAAGGTAAATAGTTCTTAATTTATTTGTATATTTGAAATATTTTCAATATCTTTGCATAAGAAAAGCTGCACTCGGCAATTTGAAAGCAAGCTTTCATTGCGCTCGTTTGCATTTTCTTTGCATAAGAATTTAATAAAGAACATATAAACATTATAAAAAGTAGACATTATGAAAGAATTAAAAGGTACAAAGACTGAGAAGAACCTCCTGGAGGCTTTCGCTGGTGAGTCACAGGCTCGTAACAAATATACCTATTTTGCAAGCAAGGCAAAGAAAGACGGTTTTGTACAGATAGCTAATATCTTTGAGGAGACAGCTGCTAACGAGAAGGAGCACGCTAAGTTGTGGTTCAAGTATCTGGAGGGCGGTGCTATCCAGGATACAGAGAAGAACCTGGAAGCTGCTGCCAATGGTGAGCACGACGAGTGGACAGAAATGTATCCACGCATGGCAAAGGAGGCTCACGAAGAAGGTTTCGAGGAGATTGCAGCTAAGTTTGAGATGGTTGCTGAAATCGAGAAGCACCACGAGGAGCGTTATCGCAAGCTCTTGAAGAACGTACAGGACAAGCTCGTCTTCTCTCGTGACGGCGACTGCATCTGGCAGTGCTCTAACTGCGGACATATCGTAGTAGGCAAGCAGGCTCCTGAGGTTTGCCCAGTCTGCAACCACCCACAGAGCTACTTCCAGATTGAAGCACAGAATTACTAATTCTTGCTTGAGACGAAATATCTAACAGAACATATATAAATAAGAAAGGGTGTGTCATGGCCTTATGACACACCCTCTTTTTTATGATTTAGCTTGAACCATTTCCAACATGATTTCTATCAACCTTGGAACACCATACTGTTCTACCTCGTCCTCTTTCACCCAGATATAATCATCAGGGAGCAGGGGGCGGGTTTCTGTTTCCTGCAGATAGAAGTCGGCAAGGAGGATGCGATGGGTAAGTACATGCTTCACATCCTTAGCCAGGAGAAGAGGATTATGGACAAAGGCAGGCAGTTGCGGAGCATCTGATGCGTTATATGGTTCCCACAATCCTTGCCAGATATCACCCTCGCCGCGACGGTGGATAGCCACTTCGCCTTTACACCTTATATATATATAGGAGAGATGGCGCGTTTTCACCTTCAGTGTCTTGTTCTTCACCGGCAACTCCTCTACCCTTCCAGTCCTCAACGCCTCACAGGTTTCGGCAAGCGGACAGACAAGACATTTTGGAGATTGAGGAGTGCACTGGATAGCTCCGAAATCCATCATACCCTGGTTATAGGCAGCAACAGGCGATAATGCTGTATCAGAAAGTTGCTGAGCAGACGAAGCAGGCAAGAGTGATTGAGCCAATGCAGCAAACTCTTTTTTACCCTGCGTTGAATTGATAGGAGTATCTATTCCGAAGTAACGTGAAAGAACCCGGTACACATTGCCATCTACTACTGCCGCCGGAATATCAAAGGCAAAAGAACCGATGGCTGCCGCAGTATAATCACCCACCCCTTTCAGGGCTTTGATACCTTCAAGCGTATCAGGGAAATGACCGAGCTCCACAATCTGTCTGGCAGCAGCATGAAGGTTGCGGGCTCGCGAGTAATACCCCAATCCCTGCCAGAGTTTCAAGACATCATCTTCGCTGGCAGCAGCCAAGTCTTCAACCTTGGGATAGGTCTTCATGAACCGCTCCCAATATTCCCATCCCTGTGCGATGCGGGTTTGCTGAAGGATGATTTCGCTCAGCCAGATGGCATAAGGGTCCGTGGTTTCGCGCCAAGGCAAATCCCTACCATTCTCACGAAACCAATGGATAATGACAGCCGAAAAACTATTCATAAAATTCAATGTTCAAATCTCAATGTTCAAAGTAATTACTGTTCCGGATATTGCTCGTAAATCTTCAGACCGAATTCATTCGCCAAGGCATAGGCATGCTCCATGATATCGGCGAGAATGTGCTCATAATTCACCCATACCTTATCCTTGATGAAGAAATAGAACTCGATAGGGAGACCGCATTGCGTGGCTTCCATGTGGCGCACCATCAATGTGAGATCGGTATTGACCTCCGGACGCTGGCGCAGATACTTCTCCATGAATTTACGGTAAAGTTGGAGATTGGTAGGAGCAAGGGCTGCAGGATTCTTTAAATCCTCAATATCCTTCCCTTCTTGTATATCTTTATCTATCGCCTTCTGCAACGACTCCTTCAACTTAAACGAATCTTCGGTGGCGAAATGCCTAGCAAGCAGATTACGTTTTAATGTCTCATCCACCAGACGGACACTACGGAAATCGAAGTAAACCACGCGCTTCACTCTTCGTCCACCACTCTTCTGCATACCAATCCAGTTCTGGAACGAACCATTCACCAGGTTAATAGGCGAAATGGTAACGATGGTGTTATCAAAGTTGCGCACCTTTACGGTCGTGAGTGATATATCCTCAACGATACCATTGGCATCCACCGACTTCACCGTAATCCAGTCGCCCTTATGCAACATATCATTGCTGGTAAGACGCACACCAGCCACCAATCCCGAGATGGTATCCTTGAAGACCAGCATCAGGACAGCCGAGGTAGCACCCAAACCGGCAAAGAGGGTCATCGGGTTCTTGTCCAACAGGATGGCAACCACCACCACAGCAGCCACGAAGAGCATCAATATCCTGAGAACACCGCAGAAAGTATGGAAATACTGCTGAGTCGACGAGCGTCGTTCCTGAGAATCCTCCAATCCTTTGAAAGACCCGATGAAGACCAGAGCCGTACGCACCGACATCACCACGATATAGATGCCCGTAGCCCGCTCCAATATCTCCTTGAATATCGGATACTCCAGATAAATCAGCGGCATGAGCGACCATATCACCACCGCCGGCACAATATGGCAAGCCGAGGTGAGCACCTTCTTGTTCAGCAGCACATCATCCCAAGTGATGTCCGTCTTATCAGTAATCTTACTGATGAGCGGAACCAGTATCTTGCGACACAGGAAATCGCTCAACATCGCCAAGAGGATGGCAGTAATGGTGAGCAAGATATGGCGCAGCATGGGCACAAAATCACCGGTGACTCCTGCCCATGTTATCATTTCATCTACAAAATTACGAATTTCCTCCATAAAACTATTAACTATCAACTATAAACTATCAACTAAAAACTATCAACTAACGCTCACGGTTGGCAGAGCAAAGTACATACTTTATCTGCAAAGTGTCTGGCATTATTGCCATGCATGATACCATTGTTGATGATGGCGAAACAGAGTTCATGACCATTGGCTGCGGTACAGTAACCCGCCAATGAGATGATGCCCGTCAGCGTACCCGTCTTTGCTTTCACATTGCCATGCACAAAACTGTTCTTCATACGCTTCTTCAATGTACCATCTACCCCACCGATAGGCAGCGAATGCTTCAGATGGTCCATGATGTTGCCGTTGAAATAAGCATAACGCAGCAGTTTCACCACCAGTTCGGCACTGAGATAATTATAGAGCGAAAGTCCCGAGCCGTCAGCCAGTTTATATCTTGCCGGATCGAGTCCTATCTTACGGATAAGCTGTTTTTCCACATTTCGGGCACTCTTGGCACTCGCCCATTTATTGCCCGTAGAAGCCGCAATCTGATAATACATGCTCTCGGCATAGAGATTATCACTCTCCTTCATCATCTTGTGCAGAATCTGATCCATCGTATGGAATCGGGTACAGACCGTAAAGGCACTCGTAGGACAAACCTTCTCTGAAGCCCCAAAGCAGGAATATTCGATGCCCTCCTCACGGAGCTTGGCAAGAAACTTATCCATAAAGATGTCCTTACGCTGGAACACCAGTGGCGAAAGCACCGGATTGTCATCATCCCAGCACCAGCCTTCACCCAACAGGTCGGCATCCTTCAAAGAGCGGTCGGCATAGATGCTGCCACGGATGGTGTCAACACCCATATCCTTCAGACTATTGACAAATGCCGACATATCATCACTGTTGAAACGGGGATCCATACCGCCTATACAATAGACATCACCCGTCAACACCCCATTCTCAATGGTACCGGTATATTTCAGAGTGGTTTTAAACTGATAAGAACCGCCCAACTTATCGAGCGCCGTAATGGCAGTCAGGAGCTTCATAGTACTTGCCGGACGCATCAGCTGTCGTTCATTTCTCTGATAGATACAAGAGTCAGCAGACAGGTCCCAGACCATTAGTCCTACCTGTGATGTCTCGAACATCTTGCTCTCAAGGAGTTTATCAATACCCACCCTCACCGATTCTGGCCAAAGCAATTTCTGCGTCAGCGTATCCGCAGCCAGGGAGTCAACGAGTGTCGAGTCGGAAACATCCTCCTCATCAACCGTTTCTATTCTCTCATCTTCAATCACATTCTGGGCCTGCACCGGTACAGAGATCCATACCATCATCAGACCCAACATCATATATATTATCTTTTTCATCACAATCAGTTCACCTGAACTTAAAAGAAATTATTTATTTTTGATTCTCTCCATAAATGCCTCTTCATTATCCGGCTGAACGGTTACAATATTATTATGTCCGTATTCGATGACCACGCAATGGTCTAATCCGAAGAAAGTCTTGGCGATGTGTACATCAATGACATCACATAGCGGCACATTTCTGTTGGAAGAGAACCTGCCCTCATTGATGATGAGATATTCCATCTCCTCATCCAGGTCTATCGGTTTTACCATCTTGAAGGTATAGGTTGTATTCAGTATGCGCTCTATCATGCCCACGATGATGATAGCCACAAAGATGCCGATGATAGCCAGTTTGACCCAGAAAAAGTAGAGAGCCAGGATTGCAAACACCGCCACACCGATACGTGCCGTCAGCGTAAAGCGCTTATGAAAAGTTCTATCTGCCATAACTTTGATTTATTACCTTATATTATTGTCGTTTTTACGACCTTTTGATAGTCTAAAAGACTATATAACCTTAAATTTCGCTGCAAAATTACAAAAAATCCCTCTCTTATTACTCATTTTAAAGATTAATTATTACTTTTGCAACGAATTAAGAATTAATTCTGAGAGAATGGGGCTGTTTTATAGATAAAAACACCCGTTCTTAAAATTGAAATTAGATAAGAATAAACTCAATGGTTTATAAGTATGATTTTCTGATTATCGGCTCAGGAGTTGCCGGTATGAGTTACGCCCTGAAAGTAGCCAGAGCGCATAAAGGTAAGGTGTGTATGATTTGCAAAACCTCGCTCGACGAGGCTAACACGTCATTCGCACAAGGTGGTGTGGCGTCAGTTACCAACTTGGAAGTGGATAACTTCGACAAGCACATACAGGATACAATGATTGCTGGTGATTATATCAGCGATTATAAAGCAGTGAAGCAGGTTGTCACCATGGCACCGGATCAGATCAAGGAGCTCGTGCAGTGGGGCGTCAACTTCGATAAGCAGCAGGACGGCAAGTTCGACCTCCACCGTGAGGGCGGTCACAGCGAGTTCCGCATCCTTCATCATGCCGATGATACGGGTGCAGAAATCCAGCGCGGTCTGATGGAGGCTGTGCGCAACTGTCCGGATATCGATATCAAGGAAAATCATTTCGCCGTGGAGATTATCACTCAGCACCACTTGGGTGCCCGTGTTACCCGCCGCACTCCTTATATCAACTGTTACGGTGCATACGTATTGAATCCTGACACCCAGAAGGTGGATACCTATCTGAGTAAGGTTACCGTGATGTGTACCGGTGGATGCGGTGCTGTTTATCAGACTACCACCAACCCTGTGATTGCCACTGGCGATGGTGAGGCGATGGTATACCGTGCCAAGGGAACTGTAGCCGACATGGAGTTTGTCCAGTTCCACCCAACCGCTCTTTATCATCCGGGCGAAACCCATCCTGCCTTTCTCATCACCGAGGCTATGCGTGGTTATGGCGGCATCTTGCGTCTGCCTAACGGCGAAAGTTTCATGGAGAAATATGATAAGCGATTGAGTCTGGCTCCTCGTGACATCGTGGCTCGTGCCATCGATAAGGAGATGAAGATTCACGGATTGGATCATGTCTGTCTCGATGTAACCCATAAGAATCCAGAGGAGACCAAGCGTCACTTCCCTAATATCTACGCCAAGTGTCTGAGTATCGGCATCGACATCACCAAGGAGTATATCCCTGTTCGTCCTGCCGCTCACTATATGTGTGGTGGTATCAAGGTTGATTTGAACGGCTGTTCAAGCATCAACCGTCTCTATGCCCTGGGCGAGTGTTCATGCACCGGTCTGCATGGCGGTAACCGTCTTGCCAGCAACTCGCTCATCGAGGCTGTGGTATATGCCGAGACAGCTGCCAAGCACAGTCTGGAGCATGTAGATGAATATGATTTCAACGAGAAGGTTCCAGCATGGAATGATGAAGGTACTTTGACCAACGAAGAGAAGGTATTGATTACACAGAGCGTGAAAGAGGTTGGCGAATGCATGAGCAACTATGTAGGCATCGTGCGCAGCGATCTCCGTCTGAAGCGAGCATGGGACCGTCTCGACCTTCTCTACGAAGAGACCGAGAATCTCTTCAAGCGTGTAAAGGTAAGCAAGGAGCTCTGCGAGCTCCGCAACATGATCAACGTGGGTTATCTCATCACCCGCATGGCGATAGAACGCAAGGAGAGCCGTGGTCTTCACTATACCATCGACTACCCTGTTCATGCTTACGACAAGAAGTAATCAAGAATTATCAGAATATTAAAAAGCTCGGATGCATCACAAGCATCCGAGCTTTTTTTATTTTCAAGAATTTGAGAATTAGAGAATTTTTCTTTCTACCTATTGGTTCTGGTGAATTTTCTTTTTATCTCGTCAGCGAGAACTTGATGCTCAGGCCGAAATCCTGTGTGGTGGTAGGATAACTGCTGCTCGACAGGAGCGGTGTGTTGGTCTGACGGTCATAATAGAAACTCATGGTAAGGAGTTTGCTGAAGGTATAATCGGCAGAGAAACTCAGTTTCAGAGCATTGTTGCCGCTGCTGGCACTGCTTACCATTGAGGCTATATCACGAACGATGGCTGCCTGCTTACGGAAACTGAAGTCAAGACGTAGATTCAGATCATGGTTGGTACCATTCTGAACCGTCTTGGTGGTCGACGCATTCTTATTGGCTGCATTCTTGTTGCCGCCCTTCGACTTGGAACGGGAGGCTTTGGCGCCCCAACCGAAAACATCGAAGTTGTTGATGCGGTAACCCATGCCGATTACCCAGTCCTTACTCAATGCCTCGTTCAGCTGCACACTCGTCATACTGAGGTTCAATACACGGGTCTGGCGATATTCTGCCTTCACCGTCATATTATTGTTGAATGTGACATCCATACCCAATAATGGCGAGAACGACTCGTTGATACTTACCTGCGAAATGTTGAACATGCTGCTTGGCGACGGATTGCCCGTAGCGGCATCACTCACGAAGCCGAGACCGTTCATATACTCCTGGAAGGTGCTGTAACTATTGTAGCTGCCAACTGCAAAGACGCTTTTGTAAGAGTGGTTGATGTTGATACTCTTGAAGTGCTCGTTGAACCAAGGCAGACGTCCCAGTCCACTATAACGGATAGTCCAGTTTGGCAACATCCGGCTCAATGCCGGGAATACCGAGAGCGAATTGCCACCCATCGAGGTATAAGCCTTGAGGAAGGCAGGAATCATGACATCGCTGCTATACTGGTTAACCGGTGTGCGGGAAGCATCAAACTTGCCGCCAGCCAGAGCCGAACCAGCCGGATAAACAGTTCCGGCATACTGCGCCTCTACCCTATCTCTGAAACCAGCCAGCGAGTTGACAAACTTCTCGAAGGTCTTGCTGCGATACCCCGAATTGGCATTGCCCATTCCCTCGAAAGCCGAACCCAGCGAGATGGTAGTCATCTGGAAGGCTCCACTTTGGGTAGTTGGCGTTCCTTCATACATATACTGTATGCTCTTCTGCGTGGTCTTGGTGCGTGTGGCAGAGAGATCAATCTTGAAATCCTTGACAGGCTCCAAGGTGGCACGCAACGTAAGATTATCCGTTCTGCTGGTAGTAGCAGGTGTTGCGATACTGTCGTTGCAGAGCAGCCAGTCGTTGTTTCTAGCCTTCTCGATATAATCGTCGCCAACCATACCGAAGGCGAAGTCAAGACCCGGTGCCATCTGTCCCACCTTCTTCTGTCCGAAGGCATCACCCACACTAGGCAAGAAGCCCGGCAGGGTGAGCTGATAGCTGCTGCGATAGTTGATGCTCACATTGCGCACCATCATTGCCAGACGACTAGCCAACTGCAATCCCTTATACCATTTCTTATCATCAAGCGGTTCCTTAGCCAGTACGGAAAGTTTCACCTTCATGGCAGTATCTACCTTTGAGATGATTCTGATCTGGTTATTATCCACCTTTTTATATTTAAGCGGGAACACTTTGCCGTCTTCCGTCTTGGCATTCACAATCAGTCGCTTGGTATTCTTGCCGTGGCGTATCTTGAATGTGGTATCAGGCAGGAGGGTGATTTCCCGTTCGAAGGCACGCTTGTTCTTAGGCAGCGCCTTCTTCGGATCAGCCGCCTGTTCCTTTGCTTCCTGCTTCTTTTTCTTTTTTTCCTGCTTCTTGCGCTGCATCTGTGCCCTACTCTGGGTACGGTCAAACTTATCGTTTACCTTCTTCAGGAAAGGCACATGGTTGTAGAGTTTCACCAGGTTGAAGTTACCGTTCAATGTCAGCTCGCGCTGGGTATTGATGGTATTTCCATACGAGTTGCCCTCCTCATCCTCTGTACCGCGCTCCCAAGAATAGTTGGCATTGTAAGAGGCATCGCTGTTCACCCAGTCGAAGACAGGCAGCAGATTGAGAGGCACCTTGTAAGATGCCTGGAAATTCTGACTATAGTCGAGCGGTGCACCCCAGTGGCGGATGCTGGTCCATACGGAGTCCTTCCAGGCATGATACTGGTCGGCATAAAGATCCTTGTTGACCGGTGTATATGGTTCCTCAATCTGTGCATGGGTAGCACTCTGGAAGTTCATGTGCAGGTTCTTGGTCAGATCCCAGTTGATGGAGAACTCACGGTTCCAGAGGAACTGTTCACTGAAAGTGAGCGGCAACTTGGCGTCTACTCCGGCAGCTCCACTCATCAGGGTTTCCATATCGCGCTCCTGCAACTCGTAGTAGTCGCGCGTCATCTCGGTATTGAAGGCTATGTTCTGCGGCAGCCAGTTCAGTCCAAAACGTTTCAGAATGTCGAGCCACTTACTCTTGTTCTTCAGTCCCTTGAATGGTTCCCAAGCCTTATAAACCGGGCTCCACGAATAATCCAGGGCTCCGCGCCAGTTGTCCTTGCGCTCATACACCGTCGTTTCACCCGTAGTATACTGATGCTGATGACTGTAGGTGAATGAGAAGTTGGCTGGATCGTATGGCATCGGATGACGCTTGGTAGCGATACCCACCCGGGCATTCGAGATGGAGAAGTTGGTCTGCGTAATCTTGGTGGCAGCGATGTTCTCGATAGAATCGCGCTCATGCTTGGATCCGGCGGCATCGAGGGCATCCTTCAATTCCATATCGGTATCCAGCGGATTATACTTAGGAGTGGTCTTCTCCTTGGTAATACTATAATATAAAGGTATGCTCACCTTCGCCTTGTCAGGGAAGAACTTACCCATTTCGAGCGATGTGGTCACACTGTAGGTACCGTAATTATCGGTAGTGCGACTTGCCACGCCATCTTCCAGACCGCCGAATCCCTCGCTGATGTATCTGCCGGTGGCATTCACGCTACCCCAATCGGAGAGCTGTACGTTGAGGTTGGCATTGGCAGCCCAACCGCCCGAATTATTATGTTCCTTGAGTCGGAGTTCGTTTATCCATACCTCACCGCTCTTGATATCGGCAGAATTGTTTCTCACACCCAGCATCATGGTCTTCACCTCGCCGAGACTCGGATTACCCACGATGGTAATCTTGTTCTGCGGATGTTCTGCATCCATCATGGAATAAGGAGCGAGATAAGAAGCCACACCCTGTGCCTTCGCCTTGTTGCGGTTTTTCTTCAATGCCGTAAAGACACTCAGCGGCACATCGAGCATATTCTCCTCAGGCCATACCGCCTTACAGTCGGCAAGCACATAGCGGTTATAGTTGGAGCGTGGCTCGGTGAGCTTCAGTGGGATTTCATACTCGTAGTAATTATTCTTGTAATCACTACCCAGACGGATGAAGACTGAGAGATCACCATCCTGCAGACGGGTGGTATTCTGTTCCAAAGCATTGGCATGGGCAAACATCTGGATGCGCTTGTACAGGCGCAGATCAAGGGTAGAATTCTTATAAACCGCCTTCGCCTCGCCTGTGCTCATGTTCTTGACCACCAGACTCAACGCCTGCTCGTTCGCCTCAACCAACTGAGGCTGACTAGGATCCTGTTCGCGCCTGATACCCGGAGGCAAGACATAGTTGACCGGTGTCTTCTCGCCGTTCTCCTCCAGACTCACACTGCTTGCGTCAAGGGTTCCGCCACTGGCTGCACTAAGCGGCTGGTCATAAGTACGCCACTTGCCCATCACGAGGTCGAAGGTACCGAAACGCAGCACGATAGGTTTCTTGAAACCGGTGAGGAACATACGCATGAAGCGGATGCTGGAGAAATCGTTGATGTTGCCCTGACGGCTCTCAAACTCATCGATAGGTATGCGGAACTGATACCAGGTAACGGTAGACTTGGTATTATCACGCCAGGTCTGGCTGTATTCACGCTTATCTACAATATGATTGTTACCCACCACGAGATCTTCCGGACGGATGCTGACACGGTACTGGAAGTATTTCTCATATTCGTTGAGGGTATAATCCTGGTTGATATCCTCGACATCCGGCGTTGACTTATAAGAAGTATCATAGCCCTCAGAACGGCTGTCGCTGTCAGGCGAATTGCCCTGAGGATTGTTGATATACTTATATCGCTGCAAGATAGGAGCACGCATCTCATCCCAGTCGGAACCGCGGAAATAGTGGTAGTCATCACGTGCCGGATCGGCAAAGATGCTGTCGAACACCGCCTGGTTCACCTTGCCCTGAATCTGGTCGAGATAAGCACTCTTGTAGAATTCCTGCTCCTCGGCATCAGTCAGTCCGTTGAAACCCACATCCTGCAAGGCTCTGCTGCCACTGGTGGTAGCAAAGGCATAGGTCACGGTGCTCTGGGTAGGAATCTTACCCCACTGGGTATAGGTGTAGCTCTTGCTGCCATCTACCGGCATGCCACTCTCATAGAATTTCTTGCCATCACGCAGGATATCCTCGCTCACCTCGCCCAGGTTGATGTAGAAATCGCCACCGTAATCGGCAGCATCAGCCTCTTCGCGAGAATAGATGAACGGATCGAGCATCCAGAACTCGATGTATTCGATGTTTGCCTGCTCGAAATCGTTGGTATCCAGCTTACGCATCATTCCGCCCCAGTTGCGCTGCGGATTCTGCAGGGTTCCGTCAGCCTGCAAATCTGTTACATTGAAGTTGTATGGTCCCGGCTCGCTTGGATAGTAAGCCAGATTGAGTACATTCAGGGTATTGGTAGCGCCCTGATAACTGCTCTGGTCGCGCAATGGGAAGAGCTCCTTGGTATAGACCTCGCGAACATAATGGTTACTCAACTGCTTGAGGTCGCCCTTGATATGACCCGGAGTGAGCGAACTTCCACGGCGGGTGAACAGCGGATCGATGGTATACCAGGCTAGGCGCGAGCGGTGGAAACCGCTGCTCAGACCGGTCTTATCGCTGTAATCGTCCTTGAAATTGAGCGAAGGTACACTGGATATAAACCAGGAGGTAGGAGTCGTTACATCGATGGTAGTCTTCGTACCCTCGAAGTCATCGATATAAGATGCATTGTCCTGTGTGCCGCCTGCCTCACCGGCAATGAGCTGGGCAAATTCTCCTGTAAAGGATATCTGCGATGGCTGGGTAAGATGCAGGAATGGTATCTTGTCAAGCACATTGGTGAGCCACTGACTCTCCTTGCGCCAGTTGAGATTGATGCCCCAAAGGGTGTTCTTCAGCGGTTCGGAGCCCATGGATACCTTGGTAGTAAGCGCCTGTTCGGAGAGGTGCTGGATAGTACCGCTCAACTGGAAGTTCTTGGTAAAATCATACTCCCAGTTCAGTCCGAACATCGTTTTTCGGGTTTGTCCGAAATCGGTATTACTCTCCAGAGAAACGTTGACAGCCGTACCAGCATCGATGATGCTCTGGTTCAGGATGGTCACCTCACCGGCACTGTAATCTACCGAATAGTCGGTGCCCTCTTTCAGGGTGATACCGCCTGCCGTAACGACCACCGAGCCCTGTGGCACATTGTAGGCATCGAGCGAGATGACATTGGCTGCTGAGCCCTTGAACTGTCCCACAATCTGATACTTGTTCTTTTCGGCTATCTGCTTGGCTACGGTCTTCGTACTGTCATAGAGTTCGGTAAAGGCATACTTTTCAGCCTTGTCGGCAGCCACGCCCCGCTTGACCAGATAATCACGCATATAACTGCCGAAAGGCTCTACCTTCGGAATGAACACGCGTCCGTTAGAGATGGTATAGCCTTCTACATAATCGAAATATCCATTGCTGTGTGCCTTGTTGTTGTTATCCAGACGGTCGGCGCCCAGCACACGGATGATAGGCTGCTCCTTCACCTGCTGCTCAGGGATATAACTGAGATATACGCCGGTGGTATCGCTCTGGTATTTCACATCCAGGCGGAACTTCTCCTTCTCTACGGTAGAAGCCAGATAATAAACGTTCTTCATCATCAACCCCCAGTTGCCCTGTCGCGGATTGCTGCTGGTATTCTTGAGCGATTTCACGAAGAGTGCCTGCTTGGTATCGCTGAGATCGGATGCAAACTCGCCCACCTGATAGGTTACGCCTCCCGATGTATACTCATAGGCTACGGCAAGTACCTGGTCGGTCTGCAGACTGGTTTTCAATGAGATATAACCCAAGGCGGTATTGACTGTATACTCAGAAGAATTAAGCAGACGGGCACTCTCCAGTTTCTCATAATCGGCTCCGCCAACCAGTCCGCCTCCATCGAGAGTAGTTGCAGCCTGGTCGATGTCACGGGCAGCAGCATACTGCCCTGTCATCGCAGCATACTCTGTATTCGCCTGGTTAGAAGGCACCTGTCCGCTCGCCGCCCACATCGGGTTGCTCAGTTTCTGGTTCTCGCCCAGGTCGGTCAGGGCTACGATGTTTCGGGTATTGGTGGTATTGCCGGTTTTGTTGGTAACCCACACCTCCACGCGGTTGATGGTGATGCCCGTGGTGAGATTAGGAAGTTTCTGCATCCAGGCATCATAATGATTTCTGAAATACTGGGAGAGGAAGAAGTGGCGGTTCTCCTCATAATCGGCTACATTCAACTCGAAAGGAGTAAGCTGCACACCGCCCCTGGTAGATACGCTCTTCGATGCACTCTTTTTCTGCGAAGCTACCATCTGCAGCTTGAGTTTGCCAAACTGCATATCGGTTCTAACACCAAACAGACTGCTGGCGCCTTTGATGAGCGAAGAGTTGGAAGGGAAAGAGACGTTGCCCGCCTCAACGAGTTTGATGATTTCATCTTCCTTGCCGTCGTACTTCAGTTTCATGTTCTGTGCATCGAAATCGAAGGTGGCATCGGTGTTGTAATTCAGGTTCATGTTCACCTTATCGCCCACCTTTCCGTTGACGTTGAGATTGATTTTCTCATCAAAATCCATCATCGTCGTCTTTCGGTTGCGGATAGGCAACGAAGGATTGTCGATGCTCTTCTTGTTGATACCGAATTTGAGTTCGGCAGAACCCTGTGTCTTCACTCTGATGCCACCAGGACCGAAGATTTTCTCTGCAGGTCCCAAGTCGAAGTGCATATCTGAGAAATCGAACTTCTCCTTGCCTTTTGCCTGGAAGATTTCATCGTTCTGCTTGCGGAAGTAGCTGTTGCGCTGCTGCTGTTCAGTCCATGCAAGATACTCTTTCGGAGTGAGCATGAGAGGAGCCGAAAGCCAGGTTGAGCCCATGCGGTTGCCGATGATATAGCGGTCGATGGTATCGTTG
The DNA here is from genome assembly GCF_025151535.1 of Segatella copri DSM 18205. Lineage (NCBI taxonomy): Bacteria > Pseudomonadati > Bacteroidota > Bacteroidia > Bacteroidales > Prevotellaceae > Segatella > Segatella copri. The sequence continues at coordinate 2,237,113 of NZ_CP102288.1, forward strand.
TAGACTACCTGATATTGCAGATTATCAGGACGTTTCAGGTCGAGCGGACTCTGATAGAGGTCGCTCAGGGAGTAAGGTTGGGTGCGCTGAATCTGCCAGCGGGTATGCAGCAGCGAATCGGGAATGGTATCTTCATCGAGCTGCACGGGCTGGGCTGTGCTGGTATGGGTTTTCTTTTTATCGTCCTGAAGTTGAGGCAAAGCTATCGCATAGCCGAAGGTTGCCACCATCAGCCAAGCCAATAGAAAAGATATGAATCTTTGCTTCTGTTTCATCGATAAAAAACTCCTAACTTATTTGATTTGCTTCAATGCCAGTTTCACAACCTGTTCTACCGGGAGATCAGGCTGTGCCTTGAGGATATCTACTACTACCTTGGCTGATGGTGCTGGCGAGAAGCCGAGCATAGTGAGGGCGCTTACCGCCTCATCCTTTACGTCATTGTTCACCATCACCACATTGCCTCCGCTGGCTGGCAGTTCGTCAGCAATGCCAAGGCTCACGATTTTATCTTTCAGGTCGATGATGATTCGCTGTGCCGTCTTCAGTCCGATACCCTTCACGGTTTTCAGCATCTTGTCGTTACCAGTAGAGATGATTTCGCAGAGTTCGCGTGGCGAGAGTGAAGAGAGAATCATGCGGGCTGTATTTCCGCCTACTCCTGAAACGGTGATGAGGAGGCGGTAGAGTTCACGTTCCTGTTTGGTAGCAAAGCCGAAAAGGGTGAAAGAGTCATCTCTTCCACCAGTCACCAGCACTTCGTGAACATAGAGTTTCACTTCCTGTTTGCCCTGAATGGCAGTATATGTATTGAGCGATATATTGAGTCCGTAGCCCACCCCCGCAGTCTCAACAACAGCCAGCGCAGGTGTCAGCTCTGTCAGATCACCATGAATATATTCTATCATTTTCTTTTTCTCCTAATTAAATTAATATTTTAATAACGTGCGAAGGGCGGGATTATTGTAATAGAGTTCCATAAAATTACGTCCCGACGTAGCATGTCATACGTCCCGACGCAGAGCCAGAGACGTCGGGACGCAGCAAAAGCTACGTCAGGACATAATTCAAAGCACATCGGGAGGTATCGGAAAGGGGATGTATGATGTTTCGCAACAAAATAACGAAACTGTAAGGCTCTTGCTGCAGATACCTTACAAATCTCCGCTTATTCATACCTAAAAACTATGATTTTACTACTTTTTGCAACTTTTATGAGTTAAAATTCTATTAAAACGTCACGTATTTCAAGAAAAAGCTATACTTTTGCAACCGGAAATAGAATAAAGAGCGGAAAACATATCCGTTGGATGACTAAACCGCAAGAAATAAAAGAAATTAAAACAACAAAATAAAAGAAATAAGACAATGAAGAAATTTAGAGCAGCCGTAGTAGGATACGGCAACATCGGTAAGTTTACTGTTGAGGCACTCGAAGCAGCTCCTGACTTTGAGATTGCAGGTATTGTACGTCGCCAGGGTGCCAAGGACAAACCAGCTGAGTTGGCAAACTATGAAGTAGTAGATGACATCACCAAGTTGAAGGATGTAGATGTTGCTATCCTCGCAACCCCTACCCGCTCTTGCCCTGAGTATGCAGAGAAGATCGTTGCCCTCGGTATCAACACCGTAGACAGCTTCGATATCCACACCAGCATCCTCGACTACCGTACTAAGCAGATGGAGAACTGCAAGAAGGCTGGCAAGGTAAGCGTTATCTCTGCTGGTTGGGATCCAGGTTCTGATTCTATCGTACGTGTTCTGATGGAGAGCCTTGCTCCTAAGGGCTTGACATACACCAACTTCGGTCCTGGTATGAGTATGGGTCACTCAGTTTGTGTTCGTGGCAAGAAGGGCGTAAAGGAAGCGCTCTCTGTAACTATCCCATTGGGTGAGGGTATCCACCGCCGTATGGTTTATGTAGAGTTGGAAGAAGGTGCCAAGCTTGAGGATGTAACAGCCGAAATCAAGGCCGATCCATACTTCGCTCATGATGAGACCCACGTATTTGCCGTAGCATCAGTAGATGATGTAAAGGATATGGGTCATGGTGTGAACCTCGTTCGCAAGGGTGTATCAGGCAAGACCCAGAACCAGCGTTTCGAGTTCAACATGAGCATCAACAACCCAGCCCTCACCGCTCAGGTATTAGTTAACGTGGCTCGTGCTTCATTCCGTCTGCAGCCAGGTTGCTACACCATGCCAGAGATTCCAGTTATCGATATGTTGCCAGGAACCCGTGAGGAAATCGTTGCAACACTCGTATAATTGGGAGTGAAGAAAGAAGAGTGAAGAGTGAAGAATTCACTTGCATCACAATAATAAAACGGCTCGCAAGAAGTTTCGATTTCTTGCGAGCCGTTTCCATTTATTTCTTTCGAGTTTACTCATTCTCGTCTGTTGACCAGACAATGATTTACAAGGAATTTTGTTTACATATACAACTATACGAACACCCCATAATTACACCTATCCGCGATTAAGATTTCTCGATTTTTACACATATCCGCGATTAATATTTTCCGTTTTTTACACCTATCCGCGATTATCGGACAGTACAACTATACACATATCCGCGATTATCTCCAAGAAAAAGCCAGTTTTTTAATATCTTTTAATTTTAAGAATAAGATGATAGCGATACGCAAGATCATAATATTGGGAATAGTATAAACATCATGCTTTAAGTCCATTGTAGCTTTGTTTTATAATCCATTGCAAGCATGTGCATTAGCTACAGAAGCCGTATCTATCGGCCTGAAGAAGTAGATCTATCCAATAGTCGGCAGCCGCCAGCAAGGTTGCTGGCATATGGCAGCAACATTGTCGGCATATGGCAGCAAGGTTGCTGGCAGCTGCCGGCAACCATACGAAACTATATTTAAAAGGTAAACAATATAGGTTTCTAAGACTATTTAAATAACTTATCAAAAGCTATATTATTTATGCGTCATGATATCAAGCACCATATCATCGGTAGCTCTCATCGCATCGGCACCGATGCTCGTGAGGTTGTGGATGCACTTATCCACATCATCATCTACGATACCCTCGGCAGAGGTGACACACTTGCCTTCCATAGAAAGGAGGGCGGAAAGAAGAGCAGTGCTGACACCTGATGAAATCTTCAGGGCACAACTTGGTTTCGCTCCGTCACAAATCATACCGGTGAGATTGGCTATCATATTCTTGACAGAATTGCAGATGCGGGTATAATCGCCACCCATCAGATAGGTAATGCCGCAACTGCTGCCAGTACTGGCTACCACACAACCGCAAAGAGCTGAAAGCTTGCCTAAGCTCTGCTTGATATAGATGGCAGTCAGATGACTGAGCATCAGGGCACGGATTATTTCCTCCTCGGTATTCTCGTTCTCTAGCGCATAAACCACCACAGGGTTCGTTGCACAGATGCCCTGGTTGCCGCTGCCACTGTTACTCATCACCGGAATCATGGCGCCACCCATACGGGCATCGCAGGCTGAAGCGGTGCTGGAGATGATATGCGAGAAAATATTATCACCGAAGATACCATGACTCAACGGACGGTCCATCGTCTTGCCCAGACAGTGCCCATAGTTGCCTTTGATACTCAACTCGGCAGCCTTCATATTATAGTCCCTGGTCTTGAGAATGAAAGAAATCTCATCGAGCGGAGCTGTTGTTGCAAACTCGTAAACCATCGGGAAATTGAGCTGGATATCATCATCAGCCTCATCGCCCACAGTACCGCCACGCTTATCGAGCACCACCTCGCCATTACGCTCAACATACACAAAATGGGTATGTGAACCGGAGATAATTGCCGTAGCCTGGTCTTCACCGGCATGACAGATGATTTCGATATAGAGTTTATCTACATCCCCCTGCTTCAGTTTGATGTTGATATCCGCATCCTTGATATATTGTTTGCCCTGCTCCAGACTGTCGGGAGTGAGGTCTTTCAACACTTCCAGCTGATATTCAGGTTTTCCGATGAGCGCACCCAGCGATACGGCGATAGGCAAACCGATCATACCCGTGCCAGGAATGCCGACACCCATCGCATTCTTGAGCATATTAGGACTCAGAAGAACTTCGATACGTTCAGGGCGCTTGCCCAATGTAGTAGCAGCCTTGGCTGTACATAGTGCCACAGCCATCGGTTCGGTACAGCCGATGGCAGGAACCACCTCTTTATTAACGAGCGCAATGATGCGCTCACGCTTACTTTTCTCTAACATAATCTATATAGCTTTTATATAAATAACGTTCTTACCATTATTTCGGGTACAAAAATACAAAAAATAAACCGTATTTCACGATATTATCGAAAAAATACGGTTTATCTTTATATAAATGGAGCACTTTAGCCAAACTTTTCGTCTAAATATCTTATTTCGAGAATAGTTCAGCCAACTTTGCAGCCAATTCCGTACCACGGACATTCTCAGCAATACACTTACCTGTAGTACCATCTACCAGGAAGATGGCAGGAATGAACTTTACCTTATAAGAATCAGCTATACCGGCACGGTCAAGTCCGTTAGGCCAAGAAAGTTTCTCCTCAGCAAGCGCTTTCTTCCAAGCAGTTTCATTCTTATCGATAGAAACACTTACTATTTCCAGTCCCTTTCCTTTATACAGTTCATAAAGTTTTTTGAGGTTAGGAATTTCCTTGCGGCAAGGTCCACACCATGAAGCCCAGAAATCAACCAGATAATACTTCTTTCCCTTTACACAAGAAGCCATGCTCACCTTAGAACCATCAACTTGCTGGAGTTCGAACTGAGGCAAAGTCTCACCTGCAAGTCCCTGTGGATTAATCTGCTCGTTGAGCAACTTTCCATAGAAGCTATTCTTAGCAGTTTCTGAGAACGAATTCCATTCCTTGGAGTTTTCCTTGGTGAAATAGTTCAAGGTACAAAGCATGGCGAAAGGTCCCCACCAGGAATCCTTGTTGTCTGAATACAACTTTCCATAAGAAGACTCCACCGTATCAAAGAAATTCTTCTGTTCGGTAGCCATCTCTTTTCCCTCGTCACTATCTTCCAAAGCTTTCATCTTAGCTTTATCCTTTGCCTGGTAAGCCTTGCTCTGTTCTGCAATCAATTTTTTATGCTTATCTTTTATATCCTTATACATCTTATCAAGCATATCCCTCACTGATCCGATTTTTGTCTGATATTCTTCGTTCATAGCACTGCCGGAAATCTTGACATTGCTGGCATTAAAACCAGTGTTCCCCCCATCATTGATGGGTTTGGCATCGAGAGACACCTGCACTTTTTCGCCACCTTTGGTCATCAGACTAAAAGTGAAAACACCATTTCTTGGACCGACACCGATAAAACGAGCCTCTGTAACAGGGATGGTTAAAGTAAGTTTTCCACCCTTTACCACACCTTTAGCGAGAGGTTTCTCGTTGCGATGAGTAGCAGCCAGGACAGCTTCCATTTCCGTACCATCAGGCACACCATTCAAGATTGCATCAATGATACACTCGTCTGCATTCTGAGCATGAGCACTCATCACAGAGATGAGCGCCAATGCCAATGAGAAAATTGTTTTTTTAAACATCATATTTGTACAATTATTAGAAAGATTTATTTTAACGCTCATTACTTCTCCACATTCTGTACGAAACTTCCGTTGCCAGGATTATCAATGGCTCCCTTAGGGAATGGGAAGGTCCAGAGATGAGAGGATGGAGCAAGACTTATCTGCTTGCCATCTATCTCTTTTGTCAGCGTGCGGGCATAGGTACCTTCAGCATTGAAGCGACGAGCATCGCCAAACGGCACGATAGAGAAGATAAGTTGATTATCCTTAGCTTGACGTATATACCGGATAGCTTCTGCCACAGAGGACGCCGATAGTGGCTGATATTTCTCTGGAAGGATATATGTCTTACGCACCTCATTGAGCACATCCATAGCATCTGTCAACTGATTCTTACGAGCCAAGCATTCAGCCTTGATAAGATACTGCTCCACGGTTCTCATACCAGCAAGATTGATATAGCCATTGGTCAACCCCTGATAATAAGTTTCTGCACCCATCGTTCTTAGTTTCCAATTGCTCAAGAAATAAGCATCTCCCTCTTCGAATCCGGCAGCACGATTTACCGGTATCTTGAATATCGCAGATGCATAGTTGGAACTATTATCGGCATAATTGAAATTATAACAGTCCTGGCTATCAAATCCCAATGGCGTTTTCAAAGAAGGATAAACACCCTCTTGGCCTATCACACCCTTATTATCATTATAGAATCCAACCCAATCAACCAACTTATCATTAATGGCAAGAGCCTTATCAGCAAACTCCAACGCCTTTTCATAGTTCATCATCTGAAGATAGGTACGTGCCAACATAGCATAGGCAGCTCCCTTGCCCGGATGGAGGAGCGTGGTACCCATATCTGGAAGATCAGCTACCGACGTGTTCAAATCATTCAAAATGAATTCATAGATTTCCTGAATGGTGGCCTGATGATATGGAGCATTCTGAAGACTGCTCGTAATCAGAGGTACACTCAACTTACTGGCAGCATTTGAAGGCTCGTAGGTATCAGCATAATAATTAGCGAGATTGAAATAGTTCATCGCACGCAACACTCTGGCATATGCCATCACCTCAGCCTTTTCTTTCTCAGTACCTTCTGTTGTATTAGGCACATCTTCCAATATCAGATTGCAGGTATTGATAGTGCCATAAGCCACATAATAAGTACTCTCATCTGCAGAGTTCCAATAGGCACGATCGGTTTCCTCCTCCCAATTGTAGTTAGCCTTATACATCGGATAATAACTGGCATACGAATTGGTGAGATATTCATCATTAAGCAAATAGCACGTTTGCAAAACCGGCATGCGATGAGTACCATACTCGTAACGGAGAAAAGCCTCATAGTCGGCGAGCGACTTAGGGATGCGTTTGCCCTTTGGTTCTATATTGAGATAGTTATCGCAAGAGGCAAGTCCCATAACCATGCCCAGCAACAACACCATATATACTAATTTCTGTTTCATTTTCTTCATTATTTAAAAGTTGAGATAAATGCCTAACACATAGTTGGTGGCATTATAACCACCCAGCTGGTACTTAGCCTGTTTGGTCTTTGCCCAGAAGAACGGATTCTCCACATTAGCCTGAACACGGGCACTCTGCATATAGAGCGAACGGCACAGCGACTTTGGCAAATGATAAGCCAGAGAAATGTTGTTCAGACGAATATAACTGGCATCAAGGATATTGATATCAGAATAAAAATAAGTACTATACAAAGAAGATGCAGACAAACCACTTTCGGCAAAAACAGCCTTTGGCACATTGGTATAAGCCTCATCACCTGGTTTCTGCCAACGATTAGCAAGTCCGGCACTAGCTCCCGCAATATTGGAGATATATCCTACGCTGGAATAACTGCAAGTGAGGAAAGCAGGATTGGCATTGCGCATCTTATGACCACCCGCAAAAAGGAACTGCATACTGAAATCGAAATCCTTGTAGCTGATACTGGTTCCGAAAGATCCACTATACTTAGGAGTGGTAGTACCCATGTAAGAGATGGCATCCAATGTCGTTGGCTGATTAGTTACTTTCTCACCATTCTCGTTATACACCTGTGGCAATCCTTCTTCACTCAATCCAGCCCACTTATAGCCATAGATTGCATTATATTCGTTGCCGATAATAGGATAAGCCGAAGGGTAATCCAACTGAAGAATATAAACCGGCGCCTTTACATTTACATAAGTCACCTCATTCTTATTATAAGCATAAGTCATATTGGCTCTCCATGAGAAATCCCTGGTACGCAGAACCTCACCACTCAGGGAAATTTCTACACCACGATTGTACATCTCGCCATTGTTGATGGTATAGGTGCTGTAGCCCCAACCTTCAGTAGGTACACCCATGGAAGAAGCCAGGAGGTCGGTACCCTTTTTGTCGTAATACTCTACAGTACCATTGAGTCGGTTCTTAAAGAGCGAGAAATCGATACCTATATTAAAGGTATTGGTTTTCTCCCAGCTCAGCATCGGATTGGCACGCGACTGCACATATCCCTGTGTACCTCCCACATGCCCGTTATTATTATAGCTTGCCACCATATAAGGGGCAGAATTCTTAGATACGTTACCGGCAATACCATCAGAAACACGGAGTTTCAAATAATTGACCCAATCTGCGTGGAAGAACTTCTCCTTACTGATAATCCAACTGGCACCTACCGACCAGATAGGCTTGTTCTGAAACTTCGAACTGGTTCCCCAGAGATTAGAGCGGTCCCATCGTAAACTACCAGTCAAGCTATAACGGTCATCGTAAGTATAAGCAGCATTACCATATACCGAAACATAACGGTTTACATTTTCATAAGAAGCAGATAAATCAGTCGCAGTCATAGATTTATATCCCAGCACACCCGCTATACCTTTCAACAAATCAGCATCATTCACCATACTGGATGTTAACATCTGAGAATCATAGTTAAACAGTTTGTCTCGATGCAATTCCTGCTTGTTCTGGATGGTTTCCGTGCCCAGAATAGCAGTTACGCTGTGAACATCCTTGAAAGTCTGATCAAAACTCAACTGCTGACGGAAGTTATAAGCAGAGGTATATTGGTCTGAACGAACCAGGATATCCCCATAAGGAATCACATAATTGACAGAGCCATCACCATTATCGGTTGCATACTCGTTTACCACACCCCGAACCTGCGCAGAAGCTTTATCAGCCCAGTTTTCACCACGATATGAAGCTCGTTCGTACTGGAAGGAAGCAGCATACTTCAAACAGGGCAGAATCTGTACATTCAGACGGGCAAAAGTTCGTAAAGCCAACTCCTTGTTGGTGGTAATCTGACGATCCAGCTCTTCCAAAGGAGTGATATCCATATTATAAAGACCATACTTCTGATAGATAGTCAAAGTACTTGCATCATATCTCTCACTCATCGGCTTGGTATAACAAGAGCCATCAGCATTCACTAAATTATCGTATGGCAAAACAGAATATCCAGGAGAAAGGACATTGTAGTTCTGTGTCTGATCCTCACCCACCTTTAGGTAAGCACCTAAATCCAAAGAAAGCCATTTCGTGAAATGAGAAGTATTGGTAAGGTTGATACCTAAACTCTGATTATTGGAATACTTATCTTCGAGGGTATTATACTTATAAGTGACCGAAGCCTTGAAGAGATTATTCACCGAGTTGTTTACAATATTCATATTATACTGCTGATACAACGGATCGCGCTTAGCATACTTCTTCATCTGGTCATAGTAGTTATAACCTTTTCCAGCCAAATCAGTCAGTTTAGCATTCATTTCTGACTCAGAGATATTGCCTGCATAATAATTCAAGATATTGCAGATACCCGCGCTCGTATAGATTTTCTGATCCAACATATTCTGAGCGTATACCTTAGCTCCATTGCCTGCAAGATTCGGATTCTGCGCAGCCCACTCCTTCTCCAAATCAATAACAAGAGAAGAATTGGCGAGATAATCTGTATAATAAGAATAAGGATGCCAGGTAAGAGAAGCATTGAAAGAGACATTGGTCTTACCCTTAGCTGCCGATTTCTTGGTAGTGATGACAATGACACCATTGGCAGCACGAGCACCATAGATGGAAGCAGCTGCAGCATCTTTAAGAACAGTAATACTCTCAATATCATCCATATTCAAATCAGGGATTTCCTCGGTAATATCACCAGTTCCATTGCCGGTCAACTTAGTTTTCTCTACTGGAAAGCCATCTATGACATAGAGAGGAGAAGCAGAGGCATTCATCGTGGTTACGCCACGAATCATGCCGTCATTATATCCGGCAACCTCGCCAGCCAGCACAGTAGAGAGATTACCCAACCTCTTGTCTTTCAGTTCATCAGCTGTTACCTTGGTAAAAGCACCGGTTGCACGCTCCTTAGAGATTGTCTGATAACCCGTTACAACCACTTCACCAAGTATGGTCTTATTTTCAGACATCACAATCTTCACATGATCCCTACCAGCCACCTTTACCTTCTGGTCATTCATACCGACATACGAAACCGTAACCTCATGACATCCTTTAGGAATATAAAACTCAAAATTACCATCCGTATTAGTCACGGTTCCAAAAGGACTGCCAGGCACTACAACAGAAGCGCCAATCATAGGTTCTCCATCCTCATTGGTAATTGTTCCTGAGAGGGGGCGGATGGCAGCTCCATTATCTGTAGCTTCAGCTGCAGTTTTATGTTGCGAAACCTTCTTGACGGTAATAAACTTACCACTTACTGAGTAAGTGAAAGGTTTACCCTGTAAAATCTGCTTTACGGCAGTTGAGGCAGAAGCATTCTTCAGATGAACCGTTGTGGTATAGGACTTTACGTCCTCTATCACAAAACTCACCTTATAATCCGACTCCTGCTGTACTTTTCTCAATGCAGAAGCCAAAGACTCATTAACGAGCGACATCGTGATGCCTCTCTTTGCATTCTGTGCTCCTACAGGCAATGCCATCCATAAAGTCAGGACAGCAAACATGAATACACATCTTACTTCTTTCATATTTCTCTCTTTTTCGTTAATACTATAATAAAAATACGTTTCTGACAGCGAATCGGTAACATCTACTTTCAAAAAATAATAAAAAAAGTTTGTTTTCTTACAAATAAAACTAAAACATCGGCATTTTCAGGAATTATAATTTCCCAGAAATGCCGATGTGACGATACATCAAGATTTACTTAAATACCTTATTCTATATATATAGTATTTCCCTTAAAACTAACCTTTGCAACTCCCAGATTATTCAAGAGTCCTATAGCATCCTCTATACTGCCACTCTTATCTGCGGAGAAATCGAGATGCTTGGTTTTGACTGCAGGATTTCTAAAAACCACCTTACTCTGATAATATGCTGCAAGATTATCCAAGATGTATTCCAAAGTCTGGTCGTGATAATAGAGCACACCATCTGCCCATGCGGTAGTTTCATCCGTATTTACATTAATTATCTGCCCAGAAACAGTCTCCTTTGCACTTAAGGAATATTGCTGTCCCGGATTCAATGTCACAGGTTTATGCTGACTGTTCTTTGCCAGAACTTCCACCTTTCCCTCAACCAAAGTCACTTTACAGTCACTACCCTGATAAGCCTTGATATTAAAAGAAGTACCCAAGTCCTTGGTCAAGACACCACCTGCATCCACCACAAAAGGACGCTTACTGTCGTGCCTTACCTTGAAGAATGCTTCTCCTTCAAGATGCACCATACGCTCTGCTCCCTTAAAGCAGTGGGGATAAGTAATCTTACTATTACTATTGAGCTTTACTTCAGTGCCATCAGCCAGTGTCAGAGTAATCATCTCACCATCTGCAGTCTGAAGCATTGTCATATCTTGTTCAGAAGATACATTTTGCGTTATCCGATTTCCGGTAGCTCCATCAATAGTCTGCCTTGAGCTCACCCACTGCCATACAAAAACTATCGCCAACATAGCAGCAGCGCCCATCAGAGCACTCATCAGCATTTTCATCATCGGATATTGATGTTTCACAGGCTCTTCGGCATCCGAATTTTCTTTGCCTACTATCTTCTCCAACTCCTTGTCAAGATTTGGCAGAGGATATGTTTTGCGTATCATAGCCTGTTCTATGGCAACCAAGTCTTGGAAGTCATTCTGTAAACTCTCATCATTAAAAATATCTGTTTGCTTCATCATATTTCTATTTCTTTACTAAAAATAATACGTTTTACCTACCAAAATGGTAACATCCCCAATTGAGATTCTTTTGATTATTTTCAAGTTTTTATTTGATGATAATGTTCTCTTAACAGTTTCAAGGCCTTTATGATATGGCGCTTGACCGTTTCCTGACAGACATTCATCTCATCTGCCACTTCCCGATATTTCTTATGGTTAAGATAACATTCTTCCAAAACATGACGAGTAGTATCCGGTAACAAATCCAACATTTCTTCTACTTGCCGCTGACGTTCTTTCTGGATATCATTATCTTCATAGCATTGATCTACTGCATGAAGATAGTAATCGGCATATTGTGCATGAACAGCTGTATGCCGAAGATAGTCTAAACACTTATTTTTCACGGTTTTAAGCAAGAAGGCTGGCAAGGTTTGCATGTCATATGAGTCGAAATTCTCCCATACGTGAGCAAAAACGCCACTCACGATATCTCGGCTTGCCTCCTCATCTTTCAGGAGTTGCAGCGCATAATAATATAATCGACCATAATATGATTTGAAAAAATGCCCAAAAACTTCCCGCTTATTCATCTATACCTAATTCTATGTTGATTACTAGAAACAATATGCCATATATGGCGCATGATACACCATATATGGCTTTGAATATTCTTATTATTAGTCTTCCAACTGGAACAGAGGATCATCTGGAGTCAGCATGGTAGGCTTCTGGTCGAATTCCTTCAAGAGCTGCTCAGAAGCATACTTTTTGTTTACTACCAGGCGGAACATGTACTCGTTGAACCAATCGTTGGTCATGATGAAGCAACCGGCAAAACCATTGTCAGCACCCCAACTGTTCTCCACCTTCCACTTTACAGGCTTGCCATTGGCATCGAGATCTACAGCTGTCAGCGTCATGGCATGAGTAGAACCGCTATCGAAAGTAGCGATGCGGTCAGCCTTGTTCATTGGGAATGAGGTATTGAAGAGACTTCCATAGTCGTAGTTGTCGAGTGCCAGATAGCCGCGCTTGCGGTCGAGCTGCTTGCCCACATCATAGCTTGAATACATCTTATGACCGTCCTTTAGAGAGGCGATGGCGAGCTGGGCAATCTCCTCCATAGGCAAGTTCAGATACTTCCAGTTATGACCATCATAAGTATGACGGTCGTACTCTACCTCGTATGTCTTGTGGTAAGGACGGCGTGGATCGTTCATCACCATCAGGAAGGTACCGTTCAAGTCCTTGCCTACGGTTTCCTCATAGAAACTCTTAGGAGTATACTTTTTAGCCTCGCCAATCTGCTTGCCATCCTTGTCGCGGAAAGCATAGGTAAATTCCTTTACCGGTTCACCGAGAGTAAGACTCAGCATGTGATAAACCTGACCGAGCATCTCGTTCTTGCGAGCCTGGATAGCTGCAGATTTCTTGCCCTGAGCCACCATCTTACGGAGTTCCAGACCATACTCGCGGAGCTTGCTGCTTACGAGACGGCTCATCTTGGAAGTATTGTTGCTTGAGAAGGTCTCAGGCTGGGCACTCATAGGTACAAGACCATACTTGCTTGCCAAATCGGCAACACCACAGAAAGTACCACCATCATTGAGCGGATTCTTGAAGAAGAACTGCACCTGAGGATCCTCGATGCTCTTCTTGCCAAGGTCGATAACACCCTGAAGCATCAGGTTAGCCTTCTCCAGCTGGTCATAGAAGAAGAGATAATCCTGAGAATACTCCACCACTCTACCCTGCTTGTCATTGAGGGCGAAGTTAGAACGGAGCACATTGAAACCGCTGAACATCCAGCAACGGCCCGAACTCTTCTGGTTGTGAATGCTCTGCGAAGGAGTCTCGATGCTGAAATGAGTATCAACCGGGGCCTCGTTGGCATGATTCTTCACAAGGTCATCAATGCTGTTGTTGGCTATCGCATTGAAGAGTGCCTTGTTGGCTACACCTGCCTGCTGGCTTTTCTCCATCTGCTGGAGAGCAGACTGACTGATGCCGCCACCTTTGGTCTGCGCCATCAGAGACATGGAAGCCATCATCATGGCTCCCAAAAGTAATACATTTTTTCTCATCACGATAAAGGTATTTATTTGCTTATTATTATATAACTAATTCCGGATTTCATTCCTTTTTCTGAAATTTCTTTTGCAAAAATACAAAGAATAATCGGAAAAAGCGAAAATATTGCCTCAAAAGTGCTTTATATAGGAAAAAAGCATTATCTTTGCACAAGATTTTCACGAAGAAAACATGGACAAGAACAAGTTTAGTCTATTAAGTAGTATAAAATACCCGGAAGATTTGAGACGGCTGAGCATTGACCAGCTGCCACAAGTCTGCAAAGAGTTAAGAGAAGACATTATCGACGAGGTTGCCGTCAACCCCGGTCATTTTGCCTCCTCTCTTGGCGTGGTGGAAATAACCGTAGCCCTACATTATATCTACAACACCCCATACGATCGTATTGTATGGGATGTGGGACACCAGGCCTACGGACATAAGATATTAACAGGACGCCGCGAAAACTTCTGCACCAACCGCAAGTTGCACGGCATCCGTCCATTCCCTACACCTTTAGAAAGCGAATATGATACCTTCGCCTGCGGACATGCGAGCAATTCCATCTCCGCAGCACTCGGTATGGCCGTTGCCGCACGCGAAAACGGAGATACCGACAGGCATGTGGTAGCCGTCATTGGCGATGGAGCCATGAGCGGCGGACTGGCTTTCGAGGGACTGAACAACGTATCAAGTACACCTAACGACATGCTCATCATCCTGAACGACAACGATATGAGCATCGACCGGGCTGTGGGCGGTATGGAGAAATATCTCCTGAACCTCGATACCAACGAGACCTACAACCGCCTGCGCTTCAAGGCATCGCAGTGGCTGCACTCCAAAGGCTATCTCACCGAAGACCGTAAGAAGGGCATCCTGCGCCTGAACAATGCACTGAAGTCGGCACTGAGTCATCAGCAGAACATCTTCGAGGGTATGAATATCCGCTACTTCGGACCTTTCGACGGTCATGACGTGAAGGAAGTGGCGAGAGTGCTCAAACAGCTCAAGAACATGAAGGGTCCTAAGCTGCTGCACCTGCATACCACCAAGGGAAAGGGTTACGAACCTGCCGAGAAGAGTGCTACCATCTGGCACGCGCCAGGCAAATTCGATCCGGAAACGGGTGAGAGAATCATTGCCGATACCAGCAACCAGCCTCCTAAATATCAGGATGTTTTCGGAGAGACGCTGCTGGAACTGGCTCAGAAAAATCCGAAGATTGTAGGTGTGACGCCAGCCATGCCTACAGGATGCTCCATGAACATCATGATGAAGGCGATGCCAAACCGTACCTTCGATGTAGGTATTGCCGAGGGGCATGCCGTCACCTTCTCAGGAGGTATGGCGAAAGACGGACTCATCCCTTTCTGCAACATCTACAGTTCGTTTGCACAGCGTGCCTACGATAACATCATCCACGACATGGCACTGCTCAACCTGCCGGTTATCATGTGTCTTGACCGTGCCGGACTGGTAGGTGAAGACGGACCTACCCATCATGGTGCCTTCGATATGGCGGCTCTCCGTCCGATTCCGCATCTCACCATCGCATCTCCGATGAACGAACATGAGTTGCGCAACCTGATGTATTCAGCCCAGTTGCCAGGTCATGGCAGCTATGTAATCCGTTATCCGAGAGGCAAGGGTGTGCTCGTAGACTGGCGCAACCCGATGGAGGAAATCAAGACCGGTACCGGCAGAAAACTGAAAGACGGCACCGATGTAGCCGTTCTCACCATCGGTCCTATAGGAAACGATGCTGCCCAGGCTATTGCTGAGGTAGAAGCCGAAACCGGAATGAGCATCGCCCACTACGATATGCGATTCCTCAAGCCACTCGATGAAGACATTCTGAAAGAGGTGGGCGAAAAGTTCAGCCGCATCATCACCATCGAAGACGGCGTTCGTATGGGCGGTATGGGCTCAGCCGTACTGGAATGGATGAACGACCATGACTATCAGCCAAAGATGACCCGAATGGGATTGCCAGATGAGTTTGTGGAACACGGAACCGTGGCACAGCTCAGAGAAATCGTACATCTCGATAAAGAATCAATCAAAGAAGCAATTAAGAAATGAAAATAATTATAGCTGGCGCATATGCCATAGGTACTCACCTGGCGAGACTCCTGTCACGCAGCAATGAAGAGATTACGCTCATCGATGAAAGCGAAGAGCGTCTGGCAAGCATTGGCTCCGACTGCGACCTGCTCACCATGCTGGGCAAGCCTACCAGTCTTCACATCTTACGCGATGCGGGGGTTGCAGATGCCGACCTCTTCATCGCCGTTACTCCGGTAGAAAGTACCAACATCACAGCTAGCATCCTTGCCAAGAACCTGGGTGCCAAAAGAACGGTGGCCCGCGTGGATAATCCGGAATATATGGATCAGCAGGCTCAGGAATTCTTCAAAGAATTAGGTATCAGCAAACTGATTTATCCGGAGATGCTCGCAGCCGTAGATATCAATAACGGACTGAAAATGAGTTGGGTACGTCAGCGCTGGGATGTGCACGACGGCGCACTCGTCATGCTCGGCATCAAACTGCGCGAAGGATGCGAGATACTGAACGAACCGCTCAAGAACATCAGCGGTCCTAACGACCCATACCACGTGGTAGCCATCAAGCGAGGCAGTGATACCATCATCCCTGGCGGTAACGACGAGCTGAAACTCTACGACCTCGCCTACTTCATGACCACCCGCAACTATATTCCATATATCCGCAAGATTGTAGGCAAGGAGCACTATGTGGATGTGAAGAACGTGATGATTATGGGTGGCGGACGCACAGCCGTAAGAGCCGTGAAGAAGATGCCGGAATATATGGAATGCAAGATTATCGAGATGAGTGAGGAGCGCTGCGAATATCTCAACGATATTCTCGATGAGAACAAGACGCTCATCATTCATGGTGACGGACGCGACATTCCGCTGCTCGTAGAAGAAGGTATCCGCAGTACTCAGGCCTTCGTGGCACTGACCGGTAACGCCGAAACCAATATCCTGGCCTGTCTTACCGCCAAGAGAATGGGTGTGCGCAAGACGGTGGCTGCCGTAGAAAACGTAGACTACGTGAGCATGGCAGAGAGTCTGGATATCGGTACCATCATCAACAAGAAGATGATTGCCGCCAGCTACATCTACCAGATGATGCTCGATGCCGACGTGATGAACGTGAGATTCCTGATGAGTGCTAACGCCGATGTAGCTGAGTTTATAGCCAAAGAAGGTTCGAAGGTAACCAAGAAACCGGTGAAGGAACTCGGCATGCCTATCGGTGTAACCATCGGTGGACTGGTTCGCGGTGAAGAAGGAATGCTCGTTTCGGGTAATACCCAGATAGAACCGGGCGACTCGGTGATGGTTTTCTGCCACAACATCAACATGAAGAAAATTGAGAAATACTTCATCTAAGCGTGAAGGAGATAGAGAAATACTTCATATATGATAAACAGCAAATTAATATATAAGATTTTAGGGCAACTGCTTTTCATAGAAGCATTCCTGCTCTTCGTCAGTCTGCTGGTAGCTTTCTATTACCAGCAGGACGACATCTTTGCCTTCATTGTGGCAACACTTACCACCATCGGAGGCGGACTGGTGCTGAAATGGCGAGGTCATGGAGCCGATAACTCAATGTCGCGCCGTGATGCCTATCTCGTGGTAACGCTCTCATGGATTGTATTCAGTTTCTTCGGAACCCTCCCCTTCATGGTGAGTGGATACATCAATAACTTTACCGATGCCTACTTTGAAACCATGTCGGGATTTACGACCACGGGAGCTACAATATTAGACGATGTAGAATGCTTCCCCCACGGACTGCTTTTCTGGCGTTCGCTCACCCAATGGATAGGCGGTCTGGGAATCGTGTTCTTCACCATCGCCCTGCTGCCATCGCTTGTAGGTGGACAGACCAAGGTGTTTGCTGCCGAGGCAACAGGACCTATCAAAACGAAACTGCATCCCCGGCTTTCCACTTCGGCTAAATGGATATGGAGTATCTATCTGATGCTCACCATTGCCTGCATCGCATCCTACTATGTGGCAGGAATGAGTCTCTTCGACAGTTTCAACTATGCGATGACCACTACGGCTACAGGAGGTTTCTCTACTCATAACAGCAGTACCTCGTTTTTCCATTCGCCGGCACTGGAATACATCTGTGCCTTCTTCTGCTTCCTGTCGGGTGTTAATTTCACCCTGCTCTATGCAGCCGTCATCAAGTTCAAGATCAAGGATCTGTTCAAGAATTCAGAGTTTAAGTTCTATATGTTCCTCGTTACAGCCTTCACGGCTTTCATCATGGTAGAGCTGATAGCGATGCGCAACTACGATGTGGAACATGCCTTCAGAAGTGCTATCTTCCAGGTGGTTTCTTTCATCACTACCACCGGTCTGTTTAACGACGATGCAGCCCTCTGGCCTCACGTTACCTGGGTGGTATTGGCAGCCTGCATGTTTTTCGGAGCCTGCTCGGGCAGTACGAGTGGAGGTTTGAAATGTATCCGTGGCGTGATGCTGGTAAGAATGGTGAAGAATGAATTCCGCCAGATTCTGCATCCTAACGCCGTACTGCCATTGAAGATTGATGGTGTGAACGTACCGATGCAGAAGCGTGTTACGCTGCTTGCCTTCCTCACCACTTATCTCATCATCTGTCTGGTGATATCGTTCACGATGATAGCCATGGGCATCGACAATACCAATGCCATCACCATCACCCTGAGTTGTGTTGGTAATGTGGGACCTACGCTGGGTACGGAAATCGGACCAACCATGTCGTGGAGCGAACTGCCGGATGTGGCAAAATGGTTCTGCTCGCTGATGATGCTCATCGGTCGTCTGGAAATATTCAGTGTGCTGGTTATCTTAACGCCAGCATTCTGGAGAGAGAACTAACATACCCAGAGGGGGAGTTAGAAAATAAAAGAGAAGTTGATATTTGAAGTAAGAAATACGCTTACTAGACTAAGTATATTTCGCACAAAAAGCGTTATATATAATAAGGTATAGGTTCAGCAAAAGCCTTACCGGAGAGTAAGAAACCGTACCGAAGAGTACATTTATAAACTAAATACAGGTAAAAAGAGCCTGGCGAGATATCATCTGCCTGCTTTCTTTTTACCTTTTTACTTTTTTACCTTAAATATCCTTTTTACCTTTCCAAATACTTTTCCACATCCGCCTGTATCTTCTGGAATTCCGGTGAGAACTGGTAGAAGGTGTTTTTCTTCATCATCATTTTTACCTTGCCCAGACTGTTCTCATAGCATGCCATTTCGGTGCGGGCCTGCTCGGAATGGAGGGCACGGTCGCGGATTTCATTCTCCCTATCGTTGCGCAAAGCATCGCAGACGCTCTGGACGATGGGACTTACTACCAGGTCGAAGAGATGATGACCCTGTATATATAAATAGGTATTGCTCTCGTTTACACCCAGATTATTGAGGTAAAGAGCCATTTCATCCAACTCATCCTTAAGCTTCTTGAAGCGGCGCTCCAGCTGGAACAGCTTTGCCCGCACCTTCTTTCCCAAATAATCTATCGCCCATTTAGGATCCTGGATTCGGACAGAAGGCAGCATGATGACCTTATCAAACTCCGCCATATCAAAATGCATCGACATCTTGCGATGACGCACATAGAACAGCATGTGCCATAAGAAGAGGGGCCAGATGGTACGGGAATAGGACTCAAGAAAACGCTCGAAATCGAAGATGCGACGGTCGTTGAGCGTCACCATCACACAGGTTTCGTGCAATCCTCTGGCATAACATTGGAAGTTTTCAATGGCATAGGCATAGGTATGGAAGATGTAAGGATTCTCCAACATCTGCTGGGAAGACTCAGTTGAGCCCTGACGCAGATAATCGTAATCGGCATCTACACAGGCTATCATATCCCTACCTACTCCCTTCAGCATACTGGAGATAGCAGCCTTCTTGCCTCGGTCTAAATGCTGGTTACGGGTAGGCAGCATGATATCAAAATAGCGTTTTTCATTTTCAAACTTTCCCAGTACAGAACGCCAGAAGAAGACATCATCATAGCTCTCGACGTAAGCCACAATCTTGCGCCGAGCCTTCTTCGAAGTCATCCTGTTGGCTGCCTCGAAGAACTGGGAATTGATATTATCAGTTAAACGTTTAGCCATAATACTTCTTTTTCACTTATATCGTGATGTCGCTCACATCCGTCACCCTATCGGTCCATCCATCCATGACCACAGCAGGACTGTGGGTGGTCATGATGATCTGGATATTCGGATTAAGCTGCAGCACCAGACCGATGAGCTGCTTCTGCCATTCGAAATGAAGGCTGATTTCCGGCTCATCCATAAAGAGGACGTATGACTGGTTATCCTCCACTAGCACGGTGAGGAGGATGGCAAGAATCTGCTTCTCACCAGCCGAGAGCTGATAAGGCGAGAGCTGCTCGCCTATCTGGTTGAAGCGGATTTCGTTGGCAGTACGGATGATGGTCTTGCCGGTATCCTTGAAAAGATTATCTACCATATCCTGGAACATCTTCTTCGGTTCACTCAGTTTCTGAGCCTTGAAGGCTGCATCCGGTTCGCCACTCTGCAAGACGGCGATGATGCGGTTGCCGATGTTCACCTGGTAATCCAGATACTTGCGCTGCAACTGGAAGAGCTGCCAGTCGAGTTCGGTAACCAGGGTAAGGTCTATCCTGTTGATCATCTCGGCATTCATCAATGGTCTATCTACCGATCGGATTACATCGTAGCGAATCCACTTTGCCTCCTCCGGCTCCACCTTCAGATGCACACCTTTGATCATGTGACTAGGGAATTCACCGCCAGCCGCCAGACCCTTTACCACCTTATTTAATATAGTACTCTTGCCCACGCCGTTTACACCACTCAGGATATTGACACGGCGGTCTAGGTTCCAAAGAATATGTTTGGTACCGCTCCAGAGAGATTCAATCTCTATCTGTTTGATATAATCAGCATATTTCTGCATAAGAATAATCTCCTATCTTTAACCGTCAAGAACGGAAAAAGACTATTGTCTTAACTTCTTAACTCCTTTAAGTTTCAAAAAATATACCGCAAATATAGCAAAATTCCTCGAATTTTTGTACCTTTGCACTCGATTTTATTCAAAAATAGGAAGATTTAAATAGAAATAAGGAAAAAATGGATAACAAACGACCTCTTATCGCCCACCTGTGCCTCTTCTGTTCCGGCGCATTCTGGGGACTGATGGCTCCCGTAGGCAAGGATGCCATGCTTCACGGCATCAACGGCATCGACCTGGTGAGCTTCCGTGTTTTGGGTGGTGCTCTCCTCTTTTGGCTCACCTCATTATTCACCAAGAAAGAGCATGTTCCAGTAAAAGACATCTTCAAGTTTGCTGCTGCCGGACTCTTCGCCCTCGTGTTCAACCAGTGTTCTTACACCATCGGTCTGAACATGACCTCGCCTAGCAATTCCAGCATCATGACCACCTCGATGCCTATCTTCGCCATGGTTCTCTCCTTCCTGATATTGAAGGAGCCTATCACCTGGAAGAAGGCACTCGGTGTATTGATGGGATGCGCAGGTGCCGTCATCATCATCATGACGAGTGCTACGGCTGGCAATGCCAAGGTGGGAAACATCTGGGGCGACCTGCTCTGTATGTCGGCGCAGCTTTCCTTCGCCCTCTACCTGTCGCTCTTCAAGAACCTGCTGTCTAAGTATTCGCTCTTCACCATCAACAAGTGGATGTTCCTCTGGGCAACGGTCCTGATATGGCCTTTCACCATCAGCCACGTGATGAGCATCGACTTTGCCCATGTTCCGATGAGCACCTGGTGGGAAACGGGCTACGTCATCTTCTTCGGCACCTTCCTGGGTTACATCTGCATGATGATTGGTCAGAAGACGTTGCGCCCTACCGTGGTAAGTGTATATAATTATGTGCAGCCGCTGGTATCGGTTACCGTGAGTGTTTTCGTGGGTCTCGCCGTATTCAAGGGTATGCAGGCGATTGCTGCCATCCTCATCTTCTCTGGTGTATGGCTCGTGGTAAAGAGCAAGTCGAAGCATGATATCGACCAGCACGACCACAGCCTGGCCTACGAGAAAAGGCATCCTTAAAAGATTTAATGTCTATTTATAAAACAGAAACTGTCCCCATCTGAGATAACAGATGAGGACAGTTTTTTATATAAGAAAAGAAGATCAGCAACCGAAGTAAACCATCAGTCCGCCCAATACGATATACAGCAGGGCGTATGGGATGGCCGAACGGAGAATCTCTCCATCCTTTCCCTCCATATCGCAGGCTGCAGTAGCAATGGCAATACTCTGCGGACTGATCATCTTGCCACCCGTGGCTCCCGTGGTATTGGCAGCAACCAGCCAGTTTTCCTGACCGCCCTCCATACCGAAGAATGTGCTCTGCCCCGTCATGCCCAACTGGTTGGCAACATGAGCCTGGAGCTTGGCAAAGAGGATATTCGAAGAGGTATCAGACCCCGTAACGAAGGTTCCAATGGCACCAATCATCGGTGCTACCAGAGGATAGAAATCTCCCGTTAATGCCACCAGTCCGGAGGCGATGGAAGTAATCATTCCCGAATAGTTCATCACGCTCGCCAGGGCTATCAGCGAACAGATGGTTACCACCGTCTTTCGCAGATTCACCGTGGTACGGGCAAGAATCACCAACAGTCTCTTAAGGCTCAATCCCTGAATCAATCCACCAATCGTAGCACCCAGGAAGAGCATCAGGCCTGCATTGGATATCCAGCCAAACTTAAAGGTGCTGTCGAGCACTGGCAGATGAACCGCACTCACCAGATGACTTTTGAGGAAAGCATTGACCGGAGGACAGAGTGCGCCGGAAACCAGGATGAATATCAATATAAAAAGGTAAACGCTCCATGCCTTCAGGCTTTCGGCAAGCGTAAAGGTTTCCTTATCCTGCACCTTACTCTTTCTGGCAAATACCTTGGCGTATGCGATGATGGCGATAATGGCTGCCAGCGAACCGATGATGGCTGGAGTCTCCGAACCGAGATAATAGCCGCAGACAAACTGCACTATCACGGAAATCACTCCCACCCAGAGGGCGATGATGAGATTCTTGATAAGATTATGCTTATCGGTAAGCGTCAGGATAATAAAAGGCAGGATGATAAAGAGAGGTGCCAGCTGGATAATGGCGAAGGCCGAAGTCTCGCAAATCTGAGCCGCCGAAGCCGATCCGCTTTCAGCCACCTCGTTACAGAGCGTTGTAACCGGTACACCCACGGCACCAAATCCCGTAGCCACGGTATTACCAATCAAGGAAACCAGAGCCGAGAACATCGGTTTGAAGCCGAGTCCGATGAGGATGGCAGCAGGTATCGCCACCGCCGTTCCGAAGCCCGCCATACCTTCGAGCAGTCCGCCGAATCCCCATACGAGGAGCAGCACGAGCAATCCCTTATCATCGGTAATCGATGTAAACTGCTTCTTGATCACCTCTATCTGCTTGCTTTCCACGAGGATATTATAGCTGTAGATAGCCATCAGTATGATGATGAGAATCGGGAATACCGCCTTCAGGATGCCTTCCACCACCGCCCATCCCGTCAGGGCAATCACGCTGTCCTCCGCATGTTCTGGGGCAATCATGCCTAGCGGCGAAGCAGCGAAGAGAGCGAGCAACACGGTAATTACGAGCGTCAGCAAGGCGCTTTTATGACCTGCCATCTTGAAGCCGAGCATCAGGATGAACAGCAACACGATGGGAATAATAGAAACTACAGATGCCATAAGCCATTCAGTTTTTTAATGTTTTCGATTGCTAAATTTTATGTTTATGACTGCAAAAATAACATATTTCTTTGAAAAAAGAAAGCATTATTTGAAAAAAATCTCTTCTTAGATGTCCGATTTTTCAATTTCATACGTCTATAGAGTGTAAAGGTTATGAGAACAGAAGAATTCAACCATATCATCCTACCAATGCGCAGCCACCTGAAAGCGTATGCGCTAAGGTTGACTGAGAGTGACGACAATGCCGAAGACCTCGTGCAGGAAGTCATGCTCAGGCTGTGGGACATGCGCCAAAATATCCAGGCAGAAGACAACCTCAAGGCGCTCGCCATCACCATCATGCGCAACAGGTTTTATGACCAGTGCAGGCATGAGGAGCGGAACTTCACCACCGACAAGGTAATGGAAGTACCCATAGAAGACCGGCGGGCAGAGCAACGGGACGAGGTAAATCTCATCAAACAGATAGTGGCACAGCTCCCGCCCTTGCAGCAGCAGATATTCCGCATGAAGGAGATAGAAGGCTATACTGCCGATGAAATCATGCAGATAACGGGATGCACAGCTGATAATCTCCGAAAGAATCTCTCCAGAGCCCGACTCAAAATCAGAGAGACCTATATGAATATCGTGAAACAGAACAGAACAAAATAAAGAAGGAGGAAAGAATATGAACGATAAAATAAAAAGAATCGATGAATTCAAGGATATCAATGAATTCAAGGATATCAATGAATACCTCAGTTCGGGATAACGAGCTCTATCTAAAGGCTTTATAATGTTTTTATATAAGGGACACAGAGGCTTGGCAACCATCTATATATCTTGGATGGTTGCTGAGACAAAATCCTCCTGTAAAATATGCAATGTTAGAAAAGACTCAGCTGTTTCGTATCTTCGATAACGTATCCAGTAAGTGCCTTGGGCTTGTTGTCAAAGAAACAGTATGCCCCTAATGCAGAAATAATATTTATGATGAAATTCGCAACAGACCTGTGACGTGAATGTACTATCTGAGCCGTATTTTTCAACAGGTCATTAATCGTTTCAATGATGTATCTTTTGCGTAGCATCATCTTGTCATAGAACGGCATTAGTTTGTTCTTCATGTTCACTCTCAGTCCTGTAACCAACTGGATGCCTTCCTCAAAAAGCGAATCGAAGAGTTTTTGCGAGATATAGCCTTTATCTGCAAACAGCTTGCCATACAGACGTTTAGCCAATACATCGAATACCGCTGGATCTTTGTCGCTAACGTTTGCACCAGTGAGAACAAAAGCAATTATCTCACCTCTATCATTACAAGCCAGATGTAGCTTGAACCCATGACACCATCCCATTGTTCCCTTTCCGTCTGTGGCAATGCCTTTGAACACTTTGTTGGCATAACGCCTGAGATTGTGGCATATTGGTATCATGGTTGAATCAACAAAGGTTATACCTGTACATCTGCCAAAAGCACGGAGATTCAGGAAGAACATGAGAGGGAAGAATACGCGACTTTCAAGTTCTACAAAACGGTTATAAGACACTGCATTTGGAAAATATGACTTCAATGTTCCTCTAATAAAGAATAGGTAATAATGCTTGAAGTTTCGGAATGAGCCGAAATGGAAATACAGCAAAATCGTCATGATTTCACTATCAGATAAAGAGGCTTTACGTCGTCTGCGCTTTACTCCATCTTCACTCAAAAGCAATTTTCCTGCATTTTCAGCATCAAAAACTTTGTAAAATTCATCAATAATACAAAATAATTCTGTAACTTTGTCCTTGGTAATCTCCATAATGATATCTTTTTATGTTTGTAACTAATTGTATTTCAACTACAAAGATACAAAAAATATCGGAGATTACCAACTTTTTTAGGCACTATTTCTTATCCCGAACTGAGGTCAATGAATTCAAGACGATACAGGACTTGCTCGACAAGTATATGGATGGTGCCACATCCAATGAGGAAGAGGCAACGCTCAGAAAGTATTTCGAAGAGCATGGCAATGATATTCCGGAAGAATGGGAATCCTATCGCGCCCTCTTCAGTTATATCGGATTCGAACAGATGAATCTTTCTCAAATTCTAAAAGGAGAAGAAGAGAAGGAGGAGGATTTCGAAAAAAAAGATATCGAGAAGGAAGAAATCCCAAAGAAGGAAGCTTCTCGCAGCAGATGGCTCAAATATTTCGGCACTTCTGTGGCAGCCGCCGCTATCATCGCATTCCTGATTGTGGGCATCCAGAAGATAGCCCAGCCTCAGCCTGAATGTTATGCGGTTATCGATGGAAAGGTTTATACCGACCAGGAGTTCGTTCATAACGAAGCCCTGGATGCCCTGGAAGATGTTTCGGCAGATTCCGAAGATCCATTCAGTGCCCTGGATATGATGAAACAATAAATTCATCTTTTAGATGAAACAATCAATCAAACTATAAAGTATAATATATATAATAAGGATAGAATATGAAACGATGCAACTTGATAAAACGCTTCTTCATCGGACTGCTTCTTATCGTGGTAGCCTCGATTTCGGCTAATGCCCAGGAGGGGCTGTACGTAAAAAGCATATTCCAACGCTTCGGACACGCCAAGGGATGCAAGATGGTTACGATGCAGAATGCGCAACTCAAAGGTTACAGGCTCAAGATATACAAGAGCCTGGTATATAAGAACCATGCCACGGAAATAGCCCACTATCTAAAGTCCGACCGCAAGGCTGCGAAAAAGATCAGAGAGGTGGTGGAGAATGGCAAGATGGTGAGCGGCTATTACATGATGGCCCCCTTGAGCAATGGCAACAACCGCTTCATCCTCTTCAGTAATCCGAGTAAAAGCAAGGGAACCGTGATTTATATAGAGGGCGACCTGTCGCCCGAAGATATCATGCAACTCTGCTATTCCAGAAGATAGAAGCAACATCTTCCTACAGGAATCCTCTCAATAAGAACCTTAATTCCGCAACACTATAATTTAATATTTTTTATAAGCACCTGAGCAACAAAAAGTTGCTCAGGATTTTGCCATGTCAGAAATTTCACTTATCTTAGTGTTGCAAATAAAAAGCAAATAAAACTCTGAATGACATGGCAAAAGTACAAATAAAATCTGAGAAACTCACTCCTTTTGGAGGAATTTTTTCTATTATGGAGCAATTTGATGCTCTTTTAGCTCAAACCATAGATTCCACCTTGGGATTGAGATGCACTATGTTTGGTTATCAATATAGCGAAATTCTACGCTCTCTGATGTGCGTATATCTTTGTGGCGGCTCATGTATTGAGGATGTTACAACTCACTTGATGAAACATTTGTCTCTTCATCCAACTCTTCGCACTTGCAGCGCAGACACCATATTGCGTGCTATCGAAGAACTGACTTGTAAGAACATCACCTATAAATCTGCTTCTGGCAACTCCTATGATTTCAATACTGCAGACAAGATGAACTGCTTATTGATCAAAGCCCTGCTTGCTACTGGTCAATTGAAATCCGGTCAAGAGTATGATTTTGACTTTGACCATCAGTTCATTGAAACAGAGAAGCATGATGCAAAACCAACCTACAAGAAGTTCCTGGGCTATAGTCCAGGTGTGGCAGTCATTAACGACATGATTGTCGGTATTGAAAATAGAGACGGCAACACAAACGTGCGCTTCAACCAAAGAGAGACTTTGGAAAGAATCTTCAAGCGACTGGAGGCATCAGAAGTATATATATCCCGTGCCCGCATGGATTGCGGCTCATGCTCGGAGGAAATCGTAGATATGGTAGAGGCTCATTGCAGGCATTTTTATATTCGTGCCAACAGATGCTCTTCCTTCTACGATTCCATGTTTGCCTTGACTGGATGGAAAACTGTTGAAATCAACGGTATTGAATTTGAGCTGAATTCCATCCTTGTTGAGAAATGGAAAGGAAAACCGTATCGTCTTGTCATACAGAGACAAAGGCGAATAGAGGGAGACCTTGACATTTGGGAAGGCGAATATACCTACAGATGTATACTGACTAACGATTACAAGTCGAGTGCAAGAGACATTGTGGAATTCTACAATCTTCGTGGTGGCAAGGAACGCATCTTCGATGACATGAACAATGGCTTTGGCTGGAATCGGTTGCCAAAATCGTTCATGGCACAGAATACAGTATTCCTGCTTATGACAGCTCTCATCAGAAACTTCTACAAAGCTATTATGCAGAGATTGAAAACCCATGAATTTGGATTGCGTGCCACCAGCAGAATCAAGACCTTTGTGTTCAAGTTCATCTCTGTTCCTGCAAAATGGATTAAGACGTCACGTAGGCATGTATTGAACATTTATTCAGACAACTATGCTTATGCCAACCTGTTCAAGACAGACTTTGGTTAAAGGCCATGCTTTTCTGGTTAAACCGGCGTATTACCTCAAGTCGCTTTATGGGGTAAGGGAATTTTGTGTTTACGACGTTTCTGTTATGACCAAGGAATATGTACAATAAAAGAATTTTTGTCGTTTTACAAGTAAATTCCCACGAAACCCTATAGGTTGCGGATTTGAGGAAGAATAAGAAACAACATAAAATAAAGTATTATGAATATCAAAAACGTAATGATGATGGCTGCCATGATGCCAGCCTTCGCCCTTGCTGAAACCAACAGCAACTGTGCACCAGCCCCGGTAGAGGCTAACGACACCACAATCAGAGTGAACGACCAGAACATCGTCATCAAGCAGGATGGTGAACAGACTTCTGTGAAGATATATAAGATGAACGGCAACGAGATGACCAAGATTTCCGAAACCCAATTCGTAGATGGTCAGGAAGTAGAAAAGGTATTTGTCACCTCACCATTCATCCCTCAGACCTTGAGAAAGCGCAAGCGCAGTCTGGAGAGTCATTATCCAACCTTCTTCTTCGGCTGCAGCCAGTTGCCAGGCAGCAGGGGAAGCATGGGAGGCAACAACGAGATGCACAGTCGCGACTCCAAGTCGTGGGAATGGGGCATCACCCTCACCAGTCTCTGCTTCCGCCTTTCCAACGAAATGGCGCTCACCTCCTCTCTCTCCATCGGACAGGTACACCACCATTTCAAGGACAATTATGTATTAAGCACCGAAAACGGGGTATCGGCAATGACTCCGATAGATGGCGAAACGCTGAAGAAAAGCTATATCAGCTACAATGTGCTCCGCCTGCCTATCATGCTGGAGTGGCAGAAGCGCATAGGATGCCATGATGCATTCCTGGCGTTAGGTCCATCGGTAGAATACCGCTGGCACGAGCATTCCCGCTACTTCATCGGAAAGCACAAGCATACCGAAACGGGCGATATCAACCTCAACCCTATCGGCTTGAACTTCGAGGCCCGTGCCGGCTACTCAGGAGTAATGCTCTACGCCCGTGCCGGAGTAACCCCACTGCTCAACAAGACCAAGGCTCCCGAGTGCTACCCGATAACCATCGGCTTAGGATTTAGACTGTAACATAGCTGCAATGTAGCAGAAATATAGCTGTAATGTAGCAAAACATAACTGAAACTGTCCCCATCTGAAACACCCATTCAGATGAGGACAGTTTTTTATTCTGCCAAATTCGGGAATTAAAAACGGCCAAATTCGGGAAAAATAATCGGCCAAATTCGGGAGTTAAATAATGCCAAATTCGGGAATTTGTGAAAAAGCCCACATTTTCGGCATTTAGCCGAGAACCTAGGATTTATCAAAAAAAACGAAAAAAGTGGCGATAGGTGTGCGAAATCAATGTTTTTTTATGAGATTTAGCACAACTATCGCCACTTTTTGCTATTTTCATGCATTTTTTTCAATAAACGTTTGGCTATATAAATTCTTTTCAGTACTTTTGTATTTGTCATTCTGCGGATTGCCATCAATGAGTTGTTGGCGTTAATCTGCCGTTTGGCTCTATTTTTATGAAAACGGCGTTTACTGCGTTTTTCTGGGTCACTTGCAAAAGCGTGTGGATAGCATAGCACAATAAAAGCAAGCAGGTGTACGTTTATAGAGTAAACGTTAGAACAAAATGGAACAGTATAGACTCTTAGCGGAATGCCTGTTGCCAGCCCGCATGCTTGACTGGTTTGACTTGAAGACTGTACGTGTCGAGAAGAAAGGTGACACACAGGTGATTCACCTTTATCTCGATGAGAACGAGCAGAAACCTGACGACGGAGAAGACCTGCGCCCCAATGGATTTACACGCGAAAGTGTGTTTCACGACTTTCCGATTAGAGGTCATGAAGTACTGCTTCACGTGCGCCGTCGCAGATGGCTTGATGCAGATGGTCACAACGTGATGACCGAATGCAATCTCATTCAGGAGTCCACCCGCTGCTCAACCGAGTTGGCGGATTTTTTAAAAGAAGCGTTTGGAGACGCACCCTATAACGGCCCGTTCGTTTGAGGATGACTATCACATAGACGGTGATGAGTATGGCAGAGCCTACAAGGACCACCTAAGCGGCTATCGTGAATGGTCTGAACTAGGCCATGCTGACGAGTGGCTCATCTTCCCAGAGAACATAAGTCCTCACGTCAGCATAGATGAGACATGCTTGTCCACGGGAGAGGTATACACAATAGCCTCGAACAAGGATGCACATGGTCGCAAGGGATGCCTTATTGCTGTAGTCAAGGGCACTAAGGCAAAGGATGTCATAAAGGCATTGATGAAGATACCAGAAGCGTTGAGAATGAGCGTGGAAGAGGTTACTCTCGACTTCTCTGAGAGTATGCACAACATAGTAGAGAAATGCTTTCCGAAGGCTATGCGTACGCTCGACCGGTTCCATCATCAGCAGTTTTGTCTTGAAGCCTTGCAAGAGGTACGCAGAGAGTATAGGCGTGAGCAGATGACACTTGATGCCCATGCTAGGGAAGAGCACCGTCTGATGATGCGCCAGCTGCAGGAGAACGATGGTCCATTTGTGGATGAGGAGGGCAATGCCATAAGGCGCAATGCAAGGTACTATCCCGAAAGACTTGAGAACGGAGAGACTCGTGCAGAACTCCTTGCACGCAGTAAGGGGCTACTTATGATGTCACCCGAGAAATGGACAGACACACAGAAGGAACGTGCAGAAATACTGTTCCGTGAGTTTCCGGACATAAAGACGGCTTTCTCGCTTACCCACTCTCTTCGAATGATTTTCTCGCAGAGGTGTACTAAGGAGCAAGGTGCTGTCAGCCTGCATTCATGGTACTCGAAGGTCGGTGAGTTCGGCAACAAAGCGTTCAATGATATTGCTGCCGCCATGTACGACCGTGAGGATGAGATCCTTAACTATTTTGTCAATCGCTCTACCAATGCATCAGCTGAATCCCTCAATGCAAAGATCAAGCATTTCAGAGCACAACTCAGAGGTATTATTGACCGTAAGTTCTTTCTCTTCAGACTAATGAAGATCTATGCCTAATCCACACACTTTTACTGGTGACCCGTTTTTCTTCTGACAAGTTGGAAATTAGGGACTTCCAAAACGAGCTTCGGATAAGAAACAAGGTGGGCGCTTACACCTTGCGTGTATATACATGGCACAAATGCGCCCTTTCGTCAAGAGAGGGTGCATCTTGTGCTATCCATATATACCTTCTTGGCGTAGGCTTCTGCACTTCATTCTTTGAGCTCAAAGGTCCCCTAATACCTCAACTTACAAAGGATGGTTAGTACAGAACTCCTACGCCATTTCTTTTGATAGATAATCCTTAACCATTACCTTCTGCTTAGAGGAGTCGGTAGAATAAAGACCAAAGTACTCAGATGGCAAATAGTGGATTAGCAAATGCAAAAAATGCAAAGAACGATGAGTTTTACACTCAATATTATGATATAGAAAAAGAAATGAACGCATACCTGGAATATAATCCAGATGTATTCAAAGATAAAACTATCCTTTTTCCATGCGATGACCCTGAATGGAGTAATTTCACAAAATTCTTTGCTCAAAACTTTGAACGATTCGGTCTAAAAAAAACTGATAAGTACAAGTTATGCTCCAGAAAGCAAAAAGTATAAGACTGGTTATCAACCCTCTCTTTTCGAGCAAAACGACATCAAGTTCGATAAAGACAAAACCAAGACAAATGGTAAGATATTCGTTCTTGACCATGATGTTTCTGGAGATGGGAAAATTGACGTGGAAGACTTACAGTGGAATTATCTACAGGGAGATGGAGATTTCCGAAGTACAGAAATCAAGAATCTCCGCGACGAAGCAGACATCATTATAACTAATCCTCCATTTTCTTTATTCAGAGATTTTTTAGGTTGGATAATTGAAGCTAAGAAACAGTTCGTAATAATCGGAAATATGAATGCAGTAACTTACAAAGAAGTCTTCCCCCTAATTAAAGACAATATCATTTGGATGGGATGCACGATTCACAGTGGTGACCGAGAATTTGGAGTACCAGATACATATCCTTTGACTGCTTCAGGATGGAGAATTGATGAAAACGGTAAAAAATATATTAGAGTAAAAGGAGTACGCTGGTATACTAACATCGAACATGGTCGCCGCCATCAACCATTGCCTTTAATGACTCTAGAAGACAACCTAAAGTTTAGTAAGCATAAAGAACTCAAAGGGCGTAGCTCTTATATTCATTATGCCAACTATGATGCTATAGATGTGCCTTATACAGATGCTATCCCTTCCAACTATGATGAAAAAATGGGAGTTCCTATCAGTTTCTTGGATAAGTATTGTCCTGAACAATTTGAGATTATCGGGCAAACACAAGGTGACTCTGGCAAAGCTTTAGGTCTAAAGCCCTTCGACCGAGAATTGAAGAAGCTGAACAAGAGCTTGCGTGATGGCCAACTTTACTATATGGAAGATGGCATTCCTCAAAAGCCATACGCTAGAATATTAATCCGACATAAAAAATAAGAATCATGAAACCAACATTATATACAAATTGGACTATAGCAGACATCTGCAAAGGTTTTGTCTATAACGAACATGAAGGAAAAGGTTTATTTGGCTTGAACGGCCAGCTGACTATCCAACCAGAATACCAACGCAACTATATTTATTGCGACGGCAAGAAAGACGTAGCCGTTGTGGATTCTATCCTAAAAGGCTATCCCATCGGCTTGATATATTTCAACAAGACCAAAGATGGACGATACGAAGTACTTGATGGTCAGCAACGTATCACTAGTTTCGGCAGATACGCCACCATGAAGCTAGCCGTAAAAGTGAACGGAAAAGAGCAATATCTTGATGGACTAGACGAGGAATCACGAGAACGATTCCTAAACACCAAGCTGACTATCTATGTTTGCGAGGGAGAAGAAGCCGAAATCAAGCAGTGGTTCAAGACCATTAATATTAGCGGAGTTCCGCTTAACGAGCAAGAACTGTTAAATGCCATCTATTCTGGCACATTCGTCACAGCTGCGAAAGAGGTATTCAGCAACAGCCGGAACTCAAACATCCAGAAATGGAGTGCCTACATTAAAGCAGATGTTAAAAGACAAGGCTTCTTGGAACGAGCTTTGCAATGGATAAGTGCTAGTAAAGGCGTAAGTATAGATAATTACATGTCGCTTCACCGCCGTGACTCCAATATCCAAGAGCTGCTATCTTACTTCGACAGCGTGATAGACTGGATTTCAGCTACCTTCTACAAGACATACGATAAAATGTGTGGTTTAGAATGGGGACGTTTATACGAAACCTATCATAAAAAGCCATATGATTTGGCAAAACTGAACAAAAGAGTAGAAGAACTTTTAGCTGATGAAGCCGTAACCAAGCAAGCAGGAATCTTTGAGTATGTTCTTGGAGGCGAGCAACAACCAGAACTGTTAGAAATTCGCCTATTCGAAAAATCGATAAAACAAAAAGCATACGAGAGACAGACCAAGGACGCAAAAACAAAGGGCATCTCAAATTGTCCACTTTGCGCACAAACAGACAACAATCGTAAGAGTTATATCTATAGAATCACCGAGATAGAAGCCGACCATGTTACTGCATGGAGCAAAGGTGGCAAAACAGACTTGGCAAATTGCCAAATGCTTTGCAAGATGCACAACAGAACGAAAGGTAACAAATAATATATCAAAACATCCTCATCTGAAACACATAACAGATGAGGACGTTTTTTATTCCGCCAAATTAGGTAACGAATCACAGCCAAATTGGGTAACAAATCACAGCCAAATTGGGTAACGAATCACAGCCAAATTAAGTAAAAACATGCCGCCAAATTTGGTAATTCCGAGATTTTATCGTATATTTGCAGCCGAAATAAAGGAGATTCAATATGAAAGAATACAAAAAAAGAATTGCAGATAAACTATTGGAATACAGACTCGAAGAAGTTGGAGCAGTATTGATAGAAGGGCCAAAATGGTGTGGAAAAACTACCACAGCAGAACAAAAGGCCAAAAGCGTGCTATATATGGCAGATCCAGACAACCAAAACAACTATCTGGAAATGGCAAATTTAAAGATAAAAATGCTCCTGAAAGGAGAAAAGCCACGACTCATTGACGAATGGCAAATCATACCGCAAATCTGGGATGCCATCAGATTTGAAGTGGACCACCAGGGTGAGGAAGGCTTGTTTATCCTCACAGGATCTGCCGTGCCTGCATCTTCCGAAAAAATACATCACACGGGTACAGGACGTTTCGCCTGGATTACCATGCGACCTATGTCATTATGGGAATCAGGAGAATCTACAGGAGAAGTTAGCATCAGCGAACTGTTCAAGGGAAATGCAAACCTGGAAGGTTTCAACAAATTGAAACTGGAAGACATCGCCTATCTCGTATGCAGAGGTGGATGGCCTAGTGCCACTACCAAGAACCCAAGAGCCGCTTTGCGACAGGCATACGACTATTACGATGCGGTGGTAAAGAGTGATATTTCAAGAGTGGATGAAATCAGCAGAAACAGCGAACGAACTAAGTTGCTTCTGCGTTCATACGCCCGTTCACAAGGTGGCCAAGTAAGTATCGGAGCCATAAGACAAGACATGATGGAAAACGATGATGAGACACTGGCAGACAAGACTGTACAGAGTTACATTGGTGCACTCAAAAAAATCTTCGTCATAGAGGACATGCCTGCCTGGAATCCGAACCTTCGCAGCAAGACAGCCATCCGTTCGGCTGAAACCCGATATTTCGTTGATCCATCCATTGCGGTGGCTGCTTTAGGTCTAGGTCCTGATGATCTCATCAACGACTTGGAGACTTTCGGTTTGCTTTTCGAGACGCTATGCGTCCGTGATCTTCGTGTATATGCTGATGCCATCGACGGCAACGTATATCATTACCGCGACAAGAACGGTTTGGAATGTGATGCAGTTATCCATCTCCGCAACGGCTCATACGGCCTCATCGAAATCAAGCTGGGTGGTGCACAAGCCATCGAAAAAGGAGTCTCTACACTAACTGCTCTTGCAGATAAGATAGACACGACCAAGATGAAAGCTCCATCTTTCATGATGGTACTCACTGCCGTAGGAGACTATGCTTACCGCAGAGAAGACGGAGTATATGTGGTACCTATCGGCTGCTTGAAAGACTAGTTTGGGATGGGATATAGACTCAAAAATCCTATATATAATAAAAATTGCTCCTATATATAATAAGGTGTAAACCCATCAAAGCAGCTAAAAAATGCCCGAATACCACAAACGTGGTAGCAGGAATACTACTCATATGCTATTTCAGAATCCAAAAAATCGCCGTACCTTTGCAGCGCCAATCAGAACAAACAATCTGATGCCTATCATGACTGGATTTCTGGGCGACAAATTTATATAAATGAATAAGATTGAATATTAACGTAAAATTAAAGAAAGGACATAGATTATGAGTACAGAAAAGAAACTTCGCTTTGAGACACTTCAGTTGCATGTAGGTCAGGAAAATCCAGATCCAGCTACCGACGCTCGTGCGGTGCCTATCTACCAGACCACAAGTTACGTGTTCCGCAACTCTCAGCACGCTGCCGATAGATTCGGACTCCGTGACGCAGGTAACATCTATGGTCGCTTGACCAACTCTACTCAGGGTGTATTCGAAGACCGTGTAGCTGCCCTCGAAGGTGGTGTAGCAGGTTTGGCTGTCGCTTCTGGTGCTGCCGCCGTTACCTACGCTCTGCAGAACATTCTTCAGAATGGCGACCACATCGTAGCTGCCGACAACATCTACGGTGGTACTTATAACCTCATCACTCATACATTATCCACACAGGGTGTAAGCTACACCATCGTGGATCCTCGCAACTTCGAGCAGGTAGAGGCTGCCATCCAGGACAATACCAAGGCACTCTATGCAGAGACCTTCGGAAATCCTAACTCTGATGTAACGGATATCGATAAGTTGGCAGAGATTGCTCATCGCCACAACATCCCATTGATTATCGATAACACCTTCGGCACCCCATACCTCATCCGTCCTATCGAGCACGGAGCAGATATCGTGGTTCACTCTGCTACCAAGTTCATCGGCGGTCACGGTTCCTCTCTCGGTGGTGTCATCGTAGATGGCGGTAAGTTCGACTGGAAGGCAAATGCCGACAAGTTCCCTACTCTCGCTAAGCCAGACCCATCTTATCATGGTGCCGTATTCGCAGATGTAGCCGGAGCAGCAGCCTTCGTAACCCGAATCCGTGCGGTCATCCTTCGTGATACCGGTGCAACCATCTCTCCATTCAACGCCTGGATTCTTCTTCAGGGCTTGGAGACATTGAGCCTCCGTGTAGAGCGTCACGTTCAGAATGCATTGAAGGTGGTAGAGTATCTGGAGAACAACCCTAAGGTGGCTAAGGTTAATCACCCAGCCGTTCCTTCTCATCCAGACCACGAGCTTTACAAGAAGCTCTTCCCTAACGGCGGTGGTTCTATCTTCACCTTCGATATCAAAGGCGGCGAGAAAGAGGCATGGGAGTTCATCGACCACCTGCGCATTTTCTCTTTGCTGGCTAACGTAGCCGACGTGAAGTCACTGGTTATCCACCCAGCAACAACCACCCACTCTCAGTTGAGCCCAGAGGAGTTGGAGGAGCAGCACATCTATCCTTCTACCGTTCGCCTGAGCATCGGTATCGAGAACATCGACGACCTGATTGAGGCACTCGATGAGGCATTTACCTACGTAAAGTAATTTCAGTGTTGAATGTTGAATGTTAAATTGCCTGACGGACAATAACACTCAACATTAAAATTCAACATTCAACACTCAACACTTAACATTAAAAAATCATTATGGCAAAGATATATAAACAGATTACTGATTTAATCGGTAAGACCCCATTGGTAGAATTGGGTAAGTATTCAGCATCCAAGGGTTTGGAGACTCCTGTGATTGCTAAGGTAGAATTCTTCAATCCTGGCGGAAGCGTAAAGGATCGTATCGCACTTGCGATGATCGAAGACGCTGAGCAGAAGGGCATCCTGAAACCAGGTGCCACCATCATCGAACCAACCAGCGGTAACACGGGTGTAGGTTTGGCTCTGGTATCAGCCGTTAAGGGCTACCACCTCATCCTCACCATGCCTGAAACCATGAGTGTGGAGCGCAGAAACCTGGTGAAGGCTTACGGTGCAGAAGTGAAATTGACCAGCGGTAAGGACGGAATGCCTGGCGCCATCAAGGCTGCCGAGGAGCTCCGCGATTCCATCCCAGGCTCTGTGATTCTGGGACAGTTTACCAACCCAGCCAATCCTGCCAAGCACTATGCCACAACTGGACCAGAAATCTGGGCAGATACCGATGGCGAGATTGATATCTTCGTAGCCGGTGTAGGAACAGGTGGAACCATTTCAGGTATCGCCAAGTACCTGAAAGAGCAGAATCCTAACGTGAAGGTGATTGCCGTAGAGCCTGCCACATCGCCTGTATTGAACGGCGGACAGAGCGGTCCTCACAAGATTCAGGGCATCGGTGCCGGTTTCATTCCAGAGACTTACTCTTCAGAATATATCGATGAGGTATTGGATATTCAGAACGATGATGCTATCAAGGCAGGTCGTGACCTGGCTCAGACCGAGGGCCTCTTGGTAGGAATCTCATCAGGTGCTGCCGCCTTTGCAGCCACCGAGATTGCGAAGCGTCCTGAGAACAAGGGCAAGAAGATTGTAGCCCTCTTGCCAGATACAGGTGAGCGTTATTTAAGCACTGTACTCTACGCTTTCGAGGAGTATCCATTGTAATTCACAATCGGACATTTTCTGATGAAAGCAGAATCTATCATAATTTCCCCAACCAGCTTTCCCATAGCAGGTTGGGGATTTTTATTTTTCGGAACTTCATATATATTTGCAAATGCGACACCACCGTCCTAACTACCTATTTTTTATATAGTTAGGGCGGGGCTATCGCTAAAATTCGAGACCATTTACCGCATAGAGCGGTACGTTTGTAACCCAATCTTCCTGCTGATAATCATTCATGGAGATGCGATAGGCCTTCTTTGACTGGTTGTCTGCAACAAACTGGCGCAGGCTCTTTGCCTTGACATTCGTCTCGGCTTTCACCTCCAGCGGAACAATCTCATCCTCCTCATCCTGGAGCAGGAAATCAATCTCCTGAGTACTGTTGGTCTTGGCATAATAATAGGGTTCATACCTGAGAATGAGCTGCTGCAAAACATACTGTTCCGTCAATGCCCCTTTGAACTCGGTAAAAATACTGTTACCAGCCACTATTGTCGATGCCTTGAGATTAGACATCGCACCTAGAAGCCCGACATCCAGGACGAAAATCTTAAAGGCCGCCCGGTCTTCATAACTGGCAAGCGGCAGTCGGGGAGCTTTCACATTATATACCTTATATATCAGTCCGGCATCCAGCAGCCACTGCAAGGCCAACTCATACTCCCGGGCTCTTGCTCCCTCGCGCACCACTCCATAGATAAACTTCCTGTTTTCCTTGCTCAACTGGGCGGGCAAGGATTTCCACAAATCAGTAATACGGGGAATAATCTCCGATGGAGCATGCTTCGACATATCTCTCTGATAACTGTTCAGAATGTCCTTCTGTATGGTTCTCACCTCTTTCCAGTCATGATTCTGGCTAAAGCTCAATACGGCTTCAGGCATGCCTCCCACGTAGTAATAATACTTTAAGAGTTCCTGAAACTTGGGAGCAAACATCGTTATCATATTCCAATCCCTCGTCTGAAGCAGCTGCGCCAGATTCTTCTCCCCCATAGCCATCACGAACTCGATAAAGTTCATTGGATACAGAGAGAGAAAATCCACCTTACCCACAGGAAAAGATTCCCCCTGATGCAGTTCGATACCCAGAAGAGAACCTGCAGCTATGACATGATAGCCCGGCGCATTCTCTGCAAAATATTTGAGAGAAGTAACAGCATGAGGGGCAGCCTGAATCTCATCCAGGAATATCAGCGTTTCGCCCTCAGTGCAGGTTACATTCGTTGCAGCCCCAATAGCTGTAAGAATTCTAGGAATATTGAAGTCCTGCTCAAAGAGATTCTGCAGGATCTTCATCTCTTCAAAGTTCACATATGCCAGCTGCTTGTAATTCTGGCGGGCAAACTCCTTCACCAGCCAAGTTTTTCCCACCTGTCTGGCACCCTCTATAATAAGAGGTTTACGATATTGTTTATCCTTCCATTTCAGAAGTTCATTGATAGCTAATCTTTCCATAATCCGTATCTTAAAATCACATTTTATGAGGGAATAATCTACCTCTCTATCACATTTTATGAGGGAATAATCACACTTCCTCCCACATTTTATGAGGGAATAATCACACTTCCTCCCACATTTTATGAGGGAATAACGCTGCAAATATACACATTTTATGAG
The DNA here is from genome assembly GCF_025151535.1 of Segatella copri DSM 18205. Classification (NCBI taxonomy): domain Bacteria; kingdom Pseudomonadati; phylum Bacteroidota; class Bacteroidia; order Bacteroidales; family Prevotellaceae; genus Segatella; species Segatella copri. The sequence continues at coordinate 2,276,464 of NZ_CP102288.1, forward strand.
GGAATCCTGCAATATTCCCACACATTTTATAAAAGAGCACTCACTTTTTAACTGATTTTAATGGATGATATCCCTATCACATGGGGGCAGTATCAGTTTTGGAAACGGACATTAAAGGGTGTAGGTTTGGCTCAGTCCGAGGGTCTCCTGGTAGGTATCTCATCAGGTGCTGCCGCCTTTGCAGCCAAAGAGCGATACCAAACATCTTCTGCTCTGTTCACGGTGACACGGTGACACGATGACACTAGTTTTTCAACTTTTCGCCTCGCACGCGGGCAGGCAGGAACTTTCGGCTTGATTTTTCCTGCCTGCCCGCGCGAGAGTAAATCTTCAGAAATCACTGTCATAAGTGTCACCCTGTCATCCAGAAGCAGGTTAATTCCGAATCAAGAGTCAAAGACTTACGGTGCAAAAGTCAGGCACTTACGACGCAAAAATCAGGGACTTACGCCCTGTAATCCCCTGGCTTACGAACCGCAATCCAATCATAAAGCCCTTAAAAATCAAACAAGCCAGGCATTTAGAAGTGATACCAAGCAAGGCATGTAAAAGGGCTTACAAACACCAGAGCAAAGAGAATCTATGAAAAAGTATGAGCAACTGTGAGCAAGTATGAGCAACTGTGAGTTGCCTCCTCACCGATTTCGTATCTTTGCATTGTGATTCAGAGATACTCAGCGGTTCCAATCAGCAAGCTATAGTCAGGCGTCCCCATAGCAAGCTATCCCCAGGCGGTCCCATCCCGCACAGCCATGGCAAAGACCGCTTTGATGTGATTTGATAGCCAACCAGCCAGGTATTAAAAAGAGAGTGGATTTGCGACAACCAGTTCCTATATAAAATAAAGTATAAGCTCGGGGAGGAATGAGTTTGAACCAATCGTCAAAGTTTAAAGAATACTAAAAGTTTCGTTTCCGCTTGAAAATTTCTTTTAAAATACCTATATTTGCAATGCCGTTAGTAATGGCGGCAGACATAAAGAGGTAGCAACTACGCTTAGTTCAGACTGAGAATCTGGACAGTTCGCAGTACACAAGAATGACAGTTCTAGTTGTTTGCCCCAATATGTATACTCATATCCATCCCGCTTCTGTGGGATGGGTATCTCTATTTAGTTAATTTTGCAACCGAATTATCAACCCAGTCTGAGTAACATGGATTCATATTCTGGAATCATCATAGAAGAAAGTAGAAGGTCTGAGCAATTTTCAGACTTTACTCCCATACCTTGCAAAGGATTCAACATTCTTTGCAAGGCAAAGCGCTATGGCAGATGGTGGGTGCTCAAAGGCCTGAAGAAGCCATATCGCCAAGACGAAAACTACAAGAACCTGCTGCACAAAGAGTTCGATATCCTCATATCCCTGCAGCATCCCAACATCGTATCAGCCTACAGCATGGAAGAAATACCGGAAATGGGTACCTGTATCGTAATGGAATGGATAGATGGTATCACGCTGGAACACTGGAGCGGCAGCAAGACTGAGGGAGAAGCTATTTTCCTCCAGCTACTTGATGCCGTACACTACATCCACGCCAAGCAGATAGTACACAGAGACTTAAAACCTTCCAATATCATGATTACCCATAACGGAAATCATGTAAAGCTCATCGATTTCGGACTTTCAGATACCGATGACTTTACCATCCTCAAACAACCTGCCGGCACCCCGGGCTACATCTCTCCAGAACAGATTGTATCCCAACAGGCAGACATCCGCAACGACATCTTCAGCATAGGCTGTATCCTGGAAAAGATACTTCCAGGCAAACCCTATACAGCAATCATCAAGCGTTGCAAGGCTCCCATAATCCAGCGATATGCCAATGTTGACGAACTCAAAGGTGATTTCATGGCTCGAAGAAACAGCCATCCATCCGAAATCAAGCGTATTGCAATCTCAGCTTTGATCTGTATCATCTTATTAGGTTTCATCAGTTACCCATTACTGCATCAGCCGGAGAGGAGCATAAACACCACCCCTGAACATACCGAAGCCAAGAAGGATACATCCATCCGCCAGCAAACCAAGAAGCCTGCCCCACTTTCCAATGGCCAGAAATCTCTGCAGCCAACAGCTACCGAGCCATCTTCTGCATCACAGGCACAAGCCGCCGAACTCCTATCCGAAGGCAAGAAGACTATCGACAAGATGTGGAAGGAATCCGGCATAGACACCATCCGGTCTGTTGTGAAAAAGAGCGAGGCATACTTTCAGTTTGTAAATAAGAGTAATGAATTCATCACAACGACTTATCCACAGACATTCTCTAAGGACATAGACGGCAAGAAGGCAGATATCATCTATGAACTGTCCTCTTATACCACTGAGAGATATGTGAAGCCAACCCTGTCGAGTTTTCAATCTTCCAAATAATGCTCTACGATGATGCCGTTCTTCTTACCTATGACGTAAGTAACCGGTTCATCATCTCCATGTTTCCAAGCATGGAGATAAGCAGGCTCATGATTGATAAAATGACGGCACTCAAAAGTATCATCTTTCGCCAATCTGGTATTTTCTGATGATACCACCTTGAAACTTCCGTTTCCCTGATACCTGATGATACAGGTTCTGTCGGGCAGCCAGGAAAGTTTAAGCATCTGTCCCTCATAAAGATCATCGCAAGATATTTCCTTGCCTATAACCATCTGGCTCTGCCGTTCTCCCGTCCCTAGCGACAATCCGAACTCCTCAAAGTCCGCATAACCGAGAAAATTAGCCAGCACATTCTTGGTAAACTTACTGGCAGAAACCCCTTCGCTCACGTATCCCCAAAACCGTCGCAGCGTAGAGGCACTCACCCTCTGCTGGGTACGCTCCTCCACCTTTTCGCTCAACCAAGCGAAGTCGCGAGGCACAACCATCTTGCGCCCCACCATTTTTTCTATCATTTCACGTAATATCTGTTCCATGCTGCAAAGATAGTGAAACAAATCCAAGCAACACACAAAAAAGCCAATATTTCGACTAAAAACGCCCTATATTTTGAACTTGGAACGGAATGGAACGCTGAAAAAGCAGAAAAAACACCTATTTTTGCAAAAAAATCAGCTCACAATGAACAACTTTAGAAAAAAAATGGTATATTTGCAGTGCTGTTCTAAACAAGCAGCAGACATGTTAAGGAAACAACCATGCTTGGTTCGTACTGAGAATCTGGACAATTCATTGTACACAAGAACGAAGACAGAAGTTGTTCACCCAATCGTGTATTATTGTATCCATTCCGCTTCGGCGGGATGGGTATCAACATATACCCATTGGTGTGAGCTGATTTTCATTCTTTGTGTACAGGTAGTCCAGAACCTTCAGAACAGAATGAAATTGGTTCGCACCTTTTTTGTGCCTAAGAATGAAATAACCAAAAAGTAAATGATTAGCTTATGGAAAAATTAGAAAATAAAAAGCCAGAAAAGCTACTGATAGCCATCAGCGCATTAGGCAATCATGGCAAGACACTAAGTGCTACCAGATTGATAGAACTTTTAATTTCACATCGTGAAGGATGGCTTTATGATAGCCGTTCCATCATTCTCAAGAAAGAGCAACTGGCTATTCTACAACGTAATGGAACGGCAGAAATTGCAGTTATTACCATTGGTGATGGAGTAGGTCGCAGATTTGAAGATTGGTATAATATTGTAGCAAGCATTCCAACTATCAAAATCATTGTTGGATGTTGTCGTACAAAACATGGGACATTCGCCTATCTCAAAAAATTTGCAATGACTCATCAATATACAATGGTTGTAACGCATCCATATTTTCAAGAGATGCCTGTTTTGCCTAAGGGCTCACCTATTGCAAACTATTGGAACACAATTTTTGCAAACCATCTATTAGATATGATACATTTACACTTGTAAACAATATTGGGAATAATAACAATTAAAAACAAGAAGAATATGAAAAAGATTTATCTAATCATGATACTCTTCTTTGCGATAGCATCGGGAGTATTTGCACAAACAACCAACATTGTCACCCTCATGCTAAAAGCCAAGTCTGGCGAAGCAGAAGCACAGAATGCTCTGGGCGAAGCATATTATGATGGGAAAGGGGTTACGGAAAATTTAACTGAAGCTGTAAAATGGTTCACAAAAGCTGCAGAACAAGAAAATGCTAAAGCAGAATACAACTTAGGCAACTGCTATTACTATGGCTATGGAGTACAATACAAGGACTATGGAGAAGCCGTAAAATGGTATACAAAAGCGGCAGAGCAAGAATATGCAGAAGCACAAAACAGCTTAGGATACTGTTATGAATTTGGCGAAGGAGTAGACAAGAATCTTAAAGAAGCCGTAAAATGGTACACAAAAGCTGCAGAACAAGGACTACCATTGGCACAATGCAACTTGGGAGCCTGCTATGAAAATGGCGACTGGGTAGAAAAGAACCTTGAAGAAGCCGTGAAATGGTATACAAAAGCAGCCAATCAAGGATATGCGAAGGCTCAATACTATCTGGGAAAAGCCTATGATAAAGGCGAAGGTGTAGCTAAGAATGATTCGGAAGCTATGAAATGGTATCTCAAAGCGGTAAAAAACAATTACCCACAAGCAGCCTATTATTATGGTGCAATGCTCTTAGCGGGTGACAAGCAAAAGGGTGTAACAAAAAACATACCAGAAGGAGTCAAATATTTGCGCAAGGCAGCTGATCTAAAAAACCTTGATGCAATTCAGGTTTTGGTTGGTGCCTATTTATTGAAAATGGAAGGTAAGAATGATTTAGGTATTAGCAAAAATCTTTCTTACGCAGACTTTGTTAAGTATCTGAAAATTGGTGCAGAACAAGGAAATCAAGACATGAAAACTATTCTGGCCAATTTACCAAATTATAAATCAATGATAGCACAAGAAAAAAATCTTGTAGCGAAATATGGTCAGAGAGCATACGACAACATCAAAAAGGGAAAGGTTTATATAGGTATGCCAGAAGGTATCCTTACCGCATACAAGACTTTTGAGACTGATGGTAGCAGATATCAAATGTACAAATACAACGGTCCTTACAGAGACTTAGTTGGTACTTATAAACAATATATCCCTTCCTATGGTCTCCGACTGGCCAATCTTCTTGGGAAGGTATTCCCTAGAATCGTAAAGGTTAGAAATGGAAAGGTTACAAATGTCATATATTAATAACATTATTAAGTGGACTCATAAAAGCATTACATTTATTATGAAGCATTCATTTTTACAAACATTAAGCACCACTTTTTCCTCTAAAATCGGAAAAAGTATCATTTTAGCAATATTCGTTATGCTAACAGGAAGCCCAACCTTCGGACAAGCAAGACGAGGCACTACACAAAAAGCTCATACAACAACTGTCACTAAGCCAAGCCCAAATTTGGTGAACGACTTTAACAAAAAAATCAAAAACCATTATTTCTTCAACAATAAGTCGAACAATAATGAGTGGGACATAGTATTCAAACCTGCTAATACTGAAGGAAAAGGCGGTGGAAATATCGTGATACCTATATCTAAACTTGGTCTCTCATTCTCATACAACATCACTGCAAACGGAAGTATCTATATCAAGATTGACAACGTCAAGATGAAGGAGGAGAAGATAACATGGCAAACTAATCCCGATGGGGTCATTTTAGAAGATCTGTTTTTCCAATTGCAGAGCGACTCACTTAAATACGATGAACTTGTAAATTGGAATCCAAACGAAGAGTCAGTTTACAACGAAGTCAATGAAATTGATAAAGTTGATGAAAAGCCATCTTTTCCTGGTGGTGAAAGTGCAATGAAGTCTTATCTGAACAGCAATGTAAAATATCCTGATGTAGCACAGGAAAATGGCGTACAAGGACGTGTAATCGTAGAGAGTATCATAGAGAAAGACGGCTCCATGTCTGACGTTAAGGTTATTAGAAGTGTTGACCCGTCACTTGACAGGGAAGCCCTGCGTGTTGTTAAGGCTATGCCGAAATGGAAACCAGCAAAACTAAAAGGAATACCTGTACGAACCAAATGTACAACACCTGTCGTTTTTAGATTACAATAAGGATCTATACCCAAAATGGGAAAGTAGCTTCTATAAAGTGTAAATTTCAAATTACAAGACAATGAAAAAGAAACATTTTTTAATCATGATGTTTGTATGTTTCACAACAAGCATCACAAGTTGCTCAAACAACAAGAATAACAAGGAGGAGAATGGAATAGATTCATTTGCCATAGCGCAAGCTAAAGCAGACAGTATCGCCAGGGTCGACAGCATAGTTCGTGCTGATAGTATTGCAAAAGCAGACAGTATTGCTAAGGCAAACAATCTCGTTGTCGGAATGAAGGTAAGTGATGCCTTACAAAAAACTGGCGTAAAGAAAGCCTGTATTGAGGATTTTGACGGTATGCATGAAGGTGAAAAATTAATTTTGATACAAAACGGCAAGAAGTTTCTCACAAATGTAGGATATACTATAAGAATGGGAATGCCGGTTTGCGCCAATCTTAAATTCGATGTCATGCCAGATAAGTACGAGCAAGACCTTACATTAGTCAGAGCTAAGGACTGTGCTGCATCCGCAAAAATTGTAAAGGAAATCAAATGACAAGCCTCATGAGACATTCTATTATCACAGCATTAGGCGTTTGCCTAGTCGCATCATTTACCGCCTGTGGCAACAAACAGACTAAAGATGCAAAAGCCGTAGACAGTACGGCTATAAAAGACACCATCGTTTCCGAAAAAGTAGAGCCACAAGTAGACTCTACAAAAATCTTTAGCGACACAGTTGCACTAAGAGGGAAAATGGTATATAAGGTAACTCGCCAAGTAGAAGACGACATCGTATATGATGACGAAAGAGACTTGGATAAGAGCACATTTACTGAGTCATTGCGCATTACCTTCAAGAACAATGGCAAAGTCAGCATCAAGGAAACATTGCAAGACGACGCCACTTGGAGTGGAGAATGGGAAGCGAATGGCTATGACATAACTGTTTACGCCAACGATCTAGTCCTACGAGGTACCGTTTCCAAAGATTACAAGACACTTGAACTTTCCTCAGAATCTATCAGCAAAGTAAGTTGGACAGGTTCTAGAAAATTAAGACTTCAATAAACCAATAACACTCATGGCTTTCCTATTGATATAATAGCGAATGACATGAGTGTTTTCTTTATTTTCATCCTACGGGAGAGGAGAAGAGCATCTTCTAAGAGACTAAAGGTTAACTCCGTTAGAGACAAAAAATATGAAAACCACCTTATTGTGATATCAATCTTCCAAATGATGGCACTCGAAGGTTTCATCTTTCGACAATCTGACATTTTCTGAAGGATAGCGAAACAAATCCAACCAACACACACAAAAGCCAATATTTCGACTAAAAACGCCCTATATTTTGAACTTGGAACGGAATGGAACGCTGAAAAAACAGAAAAAACACCTATTTTTGCAAAAAAATCAGCTCACAATGAACAACTTTAGAAAAAAAATGGTATATTTGCAGTGCTGTTCTAAACAAGCAGCAGACATGTTAAGGAAACAACCATGCTTGGTTCGTACTGAGAATCTGGACAATTCATTGTACACAAGAACGAAGACAGAAGTTGTTCACCCAATCGTGTATTTTTGTATCCATTCCGCTTCGGCGGGATGGGTATCAACATATACCCATTGGTGTGAGCTGATTTTCATTCTTTGTGTACAGGTAGTCCAGAACCTTCAGAACAGAATGAAATTGGTTCGCACCTTTTTTGTGCCTAAGAATGAAATAACAAACAAGTAAATGATTAGCGTATGAGACAACAGAAAGCACCTATTGATTACCAATTGGATTACATGGAGCACCTCTTCTTCAGCATTAAACACAAGAAGACCGAAAGCTATGTAATCCATCGTATCTGGGACAAATTGGATGATACGAGCATACTCTTCAAAGGGCAACAGGAAGTTTTGTTACCTAATGGAAAGCATGCCCTTGCCGACCTATATTTACCCCAACTCAACATCTTCGTAGAAGTAAATGAACCCTACCACGAAAATCAGGTTGAAGAGGATGAATACAGAAACACCAACATCGTAAATCTCACCCATGGCGACCTGTACATTATAAGATGCGGCAAACCTGAAAAGAAAGGAGAATGGAGAACTCTTGAAGAGATTCACCAACAGATAGATGAATGTGTTGCCTGTATCAAAGAAAAAATAGCCCAATCTAGAGACAGCATCAAGCCTTGGAATATGAGCAAATGGCTCACTGTAGAATACCATAAAGAGAAAGGCATTCTGAATGTTGAAGATCAAGATTGTCTAAGAACTATAGATGATATCTGTGCTATATTCGATACTACCCTAAAGCATCGTGGTTTTCAAAGAATGGGAACTACTCCTGTGCCTGGCAAGGAGAATTTTGAGATTTGGTATCCCAATATCAATAATCGAAGTGGTTGGAGTAACGAACTCTCTCCTGACGGTGAGACCTTTACCGAATACAACAAAGATGAAAAAAAGCGAGAGGAGCATGTAGCTGATTGTATAAAAGACAACAAGAAGCGAATCGCTTTCTTCCGTACCAAAGATGCACTTGGCATAGAGCTTTACCGATTTGTCGGTGTATTCCACTTGGATACAGACGCAACCCAAGAACAGGGAAAGTGCATCTGGCATAGAGATAGCAAAATATATGAACTGTAACATACTTAAAAAAAAAATAACAAACAATGTATAACGAACAAATTGAAGCGCTTATCAGTGCAGCTTTGGCTGATGGCGTATTAACCGAAAAAGAGAAGCAAATTCTCTTCAAGAAAGCAGAATCTATGGGAATCGACCTCGATGAGTTCGAGATGGTTCTTGACGCTCGCCTCGTTGAACTGAAAAAGAAAGAAACTCGTGAGGCTGAGCAACATGAGTTGGAGATGGAGAAGGCTAAAGCTGCTCAAAAGTCTGCGCCCAAATCCAATAAGTATGGAGATGTTAGAAAATGCCCTGCTTGTGGTGCTATGGTTGAGTCTTTCCAAACCAAATGTCCTGAATGCGGATATGAGTTTACTAACATAGAGGCCAATTCTACGACAAAGAAACTACTGAAAGCTTTAGAAGAAGTTGACGAACAAGTTTCTTCCAATGAAGGCATGGTTGGTAGTGTACTCAGAGGTGCGGCAAGCGTCTTTGGCGCAGATTCGTTAACTGCTAGAAAAGTTCAAATTATCAGAACTTTTCCAATTCCAAATACAAAAGAAGATTTGCTTGAAATGCTTAGTCTTAGCAATGCAAACTCCACAGCACCAGCCAATCCCTCTCCTTCTGACAACAAAATTGCTTCTGCTTGGCAAGAAAAGACAAAACAGCTCATACTTAAAGCCAGAATTATGCTGAAAAACGATCCTGACTTAGAGTATATTCTTGCTGAAATTGCAAGAGAAAAGAAAAAGAGAATAATCAAGATATCACTTGCTATAGGCATACCTTTACTCATAGGAGTGATTATGTTCATCATACTAGCAATTTGTTTATTTTAATCAATGGATATTGGAATAGCTAGCATTATTGTAGCCTTAGTAACAGGAGTTTCCAGTATAGTAACTGCTATTATTTGGGGATATGTTCCAAGAAAGAGACTAGAAGAAAACAAACGTCTTCAAAAAGAGCTACTTGAAATCTACATGGGCGCTTATAACCTAAAAGCAATAGAAGAAGGACTCGAAGGAGAACTTGGAATTTCTAAGAGGAAAGCAAGACAAAATTTGCAAATCACCCCCAAGCTACAAAAGAGCCACATCGAAAAGAGAATAACAGAATTACAATCTAAACTCGATTGATTATGGGACTATTCGGATTTGGAAGTAAAGGAAAGTCGGGCGGATTGATGAATGTCATCCGCTGCGACGAACAGGAATACTTGGTATGGAAGTGGCGACCAGAAGGACAGGAAGCCAACTCTACATCAAGAGAAAACGCTATCAGATATGGTAGCAGTTTGAGAGTGAAAGAGGGAGAAGTTGCAGTCTTCGTCTATAAACAAAAAGGCAATGGAGTCATGCAAGACTTCATTGTTGGTCCATACGACGATACCATAAAGACAGCCAACTTTCCTATCTTAACTGGTATTGTAGGTTTGGCATTCGGTGGTGAATCACCATTCCAAGCAGAAGTGTATTTCATCAACTTGGCAGGCATCATACAAGTAAAGTTTGCCGTGCCATACTTTGATGTCTATGATCCACGTTTTTTGGATTTTGCTGTGCCAATGGCTGCAAGAGGTTCAATTACATTCCAGCTAGAGGATTATCAGGCATTCATCAAGTTACATCGCTTGATTGACTTCGACTTGGAAGCATTTAAAAATCAAATAAAAGATACAGTCAAGAAATACGTCAAGGGGTTCATCACCAACGTTCCATCGGACAATCAGATACCAGTATTACAGATTGAGCGTAAAGTAATGGAAATTAGCGACTTGATACAGCAGAAGCTAGCACCTGCATTCATTGATGACTTCGGCGTCAAGTTGAAACGTTTCGACCTTTCAGCCATCGAGCCTGACAAGGAAAGCGAAGGTTACGAGGAGTTACGCCGTCTCACTGCAGGTCAACAAGCCAAGACTATCGAAGCCCAGACAGACATCAACATCAAGAACATGCAGGACACCCAACGTATCAATGCAGAGAATATGGCAGAAACCATGCGCATTCAACGTGAGGAAAGTCAGCGTGCTCAGCGTCTGCAGACTGAAACCAACTTCATTGGTGCTCATACCATTAACCAGCAGGCAGAAGTTCTCAAGACAGGAGCACAGAATTTGGGACAGATGGGAAGCATGGACATGGGCGGCAATGGTGGCGGCAGTATGAACCCAGCCGGAATCATGACAGGTATGGCAATGGGCGGTGCCATGGGACAACAGATGGCAGGCATGATGAACCAGATGGGCAATGCCATGAATGGTCAGATGAATACACCACCACCTCCACCAAACGTACAATATCATGTATCTATAAATGGTCAACAAGCAGGTCCATTCAATATGAACCAGCTACAACAGATGGTTCAACAAGGACAACTCACACCTCAGACATACGTCTGGAAACAAGGCATGGCTGGATGGGAATTGGCAAGCAATGTACCGGAATTAGGAAGCCTCTTCCAAAGTACAACGCCACCACCTCCTCCACCACCAATGCCATAAAACAATAATAACCTATGGATGATTATAATTCATTTAGTACCATCGACCATCTCGTAGAATTTGGCATGGGAATCGCCATTGCACAACAAATGGTAAACACGATGAATCATTGTATTGGCAATATGCAGGTACCAGGAGCAGGCAACACGCTTACATCAGGCAAGCCTACCCCACAGTATCATATACTAGCCAACAATGCTGTAGCAGGTGCGTTCTCTGAAGAAGAACTCAATACGCTCGCCAAAGCCAAGACCCTAACATCTGAAACGATGGTATGGAAGCCAGGTATGAGCGGATGGATGCAAGCCAAGAATGTACCTGAAATACAGAAAATAATATTGCTGAACACATAAATGATTAATGATATGAAAATAGATTTAGTCAGAACAATAGTTGCCATTGGTATAGGAGCACTCATAGGATGGGGCTTCTATGCCCTGGCTCAAGACTCAGTGGATGGTCAGCCATTAGGTTTTGCCATCGGAATAGAAACCGCACTATTAGGAATGGGACTATTTGGCGTAACCTATAACGAAAGTCCTCGCTCAGGAACAGCAATAAGAGCTACTTGCGCCTTAGGTTTCGTTGTCCTATTGGTATTGAATGCCATTTATGCATATACAGGACTCAACACCTCTTTCTATATATTAAATGGTATCATTGCTCTCATCTTAATACTAATAGTAAATAGTGTATATAAAAGTAATCAATAAAACAATAAAGAAAGTATGAGACTCACAGATTTTATTATTGACGTAGCTAAAGACGCAGCTAAAGACAAAATAACAGATAAAATTGTAGATACAGCAGAGGACAAAATCGTTGGAGCAGAAGACGAAAATGAACATCACAGTTTCCTTGGTTCGCTTTTTCGTTTTGTATTCACTTTTGTTTGGCTATTTGTGGTGATAGGTATAGATATTCTATCTTTTATCGTATTCACACCAATTATTGGAGCTGCTATCGAATTTGTATTGTTCATTATAACAATGATAACTCCATTCCTCAACAAAAAGGGCTCCTACACGCGTTATTGGGGATGGCTGGCATTACTCTCTGCTATATCTTTAGCGGGTATAAGTTTCGGCATATAAACACCAAACATGTAAATACTAGTATTTTACCTATCTAGCCTCTTAGAAGAAAGCCAAGAGGCTAGATACTTCATTTAAAACATGAAAAATGAATAAAATACAGAACTTGTGCAAAAGCATTACAACAAATAAGAAATTTGAATTAGGAATCACAGTAATCATCTTACTGAATTCGTTTCTTATCGGTGTAGAAACATATACCGACAACCCAACCATAAAGGCAATTCAAACTTCTATATTAGGGATATTCACTATTGAAATATTGCTAAGATACATTGCATCGGATAGCAATAAAGCATTCTTCTTAGATGGATGGAATATTTTCGACCTTTCTCTTGTTCTGATTGGTTATATTCCTGAAACTTTATTTGCTAATGCTACAGCGATGACAGCAATTAGAGTACTGAGAGTTTTTCGTGTTCTCAGATTACTACGAGCAGCCAAAGAAATCAAGATAATCATCACTGTATTGATAAAATCAATGAGTGCAATGTTTTATAATGTTATTCTTTTTGGTATATTCATCTATCTATATGCAATCATCGGGGTTGCCCTATTCAAATTGCCAAATCCTGAAAAGATGAATAAACTGGAACTCGCTAAATATGAAGAATTTGTAAAAGTTGCCCCCAATGCTCCAGCAAATTCACCAGACCCGTTTGGGACTTTAGGTGAAGCGATGTTTACTCTGTTCCGTGAATTAACAGGCGAAGATTGGACTGATTTACGATATAATCATATAACAGCATACGAATATGGTTTCATAAAAGCCACTCCTACTGTTATAAACATATATCATATTTCATGGTTTGTTTTAGCTGCATTTTTACTATTGAACTTAGTAACAGGTGCTATTCTAAATAACTATCAGCTTGTTATGGAACATAACAAAGAAAAAGAAGCAAAATAAAAAATGGAAAAAGCCAAAAATCCACAAGAGAGTAGGCACAATATTAAAAAAGAATTATTATGAAGACAAAATTATCTGTTAGAAACAACGTTTTTGGTTTCATTGTCATGTGCTTAGTATCCTTATTGTCTTTTACATCATGCAATAATGCAAAAGATGGTAAAGTTGAACTAGACGTTACAAATGCCGAGGTAGAAGGCGACAACAATGATATTGTCTCTATAGAGGACGGCAACTATACTTTAGTTGGTACCGTTAAGGGAGACATGGGACAGGAGCTATATATACAGGTAAAGGTGCGCCTGAAAAATCCAGTGAAAAAGAGTGCCGAAGAAATAAGTTTTGTAACTGGAAACGTAAACCTCGAGATTATTGACAAAAACGATATGTCGATGATCAAGTTGCCATTGAAGGAAAATGAGGAATTCAAGAAGTTTATCACAGAAGGCAAAGAGGATGATACTAAAGAATTCAAGTTTTCTTATGTAATGAATGACAAGGATCAATATGCCCAAATCATGAAAGAGGCTAAAAGCGTGAAGCTCGTTGATTTGTCACTTTATAATTACGAGAATACTGATATGATAGCAGATGAAGGATCTGCTAGTTATGATGAAGATATTGATAACAGTAGTGATATCGATAATAGTGATGATAACGATGAAACTACTGATGATGATTCTTCTTTTGACGAAACATCCGAAGATAACAATTTGGATGAATTACTTGATAAGTACGAAGAATACTACGACACATACATCTCTCTGATGAAAAAAGCTAAAAATGGTGATATGAGTGCAGTGGTAGAATATGGTAAATATCTCAAAAAATCTCAGGAGTTAAGCAAGAAAATAGAACAGGCTAAAGGAGATTTAACAACTTCTCAACTTGCACGATTCCAAAAGATCCAAATGAAGTTGATGAAGGCTATGAAAGAATTATAGAAACTTAGAAGTTAGCCTTCACCAAGATTCATGAGATAGTTTTTTGTACATAAAATCAAATATAATACTTATTTTTTACAATTATGAATAAATCAATACTGCGTTAAATTAACATTTAATCGTCTGTAAATCAATAAATTATATTAAGAAATGCTTATGAAAACTTAACTATAAAAAGTTGGTCAAGTCGCTGATTTTCAGTAACTTTGCAAATCACGACAAACGCAAAATTATATGAATACAGGACTTGACCAATATATGGATATCTTTAAAGATGCAGTTGAAGATTCGGCTGCAAAGTTAACAAAAAGTTTCGAGAAAATACTCATCGAGGTGATAATTTTGTTCATGGTAATACCAAGAAAGATAAATTTCACCCAAATGGGGAGGTATGGCTCGCATGTTGAGCAAACCTATCGCAACGCATTCGGCTTAAAAAAGTCGAAAAGCATTGACTGGCTCAAACTTAATGTATCACTTGCCAAGCGCTTCTTTGGTAAACAGGGAAGATGGGCTATTGCCATTGATCCCAGTTACATCAGCAAAGCTGGCAAGAAGACTCCACATATCGGTCGTTTTTGGTCGGGATGTGCACAGTCTGTTAAACATGGTCTCGAAATCATGGGTATTGGCCTCATTGATATTGATACCAAAGACTGCATGATGTTAAGAGCCCACCAGTCGCTAAGTAATAAGAATCCTGATGCAGACTGTGCTGCAGATTTTAAGTTTAAAACTATCACCAAGAAAATCTTCATAGATGGTAAGGAGAAAAAGCCAACAGAGAAGGAAATCATTAGCTTCATCAAAGAAATGTATAACGGGGAATTATACAATGACTACGACTTTCTGAAAAAACATTGTACAAAGTCTCTTCTTAAACACTTGGCTGCAGAATATGATTATGACGATGGAGGTTATGCCACTTGGCTGTTCCGCAGCGGTTTACAAGATGGTCCAAGTGAGCGACATGGGAACAAAGGCTGAAAACAAAGTAAAGGTCATCATAGATGGAACAACCATCAAATTCGACAAGGTGGAACAACTTACCAAATTCTAATGGATGACATCATTTAAATAATCAAGCGAGGGTGTGTCATAAGTTTATGATTCACCCTATTCTTGTTGTTGGAAAAGATAGGATATGTTGTTGGAAAAGATAGGATATGTTGTTGAGATAGTTAGTATCTTCGGTCGCACAACAGCTGTTGTGCGCTTGCATAACAGCTGATATGCGCATGCACAACACTTGTTGTGCATGCGGTGGTCAACTGTTATGCACCAACTATTATCCAGACTTATGACACGCCCTCGTTTTTTTGAAATTTTCCCTTCATATTACTATACCCTCAAATCCGCAACCTATAGGGTTTCGTGGGAATTTACTTGTAAAACGACAAAAATTCTTTTATTGTACATATTCCTTGGGCATAACAGAAACGTCGTAAACACAAAATTCCCTTACCCCATAAAGCGACTTGAGGTAATACGCCGGTTTAACCAGAAAAGCATGGCCTTTAACCAAAGTCTGTCTTGAACAGGTTGGCATAAGCATAGTTGTCTGAATAAATGTTCAATACATGCCTACGTGACGTCTTAATCCATTTTGCAGGAACAGAGATGAACTTGAACACAAAGGTCTTGATTCTGCTGGTGGCACGCAATCCAAATTCATGGGTTTTCAATCTCTGCATAATAGCTTTGTAGAAGTTTCTGATGAGAGCTGTCATAAGCAGGAATACTGTATTCTGTGCCATGAACGATTTTGGCAACCGATTCCAGCCAAAGCCATTGTTCATGTCATCGAAGATGCGTTCCTTGCCACCACGAAGATTGTAGAATTCCACAATGTCTCTTGCACTCGACTTGTAATCGTTAGTCAGTATACATCTGTAGGTATATTCGCCTTCCCAAATGTCAAGGTCTCCCTCTATTCGCCTTTGTCTCTGTATGACAAGACGATACGGTTTTCCTTTCCATTTCTCAACAAGGATGGAATTCAGCTCAAATTCAATACCGTTGATTTCAACAGTTTTCCATCCAGTCAAGGCAAACATGGAATCGTAGAAGGAAGAGCATCTGTTGGCACGAATATAAAAATGCCTGCAATGGGCCTCTACCATATCTACGATTTCCTCCGAGCATGAGCCGCAATCCATGCGGGCACGGGATATATATACTTCTGATGCCTCCAGTCGCTTGAAGATTCTTTCCAAAGTCTCTCTTTGGTTGAAGCGCACGTTTGTGTTGCCGTCTCTATTTTCAATACCGACAATCATGTCGTTAATGACTGCCACACCTGGACTATAGCCCAGGAACTTCTTGTAGGTTGGTTTTGCATCATGCTTCTCTGTTTCAATGAACTGATGGTCAAAGTCAAAATCATACTCTTGACCGGATTTCACTTGACCAGTAGCAAGCAGGGCTTTGATCAATAAGCAGTTCATCTTGTCTGCAGTATTGAAATCATAGGAGTTGCCAGAAGCAGATTTATAGGTGATGTTCTTACAAGTCAGTTCTTCGATAGCACGCAATATGGTGTCTGCGCTGCAAGTGCGAAGAGTTGGATGAAGAGACAAATGTTTCATCAAGTGAGTTGTAACATCCTCAATACATGAGCCGCCACAAAGATATACGCACATCAGAGAGCGTAGAATTTCGCTATATTGATAACCAAACATAGTGCATCTCAATCCCAAGGTGGAATCTATGGTTTGAGCTAAAAGAGCATCAAATTGCTCCATAATAGAAAAAATTCCTCCAAAAGGAGTGAGTTTCTCAGATTTTATTTGTACTTTTGCCATGTCATTCAGAGTTTTATTTGTTTTTTATTTGCAACACTAAGATAAGTGAAATTTCTGACATGGCAAAATCCTGAGCAACTTTTTGTTGCTCAGGAACTTATAAATAAAGTTAAATCAAAGTGTTGCGGAATTAAGGTATACTATAAAGGTATAACCAAAAAGAAAGAATAAAATGGCAAATAAAATGTCTTTATGTATTATCAAATACACCTATACTCGATATGTAGGGGTGGATATCGAAAAATATACTCGGGGACTATTCGAGTATGTGAAGGAAGCGTTTGGAGAGTTTCGACCACAAATGTCAGAGCCTGGAACTATACCTGATATGCCAGACTATCTGGACATCGTGCTCTGCAAAAAGGACGGAAGCATCTTCTACGAAATGGATATCCAAAGACGTGCCATCAACATCCCGCTCGACTTTCAGCTGGAAGGACTGGTCATGGAAATCGACATCACCAACTGTGATGGTACAAAATACAAGAAGACACACCAATTCTTAAGATAACCATCCCATGACATACGAAGATTTCAAGCATTTGGCTGAGCATCCACAGCATCGGGATGTTCCTGCCATCTTCAAGCTCGAAGTTTTAGAAACAGAAGAGCTGGAGGAGAAAAAGCGTTCACATTATCCGAAATACAAGGTGAACACCAATTGTCCGCAAGCCTTCACTACAACTTTGGAGGAGGCAGAGAGACTGATGCACCAGGATGTCCTTTACCGCAAGAAGATGAAGGAGGAAGACGACTATCCGCTGGATACCTTCTGCTATTATATCTCGGAGATTCCGCTGGGACTGTTACACTACGACCGCGAATGTCTTTCTGAAAGAGTGTATGACGGTGAGGGAAAACTGATCGAATACCACGACCATGTTCCGTCGCTGTATGTCTTCGCCCCTCACTATCATGTGCCGCTCTATCTTCAGAGACGATTCAAGGGGTATTTGGAAAAGGCTGAGAAAAAGCAGAAAGAAGAGGAGGAGAAAGACAGGATCTTCCGCCAGGCTCACGATTGCAGCTTCAGCAACAAGGAACAGATTGAGAAGTCTGAAAAGTGCGGCTGTTTCTTCTGCGGCGAAATCTTCTCGCCATCCGAAATCACGGATTACCTCCCTGATGAGCCGCCTACAGCTGAATGTCCCTTCTGTTATACCGACTCCGTAATAGGTGATGCCTCCGGCTTCCCTATCACCAAGGATTTCTTGAAGAAAATGAAGAAGAGATGGTTCTAGGCGATTTTTCAACGTTTTTCACCGACCTGCCCCCTATCTCATGGGGGCAGTATCAGTTTTGAAAACGGACATTAAAATACCATTTATCCAAAGAGATCATTCATCCTTACCTCACTATTCACCAATCCACTATGCATATTCTGCTTCACCCCATAAGTCGTGATGAAAGTATGCAGCAATGCTTTCTTCGTCTTGGTCGCCACAGAGAAAGAAGACATCCTGTCACGCAGCCGCTGCTCATAGCTGGCATCTATCACAAACTCATCCTTGGCATATTTCATCTCACAGATATTGATAGCTCCATCAGCACGGTCTATCAGCATATCAATCTGACCTCCTCGCCATTCTGCACCAGTAGAATCTACAAAAGGACGGCAGGACCAGGAATAAACATTCGCCAAAACACCAGAAATACCCAATGCCTTCTTGATCTGTGGGATATGATGTAGGCATACCTGTTCGAAAGCATAACCGCTCCAGGCTGTTCTACTTCCCGAATTGCGCATGTTACTCCAGAAGTTCTTATCCTGCCCACTGTTATTTGCCACAAAACGGGTATAGAACAATGAGTATAAGTCAGTTAACTGATATAGGGCATCCCTTTCACTCTTTCCTATGGTAGCATATTTCCTGATAAAATCGCATTTCTTCAGATTCTCCAGGATTTCTGATAACTGTCCACCGCCTTTCAGTTTCAACTCATCCATCAATTCCTTACGGGTCATCCCCTTCATTTTTTCAGAAAGCACCTCTACTATCTTGCGATAATGCTTGGAGTCATTAAAGAGGGAACGGAAGAGGAAATCGAATTCTCCACGTAATGGCGAATCCTGCGAGAAAAACAGTCTGTCGATGCACACATCTAACGGCACACCACGCTCCAGCATATCAAGATAATAAGGAATACCACCCAATATCATATACACATCCAATACCTGCTGTCGGGTAAGAGCAAGGCCTTTCAATTCGTTTAAGAACAGCTCTGTCTCGCCCAGAGAGAATGGAGCCAGATAGATCTGCCGGGTAACGCGACCATACAATCCGCCCTTATCGCCTATAAACTTAGCCAACATCCACGTGGTGGAAGAACCACAGACGATAAGTTTCAGTTGAGGGACCATAGAAGCCCATGAATTCCAGAAATAACTGAAAGCTGCGATAAAATTGCTTTTGGGCGTATCCATCCAAGGCAACTCATCAAAGAACAGAACAATCGGTTCCTGCAGAGATAAGCCCGACAGATATTCACGCAAAGCAGCAAAAGCCTCAAACCAGGTTTTCAGCTTGGGCACGGTCTGCTTAGCATACTGCGCCAACGCCATCCGAAACTGCTCCAGCTGTACCGCACGGCTCACTTCATACATACCAATAAAGGAAAAGGCAAACTGGTCGCTGAATATTTTTCGAACCAGAAAAGTCTTTCCTACGCGCCTACGACCATAGATAGCTATCAGTTCTGCCTTGTTGCTTTTACAACGTTCCAGAATGAGTTTCTGCTCATATTCACGTCCTATTATTCCGTTTGCATCCATAACTTTCTGATTTTATTTCATTTATACTAAATTTTATCGGTGCAAAGATAAACAAAAAATGAAATCTGCAAGGATAGTGCCGCCCTAACTACCTTTTTTAACATAGTTAGGGCGCACCTATAAACGATAGCACCGCCATAACTACCTATTTTTATATAGTTAGGGCGGTGCTATCGCAAATACATCCCCTCTTCCTCCCCTATCTCATGGGGGCAGTATCAGTTTTGAAAACGGACATTAAAATACCGTTTACCGCAAAAGCACAAAGTAAACTGCCTAAAATAAGTAATGCCCCTCTAGCATGCAGCCTTTCGGCGCGCCAGAGGGGCTTATTATCTTTTATTTGTTATTTTGTGCGGAGATAAATCAAATCAAAATACATCAGCCGTGTTTTCATCGGCTCAACAAGAGTTGCAGGTTCTAGACCTTTATTGTGCAAGAACGTCCATTCCTCCTTATCTGACGAAAACAGAAATTTGAAACCATTTCGTTGATAATATTCAAACACTTTCGGATGATTGACAGCATCAACAATGACATACCGGCATCCAGTCTTATTCAGTGGGTCTATAAACCATGATTTGATGAAATCCAACAATTCATCTCCCACATGATGTCCACTGAATAAATCGCTTACTGCCAACTGTCCAACCAACACTGCAGGATACTGCGGTCTTCGCTTGGCATTCGGAATCTTTCTATTAAGCTTATTCCGAAGGTTAGAAGGAAGTGAATCTACTTTTACACTCGAATTAGCGACTGTAAATGCGCAGACTATTTCAGATGTATCTGGTTTAACAAAACAATATGATTTTCCAAGCAACTGATAGGCATAGTCAGCATAGTCTTGGGTGAAGAACTCTGTTATGTCCTCATCCTTACAAGTGAAGCCTTTGCATTGCGGCAAGACTTCCTCTGTCAGTTCCATAAAATCACATTGCTCTAACATTTTAAATGTACAATTTTGAACGTTTTAATATAGCACGTGCCTTGGCTACTTGCTTGGAGAAGTCAATGGAGCCACGCTTTTCCAATGCCTCATCAGCTGCTTCAACGAAACGAGCTGCTGCCTCACCATGAAGGACAGGTATTGTTTTAAATTCTATTGCCATAATCTTCTTGTTTTTAATGTTATATACTTATTTAATCTGCAAAAGTATGCATTTATTTCCACATTACCAAACTTTTTGTTAACTTTCTGTTGAATTTTACCAAAAATTCCAAATTCACGCCTATCCTAGGAGAATAATGTATAAACTTGAGAAATCCCCAATCTGTAAAGTTCAACAGATTGGGGATTTACATTTCCTGAAACTCCATTAAAACCAAATAAGACAATGTCTCATAGGGGCAGTGTCAGTTTTGAAAACGGACATTAAAGGGGGAGCATTATCACTCTATAACCCAATCTATCCAATTTTCAGGCGTAACGATGCACTTATCTTTCACCTGATAAGCAGAAAGGAAAGAGGCCGGGAACTTTGTATTGGCACGCCTAGGATTCCACTTCATTTCAAACAGGGAAAACTGACCATCACACTCCTCCAGATAATCAATCTCCTGCTGCTGACTGGTACGCCAAAAATAGCTGTTTACATATCGTCCAGCATTTTGATTGACCTTCATTCGCTCACTAATGAAGAAGTTTTCCCACAAAGCCCCCACATCCTGCCGGAGAGCAAGAGGTGCAAAGTTTTGCAAAATAGCATTACGTATTCCATTATCATAAAAGTAGAATTTCTTAGCACGTTTCAACTCCGTACGTAAGTTGCGACTAAAGCCATTCAACTTGAATATGATATAACACTTTTCGAGCAAATCAATGTACTTCTCTACCGTTTTATTATCTGTTCCTACGGTTTGCGCCAACTCATTATATGAAACTTCACTTGTAACCTGCAGTGCCAAGGCAGTAAGCAGCTTGGACAACAGGGCTGGGCGCCGAACACTTTCTAAATTCAACAAGTCCTTATACAGATAACTGTTAGACAAATTATACAGCAACTCCTTTGCATCCGTCTCATGATTCATGATATCTGGATAAGAACCATAAATAAGCCGATTCTCTAATGTTTGTTTTACACTAAGCAGTCCATGAGCCTTCATCAGTTCTCCTGTAGAAAAAGGGAAAAGATGGTACTCAAACTTGCGTCCTGTCAAAGGTTCGTTGAGCTTATTCTGCAATTCAAAAGAGGAGGAACCTGTCACCAAGAGTTGTACATCTGGGAAATTATCCGTGATTCGTTTCAAAACCATCCCGATATTCTCTACCCGTTGAGCCTCGTCTATCACAACAATAAGATTGTTGCCTATAAGCAGACGCAACTCAGAAGAATTTGCCTTTGCCAGCAACTCTCTTACTTCTGGTTCATCGCAATTCAACATAAGAGTAGGTTCATCACGATTCTCGAGCACCATTTTAAACAGCGTGCTCTTACCCACTTGTCTGGCTCCAATCACGATGATAGCCTTCCCGGAAAATATCCGGGCTTCAATTGTATCTTGTATTTGACGACGTATCATAAATATCCTTTCTTTTAAGTTATGAATCCTTCTTTCTTTCGGATGCAAAGATAAGGAAAAATAATCGTAATCCCAAAATTTATACCTATTTTTGGGATTACAATCCCAAAAAACATAGTAAATTTTGGGATTAGAGCGTTATTTCAACATTTTTCACCGACCTTCTCCCCCTATCTCATGGGGGCAATATCAGTTTTGAAAACGGACATTAAAGGGGGTAGGCTTCCACATTCCATAAGAGAAAAGGGAGGGGAATTGCGGCAAGCATTCCCCTATATATAATAAGGTGTAAGCTCAGAAGTACAATCGGGAAAGGAAGAGGTAAACAGGCTTCAGCGGGAGAAAGACACACCTCTTCAACTACGTCTCCCAAAAGTTTAAGAAATGCCTCAAATCCGCAACCTATAGGGTTTCGTGGGAATTTACTTGTAAAACGACAAAAATTCTTTTATTGTACATATTCCTTGGGCATAACAGAAACGTCGTAAACACAAAATTCCCTTACCCCATAAAGCGACTTGAGGTAATACGCCGGTTTAACCAGAAAAGCATGGCCTTTAACCAAAGTCTGTCTTGAACAGGTTGGCATAAGCATAGTTGTCTGAATAAATGTTCAATACATGCCTACGTGACGTCTTAATCCATTTTGCAGGAACAGAGATGAACTTGAACACAAAGGTCTTGATTCTGCTGGTGGCACGCAATCCAAATTCATGGGTTTTCAATCTCTGCATAATAGCTTTGTAGAAGTTTCTGATGAGAGCTGTCATAAGCAGGAATACAGTATTCTGTGCCATGAACGATTTTGGCAACCGATTCCAGCCAAAGCCATTGTTCATGTCATCGAAGATGCGTTCCTTGCCACCACGAAGATTGTAGAATTCCACAATGTCTCTTGCACTCGACTTGTAATCGTTAGTCAGTATACATCTGTAGGTATATTCGCCTTCCCAAATGTCAAGGTCTCCCTCTATTCGCCTTTGTCTCTGTATGACAAGACGATACGGTTTTCCTTTCCATTTCTCAACAAGGATGGAATTCAGCTCAAATTCAATACCGTTGATTTCAACAGTTTTCCATCCAGTCAAGGCAAACATGGAATCGTAGAAGGAAGAGCATCTGTTGGCACGAATATAAAAATGCCTGCAATGAGCCTCTACCATATCTACGATTTCCTCCGAGCATGAGCCGCAATCCATGCGGGCACGGGATATATATACTTCTGATGCCTCCAGTCGCTTGAAGATTCTTTCCAAAGTCTCTCTTTGGTTGAAGCGCACGTTTGTGTTGCCGTCTCTATTTTCAATACCGACAATCATGTCGTTAATGACTGCCACACCTGGACTATAGCCCAGGAACTTCTTGTAGGTTGGTTTTGCATCATGCTTCTCTGTTTCAATGAACTGATGGTCAAAGTCAAAATCATACTCTTGACCGGATTTCAATTGACCAGTAGCAAGCAGGGCTTTGATCAATAAGCAGTTCATCTTGTCTGCAGTATTGAAATCATAGGAGTTGCCAGAAGCAGATTTATAGGTGATGTTCTTACAAGTCAGTTCTTCGATAGCACGCAATATGGTGTCTGCGCTGCAAGTGCGAAGAGTTGGATGAAGAGACAAATGTTTCATCAAGTGAGTTGTAACATCCTCAATACATGAGCCGCCACAAAGATATACGCACATCAGAGAGCGTAGAATTTCGCTATATTGATAACCAAACATAGTGCATCTCAATCCCAAGGTGGAATCTATGGTTTGAGCTAAAAGAGCATCAAATTGCTCCATAATAGAAAAAATTCCTCCAAAAGGAGTGAGTTTCTCAGATTTTATTTGTACTTTTGCCATGTCATTCAGAGTTTTATTTGCTTTTTATTTGCAACACTAAGATAAGTGAAATTTCTGACATGGCAAAATCCTGAGCAACTTTTTGTTGCTCAGGTGCTTATAAAAAATATTAAATTATAGTGTTGCGGAATTAAGGATAAAATAACAGCAAGGGCATCCATCTGTCTTTTGAACAACTCATCAAACATAAAATTCTATTATGGCACATAATTATATGAAATACGGTGCTTTAGCTGCATTGCTCATCGCCAGCATCAACATGCAGGCAGCACAGGAAGGAACAACCCGTTATACTATCCTTACCCAAAGCCCGGAGCAGCACATCCAGCACTTCGGTGCCAGCGATGCATGGAGTATGCAGTTTCTCGGTCTATGGTCAGAGAAACAGCAGGAGCAGATTGCCGACTGGCTCTTCTCTACCGAGAATGATGCCTTGGGCAAGCCTAAAGGCATCGGCTTGTCCATCTGGCGATTCAATCTGGGAGCCGGAAGCGAGGAACAGGGAGAGGCTTCGCAGATTCAGCCGGGCACAAGAACCCAATGCTTTCTCAATGCTGACGGCACCTACGACTGGAGCAAACAGGCTGGACAGCGCAAGTTTCTCAAGCTCGCCAAGCAGAGAGGTGTGCCTTATTTCCTCGCCTTCTGCAACTCAGCACCCGTGTTCTATACCAAGAACGGACTCGCAACCAACACAGGGCGCGGCGGCACCATCAATCTGAAGGATGATTGCTACGGCAAATTCGGAAAGTTCATCGCCACATCTCTCAAAGGCATCGAAGAGCACGATGGCATCCACTTCAACTACATCAGCCCTATCAACGAGCCGGATGGACATTGGAACTGGACAGGACCGAAGCAGGAAGGAACCCCAGCTACCAACCGTGAGTTTGCCAAGGTGGCAAAGGAGGTAAGCAAAGCATTGGTAAAAAACAAGCTCAACACCGAGATTCTCATCAATGAGTCGAGCGACTATCGCTGCCTGCTTGGCACCCACATGGCCGACTGGCAGCGAGGTTACGAAATCAACTCCTTCTTCACCAAGGACAGTACGCAGACCTATCTGGGCAAGACCAAGCAACTCCCCCCTCTCATCGGTGCTCACAGCTACTGGACCAATACCCCAATTCCATACATGAGAGAAATCAGAATGAAGATTAGGGAAGCATGTAAGCAGAAGAACATCAAGTTCTGGCAAACAGAACTCTGCATCATGGGCAACGACGAGGAGATTGGTGGCGGAACTCCTTACGACTTCTCGATGAAGACAGCCCTCTATGTGGCTCGTGTCATCCATCACGACCTGGTATATGCCAATGCCGAGAGCTGGAGCTGGTGGCGTTCTGCAGGCGGTGACTACCGCGATGGACTCATCCGCATCTACAGCAAGGATGGATGGAAGAGCGGCTGGGCAGTAGATTCCAAGTTGATGTGGGCACTCGGCAACTATTCCCGCTTTATCCGTCCTGGTGCCCAGCGCTTCGATATCGCTACAACTTCTGCCGACGGAAAGCAGATAGAGGAAGGCTACAACGACCCTTACGGTGTAATGTGTTCTGCCTATCAGAATGCAGATGGCAAATGGGTGATTGTGGCAATCAACTATTCTGAGGATGTGAAGCCTGTCAACTTCCAACTCGATAATCAGGAGCAGAAAAGCTGGCAGATGTATCGTACCAGCGACATCTCTGCCGAGAGTTTAGCGCCTGTTGGAAGTTGCGATGGAACCACTCAGTTGGCTCCACGAAGCATTACGACTTTTATGCAAAAATGATTGAAATAGTCCCTTTTTAACGAAAAATCCCTTTTATTGAACGATTTTTATCCTTCATAAAGGAGATTTTCCGTTATCTTTGCAAATGTTTTATCAAGAATACTAAAAAAATAAGTATAATGACAGTAACAACTTCAATCAAGACATTAGCCTTTGCCTCGCTATTGGCACTGGCACCGGCTCAGATGATGGCTGCACAGAAAGGTGGCACCTTCACTACCGGCGACAAGACATTCCTTCTCAATGGCAAACCTTTCGTGGTTAAGGCTGCCGAGTTGCACTACCCTCGTATTCCTCGTGCCTACTGGGAGCATCGCATCAAGATGTGCAAGGCTCTTGGCATGAATACCGTCTGCCTCTATGTGTTCTGGAATATCCATGAGCAGGAGGAAGGCAAATTCGACTTCACAGGCAACAACGATGTGGCTGCTTTCTGCCGCCTCGCCCAGAAGAACGGCATGTATGTCATCGTTCGCCCGGGTCCATACGTTTGTGCTGAATGGGAAATGGGCGGTCTGCCTTGGTGGCTCCTCAAGAAGAAGGACATCCGGCTTCGTGAGCAGGACCCTTACTTCATGCAGCGTGTAGAAATATTCGAGAAGGAAGTAGGCAAGCAGCTGGCTCCACTCACTATCCAGAATGGTGGCCCTATCATCATGGTTCAGGTGGAGAATGAATATGGTTCTTACGGAAAGGACAAGCCATACGTAAGTGCTATCCGTGACATCGTTCGCAAGAGTGGCTTCGACAAGGTGAGCCTCTTCCAGTGCGACTGGTCATCCAACTTCCTAAACAATGGTCTCGATGACCTTACCTGGACCATGAACTTCGGTACAGGTGCCAACATCGACCAGCAGTTTAAGCGTCTCGGCGAGGTTCGTCCTAACGCCCCAAAGATGTGCTCAGAGTTCTGGAGCGGCTGGTTCGACAAGTGGGGAGCACGCCACGAAACCCGTCCTGCCAAGGATATGGTAGAAGGAATGGACGAGATGCTGAGCAAAGGCATCAGCTTCTCTCTCTATATGACCCACGGCGGAACCAGCTTCGGCCATTGGGCAGGTGCCAACTCTCCAGGTTTCCAGCCAGACGTAACCAGCTACGATTACGATGCCCCTATCAACGAATGGGGATTGGCTACTCCTAAGTTCTACGAACTGCAGAAGATGATGGCGAAATACAACGACGGCAAGAAGTTGCCAGCCGTGCCTAAGGCTCCGATGCAGATCATCAAGGTGCCAGAATTCAAGTTTACCGAATACAAGCCATTGAGCTATGGTATCGGAAAGGCGAAGGAAACCCATGCTCCTCAATGCTTCGAGGATATGGACATGGGATGGGGCACCATGGTTTACGAGACTACCGTTCCAGCCATCGAAAGTACATCAACCCTGACCGGCGAGTTCCACGACTTTGCCCAGGTATATGTGAACGGAAAATATGTTGGCAAGATAGACCGTGTGAAGAACGAGAAATCACTCGAATTGCCAGCCATGCCACAGGGTGCTCAGCTCACCATCGTGGTAGAAGGTATGGGAAGAATCAACTTCGGTCGTGCCATCAAAGACTACAAGGGTATCATCGGCAACGTAACCCTCACTACTCAGAAGGAGAATTGCGAACTTGCCCTCACCCCTACCCGATGGAACAACAGCAGCATCGCTGATGATTACCAGACGGCAGTGAAGGCACTCGCCATGCCAACCAACAAGATGCGTGGTCTTCAGACCAAGGCAGGTTACTACCGTGGCTACTTCAACATCAAGAAGGTGGGCGACACCTTTATTAATATGGAGGCATTCGGCAAGGGTCAGGTTTACGTAAACGGTCATGCCCTCGGCCGCTTCTGGCAGATTGGTCCTCAGCAGACCCTCTATCTCCCGGGTTGCTGGTTGAAGAAGGGCAAGAACGAGGTGATTGTTCTCGACGTTGTAGGTCCTAAGGGTGAAGCAGGCAAGCCAGGTTCTACCGTGGTTCCTACCGCCTTCTGCCAGGATCATCCAGAGCTTGACAAGCTGAATCTCGAAAAGAGCAACAAGCACAACGAGCCTGGTCATCGCATGGATCTCAATTCAGAGACTCCTGTATTGAAGGGCGAGTTCAAGGCTGGTAACGGCTGGCAGACCATCAAGCTCGACAAGCCTGTAACCGGTCGCTACTTCGCCATCCAGGCAGAGAGCAGCCAGAGCGGCGACAGCCAGATTGCCATCGCCGAGTTTTATCTCCAGGATGCACAGGGCAACCGCATCGACCGCAACAACTGGGTGGCTTACTACGCAGACAGCGAGAAGGGTAACTCAACTCTCGACAAGATGTTTGACTTGCAGGAGAGCACTTACTGGCAGACCGAGAAGGGTGCCAACTTCCCACACCTCGGCATCGTGGATATGGGCAAGGAAGTTACCATCTCTGCCTTCGAGTACTTGCCACGTGCCGAGCAGGGTGCTCCAGGCAGCGTGAAGGCATTCAAGCTCTATGTAAAGAAATAAATGAAAAGAGGGAGACGGAAAGTCTTCCTCTTTTTTTTAGTATGCTCGGCATGAGCTTATTCTAATGGGTGCAAGTCCCTAACAAGCCCTAATAGCGGGAATTGTATAGCCAATAGCAAAGGTGTCCACTGCGAGGTGGAATCTGAAAGAAACTGGCGGCAAACATCTGACCTTACGTACAGAAACTTCATATAAGGCATTTGACCATGGATGAGATTGCTAAACAAATCAAAGTCCTATAGCTATTCGGAATGGTTGGTGTAAATGAAGTGGGTATAAGATGGAAAGAATAAGCCCTTATCCGAGGAGGTCTCACGGACATGACGATTAGTTGCCTTTACGAAAGTCATGGAGTAAAGCTTGCTGTGAGAAGTCAGCAGATGCCATAGTAGTGCAATAGTCGATAACGTTGCACGAAGGGCTGAACCTAACAATTAAACGATAGTATTTGAAACATACCTTATGAAGGAAAGAATGCAGAAAACATTGGCAGAAGTCAAGGGCTGCCACAGAAGGATAGGACGGAATCCGAAGGATATGTGGGAGTGCAGACCTTCATGTGGATATGTGAAGACAACATCGTGGAAGTACCATTCGACAAGGAACACCTTTTCGAGCAAATCCTTAGTCCTGCAAATCTCAACCGAGCCTACAAGGCTGTTGTGAGAAACAAAGGCTGTGGTGGTATCGACAAGATGTCGTGCGAGCAACTGCTCCCATGGCTCTTGACCAATAAGGATGAACTCATCCGTTCCTTGATGGACGGTTCTTACCGTCCGAACCCAGTGAAAAGGGTAGAAATACCCAAGGACAATGGCAAGATGCGCCTGTTGGGAATACCTACAGTAGTAGACCGTCTGGTGCAACAAGCCATCAACCAAGTACTGACTCCCATCTATGAGACCCAATTCTCCAAGACGAGCTACGGCTTCCGACCGAGAAGAGGATGCCATGACGCACTACGAGGAGCGCAAAGGATAATCAACGAAGGCTACATATATGTAGTAGACCTTGACCTTGAACGCTTCTTCGACACGGTGAGCCATAGCAAACTCATAGAAATCCTAAGCCGTACGATAAAAGACGGCAGAGTGGTCAGTCTTATACACAAATATCTCCGAAGTGGTGTAATGAACAAAGGCTTGTTTGAAGCGAGCGAGGAAGGAACTCCCCAAGGAGGACCGCTAAGTCCGTTGTTGAGTAACATCATGCTCAACGAATTGGATAAAGAACTCGAACGTAGAGGACTACCCTTTGTACGCTACGCCGATGACTCGATGATATTCTGCAAGTCCAAGAGGGCTGCAATGCGAGTAAAGGAGAGCATAACCCGATTTATAGAAAATGCTCTATATCTCAAAGTCAACAAGGAAAAGACCGTAGTGTCGTATGTGCGCGGAGTGAAATACCTCGGCTACTCCTTTTATGTGATGAAAGGCAAATGCCAACTCACGGTGCATCCAAAGTCCAAAGCCAAGATGAAGTCAAGATTGAAAGAACTGACAAGTCGCAGCAATGGTTGGGGATGTGCCAAGAGAAAGCAAAAGCTGAAAGAATACATAAGAGGATGGGTCGGTTATTATCATCTTGCCAATATGAAGCGTCTTTTACTTGAAACAGACGAATGGCTAAGGCGTAGAATCCGCATGTGTATATGGAAAGCTTGGAAGAAACCCAAGACAAAAGTGGCAAACCTCATTAAATGTGGTATCAATAAATACCAAGCATACGAATGGGGTAATACTCGCAAGGGCTATTGGCGTATAGCAGACAGCTACATACTGCATAAAGCTATAACAAATGAGCATCTATGTAGGGCAGGGTATGCTACTTTAATGGATGCGTATCTCGAATGGTATCCAAAATAGGAACCGCCGTATGCGGAACCGCACGTACGGTGGTGTGAGAGGTCGGAAAACGAAAGTAGGAAGAAAACTGCTTCGTTTTCCTCCTACTCGATTTTTGTTTTTTTATACATTATTATTCTACAATACTGCGTTAAATTAACATTTAATCGTCTGTAAATCAATAACTTATATTAAAAAATGCTTATGAAAACTTAACTATAAAAAGTTGGTCAAGTCGCTGATTTTCAGTAACTTTGCAAATCACGACAAACGCAAAATTATATGAATACAGGACTTGACCAATATATGGATATCTTTAAAGATGCAGTTGAAGATTCGGCTGCAAAGTTAACAAAAAGTTTCGAGAAAATACTCATCGAGGTGATAATTTTGTTCATGGTAATACCAAGAAAGATAAATTTCACCCAAATGGGGAGGTATGGCTCGCATGTTGAGCAAACCTATCGCAACGTATTCGGCTTAAAAAAGTCGAAAAGCATTGACTGGCTCAAACTTAATGTATCACTTGCCAAGCGCTTCTTTGGTAAACAGGGAAGATGGGCTATTGCCATTGATCCCAGCTACATCAGCAAAGCTGGTAAGAAAACTCCACATATCGGTCGTTTTTGGTCGGGATGTGCACAGTCTGTTAAACATGGTCTCGAAATCATGGGTATTGGCCTCATTGATATTGATACCAAAGACTGCATGATGTTAAGAGCCCACCAGTCGCTAAGTAATAAAGAACTGAGTCTTAGAAACAAGACTATGGTAGATTTCTATATCAGCGTCATTAAGCGTTACCGCAAGGAACTTCTTAAACTCTCAACCCTCATAGTTGCAGATGCTTACTTCTCTACAAATACATTTGTTAATGGGATAAAGAAAGAAGGGTTCTCTTTGATAAGCCGCTTTCGTGACAATGCTTGTCTCTTTTATGTCTATGCTGGTCCACGTACTGGAAAACGTGGTCGCCCCAAGACCAAGGATGGCAAGATTGATATGAAGAATCTTGACCTCACTCGAATGGAGAAGATGGAGATGAAAGATATAGAAGGAACAGCTTATACTTTGATTGCCTATTCCAAGGCACTCAGGTGTAAAGTTAGACTTGTCATCTGGCAGATGCCGAATGGCAAGAAGAAACTATTCTTCTCTACAGACACCTCACTTTCGGGTGAAGAGGTACTTCTTTATTATAGAACCAGGTTCCAGATCGAATTTTGCTTTCGTGACGCCAAAGGCTATACTGGTCTTATGGACTGCCAGGCTCGCGATAAGTGGAAACTCGATTTTGCTTTCAATGCTTCCTTCACATCACTAAATGTTGCCAAGGTAACTATGAAGGAGATGGGAATGGAATATTCTATGTCTTCATTCAAGTCACTGATGACCAACATTTATCTGGTGAAACGAATTGTTAAAGCAAGTGGGTACACCCCGAACCGAAATTTAATTAGCAAGATTTTCAAAGATCTCTCGTGCTTACAGCGTATAGCTGCTTAGCACATTATTGAATTATTAACGAACTATTGATATTATAAAGGTATAACCAAAAAGCAAGAATAAAATGGCAAATAAAATGTCTTTATGTATTATCAAATACACCTATACTCGATATGTAGGGGTGGATATCGAAAAATATACTCGGGGACTATTCGAGTATGTGAAGGAAGCGTTTGGAGAGTTTCGACCACAAATGTCAGAGCCTGGAACTATACCTGATATGCCAGACTATCTGGACATCGTGCTCTGCAAAAAGGACGGAAGCATCTTCTACGAAATGGATATCCAAAGACGTGCCATCAACATCCCACTCGACTTTCAGCTGGAAGGACTGGTCATGGAAATCGATATCACCAACTGTGATGGTACAAAATACAAGAAGACACACCAATTCTTAAAATAACCATCCCATGACATAGGAAGAATTCAAGCAATTGGCTGAGCATCCACAGCATCGGGATGTTTCTGCCATCTTCAAGCTCGAAGTTTTAGAAACAGAAGAGCTGGAGGAGAAAAAGCGTTCACATTATCCGAAATATAAGGTGAACACCTATTGTCCGCAAGCCTTCACCACAACCTTGGAGGAGGCTGAGAGACTGATGCACCAGGATGTCCTTTACCGCAAAAAGATGAAGGAGGAAGACGACTATCCGCTGGATACCTTCTGCTATTATATCTCGGAGATTCCGCTGGGACTGTTGCACTACGACCGCGAATGTCTTTCTGAAAGAGTGTATGACGGTGAGGGAAAACTGATCGAATACCACGACCATGTTCCGTCGCTGTATGTCTTAGCCCCTCACTATCATGTGCCGCTCTATCTTCAGAGACGATTCAAGGGTTATCTGGAAAAGGCTGAGAAAAAGCAGAAAGAAGAGGAGGAGAAAGACAGGATTGTCCGCCAGGCTCACGATTGCAGTTTCAGCAACAAGGAACAGATTGAGAAGTCTGAAAAGTGCGGCTGTTTCTTCTGCGGCGAAATCTTCTCGCCATCCGAAATCACGGATTACCTCCCTGATGAGCCGCCTACAGCCGAATGTCCCTTCTGCCATACCAACTCCGTAATAGGTGAAGTCTCCGGCTTCCCTATCACCAAGGATTTCTTGAAGAAAATGAAGAAGAGATGGTTCTAGGCGATTTTTCAACGTTTTTCACCGACCTGCCCCCTATCTCATGGGGGCAGTATCAGTTTTGAAAACGGACATTAAAATACCATTTATCCAAAGAGATCATTCATCCTTACCTCACTATTCACCAATCCACTATGCATATTCTGCTTCACCCCATAAGTCGTGATGAAAGTATGCAGCAATGCCTTCTTCGTCTTGGTCGCCACAGAGAAGGAAGACATCCTGTCACGCAGCCGCTGCTCATAGCTGGCATCTATCACAAACTCATCCTTGGCATATTTCATCTCACAGATATTGATAGCTCCATCAGCACGGTCTATCAGCATATCTATCTGACCTCCTCGCCATTCTGCACCAGTAGAATCTACAAAAGGACGGCAGGACCAGGAATAAACATTCGCCAAAACACCAGAAATACCCAATGCCTTCTTGATCTGTGGGATATGATGTAGGCATACCTGTTCGAAAGCATAACCGCTCCAGGCTGTTCTACTTCCCGAATTGCGCATGTTACTCCAGAAGTTCTTATCCTGCCCACTGTTATTTGCCACAAAACGGGTATAGAACAATGAGTATAAGTCAGTTAACTGATATAGGGCATCCCTTTCACTCTTTCCTATGGTAGCATATTTCCTGATAAAATCGCATTTCTTCAGATTCTCCAGGATTTCTGATAACTGTCCACCGCCTTTCAGTTTCAACTCATCCATCAATTCCTTACGGGTCATCCCCTTCATTTTTTCAGAAAGCACCTCTACTATCTTGCGATAATGCTTGGAGTCATTAAAGAGGGAACGGAAGAGGAATTCGAATTCTCCACGTAATGGCGAATCCTGCGAGAAAAACAGTCTGTCGATGCACACATCTAACGGCACACCACGCTCCAGCATATCAAGATAATAAGGAATACCACCCAATATCATATACACATCCAATACCTGCTGGCGGGTAAGAGCAAGGCCTTTCAATTCGTTTAAGAACAGCTCTGTCTCGCCCAGAGAGAATGGAGCCAGATAGATCTGCCGGGTAACGCGACCATACAATCCGCCCTTATCGCCTATAAACTTAGCCAACATCCACGTGGTGGAAGAACCACAGACGATAAGTTTCAGTTGAGGGATCATAGAAGCCCATGAATTCCAGAAATAACTGAAAGCTGCGATAAAATTGCTTTTGGGCGTATCCATCCAAGGCAACTCATCAAAGAACAGAACAATCGGTTCCTGCAGAGATAAGCCCGACAGATATTCACGCAAAGCAGCAAAAGCCTCAAACCAGGTTTTCAGCTTGGGCACGGTCTGCTTAGCATACTGCGCCAACGCCATCCGAAACTGCTCCAGCTGTACCGCACGGCTCACTTCATACATACCAATAAAGGAAAAAGCAAACTGGTCGTTGAACATTTTTCGAACCAGAAAAGTCTTTCCTACGCGCCTACGACCATAGACAGCTATCAGTTCTGCCTTGTTGCTTTTACAACGTTCCAGAATGAGTTTCTGCTCATATTCACGTCCTATTATTCCGTTTGCATCCATAACTTTCTGATTTTATTTCATTTATACTAAATTTTATCGGTGCAAAGATAAACAAAAAAAATGAAATCTGCAAGGATAGTACCGCCCTAACTATCTTTTTTAACATAGTTAGGGCGCACCTATAAACGATAACACCGCCCTAACTACCTATTTTTATATAGTTAGGGCGGTGCTATCAGAAAAGAAGTAGGATGGAAGACTGGTCCACCCTGCTATTTTTATTAGAATACCTTTACAAAACGGTCGATATCGATAGAAAGGCCTACCGTGAAGGTGCGACCGGTGGTCCTCGCCGAACTCCAATAATAGTTCTTTGGCGTATAACCGAAAAGATTATCTACCGTAAAGTTCAGATTGACGGCATCCAGGAATCGCTGTTGAAGCGTGAACTTCCACAACTGATAACTGCTGTCATGCTTCTTGATGTTCGTATCAGGAGCAGACAGGTATCTGCCTGACAGAGCGGCATTGATGCGATAGAACGAACAGAGCTGACGATCGTAGTCGAGACGCCAGGTTGCTGAATGCGGACGAGGCTGGGAGAACTGGGAATCTACGCTTCTGCCACCCACATGGAGATAGCTGTAGTCGAGTTTCACACCGAGTCCCATATCCGAACGGTACTGGGCACTGAAGTCGATGCCGCTCACCTCGACTCCATCCTCGTTGCAATAACGCGAAGCCACATCCGGCTGACCGGTTCCCGGGGTATAATCGGCATAATCCTCGGTAGTGATGCGCTTATCATACTTATTATAATAGCCCATCAGGGTAAGACTATACTGACCGGTAAAGAAGCCAGCATTCTTCACCCTTCCGGTATGCTCCAGCGCCAGGTTGTAGTTGTTGCTCTTCTCCGGCTTCAGATCCGGATTACCGTAAATCATCTGCATACCTGCCATATCAAAGTTCATATACATCTCCTTGAGCGTTGGGGCACGGAATCCGCCGGCATAGTTGGCACGGATGGAGAAGCCCTTCCACTTGGTCATCAGAGCCAGACGACCGGTAGTAGCATGCTGGCTAGATGCGGAGAAGTAATCATGACGAAGACTTGCCACGATGTTCAACCACTGCAAAGGATTGTAATCGAACTGGGCGAAGGCATCACATGAATTCTGATTCTTTGATTCATTATCCTCAAACTGATAGGTGGTAAGATAATCGTTCAGGAAATCTGCACCTACCGTCAATGTATTCTTGCCGAAGATATGGGAATAGAGGGCACGGACGGTGTTCTGACGGTTGGTATAATCGTGGTCGTGAGTACGCTCATCATTCACATATCGAGCCTTGTCATACTGGTCGAAGCCGTAAGAAATCTCCAGATTATCATTCTCCGAAAGATTCATCACGGTCTTCAGTCCGGCAGAATAATCCATGTAATGATCATCATAGTTGCTGCGCTTGCTGATACGATTGAAATAACCGCCACGACCTATCAGTTTTATCTTATCAGAAAGCTTGTAGGTAAGACGCTCCTTCACATTGAAGGTCTCTCCACCATAGATATGGAGGATGTTGGATTCTGTATCGAAAGGACTGGTGAGCTGAACCTCATCCGATGTGGTGCGCTGGATGCTGGTCTGCGAATTCCACTTTCCGGCATTGAAGCTGAAGCTTCCACCGTGACGCCACTCCTTGTTGAAGTCGTTGTAGCGGGTGTTGACATTGGCAGTCCAAGGTTCGTTGTTTTCACGTGAGATGATGTTGATGACTCCGGCTACGGCATTGGCGCCATAGAGCGCCGAAGCAGCCCCCTTTACTATCTCGATACGTCCTACATTATCCAAGTTCAGACGACTATAATCTACATTATCCATGGTTTCACCAGCCAATCGCTCGCCATCTACAAGGAAGAGCACGGCATTTCCGCCGAAACCATTCATATTGAGCGAAGTCTCCTGATTCATGGCATAGCCGAATTCCAGACCCGGCATCTGCTCGGTGAGGAGGTCCTGGATATTGGTAGCATCAGCTATCTTGATATCATTGGCGGTAATCAGACGGGTTACCACAGGAGCATCCTTCAGCGCCTTCGGAGTTCGGGTAGCGGTAACCACCACCTGATCGAGGGCTGTAGCATCCGGTTGAAGGCGAAGCACATGCTGCTCACCTTTTCTCTCATCCGCTTTCAGTACGAAGGTCTGAGTCTGATAGCCCACAAAGCTCACCTTCACTCTCACCGCTCCATCCTTGCTGTAAGGAATGCGGAAATATCCGTCTTCATCAGTTGTTACCCCACCCTTGGCATTCACCATCTGGACGGTAGCACCCACCAAAGGTGCGCCCGAATCATCAAGCACCCTACCCACGACATCGCCCTGGGTTTCGGCTTTCAGATTCAGGCACAATCCGCAAAGGATCAGGAATAGTGCGAATATCTTTTGTTTCATCGAATTATATCAAAGTTTATCCTGAAACAATCCTTTTATTTTGTACAAACAAACTTAGCAATCATCGGCATAGGCATCTTGCCATACTGCACAGAATAGTTGACGGTTAGGGTGTTGTCCCTTAATGTACCCTGCAAAGTAACGGTATAGTTTTTCTCAGCACCATTTACGGTAATAGTACCGGCATAGCTTTCCTGAGAGAAAGCATAAGCACCGTTAGAACCTGAAACCTTCACAGCAGGTACCTCCAGAGCAGGAAGAGCCATCATGCCCTCGCCACAAGCTGGCAATGTAACCTTGACTGTAGCATCATCAACAGCCTCAATCTTCATGGTAAGGTTATCGTATGTAGAAGCCGTGCCCATTACAGTCATATCCAAACTTCCGGTATAGGTACCCGCAATTTCCTTTGCCGCAGCTACTGCTACAGGATCATCATCACTGCTGCAAGAGCTGAATGCTACACACATAGAAACCAAAGCCAACATCATGGCCATCATTGTCTTAAACTTTTTCATTTTTCTTTATTTTTCTTTTAGTTACAATATTATTTATTCAAGTTCAGAAGTTAAAGAAGTTAAAGGAGTTATCGCTCCCTACGGTCGCAGAGGAGTTAAGACAATAGTCTTTTTGGCGTAGTTTTTAAGCAGCAAGACATACGTCTTAACTCCTTAACTTCTTTAACTCCTTTAACTTCCTGATATACGGAAATTCAATTATTTATCTTCCGGAACATAGATGATTTCGCCATTCTCCAACTGGTAAGCAATGCCTACCTTCTTTCCCCTGTTGCCAGACTTCTTACTCTGGTCTTCTGAAGGGGTATAGCGATTGATTTTCTGTCCATCCTTGGTAATGATTTCCATATTCTCCTTGCCAGGGTTCTTCACCATCGTGAAGTTATCCTTGCTGAACATTTCCGTCATATTATAGCGCGAAACGAGGGCTACCATCAGGGCGAGGGCAAACACCATCGCCACATCAAAGAGGTTGCTCACTACGCTCATCGGATCATCATCCTCGCCATCATGCGCAAGCCTATTTCTGCGTCTCTGTCTCATAAATTATATATCTTTACTTTTTTACCTTTAAAAGCCTTTTTACTTTTCCTCCAAAAGGTCTGCCATAAACTCGAGGTTGCTCATATCCTCAGTGTACCAGCGGTTCTTGGTCTGCTTGGTTACGAAACCGATGGCAGCAGAGAACAATCCCACTACGGTGGTAGCGAAAGCCACCTGCATATTGTAAGCCATCGAAGCAATATCGCCGGTAGAAAGACCTACCAGGGCAGGACCCATCGGAATCAAGGTACCCATCAAACCGAGCATCGGACCCATCTTCAAAAGTGTAGAAGGAAGAGAAAGATCCTTCTCAACAAACTGGGTATACTGGTCGAGGATGCGGTTTACCTGCGCCTTGCTCTGACGGTTGTCCACGAGTTTCTTCATATAGGAAACGATGACAGCCTGCTTGTTCTTCGGCAAGCGATCGCCCAAGGTATCGATGTTATCGAGTGTCAGGGTGTTCATCTGTTCACGAATCTCCGCACCCGACTTGCGCTTTACAAGATACTGTCCGAAGAAACCTCCGAGGAGCAGCAAGGCTCTGAGGAAGAAGAAAATCAACAAAATAATCACAGGAACCAGCATGCCTGTGGAAATCCAAAACAATACGTCTGATATGTAAGTCATCTTTATTTTATAATGTTAAGTGTTGAATGTTAAATGTTAAGTTGGGGCTTGCGCCTTTATAACTTTTGGGATAAGCGCTGCATCTTGATGCGATAGCAGCCCCATCCGATAGCCATTCCTACGATGACGATGGCGATGACGCCAAGAAGTGAGAGGGCATCGAAACTGTTGAATCCTGCCACGGCTGTCCTGCCATTCACCGTACCGATAATGCCCATCAATCCGAGCAGCACCTCTACCAGGAAAAGCAGTTCCAAGCGGATTGGTCGCTCCGGCAAGAGCCATCTCAAACCGTAGGTGAATACCGGCGTCAAGACCAGCAGCACTACGGCAAGCACCCATGCCACTACCTGGAACGATACGCCAGGAAGCAGGAAGATGGTCATCACCAAAACGCTGAAAAGCACTGGGAAAACCAGCAAACCCGGGAAATACTTCAGGAAGATGAAGAACACCCATTTGCGGCGGCTCACATGTTCCGAAGTCTTCAGATCTACGTGGTGCACACAGAAAAGCATCGTGAGTGCCACGTCGATACTCAGCAGCACCGCCATATCGAGCATCAGCTTCTGGTCGGCTATCCAGGCCGCAATCTGCGTCTTCGACTGCTCGATGGCGAATGGCCAGGTCATTCCCACGAAGAAGGCTACGAGCACCGAGATGATCATAATCTCCTTCACTCCGTAGAAGGTCTGCTTCAGCACAAAACTGAAGCAAACCAATATCATCATTACAAAAACTAATGTCTCCACTTTTTTTCAATGTTAAGTGTTGAATGTTAAGTGTTAAATTATTCTTCACTGTTAAGTGTTGAATTATTCTTCACTCATCATTTTGCGACGACGTCGCAAATATACGGCGAGCACAACGAATGCTACGATGACGATGACACCTACAACGATACCGCTCACCACAGTGGTGGTCTTCTGAGCTTCCTCATTCAGCGTCTCCTTCTTCATTACCATACCCTTGTCGCTGCTGTTCTTCGCAGCCTCAGCATCGCGGATCTGCTCTACATTCTGCTGATATTCCTTGGCAGAAGCAGCATCGGTCTTGCTGGCGATATAGTTGCGCAGCTTGGCATTGTCGCAGACAAAACCGGAGCATGAAGGCTTATACTTGTTCACGGTCTCGGTATGGAGCTTGGCGATGTCCTTGAGCTGCTGAGGAGTAGCCTTCCACATTCCCTTGCGGGCACTCTCCATCATCACGGCGGTCATCTCCATCAGAGCAGCCGGATTCTGCTTGTCGAAGAACTCCTTGGTGCCGAGATTGTACTTGTCCTTGACATATACATTATAGATCTCGTCCCACATCTCCTTGTCGATTGCCTTTGGCTTCATCACATTCCAGCCGTAGGTATTGGTTACGATTTCGGCGAATGTGCTGGCACTGCTGGCTCCACCCTTCATCTTCTCCTTGATATAGGCAGGATTGAAGATGGTGGTTCTGCCCTCGATACCGATAGCCTCCTTCACCTCCTGCATTCTCATATTGCTATGGTTGCGATAGTCGGCGAGATAAGCATCCGGATCCTTACCGGTTACGTTGCGGACTGCGAGGTTCATACCTCCCATGAATTCATATACGTGGTCGAGACTCAAAGCACCCCAAGTGTTGCTCTGTCGTGGCTGAACTACCACATCAGTACGGGTCAGCGCTGCCTCGAAAGCAGCCTTGCGAACGGTCTCCCAGTTCTTCTCATCACCGTAGTAGGCACCCATATTGTTCATATAGACCTCGGCAATCTGACTCTCCTTATCCCAGCGGTCGCCTGCGGTTACCATCTCCTGGATACCGGTACCATAGTTGCCGTTTACGCCACCAAAGACACGATACATACTTACCTCGCGGGCCTCCTTTGGCGACATGCCCTTCTCTACGAGCACTCTTTCGGATTCGGTAACACCGGCTTTCACTAGGTTATCATACTTATCACCCTTGGCATTTGCCGCCATCTCTATCGCCTTGTTGATGAGGAAGAGACGGGATGCTGCCAGGTCGCGGAGCTGACCGGAAGTCTGAACCACGACATCGATGCGAGGACGGCCCAACTGCTTGGATGGGATGAGACGCAGATCGGTAACACGACCGAAAGCATCTCTTACCGGTTCTACACCGAGCATATAGAGAATCTGAGCGATGGTAGCACCCTCCGTTTCGATAAACTCGCTACTCCAGAGCGTATAGCTCACCTTACGAGGATATTCACCCTTATGTCGCTCGCAATACATCTTGATGGTATTGTCGCAAAGTTCCTTCGCCTTCTCCCAGGCATCCTCCGAAGGCGTATTCTCCACATTGATTGAGAAGAGGTTTCTACCGGTAGGCAGAGTGTTCGGATTCACAATCAGATCACCACCAGGAGATGGAGCAGTAAAGCCGCCATTCAGGGCATTCATCAGAGAAGACATCTCGTTGAGCGGACTCTGACGGAGCGCCTCCGAATACTTGCCCACATTCTGCAAGGCATGCTCTACGGTAGTAATCGCCTGAGCCAGATGAATCTGCTGACGGGTATATTTAGGTGCTTTCGACATCATCATACCCTTATCTTTAGAAGATTTCTGAGATGCTTTGCCTTTGCCGGCTTTCGACATCTTCGCCTTCTTCAAATCCTCCTGATACCATTTCTGTCCCTTCTTGATGGCTTCCATCATCTTGTCAGGGAAGCGACCGGTCTGCTCCATCTTCTCAAAAGCCTCACGACTCATCTGCGGAATCTTCTTCTTATGAGAAACCTTGGCAGCACGGAGTTCGCTTACCGTACGGTGGTCTACCCTCTTCGGCTTCGCCTCCTTCGCTCCACCCATCTGATCTGCCATCTGCATCATCATCTGGATAGGATCCGGAGCTGCCTGCATCGCCTCTACCTTACGGGCCATCTGGAGTTCGGCAGGAGTGATTCCAACATAACGGCAGATGTATTCATCAGAAACCGAGGCTGAACCCAGAAGCTGGGTCACAGTGTTGCGTGCCTTGCTCAGATAGAGACGGTCGAAAAGCTGCTTGTGCTTCTCCACACCCTCCTGGGCACGACCTTTCAACTTATCTACTGCCAACATTCCGTAGGCAATAGGATCTGTAGCCATCGCATAGACACTGGTGCGGACATCATCAGTATCGTATGGCACACCCAGAGTATAGAGCTTGCCGGTAATCTTCTCGTTTGCCAACTCTTCCTCAAAGTTCTCTACTCTCGCGATTTCATCTGCAGAATAAGGCTTGTTCATCTGCTTGGCATCGAGACCCAGTTCTCGGGCGATTCCCATCTTCACGGTCAGCGCCTTCACCTTGAGCGACTGTTCGGCAGATGCCTTCTTTTCGTAAGACTGGATGGCATCACTCAACTGCTTATAAGTCTGTCGCAATTCGCTCTCCTTGAAAGGAGGGGTGAGATAGCTCTGGGTCTGGGCATAGGTGCGGCGCTTGGCAATCATCGCCTCGCCCACATTGCCGATGGTATATATATAAAGATGTGGAACCACACCAATCAATCGGTCACTCCAGTCGTTGCTGTCGAGTGCCACCTGCTTTCTCGGGGTATATTCCAGCGAACCGTGGGTTCCGAAATGGATGAGAGCATCAGCACTGAAACCATAACGTGCCCAGAGATAAGAGGCAACATAAGTGTAAGGAGGTGCCTGGTCGGTGCCATGCACAATCTTGAAGGAGTCGCCTCCCACGCCTGCCATCACCTGTGGAAGCAGAGCCACATTACCGAACTGCAGTCTTGCCACCGCCAACTTACCGTCATCGGTAGCCATATATTTGCCTGGGAAGGAACCATAGAGCTGATTCATCTCCTTGATCATCTTCTTAGACAAAGCCTTCTGGGTCCATCCGGCAAACTGCTGGGCGGTAACCAGGGCAGGATGTCCCGACTGGAGGAATTGGGTATAGGCTCCCTCGGCATAGGTTCCGAAGACGGCACCCTGAGCCTGGATCATCTTTGCCAGTTCCTGAGGATTGGCTGGCAACTTGCCTACATTGTATCCCTCATTCTTCAAGCGAACCAGGAGATTGTAGAGCGATGGAACCACTTCCATTCCCGAAGCGGTGAGTGCATTCTGACCGGGACCCTTGAAGTAGAAGATGGCGATGCGCTTGCTGCTGTTCTTCTTGTTCTTCAGATTCACATAACCCTGCACGCTCTCCACGAAACTCTCCATTCTGTCTGGGATGCCGTAAACCTCCTGCAAGCCCTCCTTGTTGATGCGCTGTCCGAAAACCACGTATGGACGGATGGCACCATCAATCTCCGGAGTCACGATGCTCTGCGACATGAAACCGCCATTCATTCCCTGCTTGTCGTTCTCCCAATCGGTGGTCAAGCGGTTGATATTAAGAGGTGAGAACAATGGAATATTCTTCTGCTTCAGGAACTCAACGAAGTAATCGCCCAGTCTGCCATGCGCCATATTCACTACGGCATTCGCCTGAATACTGTCAGCATGATGACCGGCAATAAAGCTCTGCAGCTGGTTGATGCGATACACCATGAATCCCTTCTTCTCGAAAGCTTTTTCCATATCAGGAGCCGCACCCATAAAACCGGTGAGCAAGATGGTAGGAGCACCTTTCTTATATAATCCGTTCTTCGCCAGGAAGGCATTGTACTCACGGATGCTGTTGAAACCCAGCTCATCGCCTTTTTCATCCTTCGGGTCGAAATGAGTCAGGAGATAGTTTGGTCGCTCATCCACACGTTCCGGTTCTGGAGCCATGAACTTCTTTCCGTCTATAAACTTACGGATGTAAGCGAGCATACTGTGATAATTCTTCTTGCTGCCGTTCTCGATGTACTGCATCAGATAATCTGCATCGAAGTTATCTACCGATACGATATTGTTGGCTGGGTTGGTAGCAGCATGAGTCAGGGTCGGCACCTTATAGGAAGCCTCTTCCAACTGCTTGCGCTGGTTCTCGTCAATTCGGAGTCCCATACCATTCACGATAATCATATCGTAATCATCCAGATGATCGAAATCATCGGTCGTGATCTCACTCAGTTTAATCATCGCATTGTC
The DNA here is from genome assembly GCF_025151535.1 of Segatella copri DSM 18205. Lineage (NCBI taxonomy): Bacteria > Pseudomonadati > Bacteroidota > Bacteroidia > Bacteroidales > Prevotellaceae > Segatella > Segatella copri. The sequence continues at coordinate 2,319,917 of NZ_CP102288.1, forward strand.
GTTGGCATGCGAAATCTGTCCCAGCGCAATAGCCTGATAGTTGAGGAAAGCGATGCGGGTAGTACCCACCCAGGCAGAGTAAGCCTTCGCCAAACCTCCCAGAACGATCACAGCCAATAAGGCCAGGAAGATGTGTTTCTTTTTAATCTTTCTGATTTTTCCTAATCCTTTTTTCATATCTATTCCTTTTTTCGGGCTGCAAAGGTAAGGCTTACTTACCAAAGAAGAGATTCAGACGGTCGTTGCCAACCGGCTGGATGATATAATCAATGTTCTGACGCTCTAATCTAGTTATGGCAAAAGACTCATATTTCTTGTTGAAGGTGTAGAGCACCAGGCGGCGCACGCCCTTCTTATATTCATATATATGATTCATCAGAACCTTCAAATCTACTGGTGTTGCGATTTCCTGCTGCATACTATCCGAATTAATCAAGTTTAAAATCAAGAATCAGAGAATTCCATCATTCTCTAATTCTTGAAAGATACATTTTTAGAAATAATTATAACGCTGGCTTGATGGCCTCGAGCCAGGCATCGATGCGCTCCTCTGTCTTGTCGTCCTCGTTCACCTCGTCGAGTGCGAGTCCCAGGAACTTATCGCCATCAATCGCCTCACTGTCATCATAGGTGTATCCATCCGTAGAAACACCAGGCAATACGGTAGCACCAGCCTCAACGGCAGCATCGTAGAGTTCCTTCATGCCGCCACAGAATGTATCAGGGTAAGACTCGCTGTCGCCACAACCAAACAGGGCCACAGTCTTGCCAGCCAAACCGGCACTCTTCAATGTCTTCACGCCATCATACCAGTCATCCTGCATCTCGCCGGCACCCCAGGTAGAAGTACCGAGAAGAAGATTCTCATGACTTGTGATAGTAGCGTCATCGATGTTAGCTACATCTACAGCTTCCACGCCCAACTTAGAGGCGATGGTTTCGGCAATCGACTGGCATGAGCCAGTGGAAGAGCCATAAATTACGATTGTTGTTTTCATTTGTCTATCTTACTTTTAGTTACATTTATTTTCGGGTGCAAAGATACATCCTTTTCCCGCAATCTGCAATACCTAAAAATGATGGTTTCGCAGAAATACCTAAATATGGGGATAGATAAAAAGTTTTAGGACGATTTATCCTAAAACTTCTCTAATTTCAAAAGTTTTAGGACGATTCATCCTAAAACTTTCTTAAATATTCTACTTTTAGGATGATTTATCCTAAAAAAATAGTATCTTCGCAGCAAATATATAATCAAAGAGCAATGAAATGATATGAAACGAATAGAAAGAACGGAATATCTCAATAAACTGATCGCTTTCAAAGACAAGTCTCTTATCAAAGTGATAACCGGCATTCGCCGTTGCGGTAAATCCACCATTATGGAGATTTATCGTGACTGGCTTAAGAGGCAAGGTGTCAGTGCCGACCAAATCATCTATCTCAATTTCGAGGATTACGACTTCTATGAGCTTCGTAATCCACATAACTTATACGCTTATATCAAGCCATTAATTCATCAAGACAAGATGACTTATATCTTCTTTGATGAGATACAACATGTGGAAGATTTCCCAGACATGATCAACAGCCTCAACCTGAAGCCAACAGTAGATCTCTATATTACGGGGTCGAATGCCTATATGCTGTCAAGCGAAATCGCCACGTTACTATCCGGAAGATATGTAGAAATCGCAATGCTTCCCCTTTCATTCAGAGAGTATGTTGAAGGTATCGGAGGAACCGACAATCTTCCCAAAGCCTATACAGACTACATCACAAGGAGCAGTTTTCCATATACACTTGAACTGGATACTCCCGCAGAAATCAGCGACTACCTGAATGGCGTATATAACACCATTGTAGTAAAGGATATCATGAGCAGGAAGAAGTTACCCGATGTCATGATGCTGGAAAGCGTTATCCGTTTCACAGCCGACAATATCGGCAACATCCTATCCACCAAGCGCATAGCCGACATCATGACTGCCGATGGAAGGAAAATAGACCAGAAAACCGTAGAACGGTATCTGACCGCACTCTGCGAAACCTTCTTCGTATATGAAACCAAAAGATACAACATCAAGGGTAAGCAGCTGCTCAAGACATTGGGTAAATATTATCTAGTAGATATCGGTTTGAGAAGAATGCTCCTAGGCTCCCGCTCATTCGATGCCGGCCGCATCCTGGAGAACATCGTTTATCTGGAACTACTCCATCGCCAGCAGAAAGTATATATAGGAAAGATGGATAATCTGGAAGTAGATTTTGTAGCGATTGATGAAAACAATATCACGTATTATCAGGTAGCTGCTACCGTTAGAGATGAGACTACCTTAAAACGAGAATTGGCATCTCTGCAGCAGATCAATGACCAATATCCTAAGTATATCCTTACACTTGATGAAGACCCTACTGCCGATTACAACGGTATCAAGAGAATCAATGCCCTAAGATGGCTGATGGGAGAAATAGAAGTGTCTGCTCGGTGGGCATTGTGATAGTGAGGGATGGCGAGATTGCAGACAGCTACTACAGCCTCATCAAGCCCGAACCGGAGTATTACTCTTATTGGAACACCCGGGTTCACGGCCTGACCCAGGAAGACACGATGAATGCCGATGTCTTCCCGAAAGTCTGGGCAGAGATTGCGCCCAAGATAGAAGGTCTGCCCCTGGTAGCCCACAACGCCCCCTTCGATGAAGGATGCCTGAAGGCCGTATTCCAGATGTATCAGATGGAATATCCCGACTACGAATTCCATTGCACCTGCCGTGCCTCCCGAAGAAAACTGGGCACTCTCCTCCCCAACCATCAGCTCCAGACCGTAGCCGCCTATTGCGGTTACGACCTCACCCAGCACCACAATGCCCTGGCAGATGCCGAAGCCTGTGCCTGGATAGCAAGAGAGCTGTTATAAGCCAAATAGAGAAATTTGTGGTGTTTTTACCACAAATTTCTCGTATTTTTGTAGGGAATTTACCACAAATTTCGTATATTTGCACCCAAAATGCTAAAAAGCATTCAAATAAATGAATTAATAACAGAAGAAATATGGAATTATTGAAGCAATTATCCGACAATCTCATCAAACGTACAGACACCCGATACGTAAGATATATGTATCATCAGATTCCATGGAAGAATCGGATGACAGCCCTTGTGGGACCTCGTGGCGTGGGTAAGACCACACTCCTCTTGCAGTACATCAAGCAGAATCTCAAGTTGAAGGACACCCTATATGTGAGTGCCGAATCCATCTATTTCGCCAATCATACACTCTTTGAAACTGCCATGAAATTCAATCAACTTGGCGGCAAGCATTTCTTTATCGACGAAATACATAAATATAAAGGATGGGCAACGGAGCTGAAGATGATATACGATAATCTGCCCGACCTGCAAGTAGTGTTTACAGGATCATCAGTGCTTGACATCTATCAGGGAACCGCCGACTTAAGCCGTCGTGTCCTCGTCTATAAAATGCAAGGTCTGTCGTTTAGAGAATATATTGGCATGAAACTAGGAATCGACCTACCAGCCTACCCATTGGAGCAAATCGTTAATCATGAGGTAGAGTTGCCGATAGAGATAGACCACCCCCTATCCCTCTTCAACGAATATCTGCGCCAGGGGTACTATCCTTTTTATGAAGACGAGGGCTATAAGATGCGCTTAAACCAGGTAGTAAGCATAACGTTGGAAACCGACATTCCCCAATATGCCAACTACACAGTAACCATATCGAGGAAATTGAAGGAACTGATGCAGGTGATAGCAGACAGTGTGCCATTCAAGCCTAACATGAGCACCATCGCAACAACCATCAAGGCAGACCGTGGCTTGCTTCCCGACTACTTTGAACTTATGGAAAAGGCAGGTCTCATCTCCCAACTCCACGATTCAACAAAGGGAGTAAGAGGTCTGGGAAAGGTTGAAAAAGTATATCTCGACAATACAAACCTCTCTTTCGCCCTCACATCTGAAACTCCCGATATAGGAAATCAACGTGAGACCTTTTTCTTTAATCAAATGAGAGTGAACCATACCGTTTACAATTCTCCCATCTCTGATTTTCTGATAGACGGCAAGACCTTTGAGATAGGTGGCAAGAAGAAAGGGCAGAAGCAGATAACCGAGGCAGAAGAGGGATATATCGTAAAAGATGATATTGAAACCGGTTTCGGCAATATCATTCCTCTCTGGACATTCGGAATGAATTATTAGTCAACAGCAGGAGGCTACAGAGACTAAACAGCAGACAAATGCTGAACAAGAAATCACAAGAGAGTTCTGTAGAGATCAATTGAGTTCATTTTGCAGACGACATATTTAAGAAATTAATAGGGAAAGCGTAGAATCCTGCTGGCAGTGATGCCAACAGGATTCTGCGCTTTTTGAAACAAAAGCATACACATGGATTTCTAAAGAACAAGCCAAAAGTTTAAATCTATTAAACATTCCCGTTTTTTGTCATTAATGACACTTTTCGGGAATGACGATGATTATAAAAGTAGAGATTCTGCACCTTATCATGGAGCATAGAAGCATGGAGAAGACCATTCTTCCATTCTTCAGGAATATGGCATATTCCAAATTTAGCACCCAGGGTAGCTCCTGCTACTGCTGCATTGGTATCCGCATCTCCTCCTGACAAAACAATCTTCAAGATACCCTCCTTATACGAGGTTGCATGCCAATAAGCCCATAGGGCAGCCCCTAAAGTTCCGAGCGTATATCCCATACTATTTTCATCATCCAGACACAAAGAATCCAGACCTTCATAATATGCCAAGTCAATAAATGGAACGATTCGTTCATCATATTGTTTGGCTATGCCAATCACATCTTCATAATCCAATATCCTGTCTTCAAAGACAAGAGCATGTATGATAGAAGAAACGATAACGCAAGAGCCAACACAGCGAGGATCATAATGAGTTAGCTTACAGATATTCTCTGCATTATTAGCCACATTGTCCTTCAAAAGTCCTACCACCGAAGTTCTCATGACGGCTCCATTAGCTGCAGCTTTTTTCTTTCCCATCTTCCAGATAATCTCTGCAGCCTTCTGTGGATTCGAAGTATAGTCACCAAGAGCCATTACATTATATGTATGCCGGCCAATTCCCATGCCTCCGTTCATCATCCATTCCTTAAACCTTCTGGCAATATCAAGAATATCTACCTTTTGACAAGCCACAAAAGAATCTAAGATGCATAGCATCATGTCGGTATCATCAGTCCAGTCGCCTCTTTGCCAACGACGACGATGATCATCCTGCACGATTTGTGAATAATCCTCTATCCCATTAGGATAAAAACGATCCACCTCTTGCTTGGACATAAACTCCGTGCTCAGTCCCAAGGCATCTCCTACAGCTTGTCCGAAGATGGTACCGAGGAATCTTTCTTTTAAAGTTTCATTTTCCATATTTTTTCTATTCATACAACCAACAATCGTAAAATCATCCATCTCCAGCCATACACGCCATAGTATCTGCATCACCGCCAAGAGAGATGGCATTACGGATAACAGAAGTATAACTATCTGCTTCGAGATATGAGATGATAGATTCAGGAACACTCGACTGACAACTAACCCTAAATCCATAATCGGGACGTATTTCTGCAAGAGTACGGTGAAGATTGTACCCTTCAAAATGAGCCTCAACGTAATCGCATATTTGCTTTTTGTCTTTTCCTTGACGAGCCAGAAAGATACAAGCAGCTATAGCCTGCGCCCCCTTTATCCCTTCAGGATGGTTATGAGTCACCTCTGCAGAAATCTTAGCAAGCAGTAAAGCCTCATCCAATGTCTTGGCATAAAAGCCACATGGACTTACTCGCATGGCAGAACCGTTGCCATAGCTGTTATACGGTTCCGTTTTTCTACTAATAATCCACCGCAAGAACTTCTTCCCATAGCCAACAAACATATACTTCCGTCCCAATTCTTTCATACACTCCACGAGCTTCTCATGAGTATGTTCAGGATCTATCGTCAGCCATTTTGCAACAGCCAAAGTCATAACCGTATCATCCGTAAAACGAGGCTCTTTGTATATATAGAAGTCCCCATGCTTTACCGGATGAAATTCATACGCAGCCCCGAAGCAATCGCCAGCAATAGCTCCAATGATACCAGTTGTAGGTACAGTTTTACAAGTTATATGTCCCATGAATATATTCTACTAGATGGAAATATCTGATTATAAATGTTACAATAAATGCATAGAAGCCAGCCAATGCATCGTCAAGCATACAGCCCCATCCACCATGAATATTCCGGTCTATCCATCTGCAACCAAGCGGCTTAGTTATATCTATCACTCGAAACAACACAAAACCTATTGTTGCAAGGGATATTGAGACATAAGCTGGACCATCTACACAAACAGCAGCTAAAGCTGCAACCCACGTACCAAAGAACTCATCAATTACGACAGCCCTAGGGTCTTCACCCCAATATTTCTCCATCACATTATCAGTCCAGACTCCAATCAACAAAGAACTAACAACCAATAAAATTGTAGCCACCATCAACCCTATCGGAGAAAGGACATAATAAAGACCTATCCAAATGAGCAAAGCCAGGAAAGCACCTGCTGTACCAGGTGCTTTAGGTATAAAACCTGTGCCTAATCCTGTGGAAATAATTACATGCAGCCAAGGAGCTTCACCTAACTGTTTATTATTGTTATTACTCATATTATTTTCCAAACAATGCCTTCAGAACTATCTTGCCAATTTTTCTTTCCAATCCTGCCTTTGAGGTTGGAATACCTGTCTCACGAGCAAACTTTTGTTTTGCTTGCGTGATACCTAAAGCCCGATTTAAGGAGAATGACACTCCTGGTATTTTAAACTTAGACATATCTTTATAAATTTTAGAAATTGATAAAAAAGAGTTGCGCCTTCTATCTTAAAGAATAACGCAACTCCTTCTATTTTATTTTAGATTTTCTTTAGCAAACTCCAGATTTCACGAATCCAAAGCACAAGTGAAGAACCAACGATGATGATTACCCAATCCTCAAACTTCAGACCAGTAACATTGAAGAAATTCTGCAAACCAGGAATCTCTACCATAGCAATCTGACCAGCCAAAATGATAGCTGCAATAATCAACAAGCCCTTGCATCCCTTGAAATGAAGCGCACTCTTACCTGTCTCAAATGCTCTTGCACAGAAGAGATAGAAGAAGTGAGTCATCACGAAGATGGTGAAGAATAAGGTCAACTCGTAAGGAGTAAGATCATCAGATGCACCTAACTGAACGTTGAGTAAATCTGTTAACTGCGTAATATTCGAATGCTCAAAGACATAAAGTAATACAAGCAGCAACACAAAGAAGAATCCACCTACGCCCAAGATGTTCTGATACATCGCCTTATTCAGGATAAAGGCATTTCTATCTCTTGGCTTATCTTTCATCACGCTCTCTGATGGAGGCAAAGATGCCAATGCCATTGCAGCAAAAGTATCCATAATCAAGTTTACCCAAAGCATCTGAGTTACGGTAAGCGGACTTTCCTCGCCCATAAATGCGCCAAAAAGAACGATAAAGCAAGCAGCCACATTCACAGTCAACTGGAAGAGCAAGAAACGTTGGATATTCTGATAGAGTGAACGTCCCCACATCACCGCCTTACCAATACTACTAAATGAGTTATCGATAATGGTAATATCAGATGCCTCCTTTGCTACAGAAGTACCATCACCCATAGACAAACCAACATGAGCAGCCTTCAAAGCAGGGGCATCGTTGGTTCCGTCACCAGTAACAGCAACGACTTGGTTCTTTCTTTGCAAAGCCTCAACCAATCGTTTCTTATCCATAGGACGAGCACGAGAGATTATCTTCAAATCCAAGACTCTCTTATCCAACTCTTCATCAGAAAGAGCAGCAAACTCTGGACCAGTAATAATATTCTTATCACCATCCTTTGCTGTCCACAGACCAATTTGGCGACCGATTTCCTTAGCTGTACCAGGAGTATCACCAGTAACAATCTTCACATTGATACCGGCATTCATACATTCTGCAACGGCTGCAGGAACATCCAGACGAACAGGGTCGCTGATAGCCACAACACCCATAAAGGTTAAATTATCTGCCACAACCTTACCATCCTTGAATACGTCAGCCTTACTATCAATTATTTGATAAGCGAAGCCGAGGGTACGCATAGCTTGGTTCTGATATTCAACCAACTGGTTCTCAATATCAATTTTTGAAACATTGTTCTCGATGTTCTTGCACAAGCCACTTACAATTTCAGGAGCACCCTTGACATAGAGAATTGTCTTGCCTCCAAACAAGGAAGACTTAACAATTGTTGCCATATACTTACGCTCCGTAGAGAAAGGCAACTCCTCCAAAACCTCAGCAGACTCACGTAGATTCAGATAATCAACGCCAGCCTTCTTGAGCCAAAGAAGCAAAGCGCCCTCTGTAGGATTACCCAATACTTTTACAGCCTCAGCATCTGAATAATCCAAAGAAGCAGTTGAATTAACCGCGATACCTTCCTCTATCAACAGACTACCCTTATCATTACCCAACGTCTGAGCAGAAAGACCATAGAAATTGGTATCATGCACTTGCATCTGATTCAGTGTTAAAGTACCAGTCTTATCGGTACAGATAACTGTCGTAGCACCCATTGTCTCACAAGCATGCATTTTACGAACCAAGTTGTTGGTCTTCATCATTCGAGTCATACTATAAGCCAAACTCAGAGTAACAGCCATTGGCAAACCTTCTGGTACCGCAACAACCACAAGTGTTACTGCAATCATCAAGGTATCCAACGTATATGTAATCAACTTAGCTATTTGCTCACCCGGCATCAAAGTATCATGGAAATAAACTACCATACCCATCAATATCACAAAATAGCCAATGATTGCTGGAACAACAGCCTTCCAACTCCAGTCGTCAAACTTTTTAATAACCATCCAGAAAAATATAGCTGTAGGAACCGCCAATGTCAAAACAATAGGACTCCAATCAAAGAACACCATCAGCTTGAGAACAATGATAAGGGCTGCAAAGATATAACTCAACTTGGTTATCAAGTCTGCCAATCCATCCAACTGTTCATTTAATGGGGTGCGAACGCTATCATCTATCTGGGCAGCCTCAAAGACTTTACCATTTTCCGTTTTGTCACCAACTGCCAAGACTTTGAAGATACCATGACCTTCCATCACCTTTGTACCACGCATCACATGGTTAGAAGGGAATGTTGCATCCTTATCAAACTCCTGTTCATGAATCGTCTTATGACAAATAGGCTCACCAGTCAAAGAAGACTCATCAACATTCAAGGTAATCGCCTCTAAAAGTTCACCATCAGCAGGAATTTCCTCACCTGTATTTAACACGACAATATCACCAACGACGACATCTTTCTTCTTGATAGAAGTTGTGTTTCCATTTCGGATTACCTCTACCATTTCGTCGTCATTGACTTGGTTGAGAACCGAGAACTGCTTATCAGCCTTTAACTCAAAGATAAAGGCGATACCAGTGGCAAGCAAAATAGCCACAAATATACCAACAGGTTCAAAGAAAGTCTCTGCACCTTCATGCAATCCCCAAAACTCATAGCAAGAAATACCGATAGACAACACTCCGGCTATCAGCAAAATGATAATCAGAGGGTCGCCAAACTTCTCTAGGAATTGTTTCCATAAAGGTTCTTTCTCTGGTGGTGTCAAGATATTGGCACCATGTTTACTACGGCTTTCGAGCACTTGGGCATCGGTCAAGCCTGTGTAATGATGTTTTTGTTCCATTTTATTTTTTCTCTTTGAATAATTTCAATACGTATTCCAAAATACCATTTGGCACACATTCAATATCCAGCCATTCAAAATCAGGTGGTCCAGAATGATAATTTGAGACTTGAGCATATAAAATGTCATTTTCTATACAAAAGCCTTCCAACAAGAACCAAGTTTCATCTAGCCATCCATCATAATCTGGTCCCTTCCAACATAAGGGAACATTCTCAATACACATGCCATGAAAATCTATCAAGTCACCATAACCTATTTGTTCTATTATATGATTATAAAAACCAGGATTTTCTGTGTAAAGTTTGTATATTCTATCTTTAACCTTCATATAATTCTGCTCAAATTCATTTTCATATTTTATAGAGCCATCATTAACATTAATTTCAACTTGTATAATGATGTTTAATTCTGAAATTCTTATAGCATATAAAAACAATTTGGACAGAAAGAGTAGTACCTACCCACCCATCTGTCCAAACTATAAATATTAATGTCTGTATCCGTTACGATACATTTCATTTACACGCTTCTGAACAGCCTTATAATCAGAACCCAATTTGGACTTTCTTTCAGTTCCATTGCCATAAACACCATCCCAAACTTGCATAGCTTTTTCTTCTATACTTTTTCCTGATGATTCACTTTTGGTAGTTGGTACTGCAGATGTATTATCTGATTCTGCGTTTGTTCCAGTTTCAGAACTTACCTCACTTGATGTTGATTGTGATTGCTTACTTATAGGACTTGCAGATTTCTCTTCATGTGAGGTTGTATCAGCTTTTTCTTTTTCTGTAGAATCAGAAACTATCGTGTTAGTAAGCTCATCTACCTTTGATTCATTTGTTCCACAACTTCTGTAAGCAACAAAAGCAACAACAATCAAAACTATAACTGCAATAATAGCAAGTATCTTGTTCTTGCTACCATTTCCATTATTGCCACCATCTGTTTCTTGCGTTTGCACATCTAAAGTTTTATTTTGAGGAGTATCCAATACAGGAGCTTGCTCCTTTTCTATATCGAAATGTCGCTCAACATGTTTTTCCATATTAAAGGAACGTGTCGATTTTCTTTGATTTTTATTATCAGCCATAACTACAACTTTTTAATTCATTAACTAGCATAGATGTCTATGAGAGTTTCCAAGCCACCAACATGACCAACACCAACAGCTTCAAACTCCCAATCACCATCCTCATTTACAACAAGTTTGGCAACAGACAATGCTGTTTCTTCTGTGAAAGCCTCATTTAGCTCGTATCTGCAAAGCTCTTCATCGTTCACTGCATTAACTACACTGATAAAAGCATCTTTAACATCGCCAAAAGTCATTCCTTCATCATGTATTGACACAACAAAGACAATTTCACAAACATTTGGATCAACTTTGTCCAAATCCACATCAATCTGTTCCCCCGAACCGCCATTGCGATCATCAAGAGAACCTAGAACTGCTCCATCACTTGACATTGGACGTGTTTCAGCCATCCACTTACGCTTGTTACCAAACACCGCACGGTCAAATGGTTGCTCTCGATTCTCTGAGTTATAGAACACGAAACCTGCATCATCAAGTATCACGCCCTCATCGCCACAAAGAAAAGTTGAAGCATCAAGGTCGGCATCGGAATTCCAATCCAATACCACCTTGATTTTACTCAAACCTTCCGATTTGGCTATTTTAAAACGTTCTCCTTTTGACAAATTAAATCTTCCCATAGTCGTAATCGTTTGAAAATTTATTATGCATAAATATCAATGAGAGTCTGCATGCCACCATCATGACCTTCACCTACGGCTTCAAATTCCCATTCACCCTCATCATTACAAACTAGCTTAGCTGCTTCAACTGCAGTCTCTGTGGAGAAATTTTCCTTAAGATTATACTTACAAAGCTCCTCACCAGTCTCCTCATTAGAAATGGTAATAGAAGGCTCACGAACTGCCCCAAAGGTCACTCCATTTTTGTCCCCATGATAGATTGTAACGCAGAAGATGATTTCTTGAACTTTTGGACTCACCTTAGAAAGATCCACGTGCATAGTCTCACCAGCCTCATCACCTTCCTCATCATCGCCAAGGTCATCTAGAGAGCCAAGGACAGAACCATCTGCAGAAACAGGAACTGTAACAGAACGCCAATGAACTTTATTACCATGAACAGCCTTATTGAAAGGCTCAAGCTCACCAGTCTCAGAATTAGCACGATGATTAGAATTGTAGAACACAAAGTCTGCATCATCCATTATCATGCCATCTGTACCTACAAGAAAAGCGGATGCATCCAAGTCTGCACCTGATTTCCAATTAAGGTCAATCTGTACCTTCTCCAATCCCTCACTCTTGTCAAGCGCAAAGCGCTCACCTTTTTCAATTTGAAATCTTGCCATAATCTTACATTTAAATTGTTTATTATATTGTTTTATACTGTTCAATAAGTTGCTCTATTTCTGCAGTTTCCAAGTTATACAATCGATAAAGAGCCGAACAATTTTCCAACTCTCTGATTGCATTCTGTTTGCTTGTCATATTACGACTACGACGAACAGAATCGATACCATTTACGTACGATGCTATATTGCGCTTTGCCCTTATCAATTTAGAACAAGCCTGAGCCATCTCAGAATTACCCTCCTCTGCGAAAATTCGCTTTGCTTCCGCAAATAATCCCTTTTGAAGTAGCATCTCTGCTTCAGACTTTTTCTTTTTGGCTGGGTTCTCTTCTTTTTTCACAGCGCCAGCATTTTCTAAGCCATATTGCTTTCTTATGTCTGCTAAAGCAGCGTCAAACTCTTTGATGTCATCACGATGCAAACGTGTTTCTAGCTTATGCAATGCTATTCTAGCATCATCCTTTCTACCAGTTCGAGCCAAAGCTTTTATATCTGCTGTCTCTCGATGAAACTCTCGCTGTATCTTCTTCAAGTCAACGACAGGTGCTTTCTTTGGAATATCAGAAACAGGCTTAAGGACTGACGATAACTTGTCTCTATTTTCTGGAGCCTCCTTCACTTTCCTCTTCATGCTCCCCATTGTTTCTGACAACTTACTCAAATCGTCATTCCATTCTGTAAAGCCTTTTTGAGTTACCCATTCTTTCAATTCTTCATAAACTGCATAAGCACCATTTGCATCATTTCCTCGAAGTTTAGCATTTATATCTGCCTTCATAACTCGAACCTTTCTTTTGTCCGCAGGAGTTGGAACAGCAACATTTTCCACTGGTAATACGGAAGCTACCGAAGTTTCTTTTGAAACAACAGGTACTGTCTGCACCTTAGGAGTTCGAGAAAACAAATTACTCACGTCATAATCTGCCATTTTTACCAAACCTAACAATCGGTCTAGCATCAAGTTTTTCACTTTCTCCGTTACCTTTCTAACTGGATAAGCCAACGCCATCTGCCCAAAGATATTCTCAAAATAGTCAGTTGCAGCTTTTCCCACCAAAACAACTTGACATTGCTTTACATTCAAGCCATTGTTATTCAAAGCCTCATTCAGATGATGCGAAACCAATCTAGATGCCTCACCTATAGCAGACATATCCAAGTCGTCTCGGGACAAACAATAAGCTTGCATAGAGCCATCGCTCATACACAATTCTTCATTAGCCGTCCTCACATTACTATTGAGAAATCGCAATGCTGCTTCTCTCAATATATTTTCCTCTTGTTCACGAGGCTGATAGTTATAATTAAAGAGTCCTGCCCAAATCAAATCCATTGTCTGTTTCAATCTTGGGTCACTTCCCAGTCCTTCTATTCTTATGGAATCCATAAGCGTTTCTCTAGTTACAGCATCATAAAGTTGCAACAGCAAATCATTCTTATCTACCGAAACCATAATAGCAACCTTTGCCCTTTGTTTTTCTGGCAAAGATTCCATAACAACAGGCAGCAAAAGCTGACAGTAACTTATGGAACACATATTCTGAAAGCCACCTTTTTCAAATGGGCTACTTATAAAAAGTTTCTTATCCGTATCTATTTCTGGGGCAAACAGGAACACCAATGGCAACTTAGATACATTACTATCAATATTCCCGACCTCTCCATAAAAACGGTTTTGTAAGATTTTATTAACATAATACTTGATTGCATAGAATGGTAATTTATTGAGTTGCTCATCACGTCCTGCAAATCGAAATGTACGCATTTCCTTACAAGTATCGAAAATGTTAGCAAAAGCATTTGGAGCCAGTTTTTGGGTTGCCGAGTCCAACGCACTCTTGCCTATCACAAACTCATTGCCTACACATTCTATGGCAAAAGGCATCTCACCTCCACCATCCTGCATGAAATCGACAAAGCGATTGTCGCCATCCGTGCGGTAATAGCGGAAGGAGATTGTATTACGCGATATAGTTACCAATATGCAATAATTCACTTTCTTCTGATTTTATCTGTTTTCAACTCTTAAATATGTTCATCAAGAACTCATCGTAGAACTTCATACCTTCGAGGATGATGATAGGAGCCACATAGTCAAATTTATCTTGGCGTCGGGCTTTCTGCATCTCTGGAAGATTTTGGATATAAGTATTGATATTCGCCATAGAATTAATACCATTCATCATTTTTTTCAAGTCCACCATATCTCTTCCAAATAGACCATTTACATACTTATAGAATATTCCTGCAAAAGTATAGAAACACATTTTCGTTGTATCCAAGTTATTAGGAGATTTGAAACAAACTCCAATGCTTTCCATGAACTCTGGAGAAATACTATCTTCAAATGTAAGTTCTTCTTCATTGCCTGTACTTGTATTATAGAGAGTAAAGCCATTTTCTCCAATAATCTCAATAACTTTATCAGAGATTTGCAATGGACTTGCAATGGTCTTAGCCAATCCCTTAGATACTTCAAACTTCACCTCATTAGCTTGTTTGGTCTGGATATCTATAGTTGGCCATCCACCAAGATTACCCTTGACTACATCAATGCCCCCCATACCCATACAGAACATCTCCATATAGTATTTTCTCGCAACATCTTTATTGATGGTGTATAACCATTCAAAAATGCGAGATCCTTTGCCTGCAAAGATAATCTTTACCTTTGGTCGCCAATCAGCCTTAAACATAGACAACTCGCCAGACTGACGTGCTTCCTTTACCAATTTTATAGCCAATTGTCCTGCATAATAAGTGATAAGACCTGTAACATACATATCCACACAGAACAAAGGACTACATTCTGTAGAAAGGATTTGATAAAACTCCGCAAGTTGTTTCGTATCCAACAAATCGACCACTTGTTCGAAATAATAAGGGGCAGTAGCTGCAGAATAGAGTTTTTGTCCATCATTAAACCCAAGTAATTTCAAGTTGTTGCGATGGCAGATATTAGTCAAAGCATTCTCAAACTGAACATCCATAAACTTGGTTGCAGCTGATATTCGCTGGGCTGCAAAACGAATTGAATTCTGTTTCAACATTTTGCTTGCCACATTGTCCTTACAGATTACAGAAATATCCGTCGTACTTCCACCAACATCAAAACAGAACGTCAATTCATTTGTACTATTAATATTGTATGAAAGGAAATTAGCCACAGCACAAGCTTCCGTCATGGCTTTACTTGTATCTATATCCTTAAAATCAAACCTAAAAGGTTCTCGATTAGGCACAAGTGGCTTTTGTTCTTTTTTCTTTTGTTGAGGAGAGGATGTTCCAAAAGGATTATCACTATCATCAAATGCACTTGTAGTATTGGAGAAAGGAGCCTCATTTTGTGGAGAAGCAAAAGCATCCGTAGAACCAAAGGCATCGCCTCCAAATGGGTCGCCTCCCCCAAAAGGATTATCATTGTCAAAACCATCATTGGAAATGCCCCCAGAAACATCTACCGTTATTCCAAACCCATCTGAGCCTATACCACCTGTATCCATACCTGGAATTTTAGAAACTGATAACGGAACAGGATTCCCCGCAACATCTATCACAGGAGATATATGTTGCAAAGACTGCCAAATTTGGTTATATTGCAACATCAAATTATATCCCATTGCCGAAGGATACGACCATCTAAGAACATTTGGTACAAATCCTTTAACAAACAACTCTGCATAGATATGCAATAACAAAGAAGCTAAAAAAGCCTGCTTATGCGCCTTATCCTCCTCTCTATCACTCCACTTCATATTATGGATGAGTTGCACAATATTCTGTCCACCTCGGAAGCCAAGCGTCATCGTGTCATCCGCAACATTGTCAACAGGCAAGTGACGGCAGAAGCATGGGAATCCTCCTTGTACAGCTTCACTGCGCAAGGTATTGATACCATCCAACTCATTTTTTGGCAAACGTTGGTCATCGTGGATGGCAAGAATGCTCTTAATGGCATTCGAATACAAATCTTCATTTTGGAAGAAGAGCACATTTCGCTCAGCAGGAGCTTGATTGGCATTAGCTCCCAAATCAGTAAAGAGCGATACTCGCTGACCAGTAAACTGTATGCCTTCTGCATATTGCATCTGCCCATCATGATAAGCCACAGAAGTATTAGTACTTCCAAAGTCCACACCAACAGTAACATCACTCAATGTACGATTAACATCAAGCATATCCTTTGGTAAGGAATCGTTCGCATTTAAGTTACTGCTATAATGTATCAAAATAAAGCCACTATCACAACCAGTGATATGAGTAAAGCGCACTCCTCTGAAAGGATGCTTGCTCTCAAATATCTCATATTTATATTTGCGAGTTGCAGTACGATTATCGCTGGTCACCAACAGTTTGGCATCACCCAAAGCAACACCTTTATCTGCAAGATACTGTATATTACCATCATAATCGGTAATAATCTCATTATCTTGCTTTTCATTACCGACAAAAGGAATTGCGCTATACTGGCAATCCTCTTGACGAGCATTGTGTGGCATCTCTGAATATAAGAAATAACGATTCCACTTATCGGAAATGAAATTAGGCCACAACACGACATCTTTGTTTCTCTTAAATATACCATTAATCTTGTACTCTATAGGAATGGTCTTCTCCTTACGGTCACCATTTTCATCGGTTACAGATATAGTCAACCGCACTGAAAGATTAGATTTATCCTCATCAAACTCGGCATCCATGTGTGAATTGATACTAACGCCAGCTTGAGTATACCCCAGCAAAGAGCTTACATTACGACCAAACACTACCAATCCCTTTTGACTCAAAGGGATAGCAAAGAAGGCATAATCCGTACTGCCTGTCCTATGTGCTCTCAACAAAAATATAGGCAATGTCGCTATATCCTTTTCACCTTTTTCATACTCACGTGGTAGCCAAAATCTAAGCAACTTAGAATCCTTAGGCAACAAAAGTTCCTCTGGTTTAAAAGCTTTTGACACTCCATCAGCATCAGGTTCCGTGGTTATATCTCCATTATATCCATAAAGTTCCTCTGTATAATTAAGGAAACTAAATGGTAATCCAAAGCCTTGTACAGGAAGAGCACTTGCATTATTCTCATCGAGCTTTCGGTCACGTATAAGTTTCAAGATTTCATTACGCCATGTACCCAATTCACCCTTGATTCCTTCATATGTGAGTCCAGTCTGCTTGTAGTAGTCTTCCAACTGCTTGATACGAGGCAACAACTTATCTACGTAAGCAAACAAATTGAGCAACTGTTCATCAGAAATCGTGCTATGCAGTGGGTCTGTAAAACGGTGAGTCGCAGGGTCTACAAACGCAACATTCTTATCTATACCATAAGACACAGAAGTAAAGAACAACGAGCGAGGCGAAGTGGCACCAACCACTTGCTTATTATATTTAATAAGGTATAGAAAAGGCTGCACTTGGGCATTTTTAGCCTTACCCTGCTCTGTCCAAAGGCTGCGGTCATTCATCAGCATATTACCAAAAGCACCTTTTGGCTCATACATATTTTCCGTAGTCTTCATATCCTTACCGTCACTATAGGCAAGTGTGATACGACGTATCTCTATTGCGGTATTATTCAAAGCAATACAAGCTATAAGACCTCGCCACTCATCTACAAGATTGACATAATATTGGTTTAGTCCAACAGAAGCATCCTTACGGATTGTCTGTATTTCATTAAGTGCATGATTGAAAAGGTCGGCACGAGCAAATACAGTTGGTACACCCGAAACAATGGCACTAACATCAACTCCATCCTGAATAGATGGAGTCTCTATATCTCGTGTAAAAGCTTGTATGCTTGAAGTCAAATCCTGCCACTGTCCAGCAGCTCCTTGTTGTTGGCTACGAGGTTTGACATTGATTACTAATGCTTTAATATCTGGCATAAGACTTATATTTTAAACTTTTATAATTTAGCACTAAAAGGAATTGTAAAGTTGATGGCGTTGAACATATGCGCCAAGAAACGTTCTTTCATTGTGCTGACATTTTGCTTTTCATCTACAGGACGGCACTTAGGGAGATTTTTGATGAAATCATCATAATCTGTACGCTTGTCTGTCTTAAACAAGCCTGATTTTCTTTCCTCTTGAATCTCCTTACATGGATCCATTGCAGCAAGAGACATCACATTTTCCTCAAAAACCTTCGATGGGAACAAGAAACGACTCACACCTGCCAAACGTACAGAGTTATATACTTGATAAATCCATCCACGCTTTATAGTTCCATTCTCTGTACTATAGGCAAATTCCTTCATGTAGTCATCAATCTCCTTAGACTGTTCTTTTTTCATGTCGTTGTAGTCAGGGATTTCCTGTTCCGCTAGACGAGTAATAAAGCCACGTGTACCTCTCGTCTTATCTTCCACATTATTCTGCAATAAAGCACCACCATGCTTAGATAGAACGATATGTGCTAAGGTCAAGAATGAGCCCAACTTTTGCATAAACTCAGAAGCCTTGGATTGACTTACGAAATCCGTACCACGGAAAGTTAAGTTCTTTGCATCATCCAATTCTACCGAACGATACAAGTATTGAACCGAAGTATTTTGTAAATTCTGATCAGCAATCGTAAAGAAATCATAAGCTGCACAAGCACTCATCATTTCCACAACATGGCAAGCATTTTTTTGTTCTGCGCCACCTGTGATTGTTTTACCGCCATTGCTATCTGAGACATTAAGGTCTTTTGCTGGCCAGCCTATATGATAGAAACGCTTATATCGTTCCTTCACCGTCTTGTCATTCTGATAGAACTGCAAAGCCGCTTGTGAGTTGATGGCAAAATAATCGGATGAAGCTATCAACTTTTCTTGCTTACGTTGCGCATCAGAAGGAGATTGGAAACTGAAGTATTCCGTAAGCAAAGTGGCTCCAAACTTCACCTTATTGAAGTCTATCGTATTTTGCGAGATGATATTTCCGGCCTCTTTCAAAGCCTCAGGCACAACAGGTATCGAAGATGCACCTGTTCCACCAAAAACAGAACCAAACACAAACACACGAGCACCTGTACCGCTCTTCTGCAAGCCTGTCAGAAAATCAGCCAACTGTAGCTCTGGTTCTGTTGCCTTAGCTTTGTTTGCCACATAATGACAAGCCGCCTCTACTATGCCATGATACATCAGCATTGAACCTAAATGAGTTTGCGCACGGTAGCCATGATCCAGATTAAAACTTTGTACAGTATCATGCTCCAAGAACAAGTCTGCCAAATCATGATCATCTTCTTCCGTTTCCTGTCCTACACCCTGTGTAGCGCTCAATTTAGAATAAGTACTACGGTTTGCCATAGAATAATCCGTATAGAAACGATAAAGGTTCAGTTTGGAAGAGAAGAAAGTATTGGAATTCGGACTTCCACCAGGTGATTCTGGATTATCAGTCTTCACCTTATTATATAACTCAATCAATCGTTCTACACGGCCCTTATTACCATTGCTTTGGTCGGTATCAAGTGTAAGTATGTTGATTTCTTCATTGTCAAACATTCCTACAGCGCAGAGATGCACGAAAGCCTCCAAACACCTCATCCCCGTGCCACCAATGGCTATAATAAATAAACTATCTTTCATAATCGAAACTCCATATTAGAACCAAGAACCTAACTTGCCTTGCTTGTTCGCCTTAGAAACAACAAAGCCAAGAGCAACATATACCACCCATGAAACACAAAGTCCAATAGACATATGTAGCATAAATGTACTTTTCTTTGAACCAGTTTTCAAACCTATATATACAAACAAAAATGCAAGTAATGCAGAAACAACAGGTGCAACAATACTGGAGAACCAGAATATCACCTTACGTTTTCTTACATCACTCAGATTAGGCTGATAAGAAACATTGTTGGACAAAATGATAGCCAACACCAAAGCCAATACCGATGCCACCAAGGCACAAATATAAACAGGAACGATAATTTCTGACATACTTTTTCTTTTTATATGGTTATACGATTGTTATTGATTCATTCTGATAAAATAGCTATATACACAGCTACCTTGAGGATTGCAATGCTGTAATACATTTCTAATCGCAGAGCTGAGACAATTATTGCCAGGCCAAGAGAAGAGGTTATCTATTTGAACACCAAGATTTGGCTCTGCCTTAGCCACAATAATGTCTATGCGATAAAGACCTGAAGGTTCCTCATTACCAGCTATAACACCACCAAACTGAGGATTCAAATCTACAGCTAACTCTACATCATGTCCTTTCGTCTTGGCAAAAGATTGAGCGAACAAACTTTGATCAAAGGCTACCACTCCTTGAATATCCGCAATATTTCTACCTCCCAACTTTACATAATCAAACTCAGGTAAAAGTTTACCTTGCTCATCATATAAGTTAGAGCTTTCAGTTGGCACTTCAATCTCTTTTTCTCCTTCAACTATTGTAGTCTTAGGTTTATATAGCATAGCTGTATGCCAATTCATATAAAGGTCAAAATCTTTTCCTATGTCCGCCATTCTTGCCGCTAAGCCTTTTATTTGATAAGAATCGACATTAGAAAAATCTGCATATAGATTTTGGAACAAATGCCGGAATCGGTATTGCAAAGGAATTTCTTCTTCCTGCTGGCCACGAGCATTTTCCACGATAGCTTGCCACCCCTCATCAAAAGTATACAACTCGGCACGTGATCCCTGCAAGAAATTAAAGCCATCATCCTTTCCATTCTCCACAGACCCAGTAACTACATCATCACCATTTGCATCATGATAAGTTCCACCTATACAAGGACCTGCATAAGCACCACTTGTTCCACCTTTCTTTGGCAATACTGTGTAGTTATGCATAGAAAGCGTAAAACGTTTATAGTTCTGAGCCTTGCCTTGCAAACCATCTTCAATTTCTTTCAAGAAGCGATGATTCTCGTCATCAAAAACAGTATAGTAAAGATGTTTATCTAGAGCACCTTCTTTGTAATCTGTCACAAAGAACGTTATATCCTTACCTCTCTTTAACCATTCCTCAAAGTAAGGAGTAGCATAAGCTTGTTGATAAATCTGATGTCCTGGTGTATATTCCTCGTAATCCGTTACCAACAAGGCACTTCTATTCTCATCGACAATTTTCTTGAGAGTTTTTTCTATAGGAGCATACAATTGTCCTTGAGCTGCAGGGTTATGTAGTTGAGCAAAGATATTCGCAGCTGAATGCAAATCGTTTCCATTCAACTTTTCAATCTTTTCATTAGCCAATGAATAAAGGTCATAATTATTCAATGAACCTGTAACCTTCTGTGTGATACCATTAAAGGTTTGAGCAGTAGCTGGGTCATCGTATGCTATATAAACACCAGAAAAATCAAAATAGGCAGCCCATTTCCCCTCATTTGGCATTCGCTGTGAGTCTTTCTCGTAGTAAGCTTGGATGTTTTGTGGATTAGGACTCAAATCCACCTTATGTCCACCACAACTTGACGTGCAACCAACAAGACTCATTGAGGCTAAAAACATCAATAAAGAAGAACCAATCCTAGGCAGTTTTAAAGATCTATTCAACATTTTGCTTTTTTATGTGCGCAGATACGTCCCCATCAACACTGTGCGATTAGACATCAAAGTTTCATACGAACATAAAAAAGCGTGGGAACTGCCTGTCGTCTGTCCCACTGATAGAGGCCTTCGCATTGCCCGATACTGCTGAACAGACAACGTTAGAGCCCACGCCGATATGATATACGCCACCACATGGAGTATCTTACCTATTATTATAGGTATACAATACTCCATTGGCTGTGATATAATCACACCCGTAGACACCTACCGTTGCTAAGTCCATGACAGTATCTGAAAGTTGCGAAGTTTCTATCAGTCGTGAACAAAGCGCCAAGTATGCGCCTTATATATGTCGTGTCTCTTTCCCACCCTACTCTCCTCTATCATAAAGCTAAAGCAAATATGAAAAGGCTCGGCGTGGTTCGAGACTTTTGCTGCGATTTTCATGTTTTTACACATTTCTATCGCTAACTGCCTACAAAATTATAGAAAAAAAACGAAACAACAAAACTTTTAGCAAAAAAGTTTCGAAAAAAGTTGTGTGAGGGGACACAATCGTAAAAAGGAGAGCTATTTGTGGAACATGATTCTTCCTACAAAAGGGATGAGGCTAGGATGATATTTAGAAAGAAGTACGCAAGCGATAAAGAACCAACAATTACACGCACGTATAAATCTTTATTCTCGAAAAAAGTATCAAAGTCTCATTTTTCGGTGTAGAATAAGACTTATATCTTTAATACACAACACTTTATCACGAATGAGACTTCTCTAAAAATAAAGGGAGAAGTATCATCGAAGTATCATAAATTAGCGAGAAGTATCATGATTTCTTGCTTGCATCGAAAAAAAATGCTTTATGAAGTGATAATAATAGCATTTGCAAGGCAATAAACAGGAGGTTTTTGCGTTTAGTAAAACAGAATGTTTTATTCTTAATACTTAAGAAACATGGATGAAAAGGAATTACTGAAAAAGGCTTTTGAGTACGGAAACGTACCTAGCAACATCACCTACTGTTTCACCGAACCATGTCCGATGAAAAACAAATGTATCCACTATCTATCCGGTCTCTACAAAAACGAGAAGACTGATAGAGGGGATGCCATTTTCCCAAATGCCCTGAAAAACGGGAATTGCAAGTACTTCGCTCCGCTGCGTGTCGTGAAAATGGCATGGGGATTCGACAAACTCTTTGCCGAAATGAAAGTGAAAGACGCTCCTGCACTGCGCGCCGAAATGAGAGACTACCTCGGCAGCAAAGGACAATACTACCGTTACAAACTGGGACAACTGAAACTCCTGCCGGAACAACAGGCATATATCAAACAGCTCTTCGACAGATACGGATATAAAGATGTTGAATTCGACCATTTCTCAGAAGAGATTGATTTCACTAAAAGCTAATCTCTTTCTCTGCCCTCCAGATGTTCCAGCCATGCCATTTAAACGGTCCCACAGAGAACACGTGACGGGCTACCGGTGAACACGTGACGGGCTACTGGAGAACAAGTGATGGGCAACCATTGCCCGTATAACGGGAAACAAGTGCCCAATTTACCAACCGAACTTTGGGCAACGCAAACAAGAGTTTATAGTTTATAGTTAACAGTTAATAGTTAACAAACAAACATCCTAATCAATATATTCAATGAAGGTAACAATCGTTCATACAAACAACAAGAAGCAGCTCCTCGTCAGCACCAAGACGATGGAGAAGTTGCTGCAACGTATCGCAAAAGATGACAGCAGACTTACTGTTACCCATTTCCGCGAATACGTGACCTATATGGAAAGCGGCTACGAATATTACAAGGATATGCCAACATGGATGCACATCTACCCCGCTGCTGAATTCGCCAAAGACGAAAACAACAACCTGAAGATGAAGGCGTGCAACGGTATCCTGATGCTGAAATTCGGAAACATCACGGATGTGGACGGCGTGGAGGGCGTGAAGCGCTCGGTTGCCATGCTGCCTTCTACCTTTGCTGCGATGGAAGGTGCTGATGGTAAGTCGGTTATCGTATTGGTGAAATTCTGCAATGAAGATGATTTGCTGCCTGCTGAGGAGGCGGATGCCGAACGACTGTACCGCATCGCTTACCAGCAAATTCTGCCTGTATATCAGGCGATTGCCAAGGCTTCGGTGCTCACAGACGGACCGAAACCTTCTATAGAAGCGGGCTCAAACCTGTCTTTTGAGCCTTCGATGCACAACAGTTTTATGATGACGCTCGATGCGAAACCTTATTTCAACAATAAGGCGGTAGCGATG
Source organism: Segatella copri DSM 18205 (assembly GCF_025151535.1). Lineage (NCBI taxonomy): Bacteria > Pseudomonadati > Bacteroidota > Bacteroidia > Bacteroidales > Prevotellaceae > Segatella > Segatella copri. Next base: position 2,343,912 of record NZ_CP102288.1, read on the forward strand.
AAAATTGACAGCAACATGCACCCTCAGAACCAGGCTTTCAACACAGAAGATAATCAGCAGATGAATCCTGGTTCCGATACTTCGGAAGAAGAAAAGAAAGTTGACAAGAACAGCGTTCGCGAGAATATCATGAGCATGATGCAGCTGCTGAAAAGTAAATATAACTTCAGATACAACACGGTGATGAAATTCGTGGAATACATGCCGAAGGAGAAGGGGTGGTATGGTTTCCAGCCTGTGGATCCGAGAGTGCAGAAGCGCATGACGCTGGAGGTGCAGCTCGCTGATATCCGGGTGAGCATCAAGGATGTAAGGAATTTTCTGGAGTCTGATTATATCAAGAATTATAATCCGATAGATGAATATCTCTTCCAATGCTACGACAAATGGGACGGGAAGGACCATATACGTGCCTTGGCTCGTACGGTTCCTACCAACAATCCTTACTGGGCAGACTGGTTCTACACCTGGTTTCTGGGCATGGTTGACCAGTGGCGCGGCTTTACCCATCGCCAGTATGGCAACTCGGTGGCTCCGCTTCTCATTTCCAAGCAGGGTTACAACAAGAGTACTTTCTGTCGCCGGCTGTTGCCACCGGAGCTGCAATGGGGATATAGCGATAATCTGATTCTGTCAGAAAAACGTCAGGTTTATCAGGCGATGGCGCAGTTTATGGTCATCAATCTCGATGAGTTCAACCAGATTTCGCCACAGGTGCAGCAGGGATTTCTGAAGAATCTCATCCAGTTGCCTACACTGAAATACAAGCCTCCGTATGGCAGTCATGTCATGGAATTTCCTCGTCTTGCCTCGTTCATCGCCACGAGCAACATAACGGATATTCTCACCGATCCATCCGGCAACCGAAGATTCATCGGTGTGGAACTGACGGGGCCGATCGATGTGAGCTTGCGTCCGAACTATCAGCAGCTTTTCGCCCAGGCGCTGACTGCTTTGCACAATGGCGAGAAGAGTTATTTTGATGCGGAACAGGTGAAGTTGATCATGAAGAACAACTGTCAGTTTGAGGTGGCTGAGCCGATAGACCAGTATTTCCAGCTCTATTTTGATTTGGTTGAGAATGAGAAAGAGGGTGAATATCTGACTGCTGCCGAGATTTTCGACTATCTGAAAAAGCAGATAGGTTCATCGCTCAAGGTGAACAGTTTGATGGGATTCGGCAGAAAACTGGCGAATATGAGTGAGTTAAAACATAAGAGATTTGCAGATGGAATGAAGTATCTTGTAAAGAAAAAGTGAAATAATGATACTTCTATGAGACTTTAATGAGACTTCTCGGCACCAAAACCGAGAAGTCTCATTCTTTTTATCTCATTATCTATCAAGTCTTTAAGTCGATATTTTCAATAGAAAATGAGACTTTGAGACTTTTTCTCAAAAAAAAACTTTTTCACGTAAGAGAGAAAGCTTTTGCCCTTACAGGGCGACAGGCTTGCATCCATCATTACCCAGGGCGCTGCCCTGGGCTATGAGCTTCTGCCCTTTCAGGGCGTGTGGGGTTTACATCTGAAAATGCTTATCCTTTAGATAGCATAAAGGAAGGTACGGATGAACCAGTAGCAAACGATACCTGCGATGTAACCTACGAAAGCAATCCAGGAGATGTGTTTCATATACCAGCCGAAGGTAATCTTCTCCAAGCCCATTACTACCACACCAGCAGCACTACCGATAATCAGCATAGAACCTCCGACACCGGCACAGTAGGCCAGCAACTGCCAGAAGACACCATCTACAGCCATATCGCCAGCGGCTGCCACAGGATACATTCCCATACATCCGGCTACCAGAGGCACATTATCAACAATACTTGAAAGCACACCGATGATACCAGTAACCAGGTAGTGGTTGCCATCGAATACGACGTTCAAGCCCTGACCCAAAGCAGTCAACACGCCAATCTCAGCCAGGCAGGATACTGCCATCAGGATACCGAGGAAGAAGAGGATGGTACTCATATCAACACGAGAAAGCAACTTGGTTACTCGCTTCTGAGTGCCCTCGGCATCAGCTCCACGATGCAAACCGCGATAGAAAACTTCGGTAGCAGTCCAGAGAACGCCCAATACCAGAAGGATTCCTACGAATGGAGGCAAGTGGGTGATACTCTTGAAGATAGGAACAAAGATCAAACCGCCTACTCCCAACCAGAACACAGCCTTGCGCTGACCTTCGGTGAAATCGCTGACCGATGCATTCTGCTGGGCAGAAACCTCAGGCATCAAGAGTTCGCCCTTCAACATGGTCTGAAGGATGAGGGCTGGAATCACCATGGAAACCACAGACGGGATGAAGATTTCGGCGATAACGCCGGCTGCAGTAATCAATCCCTTGTTCCAGAGCATGATGGTGGTAACGTCGCCGATTGGTGAGAAGGCACCACCCGAATTGGCTGCGATGATGACGAGGGATGCATAAACCATGCGATCCTTATGGTCGGTGACGAGCTTTCGGAGAATCATGATCATCACGATACTGGTGGTCAGATTGTCGAGGATAGCCGAGAGGATGAAGGTAAGGACAGCGATACGCCAGAGGAGCGCACGCTTCGACTTGGTCTTCATCACCTTGCGAACCCAGTTGAATCCACCGTTCTGGTCAACTATTTCCACGATGGTCATCGCACCCATCAGGAAGAAGAGTGTTGTGGCGGTATCGCCCAGATGTTCCTGGATGATTCCGGTCACCTTCTCCACCATTCCAGCAGCACCACCTGTATAATCAGGGTGCATCAACTGGAGATACTGCATTGGATCCACCATATAGAGGGTCCAACAACCTACCAACATCAACAGGGCAATTGCAGCCTTGTTTACCTTAGTCAAGCTTTCGGTAGCTATGAGTGCATAGCCGAGCACGAAAACGACAATAATAGAAATTGTAAGTGTAGTCATTACTTTTTATTTATTATTAGATATTCTTTTTTCCTTTATGTATGATTTGGTACTCAAAATTACCAAACGGCTGCAAAGATACAAAAAGAAAAGCAATAACCACACGATTCCTTATTATAATTGTATGAAATCGTTTACTTACTTACGGTTTTAACCCGATAATAACCGATTTCGACCAGTATGGTTGAGGCATTACATAAAACATGTAACGTAAAACATGAAATAGATATAAAACATTATGGAAATGCAAAATCCGAAACAGATAGCTGTCAAAGCTTCTGTTTCGGATTATCTTTTCGTATTCTTTCTTATTCATCCTTAAAACATCGGCTCATACTTCTAGATGGTCAAGGTAACCGCTCTGGTAAAGCAAAGGCAAAGCATCCGTCATTTTCTCTGTAGATAGGCCGAAGGAGCTCAGTAGTGCCTCCTATTTTAGTTAACAAAAACTAAAATAGGGGATTTTGCAAGTATTTACTTGTTTAAATTTGGGGATTTTGCTAACTTTGCAGCAAATAAAAATGGGGATTTTGCATATGAATACATTTAAAAGGAAGATTTACAGCCAGTTACGTTTATGGAAAGAAAACACTGGAGGCAGACGTGCTTTGATGATAAAAGGTGCTAGACGTGTAGGCAAATCAACAGTAGCAGAGGAATTTGCCAGGAACGAATATGAATCATATATTCTAATAGACTTCGGACAGGCATCCAAACGAGTTATCGACTTGTTTGATGACTTATCAGATTTGGATTTTATATTCCTGCAACTACAGATGATCTATAAGGTAAAGCTTATAGAGCGTAAGTCTGTTATTATTTTTGATGAAGTACAGCTTGCTCCTAAAGCACGCCAGGCAATCAAGTATTTGGTTGCAGACGGACGCTATGATTACATTGAAACAGGTTCGCTTATAGGCATTCGCAAGTTTACAGAAGGAATTTTGATACCGAGCGAAGAAACTACGATAGAAATGTTTCCTATGGACTATGAGGAATTTAGATGGGCTTTGGGAGACGATGTCAGTATTCCTTTGTTCAAACAGTGTTTTGAAACACAAAGAGCTCTTGGAGATGCGGTCGTCAGACAATCCTTGCGCGATTTCAGACTCTATATGTTGATAGGTGGTATGCCACAAGTTGTATCAGAATATATCAGGACGAATAATTTTGCTGATGTCGACGAGATGAAGCGTTCTATCATAAGTCTCTACGATGCAGACTTGCGTAAAATAGATTCCACAGGTCGTGCCTCGTTACTTTTCAACAATATACCTGCACAGCTTTCTCATGGCGGAAGTCGCTATCAGGTAAGTTCGGTAATAGAAAATCAAAGAGCAGAAAACATTCTTCCAGTATTGGAAGATATAAAAAACTCTATGATTGTGAATGTTGCATATCATGCAGATGATCCGAACGTAGGTATGTCTCTGACTAAGAATCTTGAGAAATTTAAGCTCTATCTACATGATACTGGTTTGTTTGTGACTTCCATGTTTATGGATAAGAAGGCTACAGAAAACGTGATTTATGAAAAGTTGCTTAGTGACAAGTTAAATGCAAACTTAGGATATGTTTTTGAAAATATTGTTGCTCAGATGTTAACTGCATCCGGAAACAAGTTATTCTATTATACATTTGCATCTGAGACATCTAATCATAATTACGAAATAGATTTTCTGCTGAGCAGAGGCAACAAAGTGTGTCCATTGGAAGTGAAATCTTCGGGGTATGCGACACATACATCCATAGATCTTTTTTGCAAAAAGTTCTCTTCTCGTATATCTGATAAATATCTTATTTACACAAAGGATTTTCGCAAGGACAAAGGTGTAACATGTCTTCCTATATTCATGGTACCATTCCTATGATGTGTTGTGCATTGTTGTAGCCCCCAAAAAACGAAGTTAGCTTCATCAGGCATTGAAAGTAGTTTCGTTGCCTGATGAAGCTAATATACTTACGGAGGGAATTTTTGATGGATAAGCACTGTCAAAATGCAAGTTTTAAAAATTATTAGGAAAAGAAGTGGCGATAGTTACATAAAAAGTAGTATCTTTGCATTTCATAAAACATGTAACATAAAACATGGAATAGATATAAAACGTTATGGAACAGCTGAATAACCCATTTGTTATCTACGGATATAAGGGAGCAGAATACTTCTGCGACCGCAAAAAAGAGACGGAAGTCATCATGAAGGCTTTGCAGAATGAGCGTAACATCGTGCTCATCTCTCCCCGACGCATCGGAAAGACGGGACTCATACACCATGTCTTTGAGAACATCAGTAAGCAGGAGCCTGAAACGCATTGTTTCTATCTCGACATCAATGCCACAAGAAATCTGAGCCAATTCATCCAATTATTGGCAAAGACGGTTATCGGGAAGGTTGATCCTTTCTCACAAACTGCCATGCGCAAGATTACCACTTTCTTTGCCGGCTACAAACCTACGATGTCGTTTGATGAGATGACGGGAATCCCTACGTTCTCGATTACGGTTTCACCAAGCCAGAGCGAGGATTCTCTCAAACATATCTTCGAGTATCTGAAACAATCGGAGAAACGAATCTATATTGCCATCGACGAGTTCCAGCAGATAGCCGAATATCCCGAAGATGGCACAGAGGCCCTGCTGCGCTCCTACATCCAGTTCTTGCCGAATGTATATTTCATCTTTGCAGGCAGTAAGCAGCACATGATGACCGACATGTTCCTGTCGGCAAAACGCCCATTCTATCAGAGTTCGCAAATTCTCAATCTTCCTCTCATCAACCAGGATGAGTATCATCGTTTTGCCAACAGATGGATGGGAACCCGGAATCTGACCATGGATCCTGATACCTTTGCCTATCTATATAATAAGGTGGATGGTCAAACCTGGTATATCCAGGATATTCTGAACCGCCTCTATCAGAACGGAAAGGAAATAACGACAGCGGAAATTGATGATGTAACCCTGGAATTGGTGAACGAGCAGGAAGTGGCATTCGTGAATTACTACGATTCCCTTACGGACAATCAGACTGCCCTTTTATCTGCCATTGCCCAGGATAAGGCTGTCACCTCCATTCTTTCGCAGGATTTCATCAGCCGCCACAACTTGCCTGCTGCCAGCAGCGTGAGTCTTGCTCTCAAGACGCTGATCAATAGAGAATTCATCTACAAGTACAATGGCTGCTATATCATCTACGACCGCTTCTTCGGGATGTGGTTGAGGAAGAACTGCGCAGGAAATTAATGATTGCAAAAAAATCCGAAACAGATAGCTGATAACGCTTCTGTTTCGGATTATCTTTTCGTAATCTTTCTTATTCTTCCCTGATTATCCAATCACCAATCGTACGCTGACTACTATCGAAATTTACACCTATTTTAAACAGGCGCTTACCATCTGCAGAATATGGAATCAGATATCCCTTTTCATCAATCTGCCTGATAGCTTCTTCGGCAGAACCATCATACTTCAGTTCAAAAACAAACACGGCATCAGGCATATACACCACGGCATCAGCCCTGCCTATCGCACTGTTCTCCTCTACCCTCATGTAGGCACCCATCAGGTTGAAGATAAGATAGAACACCGTCTGGAAATCCCGTTCGTTCTTATTACTCAAGCGGTTGGAGATATTGGCAAGATAGACCTCAGTTCGGGATAACGAGCTCTATCTAAAGGCTTTATAATGTTTTTATATAAGGGACACAGAGGCTTGGCAACCATCTATATATCTTGGATGGTTGCTGAGACAAAATCCTCCTGTAAAATATGCAATGTTAGAAAAGACTCAGCTGTTTCGTATCTTCGATAACGTATCCAGTAAGTGCCTTGGGCTTGTTGTCAAAGAAACAGTATGCCCCTAATGCAGAAATAATATTTATGATGAAATTCGAAACAGACCTGTGACGTGAATGTACTATCTGAGCCGTATTTTTCAACAGGTCATTAATCGTTTCAATGATGTATCTTTTGCGTAGCATCATCTTGTCATAGAACGGCATTAGTTTGTTCTTCATGTTCACTCTCAGTCCTGTAACCAACTGGATGCCTTCCTCAAAAAGCGAATCGAAGAGTTTTTGCGAGATATAGCCTTTATCTGCAAACAGCTTGCCATACAGACGTTTAGCCAATACATCGAATACCGCTGGATCTTTGTCGCTAACGTTTGCACCAGTGAGAACAAAAGCAATTATCTCACCTCTATCATTACAAGCCAGATGTAGCTTGAACCCATGACACCATCCCATTGTTCCCTTTCCGTCTGTGGCAATGCCTTTGAACACTTTGTTGGCATAACGCCTGAGATTGTGGCATATTGGTATCATGGTTGAATCAACAAAGGTTATACCTGTACATCTGCCAAAAGCACGGAGATTCAGGAAGAACATGAGAGGGAAGAATACGCGACTTTCAAGTTCTACAAAACGGTTATAAGACACTGCATTTGGAAAATATGACTTCAATGTTCCTCTAATAAAGAATAGGTAATAATGCTTGAAGTTTCGGAATGAGCCGAAATGGAAATACAGCAAAATCGTCATGATTTCACTATCAGATAAAGAGGCTTTACGTCGTCTGCGCTTTACTCCATCTTCACTCAAAAGCAATTTTCCTGCATTTTCAGCATCAAAAACTTTGTAAAATTCATCAATAATACAAAATAATTCTGTAACTTTGTCCTTGGTAATCTCCATAATGATATCTTTTTATGTTTGTAACTAATTGGATTTCAACTACAAAGATACAAAAAATATCGGAGATTACCAACTTTTTTAGGCACTATTTCTTATCCCGAACTGAGGTAAGATAGGCCTTCAGGCGCACCATCGCTCCCTCAACATCAGCATCATAGAGCTTTTCCAGGAAATCACCTACCAGACTATTATTATCCAAAGATATTGGTGAAAGATAGTTGGGCGCAAGACTCTTGAGCATCCCCGTCTTAACCTCCTTGTTAGGATATTCCAGCGTATAACGATGCAATATCGGATTATACTTCTTGATGGTGAGGTAACCGCTCTGATAGAGCAGCGGAAGTGCAGAGGTCACCAGTTCGGGCGAAACATCAAAGTCATCTATATCACATGACTTTTTCTCTATATCCATCACGCTGACATGGTACTTCTGCAACGTTTTGATAAGATAAGTTGGCGTTCCAGAACCAAACCAGTAAGGGGCAATTTTTTGGGCGTTCAAGGCCTTTACCAAACTGAACGGATTAAAGACATCCTCTGATTTCTCACTGAAATGATAGCCGTCATAGTATCTTGTCAACTCAGCCAGACATTCCTCGTACGTCATGCCAAGAGCTTCACCAAGAGCCTCTATATCCGGTTTCATCTGCGTACAAAGTTCAGCCTTACTGATACCACAGATAGCCGAATACTGGTCGAACATGCTGATATTATCGAGGTTGTTGAGTTCGCTGAAGATACTGAGCTGAGAGAACTTAGTAATACCCGTAATGAAGGTAAACTCCAGATATGGGTCGAGCTTTTTCAGAGGACTATAGAAGTTCTGCATAATGAGACGCAACTGCTTGAGTACATCCTTCTCATGCACAACATCCAGCAATGGGGCATCATATTCATCAATAATGACAACCACCTTTTCGCTCGTCTGTTCGTAAGCTCGCTTTACGATTCCATCCAATCGGTCGTTTGGATACAATTCATCATCATCCCTGCCATAGAGCTTCTCGTATGGTTTCAGCTGCAAGTCGAGATAATGCTTCAAGCCTTCCTCATCAAAATGCTTGGCACCGCTCAGGTCGAAGTGGAGCACAGGATGCTTCACCCAATCCTTCTCATAATCAGCAATGGCCAATCCCTCGAAAAGTTCCTTTCTTCCCGCAAAATAAGCCTGGAGGGTAGAGGCAAAGAGCGACTTACCGAATCGTCTTGGACGACTCAGAAAGACATACGACATCTGCTTTTCCCTGAAATCCACAATATATTTGGTCTTATCTATATAGAGATAGCCATTCTCGCGGATTTTTTCAAATGTCTGAATTCCTACAGGATATTTATTTACTATTTTTGCCATATTCCTACATGCTTTACGTTTTGCGCTGCTAAGTTACGAAGAAATTCTGAATTAGCCAAGCATATTCTAAAAATTATTAGGAAAAGAAGCCCAAAAACGAAGTTAGCTTCATCAGACATTGAAAGTAGTTTCGGTGTCTGATGAAACTACTTTCGATGCTTGATGAAGCTAATATACTTACGGAGGGAATTCTTCCTTCATCAACGTTTCCTTTTATTGCTCTGAAGATATAGAAGCAAACAAAGTTACTTTTTGCGAAGTTGCTACTCTGTATGTCCAGTAGAGGCTGCTCTCTTCGGGGAAAGCATCCATGTATTCATTGAGAGAAGCCAAATGCTTAGATAGAGTCTTCTCATCATACTTACCTACTGTAAACGACAGAAGATATTTGCCATTGTCTTTTAGATTGACTGGCTTTAGATGGCAGATAGCCTCAGCTATGTCGTCTTGATATTCATACGAATAGACAGATACCACATTCTTTCCTCTGATGATATCGGAGAAACTTCTGAAATCAAAGCCTACCATACCATGAATCTCCACATTCTCCTTATACATCTGCAAGAAGTGCTTCAATTCCATGTATGGATTACAGCCTGGCTCTGGAAGGAAAGACAAGATAGAGTCGATATCGGATTCATCCTTGATGCAGAGTTCCGGAGTCATTTTTACGACTACATTCTTTCTGGCACGTTCGTGGTTCTCCAATACCTGATGAATACGTTCTGCTCCTTCGGCAGTAGATACCACTACCATATTGATAAGTGTGCAAGAACGGTTCTCGATGGAATATATTCCATCTGAGCGAAGCTGATTGATAGCTTGCTGACTGACATCGTCAGCAGCTATCAGTAGCAATGAATCAAATGCGATTTCTTTCATGAGATTGATGCTTGGTAATTATAAACTACAGCTTGTCTATGATGCCATTATTTTTCAAAATTTCAAAACGGGTTCTCATAAAATCAAGCATCTTGCCATTGCGCATATCTGCCAAAGTCTGAAGGTCATCCCAATCAAACCATCTTTTTTTATCCTTCTCTCTATTTTCGTCATACAAAAATGAATATCCAAAAGGGAATTCTCTTTTGAAATTCCCCTTATTTTCAGGAAGTTGATGGTATCCTTTCTCGGGACCAAACAAAGGTTGATCATTAAGATCACTTGATTCAATCTTAAATACATTCTTTAACTCGCCCAAATTTGAGAAATATCCATTAATGATAGACAAGCCATATAACATTCCTCCATAATCCTCGTTTTTTCGTGAGAAATTTCCAATCACAAATCCTACTTGTGATTGATGTCTCTTCTTACCTACGAATATCATCCAACCATAATCACTATTCCATGTAACGATATTAGCATTATATTGTTCACGAAGTTCAAGACCATATTCACCTGCCAATTTCACTAGCTGATCACAGAAGTCTCTTCTGATTTTCTCTTTTATCATTTGCTCATCACGTAAGATACCAAGTGTTACATCTACATTTTCTTCAGAAAGTAACAAATTCAATAATTCTTTTTGATCCTCTTTTTCCATAATCTGTCTTGTATTTTTTATATAAGTTATGTATTGCTTGATAACCTCATGAATGCGAGGACATCCTTTAGATATATTCAAGCACTCATCAAGCCAAAATAAGATATTTGGCTTATCATCCGATAGGTCATAACTTATCGGATAATAAGTTATTTTATTGGAACCCGTAGAATCCTCCGAAGCATATTGACCTGAAGGAGTGAGATATATCAAGATAAAATCCTCATATTTCTTATCATCTTTACCATGATTATAATATCGCTCAAGTTGTTTAGGTTGATCTTGAGCAGGATTGCCATATCTATCAAACTTGTTTTCAATAATGATAGCATGCTTTTTGTCATCATGCAAGAGAATATCTATTTTTCCTCCAGTAGAAGTACCATCCTCAGATATCTCATTATTGCCCAAATAAACATCTTTATTTTCAACATGACTCGAATTGATATCATATTGAAAATCATGCTTCAACTCTTTCACAACCATTTTTAGAAAAGCCTCCAAGAAGCCTTTCCCCACTCCATGATTGGCATCCTTATCAAGCAGCATACGAAGAAAAGGGGTATGCAGATGTTCCTCAGGGCGTCTAAAATGCAAATTTTCAAAAACATTGAAATATTCGCCTTTTGCCTCACGCTCTTTCTTCTCAGCCTTACTTTTCTGTAAGATAGGCTGAGCTTCTTGCAGCAATTGCTGTATAGCTTTTAAATCCATATTACTAAAATTTTAATTTCATTCTTTTTCTTATACTTATTCCACATTCTTATAATGTCTATATCAGAAAACGGAAAAGTCGGGAAGATATTATATAAATTTCTTTTTTTATTTCCTGTGCAAAAGTACAGAAGACATGGGTAAATTGACTGCACAGGTTCGTTTTATTTTCACAAAATGATGAAATAATTGAAATTTGCATGAACCTCAAATCCGCAACTAAGCCCTTCAACGTCCTTTTTGCGTGTACACGTTCTCTCATTACAGAATTATCAGATAAACTGAGGCTGAAACACCCACTTCAGCTCACAACATCCCCTTACCCCACAATGCGACTTGAGGCAATACGCTGTATCATACCCATAAGTTGTAGGCGTTATCCAAAATCAGTCTGAAAAATATCTGCATAAGCATTATTACAGGTATAGATATTCAGCACATACCGCCTTGATGTCCTGATCCACTTGGCTGGTACAGAGATGAACCTCAAGACAAACGCTTTTATGCGACTTGTAGCCTTGAGTCCGAACTTCTTTACGTCAAGTCTTTGGATAATGGCCTTGTAGAAGTTACGGATAAGTGCTGTAAGAAGAAGGAACACAGTATTTTCTGCCATGAAGGATTTGGGCAATCTGTCCCACCCGAGTGCAAAGGTAAAAGAGCGATATCTAATGAAAATAGGACGTGAGCCTTTACTTTCTCATGATGAAGAGCTTGAACTCGCTAGGAAAATCCGTAAAGGTGGAAGTGAGGGAGAGCGTGCCAAAGAGAAATTGATTAGAGCCAACTTACGTTTCGTAGTGTCCGTTGCGAAGCGATATCAGCATCGAGGTCTTGCTCTCACAGACCTCATTGATGAGGGGAATATTGGTTTGATAAAAGCTGTTGAGAGGTTTGACGAAACTCGCGGCTTTAAGTTTATCCAATATGCGATATGGTGGATTCGCCAGAGCATTCTTCAGGCTATAGCCGAGCAAAACCATATTACCCGCATCAGTTTGGATAAAATCGGTTCATTAAAATAAGCGTTTAATGAAAGAGACAAGAAGTTGCCCTGCTCGTGATGGGTGGTACGATTTTTTATTCTTATTATTTGTTAATGGGCAGTTATTTTTCACAGCTTTTTATTAAATTTGTAGATGGTAAGGCATTACTATATTATGTCTATGCTATAAGTGTAAACAATTTTCAATACAACAAACAGCCTATGAGTGCTAATAAAATAACTTTAGGACAGTATATCGATGGTAAGACGATCCAAATACCATGTTATCAGCGTGGATATATTTGGGGAAAGGAGCATGTTGGCTCTAAAAATTCTGTGAGTTATATGCTTGATACTTTATGTGAGGGTTATAAAAACTCTACGGACATCTTTATCCAAGGCATTACCGTTGCTATAGAAGGTGACAAATATTCTGTTATAGATGGTCAACAGAGAAGTACATTTTTTTATCTATTACTCAAAACTTTGGGTGTAGAGCATCCTTTTACCATCGAGTATAATAGCAGTAGAGGTAGTACAGTCGGTGGTGGTAAAGTAAATCCTGGAGAATGGTTAAAGAATTGCAATGAAGATGAAGAAATAACTACTCAGGACGGTTATTTTTTCAAGAAGACTATCTGTTTGATAAAGAAGCATGAACTTTATACTAAGAATAAGAATGAAATAATCAAGTATATACGTCAACATGTTTACTTCTTGCTCATTAATATATCTCAGGAACTTGCCGTCTCAACATTTACCATGATGAATGGCAATAAGGCCATTATGCAAGATTATGAACTAATTAAGGCAGACTTGCTTCGCATGGCTTCTTTAGGGACTGGTGGATATACTAATAATCAGGCTAGTGAGTGGGACAATATCTCATTGCGTAGTAGATATGCCCATGAATGGGATAGATGGCTTCATTGGTGGAACCAGGAAGAGGTAAAACTTATGTTTAATTGCCAAAATCCGATGGGCTGGCTTTTGAAGACCGAATTTGAAGACAATAAAAGCGGATTGTTTGAAGCCTATAAATTAAAATTAAAAGAGAATAATAAGGCAAAGAATCCTGCATTTTCAGCAAAGTACCTTTTTTCTCAGTTAAGAGATTGCCAGCACAAGTTTGAAGATGTTTTTTCACTTCCAAAGGAGGCGAACTGCTTTGGAGTGATAATGAGGTTGCTATCTAATGACCAAGACAAAATAGGCTTTATCAAAGCATACTTTGGTTATACAGGTGAGAAAGACAAATGTAATGTGCAAGATTTAAAGCTTGTTGTAGATTTACTTTTGATTGGTTTCACCTACAAGAATATAGTTCATCATGATTTTGAAAAGAAAGATAAAATAGAAGAATTTCGTCAGACATTAGCTCAGAATCCAATTTATGGTGTGAATAATGAGCTTGCATATAATTATCTCTTGGTTAGAAATGTTGAGAGAGACACTGAATTGAATAGAAAGTTTGACTTTACTATTGTGGCAGGTAATCGCTCCTTGGAGCATGTCTATCCAAAGTCAATGGTTTTACATTTACAAAATAATGACATCTATAGAGGAGATAGTGAACTATTAAAGTATGAAAAGGATTTCAAAGATGAAGATTTTAATAAGCAAAATGGTTCTTTGAAACTTGGCGAAATAATTATGGAAAAAGGCTATATTTCAAGAGATGACATCCAAAATCATTGGAAAGATTTAGTCAAAGATAATTCATCGGAGCTGTCTTTGGATTTGGCATCTGTTATATTGTCAGAACACAGCATTGGCAATTTGTTGCTATTATACGGAAATAACAATTCTGAATTTGGTAATATGTTGCCTGAGAAAAAACGACAAAGCTATTTTGATTTGAGTAAAGTTTTTTTCAGCAGCCGTCATCTTTTGCATACAGTGTTTAGTTTCGCTCAATACCAAAAGTTTGACGAATCAGCCATTTGCCAAAATCAGTTGGATGTAATCAATGATGTTGAGCAGCGCATCAAATATGTGGAATTAATAATTAAGTAAAACGTATGATACATGAAAATATAAAGTCAGATGATAATCGTTTGAAATCAAGTCAGTTGTATGATTTAAAGGGATTATTTGTAAGTTCAGATAATTCCAAGATTGTCATACCTGATTTACAGAGAGATTATTGCTGGGGAACTACAGGTAATCTGGTAGTGGACTTTGTAGACAACCTCATAAAACACTTTGAGGAGAATAGATCAAAGGATTTAATCATAGGACTTATCTATGGTTATTATGAGAAGGAGCGTCCTTATTTGCAGCTTTGTGATGGTCAGCAGCGTTTGACAACATTGTATTTGTTACTTGGCTTACTGAATATTATGTCAGAAGAAGAGAATCCCTTCCAGGATTTCTTGATTTCAGATTTTGAGTATAATTTGGATGATAAAGAGCCAACGTTATTATATGCGATAAGAGATTCTTCACTATATTTCTTATCTGATTTAGTATGCAAGTTCTTTATCAAGTCTGATAAGAATAAATATGCTTGGCAAGATAACATCCCTAGCGATTTTATCAAAAAGCAGAGTTGGTGGTTCCATGAATATGAGTCAGATCCAACTATCCAGAGTATGTTGGTTGCTTTGGATAAGATGGCAGAATTGCTGAAAGATAAGAAATTTGATGTTATTGCCCTTGGTAAGTATATCACAGAACACCTATTCTTTGTCTATTATAATATGGGCAACAGGAAAGATGGTGAAGAAACATTTGTCATTATTAATACTACAGGTGAGCCATTGACTTCTACAGAGAACTTAAAACCTCTTGTAGTAACTCATGATGATAAGAGCAAGTGGAAGAGAAATAGTGAGATTTGGGAAACAATCGATAATTATTTTTGGAATCATAGACGTAAAGATGAGGAGACTTCCGATTTAGGCATGAAGGAGTTTCTGCGCATGGTTGCTGCTATTTTTAATCCTGAGAGAGCAATCGCAGATTATCTATCACGTGAGAAAAATGACTTCAAATTCCCTTATGAAAACATTTCTATACAACAGATTGACACTGTGTTTCAAAATTTCAAGAAATTGGATACAAATCCTACATTGATGGAAATATGTCAAAAAATGTCTCTTACAGCTAGTGGCGAATTTAGTAAGCAGAAAGATTTGAAAGAGTACTTTGTCATTTTGCCACTGATTAAGTATCTTATGGAACATCCTTCTGCAGAGGATATTGATATAAAGCGAGTGTATGAATTCCTTTACAACATCACTCGTTATACTGTTATCAGAAGTCAAGAAAATCAGATTGCTGATGCAATCCATGTGTTAAGTAAGTTGGAAGGCAATGACATTTGTGGACTGCTTGATATGGATGCAAAAGAGCACAAGATTTTGACAGATGAAGAATTGCTTAGATTGAGAATCTATAAAGAAAATGAAAGTAAACGTGAAAGTATAGAGCAATTGTTTGACGACATGTCAAAAAGATCGGTATGTCCTGTTTTGCACGGAAGAATTTCTACCATTATAAAATGGGCAGGATTTGACGAGAATGGTTGTTTTAATAAGGATAAGTTTGCTCTTATAAAGCAGAAGTTCGAGCAACTATTTTTTAAGTACCACCAGACTGTATCAGACTTAACTGCCATATCATTTGCTTGTTCTGTGGATATGGATAAATATCCTGTTCATACAGGAAGTGATAACTATTCTTTTTTGTATAATTTAGATGATTGGTATGACCGTTTCTTTAAAGGTGATACTAGTGTGCAAACTGATAAAATTGATAGTGATAAGTCTGCTAGTGAAGAGGATAGACTTTCCGTCAAATTGGGTAAGTATATTGATACTTTAAAGCTTGACGATATGGTATCAAGCCAAATTAGCATTATTGATAGTTGGTTGTTGAATGCTTCTCATTCGAAGAATATTTTCTTTCAGTTTGTCGAATATTTTAAACAAGTTGGCTTTTGGAAAAGTAACGGCTATAACATAAAGTTTAATGAGGGTGGTTCTTGGGGCAGAATGTTGAGAATAAAAGATACTCGTTTCACACAGATAATCTATAGCTCGAATAATAACTATCGCGACATTTATCTCTATGGGAATGCTTTTGTCAATAGTGGGGAGAAAAATTCTAAATGGAAACGAATAGAATGTTGGAAAGGTGATTATGTATGCCTTTTTTCTGATTTGATAAATTATGATGTAGCCATAGAATTATATTTTGATGATGATTCTTTAGGTTATCTATCAGTATTCCAAAGAGATAACGGTAAGAAAAAATTACCGTTCTTTGATAAGGTTGTTCAAGAATTCGAGTTGAAGGAAGATGATAAGGAAAAAGCTGGTATATATTATTCCAGCCATGAATCTCCAAAGGATATTATGGATAAAATGAATAGTATCAGGGAGTTTATTGCCAGTAGTCTTTCTTAAAAACTGGTTAATGTTGGATATATAAGTGTCTCTCTTACCATCGCATAGGAGAGGTGTTTTGAAATAACTCATTTTTCAGTCAGTAAAATTAACGAAATTCAGATAATATGTGGATAGCTATTGCTTATCGATATATTATCTGAATTTAGTTCTACCTCAAATCCGCAACTAAGCCCTTCAACGTCCTTCTTGCGTGTACACGTTCTCTCATTACTGAATTATCAGATAAATTGAGGCTAAAACACCCACTTCAGCTCACAACATCCCCTTACCCCACTATGCGACTTGTAGCCTTGAGTCCGAACTTCTTTACGTCAAGTCTTTGGATAATGGCCTTGTAGAAGTTACGGATAAGTGCTGTAAGAAGAAGAAACACAGTATTCTCTGCCATGAAGGACTTGGGCAATCTGTCCCACCCGAAACCATTGTTCATATCATCGAAGATACGTTCCTTTCCTCCACGATTTCCTCGGAACATGATCCGCAATCAGCTCTGAAACGATTGATAGTAAGTCCGTTCTGTTCACTCTTCAGCGTATCCTTCTGATGAAAACGAACATTTGTGTTACCATCGCTATTCTCAATGCCAACAATCAAGTCGCCAATAACCGCCACGCCAGGGCGATAACCAAAGAACTTCTTGTATGCAGGCTTTGCATCATACTTCTCAGTCTCTATGAACTGATGGTAGAAATCAACATCATACATCTCACCCTCTTTAAGTTGACCAGATGCAAAAATACAATTGAGCAGTGACATCCTCAATGCATGAGCCACCACAGAAGTAGATACTCAAGAGAAAACAGATGATTTCGCTGTACTGATAACCGAACAATCTACACCTTAGACCGAGGGGTGAGTCTATTGCAGATGACAATGTAGAGTCAAATTGCTCCATGATTGAAAATTTTCCTCCCAAAAGAGTGAGTTTCTCAGATTTTATTTGTATTTTTGCCATGCCTATCGCTGGATTTTCTTGTTTTCTTTTGCAACACTAAGATAAGTGAATTCTTCGACATGGCAAAATTCGGGGCAACTTTTTGTTGCTCAGGATATTATAAAAGTTTAAATTTATAGTGTTGCGGAATTAAGGATGAAATAAATCTATCTTGTGCAACATATTTTCCTACTTTTCCGTTATTTTTGTACCAAAATAAAAGAAACAGAATATGGCTATCAATCAATTGAACAAATATGTCTGGCTCGTGGAAACCATCCATCGAGCCAGAAAAAGGGGCGGCATCACACTAAGAGAAATCCAAAGCAGATGGAAGGATTCTGATCTCAGCGAAGGAACGGAACTCTCTCGCCGTACCTTCATCAACAACCTCCATTCCATCGAGGAACTGTTTGAAATCAGCATCTGCTGTGGCAGCGGATACCGCTATTACATTGAGTATGGCGACTGCTTCGAGGAAGGAAGTGCCAGAAGTTGGATGCTTAATGCCTTCTCCCTCAATGCCATGGTTGGCAACAGTCACAAGCTCAAGGAGCGTGTACTCCTGGAAGATATGCCTTCTGGCAGAAACTATCTGGAAGACATCATCAAGGCAATGCGTGACAACCGCGTCATCTCCATATCCTACTATAGCTTCAATACAGAGAAGTATCATGAATTTGATATTCATCCTTATTTCGTAAAGGCTTTCAAGAAGCGTTGGTATGTGGTGGCTTACAGTCCTGGCACAGATGACATCAGATGCTATGCGCTCGACCGTATGGAGAATGTCACCATCTCTGAAGAAACATTCAAATTGCCTGAGGATCTGGATCCTGCTGAATATTTCAAGGATTGCTTCGGCATCATCAACAACGAGGATTCTGAGGTGCAAAAGGTGGTACTCAAGGTGGATGCATTCCAAAGTAACTATATTCGCAACCTTCCTCTCCATACCTCACAAAAGGAAACGGAGCGCACAGATGAATATTCTATCTTTGAATACCATCTGAAGCCTGAATTCGATTTTGAACAGGAGATATTCTCCAACATGGATACCATGGAAGTATTGGAACCTCAATGGCTAAGGGAGGATATTGCCGAAAAATTGAGAAATCTCACAAAGAAATACCAGATTTAATCAATTAAGGAATAACAGATTTAATCTATCAAGAAATATCAGATACAATCATCTGAAACTAGGAGAAAAAGGCGGCAAATACATTTTTCGTATTTACCGCCTTTTCTTTATGGGTGATGCATCAGAACCCAACCTTTCTCTTGGGGGTTCTTCCTTCCAGCCTTTCACTATCGCAATACCCGACAAGAGATTTGAGCATATCCGCCGGTTTGCCATGCAAAATGGATTGGATGGTATAATGGCGGGCAATGTTCTCTATCTCTCCACCACTGAAATCATATCTGGCGGCAAGGAAAGAAGCATCAGCATCATTCAAAGATGGTATCATCGTTTGCCAAATCTGTAAACGACCATGCAAATCAGGCTTTTCGAACTTCACTTTATAAAGGAAACGACGCTCGAAGGCCTTGTCCATATTCTCGGCAAGATTGGTTGTGGCAATAAGAATGCCATCAAGCTGCTCTATCTCCTGAAGAATGATGTTCTGGATATTGTTCTCCAGTTTATCCACAGCCTTCTCTGCACCCACCATACGCTTGCCGATGATGGCATCAGCCTCATTGAAGAGCAGAATAGGAGTCTTTGCCGATTGTTTCACCATCTTTCTGTAATCATCAAAGATACCCTTGATGTTCTTTTCGCTCTCCCCTACCCACATACTCTTGATATCCGAGATGTTAACCTGTATAAGGTCACGACCCGTTTTCCTGGCTATCTGAAGAACCGTCTCCGTCTTTCCGGTACCTGGTGCACCATAGAATAGGCAGGCAAAGCCACTTCTGAAATTGGTTTCCTTCAAGCGGTCTCGGATACCCTGGAAATTCTTTTCATCCAAAAGAGCTGCGAGTTCTTCTACCAGTTTACGTTCCTTGTCGTTGTAAAACAGCTGTTTAGGCTTGATACTCTCAAAGGATAATATGCCACCTTTAGGACGGGAGCCTCGCATAGCAAAAAGGTTCATCTCCGAAAAGAGCAGCTTCTTCGCACTGTCTGTAATCTTAAAGGATTCCCTGTCGGCAAAGCCGTCATCGTTGGTATATTCTATGAACTTTTTCTGCAAGAAACGATGATTGCCTTGGTTAAGGTCTCGCTTAGCCCATCGCCAGACCGACTCACCTTCCTCATAGATGAAATCCAATTCATGGCAACGGATGTCATCATCGCCATCAATAACAAAGAGTGTACACAGCAAGATGAAAAGCGGAAAGTCTTTATCCTCCACATTTATATCATACAATGCCATTGCCTTGACAAAAGCCAGGTTGCTATTCTTGACAACCAGCGCTCTGAGTTTCTTTCTCAAAACCTGCTTGTTCAGTTTTTCGCAGCGGCATTTCGAGAAAAGTTCATCAAACTTATCAAACATTTCTCTGGCTGTGAATTCATCCACATCCGAAGGAATATATCGTCGATTATGCTGGAATGCCTCCATCACCTCCATCGGGATGCTATAGCTGAGTCCTTCTATCCGATTCTGACAAACATATTCCTTATCGATAAGTTCCTGAGTTTCGTTGGAATATCTGAGCAATGTCAGGATTCTACAATCCAGGAATTCCGTCAAATCAGAAAACCGGATATGGGTATCATAACACCGGTCGGCAAAGAGGGCCATAATAACACTTGCTCGCTTGGAGATACACAGTTTATCAGAAACAAAAACAAGATACGGATCTGCTTTCTGATAAAACTCTTCTCCGAGAGAAGACCCTTTTGCCTTTTCTACGATTATTTCGAAGGCCTGGAGCAAGTCTATCGGCTCCACATCTGTTTTATCTGATATTTGCTTAACCATCATCATACAACATTAATACATTCTTTTTTGGATGCAAAATTAAGTTGTACCTATGAAAGTTGGTTTCACAGTTTGAGAAATTTTTCTTCTGCGTAGTATTTTTGATAGATAAGCACTGTCAAAATGCAAGTTTTAAAAATTATTAGGAAAAGAAGTGGCGATAGTTACATAAAAAGTAGTATCTTTGCATTACATAAAACATGTAACATAAAACATGGAATAGATATAAAACGTTATGGAACAGCTGAATAACCCATTTGTTATCTACGGATATAAGGGAGCAGAATACTTCTGCGACCGCAAGAAAGAGACGGAAGTCATCATGAAGGCTTTGCAGAATGAGCGCAACATCGTGCTCATCTCTCCTCGACGCATCGGAAAGACGGGACTCATACACCATGTCTTTGAGAACATCAGTAAGCAGGAGCCTGAGACGCATTGTTTCTATCTCGACATCAATGCCACAAGAAATCTGAGCCAATTCATCCAATTATTGGCAAAGACGGTTATCGGGAAGGTTGATACTTTCTCGCAAACTGCCATGCGCAAGATTACCACTTTCTTTGCCGGCTACAAGCCTACGATGTCGTTTGATGAGATGACGGGAATCCCTACCTTCTCGATTACGGTTTCACCAAGCCAGAGCGAGGATTCTCTCAAACATATCTTCGAGTATCTGAAACAATCGGAAAAACGAATCTATATTGCCATCGACGAGTTCCAGCAGATAGCCGAATATCCCGAAGATGGCACAGAGGCCCTGCTGCGCTCCTATATCCAGTTTTTGCCGAATGTATATTTCATCTTTGCAGGCAGTAAGCAGCACATGATGACCGACATGTTCCTGTCGGCAAAGCGCCCATTCTATCAGAGTTCGCAAATTCTCAATCTTCCCCTCATCAACCAGGATGAGTATCACCGTTTTGCCAACAGATGGATGGGAACCCGGAATCTGACCATGGATCCTGATACCTTTGCCTATCTATATAATAAGGTGGATGGTCAAACCTGGTATATCCAGGATATTCTGAACCGTCTCTATCAGAACGGAAAGGAAATTACGACAGCGGAAATTGATGATGTAACCCTGGAACTGGTGAACGAGCAGGAAGTGGCATTCGTGAATTACTACGATTCCCTTACGGACAATCAGGCTGCCCTTTTATCTGCCATTGCCCAGGATAAGGCTGTCACCTCCATTCTTTCGCAGGATTTCATCAGCCGCCACAACTTGCCTGCTGCCAGCAGCGTGAGTCTTGCTCTCAAGACGCTGATCAACAGAGAATTCATCTACAAGTACAATGGCAGCTATATCATCTACGACCGCTTCTTCGGGATGTGGTTGAGGAAGAACTGCGCTGGAAATTAATCATTGCAAAAAAATCCGAAACAGATAGCTGCCATTACTTCTGTTTCGGATTATCTTTTCGTATTCTTTTTCTTTCTTTTCCTTTCTTATTCTTCCTTAAAACATCGCCCAAGCATATACTAAACTTTATCAGGAATCTCTTCCCCCATCAACGCCAAATGATATGAAATCGCTTACTTACGGATTTCTTCCAAAACCCATTCTATTTTGCGTATCCAGTGCTCATCGATTTCCACTTTTTCGGCATAAGACTTGAAGTTCATCACCACGTCTTCCACTTCTTGTATGATATTAGAAGCATTTCTGATATCCTGTCTTTGTGCAAAAAGCATCAAATCCTGCTTCGTTATATTCTTTCGCTTGCCAAGAACCGTAAGTTCATGGTTACGATAGAAATGTGAATCAGGATCACCTGCACAACATTATCTTTCATGTCTTACCCTTTCCTTCTTTTCATTCATTTTCTTCACTTGGCTAGGCAACATTGGCAGCGGCGGCAAGAGTTTCTCTGCTTCCTGCAGGAATCCAATGCTCCTCAACAGAGAAAGAATAGTGCCAAAGCCTATGTTCTTAGCTTCGCCTTTTTCAAACTGGCTAATGGTGAAAATGCTCACACCAGCCTTTACAGCCACCTCTTTCTGAGTGAGATTGCTGAACAGACGATATTGCTTGAATCGTCCTCCTAATTCAGATATAATCTCAGAATTAGACTTTGCCTCTATACCATATTCCGTAATCATGCTGCAAATATAGTTATTTCTTTATTTATCGCCAAATATAGGGTTAAATATTTAAATATCTTTAGTTATTACAATAGAAAAATCGGTATAAAAAATCCGCACAGCCCAGAGAGCCATGCGGATTCTGATATTTAATAAAGCTAGCAATAATCATGTTCACAGGTTACTTAGCCACCTTGAATACGGCGGCACTAATGCCTGAAGCCTTGATGGCATCGGTCTTCTTGCCTGATTTATATACAACCTTGCCTGTAGAAAGAACAGAAACTGCCTTGCCACCTACAGAGGTGATGTTGAGAGAGGCAGCCTTGGCACCAGGATTCACGACAACAACATACTTCTCATCACCCAAAGTGCGCTCATATACCATCGGATATTCCTGACCCTTCTGGTTCAGGAGCTTCCAATCGCCCTCATTGTCAAGAGCCTTGGCTGAATGACGCAAAGCGGTCAGCTTACGGGTATATGACAACAGAGAATTCTGATCTCCCTGCTGAGCCTCAACGGTCAACTTTCCGTTTTCCGTATCTACAGGGAAGTAGAGTTTTTCAGGCGCACTCGTTGAGAAGCCGGCATTCTTGCCCTTGGTCCACTGCATCGGAGTGCGGGTACCAGAGCGCTCATTGCTACCCTCCTTGTTAGGGAGATTCATCTGATACTTCATACCAATCTCATCACCATAATAGATAAATGGAACACCTGGCATGGTGAGGAAGAAGGTCATCGCCACCTTCAACTGGTCTGGCGTATTGCGGGTACCGATGTTAGGACGCTGGTAATCGTGGTTGGCAGATGGAACAGCGATGTAGCCGAGATTCTTGGTGGCATTGAAAGCCTTGGTATAGTTCTCGCTAAATTCCGTAAGCGAACCCTTGCCCTGCTTGTCGAAATAGCAGTTCTGATAGCTCTGCTCCCACTTGCCCCATGGAGTCTTGCGGTCGAAGAACAGAGAAGCATAGCCCTTAAGACCGAAATGGATGTAGAAATCGATGTTGAAGCCGGCAGGAATGGCTTGCTGCGGATTAGCCCACTCTGAAATCAGGACGGTCTCAGGATAGTACTTGTCCTTCCATGCACGCATCTCATTCCAGAGTTTGGAAACCTCCTTTTTGTCAGGGTCGTTCTTGATGAGCGATGACGCCATATCAACACGGAATCCATCCACACCCTTATCAAACCAGAAAGCCATGATGTTACGTATCTCCCTGCGAACAGCCTGTGGTCCAGGCGCATCTACGCTCTGCTCCCAAGGATGATTTGGGTCTGGATGAGCAAAGCCATAGTTCAAGGCTGGCTGGCACTCGAAGAAATTCTTCTCATAATACTTGGCACGAGGAGCATTCGCCTCCACATATCTGCCTCGGGTACTAGACTCCGGACTTGCCTCCTGATGACGGGCTTCTATTTCTTTCTTCTCGCTCTCAGGAATATCGTTCATCCAGATATAATAGTCGCTGTAACGCTGGTTAGGATCTTTCTCGGAAGACTCCTTAAACCAGGCACACTTGGTACTGGAATGTCCTGCCACCAGGTCGAGACAAACTTTCATGCCACGCTTATGGGCCTCATTGACCAATGTAACCAAATCGGTATTGGTACCGAATCGAGGATCCACCTTGTAGAAATCGATGACATCATAGCCACCATCAAACCATCCCGACTCAAAGATCGGATTGAGCCAGAGGGCGTTCACACCCAGCGACTTGATGTAATCCAACTTGGAAGTGATACCCGGCAGGTCGCCAATACCATTGCCATCAGTATCCATATAGGAAGATGGATAAATCTGATAGAAAAGTGCATCACTCAACCAAGCCGGTCCCTTCTTCTGTTCTGCCTGAGCAGAAAGTGTGGTTGCCGCCAAGGCAGCAACCAACAACATTTTATTCATTCTTTTCATGAGCTTCATTATTCATTCAAGAAAAATTTCTTTCATAATAACTCATAATTCTGCATTTTATTGCGCAAGAAGGCTAATTGCGAATCCGCCACCTGCAACGGAGTTCAACTTCAAGACAGACTTGCTGGTTACAGTCTTCTTGGTGATGACATAAGCCTGCGGATTGGTCTTGTAGTTGGCATTCTTTGCATCCTGATAGATGGTAGCCACATACTTCTTGCCCTTCTCGAGGAAATCGAGCTTTACGGTAGACTGATGAGCCTTCATGCCCGTAACGCCACCGACAAACCAGTTATCAGAACCCTTTGCCTTGCGGGCTGCGGTGATATACTCCATTGGTTCAGCCTCCAGATAGATAGACTTGTCCCAATCTACAGCCACATCCTTGATAAACTGGAAGGCATCCATGTGCTTCTCATAATTCTCAGGGAAATCGGCAGCCATCTGCAACGGACTGTACATCGTTACATAAAGTGCCAACTGACCGCAGATGGTAGAGTTGCAATGAGAACCATTGGCGCAATCCATTTCAAAGATACCCGGTGTATAATCCATCGGACCACCCTGCAGACGGGTGAAAGGCAAGATGGCGGTATGTCCCGGTTTGGTACCTCCGAAAGCCTGATATTCAGTACCGCGAGCACTCTCATTGCCAATCAGGTTAGGATAAGTGCGGCAGAGACCGGTAGGACGCACAGCCTCATGGGCATTTACCATGATGTGATAATCGGCAGCACGGGTTACGGCATGCAGATAGTGATTGATTTCCAACTGACTGTAGTGATGCTCGCCACGAGGAATGATGTTGCCCACATAACCACTCTTCACTGCATCGTAGCCATAATCCTTCATCAACTGATAAGCTCTGTCCATATACTTCTCATAGTTCATTACAGAAGAGGAGGTCTCATGATGCATGATGAGCTTCACACCCTTGGAATGCGCATACTCATTGAGCGCCTTGATGTCGAAATCAGGATATGGAGTCAGGAAATCGAATACCTTTTCCTTCATATAGCCACTCCAGTCTTCCCAACCGATGTTCCATCCTTCTACCAGGACAGCATCGAAACCATGGGCTGCAGCGAAGTCGATGTAACGGCGTACATTGGCATTGTTGGCAGAATGCTTGCCCGATGGCTTGGCATGTACATAGTCGGTTCCATCCAACTTCACGGTAGGATAATCATGGGTATAAGCCCACTCACCCTTACCGGAAATCATCTCCCACCATACACCTACGTACTTCACAGGATGAATCCAGGAGGTATCCTTGATCTTGCAAGGCTCATTGAGATTGAGAATCAGGTTGGAAGACAACACCTTGCGGGCATCATCTGTAATGACCATCGTACGCCAAGGGCTCTTGAACGGAGTCTGCATATATCCCTTCATACCCTGTGCATCAGGGGTAAGCCAAGAGGTAAAGGTCATAGTCTTGTCATCCAGGTTCAGATGCATGGCTGGATAATCTACCAGGGCAGCCTCATGCAGGTTGATGTAGATACCATCATCAGTCTTCAACTGGAGTGAGGTCTGTACACCGGTATCTGAAAAGACAGTCTGTGAGAGATTGCTGCTGACAGCAGCATGCAGGGCTGGACGGATGCCCGACAGACGGGTCTTGGTGTATTCATACTCCTGGGTATCGTAATCACCCGGAATCCACCAGGCGGTATGATCGCCCGTCATGACAAATTCAGTACGCTCTTCCTTGATGGTAAAGTAGTTGAGATTGCCTTTCTGAGGGAACTCATAGCGCAATCCTACTCCATCGTCATAAACACGGAAGCGGACGTTCATATAACTGTCTGTAGAATTCTGCTTCAACTCTACCAGCATATCATTATAATGATTGCGGATCGACTTGTTCTCTCCCCAAACAGGAGTCCAGGTCTCATCGAAAGTGGAAGTCTTCTCATTGATGACACTAAAATCAGAAAGCAGATCCTTGCCATCCTTGCCGCCCTTGGCGAGCTGATAACCCAGACGGCTAGGCTTGATGATGGTCTTGCCCTGATAGGTCACACTATAGGTAGGCACAGTGCCATCCAAGGTGAAGTTCACCTTGATTTGTCCGTTAGGAGAAGTGATGTCTCCTGCATCTGCTGAGATGCCAAAAGCCATCAGAAGGCTTGCGAGCAAAAAGAGTTTTTTCATATTATTTCCTTTTTAGTTTATGACTGACTACTTAGTATATCCTGGATTCTGCTTGAGTTTCTTGTTCAAGTTGAGCACGGCATAAGGGATAGGATAAACCATGGTATAGCCCTGCGTATCATCATTGTAATCACCTGCAGACGCATTGTGGGTCACACCATTGAAGCGGTCAGCAGTAGGCTCTGTAAAGGTACAGAATCTGATCTGGTCTTGGCGGCGTACTCCCTCCCAAGCCAGTTCCAGCATACGTTCATCCAGAATGTCATTGAGCGTAAGTTCTGTACGAGGTGTAGCAGCAACACGGTCACGAACCTCATTGACAATTGTGAGAGCCTCAGCCTTGTTACCCATACGATACTCAGCCTCAGCCTTCAGGAGCAAGGCATCGGCATAACGCCAGATTACCAGGTCGTTGTTGAAGCTATACTGCTGGGTAGTGGACTTGTCAAACTCATACTTCTTCATTCTGGCACCAGCACACTTCATGGCATGAGGGTCATCGGCAGCAGAGAAATCCACCTTTACAGCCAATGGCATATACTCCAGTGGCTTGTCAGTGGCACCGTCATCTACAGCTTTTCCTGTCTCCTCCATATAATCCTTGTCGGTATAGAAGTTGAGTTTCAGACGAGGGTCCGGATTAGCCGTTCCATAGCCATATACCTGCATCTGCTGCTTGGAAGAGCAGGCTCCATTCCAGCCCTGGTAACCGATGGCACCACCATGGTTATAATGCAGGGTGCGCACGATGTTGTAATCCTCTATCTTATAGTTAACACAATCATTCGGGCGGGTCCAGATATTCTCCACGGAATTCTGGTTGGCTACAATGAAGTTGTCGGCATAGCTAGGCTGCAGGCGGTAACCCAAGCTGGCAATCTGGTCAGCACAATAGACTGCTGTTTCCCACGCATTGCGAGTTTCACCATCCAAAGTAATGTTTATATTTTTGCCCATTTCAGAAACAGTCTTTCCCTGCTCCTCGCTGGCAGTAGCCTTGCCGCTCTTGTCTGTTCCTACAAAGGCACTGTAGCTGGTTGGAGTGGTATCATCGATGGTATAGACCGGTGCATTGATGGCACACTTAGCCATACACATATATGCCACAGCCTTGGTGATACGACCATAATATTCACCCTCGTTCTGACTCTTACCATCTGAAAGATGAGGAATGCATTCAGCCAACTCAGAAGTGACAAACCTGAAGACATCAGAACGGTTGGACTGATTCACCTCGTTAGCACTCACCTGAGAAGAAACAACCAATGGCACCTGTCCGAAGAGATCCATCACATAGTAATAATAGACAGCACGAAGGGCTCTCAATTCATATACATATTCAGCATACTCCGGATGTTCACCCAGGTACTTGTTGAGTCGGTCGATAGAAGAATTGGCAAGACCGATGACACGATACAGGTTGTTCCACACATCGTTATACTTGCTTACAGACGACTCAAAGTTGTGGAGGAAGATATTCTGCCAGGTTCCACCATCTACCCAGTCACCCTGACGACCAGGAATCATACTGGCATCAGAAGAGAACTCCTGGAAGGTGTGTACCGAGCCACCATCGCTTCCATACAATCCATTTCCGATGGAAGAATATACGTTAGCCACTGTGTTTACATATACCAGCTTAGAGGTACTGAAAGCCTCCTCCTCAGAAAACTTGCTTCGTGGAGTCTCATCCAGTGAGCAACTAGCCAGTAATATCGATGAAAGAAGCATCGAGCCTATAATATATTGTTTCATAACTGTAATCCTTTATATATTAATAATGTAATTCTTAATTAGAACTTGTTATCTATTCTATGTGAAAACATTTAGAAATTCACTGAGAGCGACAGAGTATAAGTACGGCTCAGAGGATAGATGTTCTTGTCGTCAACACCCAGATTGCCACCACTGATGGTTGCAGAGTTGATCATTGGAGTCAGGCCCTTGTAACCAGTGAGGGTACAGATATTGTTGACTGACAATGCAAGGTGAATGTTGTTGATGAACTTCCACTTGAGCATATCCTTGGTGAAGGTGTAGCCCAAAGAAGCGTACTCGAAGTTCATATAGTCACCCTTTTCCAGCCAGTAGTCAGAAATCTGAACATCATGGATACCCTTGCCATTATTGAGATGCTGTGCACCGCTCAGGATATTATAGGTTGGGAAATTACTCATATTGTTCAAGGTCATGGATGTGGCATTGTAAATCTTATGACCGAAAGCACCGTTAAACTGCATAGTCAGATCCCAGTTCTTGTACTTGAAGCTCATATCCCAGCCGAGGAAGTACTTAGGAATTGCCTGTCCGCAAACCTTGCGGTCGCCACTGTCACCCGTATCAATGGTACCATTATCATCAAGGTCTTCGATGATATACTGTCCATTCTCATCAATACCTGTGCAGTGAGGCAGATAGAATACACCTACAGGCTGTCCCTCAATGAGATAGGTTACGCCATTATTATGTGTCAGACCAGCCGCACCTACGGTGGCAACAGAGATATGCTCGCTCGTTGTCATAGGCTGTCCCTTGTAGGTACCGCTCAACTTCTTCAGCTTGTTCTTCTGATAAGAGAAATTCAGACCGGAATTGAAGGTAAAGTCCTTTGTCTTGATGATGTCACCTCGAACAGCCAATTCAAATCCCATATTAGTCATGGTACCCATATTGGCCAGCAGACGGTCGTAAGTGAAAGGAGGTACCGGCACGGTATAGGTATAAAGCATATCTGATGTTTCAGAAGTGTACCAGTCGAAGGTTACATTGAGACGCTGCTTGAACATCGACAGGTCAAAACCGACATCAAATGTCGTCTTTACCTCCCACTTCAGATCAGGGTTGCTGTTGGAGGTAACCGCAAAAGTAGTACTTGTTGCGCCGTTGACGGTAGTTACACCATTAGGCTCCATCAGGGCGAGAGAAGTATAAGGATCGATGGCATCCTGATTACCGGTCACACCATATCCTGCACGAATCTTGAAATTGTCTATCTGCTTGATTTTCTTCATCCAAGGCTCATTGCTGATTACCCATGCCAAGGAAGCAGAAGGGAACCAGCCCCACTTCTGACCATTACCCAACTTAGAAGAACCATCGGTACGAACATTGACGGTAGCGATGTATTTGTCAGCCAGCATATAGTTGACACGAGCCATATAAGAGCTCAGGGTATATTCGGTGTAGTTAGACTGCAGATTACCCCAGCTCACATTGGCAGCAGCCTTCATGTTATTGAATTTGAAGTAGTTGGTATCAAATCCATGTGCCTCCTGTGAGTTCCAGTCGTAGGTGTACTTCTGTCCCTCCATCAGAGCCAAGGCATCAATGTGATGCTTGCCGAAATCCTTGGAGAAATTCACCATGACGTTGCCCATATAGTCCTTGCGGTTGGTATTGGCAATATAAGCCCATCCGTTACCGTTCAGCTTACCCATCTGGATATTGTTAGGAATATAGAACTTATTGTCACGGTTCCAATAATTGTATGAACCAAAGGCACTTACAGTGAGTCCGTCGATGATGTTGACCGTTGCCTTGCCATGAACATTGACAGAGGCATCCTTGTAGAAGTCATCAATATCGAGCAATCCCAGTGGATTCCAGACTTCATTGGCAAGCAGATCCTCATCCCATTCGCCCTTGTCGTTTCTTACATTAGGATAAGTAGGGTTATAGGCTGTAGCAGAATAGAACATCTTGTGCATATCATACTGGATATTGCTATTGCGCTGAGAACCGAATATGCCCAGTTCCAGCTTCAGATGTTTGTCGAAGAGATACTGGGTTCCATCCAGCTTTGCTGTAAAATTCTTCATATCAGAATTCTTCAAGGCACCCTGACGGAGAACGAATCCCAGAGAAGCACGAAGACTGGAAGTGTCTGTACCAGAAGAGAAAGAGATGTTATGATTCTGTGTGAGACCCACATTGCGCTCAATCTCCTCGAGGAAATTGGTATCGCCACCCATATCGGTATAGGTCAGACCCAAAGACTTGGCAGTTTCACGATATTCTGAAGCCGACATCAGATCCAGATTCTTATAGACTGTATTGACACCAAACTGGCCATTGTAGCTCAGGCTGGAATAGCCCAACTTGCCCTTGGCTGTGGTAACAACGATGACACCGGAAGCACCACGTGAACCATACTGGGCAGTCTCAGAAGCATCTTTCAGGATGGTGAGACTCTCAATATCGCCAGGAGCCAGAGAATTGAACATTGTCATATCAGCAAAGACGCCATCGATGATAACCAATGGGTCGTTACCA
The DNA here is from genome assembly GCF_025151535.1 of Segatella copri DSM 18205. Lineage (NCBI taxonomy): Bacteria > Pseudomonadati > Bacteroidota > Bacteroidia > Bacteroidales > Prevotellaceae > Segatella > Segatella copri. The sequence goes on from NZ_CP102288.1 coordinate 2,374,843, forward strand.
CCTGAAAGAGAAGAGGTTCCACGAACTCGAATGCTTGGCGAACTGGTAGGGTCGCCGCCAGCCTGAGAAATGATAACACCCGCAACCTTACCCTTCAAGGCCTCGGCAGGACTGGTTACCACACCCTTGTTCATATCTTCTTTCTTGATGCGGTCGACAGCACCCGACACCGTGCGCTTGCTGCCCACAGCATAACCAACGACAACCACCTCATCGAGCACCTCGTCGTTTTCTTTCAGCGAAACATTGATAACATGATTTCCCTTTACAGGAATTTCCTGGGTACGGTAGCCCAGATAAGAGAATACCAGGACAGAACCATCCTTAACATTGTCAAGCTTGTAGTTACCATCCAAGTCGGACACTGCACCATTCTTGGTATCTTTCACCAGAATGCTGGCACCAATGACAGGTTCACCTGTGGCATCTACCACCTGACCCTTAATGGTTGTCTGACCAAGAGCATTAAAAGTAATAAAGCATCCTGCTAACAGCAGACCTACTTTCTTTGAAAGGTTGTTTTTATCCATAATCTATAGGTTTATAACGATTAAAATTGTTTGATGCCGCAAAAGTACGTCAAAATTCAATAGGTTGTTGCGATTAGTAGGTTTTTGGTAGATTACCATTATCTACTATCCAATTTATCAGGCTGAATATCAGTAAATTAAAGATTTCTAAAAAAAACACGTTAGTAGATGCGAGATTTTGAAAGTTTTTTATTACTTTTGCAGCAGAATCTTTAAAACATAAGAAACATGAGACATTTTATAACTATCGTACTACTGATACTACTACCACTATGCGCAAAAGCAGACAACAGCCAGCTCTACAAACAGCTGGATGCTGCCCTGGAAAAACGTGCGCATTATGTAGAAGTAAAAGAGAAAAGTCTGAACGACATCAAGCAGGGTGCCAAATATGTAACCAGCAACGAGGACAAGCTCAAGCTTTACGAGCAACTCGCCAATGGATACAAAGCCTACGAGTATGATTCAGCGATGACTTACGTAAAAAAAGGCCTTGTTCTTGCCCAAAAGAGCAACAACATCTTATATTATAAAAGATTCCAACTTAGCCAAACCAGCCTGCTTATCACACGTGGATTCTATGCTGAAGCAAAAAACATCATGCAGAAGATAGAACCCAAGGAAGAAGATCCGCTTGACTATCAGTTTCAATACTATTATACACTTTACGGACTATACAACAACTGGTCAACCTATTGTGAGAACAATGAATTCAGCAAGATTTACGACCAGCAGAAAGTGGAATACCTGAAGAAAACATTAGAACTGTCGCCAAAGAAAGATGCATTCTATTACTACCTGCTGGGAGAGTTATACTATTACAGCAATCATTCCAACAATAACAAGACCATCCTATACTACAAAAAAGCACTGAGTATGGAAAAGCCGGACAGCCGTCTCCATGCCATGACCGCCTTTGCCCTATCCGAAGTATACCAGAAAGCCAACAACCAGAAACTGACGGAACATTACCTGCTGGTTGCAGCCATCTCTGACATCACTTCTGCCACAAAAGAAAACGTAGCCCTGCAAAACATCGCACTCTTCATCTACAAACATAAGACCAGAAGTCTGAACAAAGCCCAGGAATACATCAACCTATCCCTGGAAGATGCTTATGCATACAACAACCGGTTGCGCCGCATTGAGATTTCATCCAAATTGCAGATGATTACCAATGCCTATACAGATGACATCAGAGCCACCAACAGCATGCTCTACATTGCGCTGTCGGTCATTTTCCTGCTCTTGCTCGGAGTAGGACTTAGCAGTCTGTTCATCCGCAAGAAGAACAAACTTCTGAAACAGAAGAAAGACGAAATCACGGCTACATCGGCAAAAATGGAAGTTCTCAACAGCCAGTTGCACCTCATCAACGACGAACTGAAGGACACCAACCAGAAGCGCGAGAGACTGATAAAGGTGTATATTGACCTGTGCTATAAGAACATAGAGAGAAACAGCAAACTGCGCACCTTGGCAGTAAGAAAGATCAAGGCCAACCAGAGTAAGGAGCTGCTGAGCCTCCTTTCTTCCTCAACCAATACAGAGAAAGAGAACAAGGAGTTTCTGACGGAATTTGACAAGGCATTCCTGTCTCTGTACCCAACTTTTATAACCGAGCTGAACAAGCAGCTTACAGAATCGGCACACATCCAGCTGAAAGAGAATGGAGAAATGCCCCCTATCCTCCGTGTGTGCGCCCTGTTAAGATTAGGCATCACCGAAAGTTCAAAGATAGCCGGCATCCTGTCTTATTCGCCACAAACCGTATACAACTACCGTTCCCTGCTCAAGAACAATGCCATCGACAAGGAGCACTTCGAAGAAAATGTGCTCAGACTCTGCATGGTGATAGCCGACTGATCGGAGAAAAAAAAATGCATATCTATCTTCAAACGAGGGTGTGTCACTGAATGGCATCAACAAATTCTTGATAGACTTGAAATAACCATGGGCGTTTGATGGAGTTCTATCCTTTTTCAGACCAGTCACTACCCATGCCCCCTGTTTTAAGGGGCCATAGGTAAGACCATCCGTATTCAGTATTCAGTTATTCAGTTTTATTTTAAACCCTTACATGGATAAAGGGTTTGAAAACCCGGAAGAAAGGAATTTATTATTTTGTAATGTATTTTTTATTATTATATTATATATATTTATATATATAGATACATAGATAGTATATAAACTTTACTTTTTAGGGGGTAAAAAGTAACCCCTTAAAAAAAAACTGAATAACTGAATACTGAATAAGCGGGTCACTTGCAAAAGCGTGTGGATAGCATAGCACAATAAAAGCAAGCAGGTGTACGTTTATAGAGTAAACGTTAGAAGAAAATGGAACAGTATAGACTCTTAGCGGAATGCCTATTGCCAGCCCGCATGCTTGACTGGTTTGACTTGAAGACTGTACGTGTCGAGAAGAAAGGTGACACACAGGTGATTCACCTTTATCTCGATGAGAACGAGCAGAAACCTGACGACGGAGAAGACCTGCGCCCCAATGGATTTACACGCGAAAGTGTGTTTCACGACTTTCCGATTAGAGGTCAGGAAGTACTGCTTCACGTGCGCCGTCGCAGATGGCTTGATGCAGATGGTCACAACGTGATGACCGAATGCAATCTCATTCAGGAGTCCACCCGCTGCTCAACCGAGTTGGCGGATTTTTTAAAAGAAGCGTTTGGAGACGCGCCCTATAACGGCCCGTTCGTTTGAGGATGACTATCACATAGACGGTGATGAGTATGGCAGAGCCTACAAGGACCACCTAAGCGGCTATCGTGAATGGTCTGAACTAGGCCATGCTGACGAGTGGCTCATCTTCCCAGAGAACATAAGTCCTCACGTCAGCATAGATGAGACATGCTTGTCCACGGGAGAGGTATACACAATAGCCTCGAACAAGGATGCACATGGTCGCAAGGGATGCCTTATTGCTGTAGTCAAGGGCACTAAGGCAAAGGATGTCATAAAGGCATTGATGAAGATACCAGAAGCGTTGAGAATGAGCGTGGAAGAGGTTACTCTCGACTTCTCTGAGAGTATGCACAACATAGTAGAGACATGCTTTCCGAAGGCTATGCGTACGCTCGACCGGTTCCATCATCAGCAGTTTTGTCTTGAAGCCTTGCAAGAGGTACGCAGAGAGTATAGGCGTGAGCAGATGACACTTGATGCCCATGCTAGGGAAGAGCACCGTCTGATGATGCGCCAGCTGCAGGAGAACGATGGTCCATTTGTGGATGAGGAGGGCAATGCCATAAGGCGCAATGCAAGGTACTATCCCGAAAGACTTGAGAACGGAGAGACTCGTGCAGAACTCCTTGCACGCAGTAAGGGGCTACTTATGATGTCACCCGAGAAATGGACAGGCACACAGAAGGAACGTGCAGAAATACTGTTCCGTGAGTTTCCGGACATAAAGACGGCTTTCTCGCTTACCCACTCTCTTCGAATGATATTCTCGCAGAGGTGTACTAAGGAGCAAGGTGCTGTCAGCCTGCATTCATGGTACTCGAAGGTCGGTGAGTTCGGTAACAAAGCGTTCAATGATATTGCTGCCGCCATGTACGACCGTGAGGATGAGATCCTTAACTATTTTGTCAATCGCTCTACCAATGCATCAGCAGAATCCCTCAATGCAAAGATCAAGCATTTCAGAGCACAACTCAGAGGTATTATTGACCGTAAGTTCTTTCTCTTCAGACTAATGAAAATCTATGCCTAATCCACACACTTTTACTGGTGACCCGAATAAGCTGCTATGTTTTCTTCTCTTTTACTCTATGTTTTCTCTTTAGAAAAACTATGAGTTATGGCGCGCGAAACGGCGAGTTAGATTGTTTAACAGGTTTCGGATTGAAAGCGTGCTGAAAATCGCCCCTTATCACACGCTGAAATTTGGTGGTATCGGGAAATTGCAATATCTTTGCTTCGTCGTTTGAAGAAAGGCTGCACTCTTTAAAGGTAAAAAGACCTTAGCTTATTAAAAGTCCTTGGTGCACTGGGGGCTTTTTTGCCTTCGGGGGACCAGCGATAGAATCGCTGGGGACGGGGGCGCGAAGGGGTTAAGGCTCTTTTTACTTTTTACCTTTTTACTTTTTTACCTTTTTACTTTTAATTAGTATATATCATAGCCAAACATTTTCCACCTATTTTGCTAGAATTTCCCAAAAACTTCGTATCTTTGCAATGGCTTTATACAAGATAAGCTGTTTATAAAATCATCAAACGTAGAATTATGGAAAGAAAAAGTTATTCTATAGATATAAATCGCATTGCACAATATGCCATGTATGCATATTGCATTTTCGCATTGTTTTCGCTGGCATTTTCTGTTTGCGGGCAAGCGGGCTTATCCTTCAGAACAAGCCCCATCCTGATTCCAATAAGTCCCATCCTGGTTACCATCAAGCAACTGGTCTTGCAGCTCGCCCCTATAGCTTTATGGGGAATATTCCGCTACACGCTACCGGCAGGCGTAAAATTGCTACGACGCTGCAGCGAGTTGATGGTACTTTACTATGTGCTCTCATTCATCCTGGGCCAATGCTTCAATCTTCATCTCGTAACGATGATGCAGAACGGACAGATTACCCAAATGGCTTCCATACTCACCTGGACAGAAAGCACGATGGGCCTGATTTCCGTCATCGCCTCCCTGGTAGCCGGCTGTCATCTGTGCAGCAAGCACAGGGGCAACATGCGCAAACTGGGCATAGCCCTTGTCCTGGTTTTCATTGCATGGCTGCTATGCTCGAATCTCCTCCCTGCGGCAGTGTTTTATCTGGCAGGTAACACCCAGCAGGCAGCCTTCATCAGCGTGTACATTATCAGTATGATAACCACAACATCGGCTTATATATACGCATACTACATGATGTATCGGGCGATAAAAACTATAGGATGTATCGGGCAATAAATACAAATTCTCGGATATACAGATTACAGAAAGTGTTATCAGTTTTACAGAAAGAAAATTGCAATACACTGCAAATTTTACCCAAAAACACAAGAAATTTGCAATACACTGCAAATTTCCCGAAAAAGTTTCGTATATTTGCAGCGCATTTCATTTTTAGCAATCAAGATAGAATGCAAAATGAATAGCAAAGTGAATAAATAGAACATAAAGAGAATATGATAGAGCGTAAAGAATACATGAATCTCCTGGAGAAATGGAGAGACAAGAAGGCCATCAAGGTAGTAACAGGCATACGACGCTGTGGCAAGTCATCGCTGCTGAGAATGTTTAGGGAGAAACTTCTCTCGGACGGAGTATCCGAAGAACAAGTACAGAACCTCAACTTCGAGGATCTCGACAACGAGCCGTTCCTCGACTATAAAATTTTGTACGCTCACGTAAAGCAGAACCTGTGCCCAGACAAGATGAACTATCTTTTCTTTGACGAGATACAGATGGTGGAAAATTTCCAGAAAGTGATAGACAGCCTGTTTCTGCTAGACAACGTAGACATTTACGTTACTGGCAGCAATGCCTACCTGCTCTCTGGCGAAATAGCCACCCTGCTCACCGGAAGATACATCGAAATCAAACTCTTCCCTTTCTCCTTCCGAGAATTCATGCAAACGCAGCCTGCCCATACTTCCCGAGAGCTCGCCTATCGCCAATACATCGAACTGGGTTCCTTCCCATACATTCCCCAAATCAGCCAAGACCGAGAGATGGTGCGTGAATACCTGTCAGGTCTCTACAACACCATCGTACTGAAAGATGTGGTGAGCCGCAAGAAGATAACCGATGTGATGATGTTGCAAAGTGTGGTAAGATTCCTTGCTGACAATATAGGCAACATATCCGTAATCAAGCGCATCAGCGACACCATGACCTCGCTGGGAAGAAAGACTACATCTCATACGATAGAAAACTACGTCTCTGCCCTCACCGACAGCTATATCTTCTACCCTGTGCAGAGATATGATGCCAAGGGTAAGCAGCTATTGAAGACTGGACAGAAACTTTATCTTGCCGACGTAGGTCTGCGCCAAGTCATCAATGGCACCAAAGGTGGCGACTTGGGGCACGTACTGGAGAACATCGTGTATCTGGAACTAGCACGACGAGGCGGAGAAATCTATGTAGGCAAAGCCGGTGATGCAGAAATAGACTTCGTGGTAATCATTGGTGAACACAAGGCATACTATCAGGTATCGCTCAGCGTAAGGGATGAGACCACGATGCAGAGAGAATTGGCACCCCTGAAGTCCATCTCCGACAATTTTCCAAAATATCTGCTCACCCTGGACAACGACCCCGTCCAGTTTCATGATGGAATCAAGCAAGAATATGTGCTCGACTGGCTTATGGAATGCTATGATTCGCCTAAAAAATAAGACTCACACAGAAAAACAATGATGGAAAAGAATCAGATTTTTGAAAATATTATGAGCCGTACATCGGTGAGAAGTTATACAGACATGCCACCGCTCGCCATCGTGGTTTGCGGATGCCTTGACAAGACGCTGGAAGGCACAGAGCAGGAGTTCTGGATTCAAGACTGTTCGGCAGCCACGGAGAACATTCTGCTGATGGCTCACGGCCTGGGACTCGGCGGTGTATGGACAGCCCTCTATCCCCTGAAAGAACGATACGAGGGAATGCAGCAACTGCTGCATCTGCCCAAGACGATGATTCCGCTCAACGCCCTCATCATCGGATATCCGAAGAATCAGGCGGAAGCAAAGGATAAGTGGAAAGAGGAGAATATTTCCTATAATAAATGGATGGAGAAAAATTCATAATAAAGAAAAAGTATGAATATCAAGGAGAATTATCAACAATATGTAAGCCGATACGCTTCTGAGGTGGTTGCCCTGAAGCGTAAGAATACGGGATTTATAACGGGCGAGCTGCTGGCTTTTGGCGGCATCCTCGCCTTCCTGATCTGCTATTTCGCAATGGATGGAGATACGCAGAACTATCTGATGGGGGCGGCGCTGTGCCTGATTGCCTATCTGGGAATCAGACGACTTGACGATAAGAACAAGGAGAAGATAGAGCATCTTTCGGCTTTGCTCAAGGTTTATCAGGACGAAATCAAGGCTTGGGAGGGCGATTTCTCGCCTTTCGAAACGGGCGATTGCTATCAGAATCCGCAGCATCCTTATTCCTTCGACCTCGATGTCTTCGGCAAGAGTTCGCTGTTCAACCGCATCTGCCGAACCATCACATCGGGCGGTTCTGAGGCACTCGCCAGGAATCTTACCCGGGAAACGCCTCTGAGCCTGGAAGATATCAAAAGAAGAAGAGATTTGCAGAAGGAATTGGCTGGAGAAGAATCCGCAAAAGAAGAATTGACTGGAGAAGGCGAAAACTGGCGAATGGAATTCCTGGCACTTGGCGAAAAGAACAGAAGCCAGACTGTGAATGGCAAGACGAAGAAGATTGATTCTGCTGCGGTGATGGATGCGATGCAGAAGGTTTCGAAGATGGAGGTGCCGGCATGGTTTGGGTCTCCGGTTTCGCTCGTTATCGGATGGCTGCTGATTATCGGAGTAATCGGTTCCGTGATTTTATCGATATGCGATATGGTTTCGGTGGATTTCGCCCTGTGGTGGGTGTTGGTTCAATACATGGTGGTATTCTTCGTCTGCAAGCAGACACTTGACAAGATAGACAGCAATGGAGGCAAGCTTCGCCATCAGCTCATCGCCTATGCTCAGATACTCCAGCTTATCAACAGGCGCAATTTCCATAGCGAATCAGGCAAGGAGATGCAGAATTCCCTGGCAGATGCCCTGCCTTCCTTTGCCCAACTGGAAAAGATATTGAAGGGGTATGACAGAAGAGGCAACTTCCTCGGTCTTTTCTTCACCGATGCCTTCATGCTGAGCGATTTCTTCCTGGTTCGCAGTTTTCTGAAATGGAAGAATACCTATATGGTGAAGATGGAGGAATGGATGCATATCATCAGCGAGATGGATGCGATGGTTTCGATGGCGGATTTCAGATATAATCATCCGGAGGCAGAAGAGGCGGAATTTGTTTCGGGAAGTCCGGAAGCAGATACCGAAAGCGATGTTTCAGAAAATGCAGGAATCGGAAGTCCGGAAATCGTGTTTGAGGGAAAGAATCTCTATCATCCTTTTCTGGGTGCCAAGGCGGTGAAGAACGATTTCACCATCAAGGACGACAACTATTATATCATCACCGGAGCCAACATGGCGGGAAAGAGTACCTTCCTGCGTTCGCTGGGCGTGAACTATATCCTGGCAATGGCGGGTATGCCGGTGTTTGCGGATCAGCTGAAGATTTCCCGTTTCAGATTGTTCTCGAGCATGAGAACCACCGATGATTTGACACATGGCATCTCTTACTTTAATGCTGAGCTGATAAGACTGGAGGAGCTGCTGAAGTTCTGCAGGGAAAGTGCTGAGGGAAAGTGCTGCAAGGAAAGTGGAGAAGACAATAAGGAGCCACTCCGAACGCTGATTATTCTGGATGAGATTCTGAAGGGAACGAATTCATTGGATAAGCTGAATGGTTCGAGAAAGTTCCTCGAAGCCATTGCCAAGCAGCCGGTGAGCGGTATCATCGCTACCCACGATCTGGAGCTCTCCAAGATGGAGAATGATGCATCAGGAAAATTCCACAACTATTGTTTCGAGATAGATTTAGGCACAGATGTTACCTATACTTATAAGATACAGAAGGGTGTGGCGAGAAACCAGAATGCCACCTTCTTACTGAATAAGATTCTGGAGAAATATTAGAATAAAAAGAGAAACTCCCGATAATTTGATCAGTTTCAAATTATCGGGAGTTTTCCTTTTAAAGAATACATTATAGCTCCACGCTATCCAGGCGGAATTTGAGCAAGCCGGCTGGTACCTTTACCATTACCTCTTCACCTGCCTTCTTACCCAGAAGGGCCTTGGCGATAGGCGACTTGATGGAAATCTTGCCACTATGCAAATCAGCCTCGTGAGGATTTACTATGGTATAATTCATGCTGCACTTGTTGGCGAGATTGGTAATCTTAATCTTGCTCAACAAGCCAACGGTATCACTCTTCAGGCGAGACTTGTCGATGACACGGGCATTCTCCAAGACCTTCTGTTTGAAGCTGATGCGGCTCAACAGCTTGCCCTGCTCACGCTTGGCTGCATGATACTCGAAATTCTCACTGAGGTCGCCCTTATCGCGGGCCTCAGCTATCGCATCGCGAACGGCTGGCAACTCTACGTTAACCATGTGTTGAAGTTCGGCCACGAGCTCATCGTAACCTTCCTGAGACATATATTCCATTTTCTCTGATAATCTTAATGAATGATGTTTTTAATTTTCGGGGTGCAAAGTTACTAGTAATTCATGAAAACACCAAACATTTTTGATAAAAAGTAAATAAAAAAAGAGAAGATGTGCAGCCATGACAGACAACACATCTTCTCCTTGAATATATCATTATCCCCAAACTTCCTCGGAAATCTCTCTAACCAGATCTATCTTTGCCCACTGCTCAGCATCGGTCAGTTTATTACCAATCTCGCAAGAGGCGAAACCGCATTGAGGACTGAGGCTGAGCCGATCGAGGGGGATATATCTGGCTGCTTCTCGGATGCGGGCGATGACCGTAGCCTTATCTTCCAGCACCGGAGATTTGGAGGTTACCAGACCCAGCACCACCTTCTTGCCATCTGCCACATACTTCAACGGCTCGAAACCACCCGAACGCTCATCGTCATACTCCAGATAGAAGGTATCTACATCTTCATGAGCAAAGAGATAAGGAGCTACGGCATCGTAGGCACCCTTGGTGGCATAGCAGGAATGATAAAGGTAAGAAGAAGAATTTTATTCGCCAAATATTCTCCGTAATTCAGAAAAATATACTATCTTTGCAGCGAATTAAGCTAATCAGCAGAATATTATTCTGTAAGAATCAGTAAAAACAGAAATAAAGAAACAATGACAACAGAAGAAAAACTTGATGAAACAGACATCAGAATACTGAAGTTACTGCAGCAGAACTCCCGACTCACCGTAAAGGAACTTGCTGCAAGAGTCAACCTCTCCCCTTCTCCCACCTTCGAGCGGCAGAAGCGGCTGGAACGCGAGGGATACATCCAGCGATATGGAGCCATCGTAGACCATCACAAGTTGGGGCACAACGTAATCGTGCTCTGCAATATACGGCTCAAGCAGCATACCCATGACCTGATTCAGCAATTCATGGATACCGTGCAAACCATCGACCAGATAACGGAGTGCTACAACACCACCGGTGATTACGATTTCCAGATCAAGGTATATGCCCGCGACATGAAAGCCTATCAGGACTTTATGCTCAACACCCTGGGAAACATCGACTGCATAGGAAGTCTGCACAGCATCATCGTGATTGGAGAAATCAAGGATTCGCATTATATACCCGTAGCAAAATAAGGAGAAACGTGATGAAAGCAAAAAATATATTGATGATATGCCTGTTTATTTCTGGACTTTTCTGCCTCCCATCCAAGGCACAGCAGCCTGGAGAAAACGTCAGTCCTCAAACCATCAGAAAACTGGGCGAGAAGCATTTCTTCTCCATCTCCACTATTCCTGATGATATCTTCCGCCTGATGCAGGGGAAGACGTATAAGAAGAACTGTACCGTGGCAAGAAGCGAACTGAGATACATAAGATGCCTGCACGTAGACAAAGACGGCAGAAACATCGTGGGAGAAATGGTGGTGAACAGGGCGATAGCCACAGATGTGCTCGACATTCTGAAAAAGCTCTACGAGGCAAAATATCCGATAGAACGGATGAGACTCATTGACTACTGGGATGCCGACGACGAAAGGGCGATGAGAGCCAACAACTCCTCCAGCTTCAACTTCCGCTTCATCTCACATACCCATACGGTATCGAAGCACGGAAGGGGACTGGCCGTAGACATCAACACCCTCTACAATCCTTACCACAAACGACTGAAAAACGGCAAGGAAGTGGTGGAACCTGCCACCGCCCGCCCCTATCTGGACCGCAGCAAGAACCACGCTTACATGATTAAGAAAGGCGACCTCTGCTACCGGCTCTTCAAGGCAAAAGGATTCCGATGGGGAGGTGACTGGAAACACAGCAAAGATTACCAGCACTTCGAAAAATAGAAATGCAGGAAAGAACAGCCGGCAAGGAAAGGACATAAAAAAAGACTATGCCTATGTTACATCATTTCTTTAGTAACTATGGCATAGTCTTTTATTATCCAAACGATCTTTTTTATATGTAAAACAAATTTAACAATTCTGCTACAGCCTTATTATAATACATTGTAACTAGCTGTACCAGACAGAATTATATTCTCTACGTTCATCGTCCTCATTATAGAGGTTCTCATATTCAAGGTTCATAGCCTCGAATGATTCCTGTGTCTGTTTCATGATAACTCCTCCTCTATTTATTAAGTTCAACTTTTAATATGGCAAAATTACTAAAAAAACAGATTTCTGATGTCAATATTTCAGAAAACTTTTGTATTTTTGCACCATCTCTGCACATCAGGGGCAAAAAGTGCAAAAAAACAGCTCTGTTCAAGAGCCATGCAAGATAAAAAACAAGAAACAAGATGAAGATATTAGATACTTTACGACTCGACAGAATGAAGTGGCGCCACTGGGTACTGCTGCTGTTGCTCATCCTCGTCACCCTTACCAAGATGATTCCTCTCTGGGGAGTTATCTACACCTACCGTGTTTATCCCGTTATCGGCAGCCTTCTTTCGCCCATCTCGGGCATCTTTCCTTTTGCCGTGGGCGATATTTTCATAGCTCTCAGCATCGCCTGGGTCATCCTCTATCCTATCTACGAGATGGGATTACGGAAGAAACTCGCCCGTCGGTTTATCTTTCTTGCTGCCAAGAGCGGCGGCTATCCGAAGAAAAAGGCGGTTTTCGGAAGGGTAATTGAATATCTGCTGTGGGTATATGTTTGGTTTTATGCAGCTTGGGGACTGAACTATTCGCAGCCTGTTATCTATTATAGAGTTGGCATGAAGCCTGCTGAGGTTTCGGAAGTGAAGTTCCGGAAATTTGCCTACCAGTATGCCGACAGCCTCAACCTTTTGAGTGAAGAACGGAGAGGGAAGAGTGAAAAATTCAATTGTATTGTGGATGATAAACTGAAGAATCGGGTGCGGGATGCGGTTCTGAAGGAATATAACAAGATAGGCTATCGGGAGGGCATCAATCCGCCTTTCAACCAGCATCCGCATGCCAAGACGATGGTGTTTACGCCCATCAGTTCGATGTCGGGTGTAACCGGCAGCATGGGACCATTCTTCTGCGAATTTACGCTGAACGGCGATATTCTTGCACACGATTATCCTGCTACCTATGCCCATGAGTTTGCTCATTTTCTGGGCATTGCCAACGAAGGAGAGGCAAATTTCTACAGTTATCTCGTCTGTACGGCATCACAGGATAAGGCGGTGAAATTCAGCGGATATTACCACATTCTGCCCCATGTATTATATAATGTATTCGACATCCTCGGCGAAAAGGAAGGTGAAAAATATCTGAAATATATCCGTCCTGAGATAATCAGGCTGCTGAAAAGCGACCGCCAATACTGGCAAGGCAAAAGATGCAAGGCACTGGATGCTGCCCAGGATTTCTTCTTCGAGCTCTATCTGAGAGGCAACCATGTAGAAGGCGGCAGAAAGAGCTATGCCGGCGTCATCGGTCTGATTCTGGCTTGGGAAGAAAAAAAAAGGCTAGTATACCCTCGCACGCCAGCCTTTTTAAAAGTTTTCGCATATTTTTTTCGATGCCCGCTTAATTTTTCCTTCTCTTTTCTCTTTTAATATCATAGAGAAGAGAAAAAAGGAGCTATTCCTCCGCTTTCTCAAAGAAAAAGTATATATTTGCAAACGGATTTAGAATATCGAATCGATATGAAGAAAGAAAAGAATTTTTCAGAAACTGATTTTCAGAAGAAGAAGGCATTGGAAAGCTTATCGGACGATGAGATTCTGCAGGGCTTCAAAGATGCAGATGCCAGAATCGTAAGGGAGTATTACTACGGATACTGCCGGGTGGCTTATTGCATCTACGATAAGCGATATGACCTGCAGCACAAGCCAGGCATGGACTTCTTCTCGCTGGCTCACGAATATTATCTCTATCTCTGCGAACACGACTTCAAGCCTCTGGAAGACCGGAAGCCGAGCATGTCGCTCAAAACCTGGATGGTGAATGGTTTCCGGTTCCTGCTGCTGGATAAACTGAAGGAGGTGGTAAAGGAGCATCGCTTCGAGAGTTTCGAAGCAAGGCAGGAAAGCCGCAAGATGCAGTTTGACGTGACCGACAACCAGTTTGAACACGATCTTTACCAGACGATAGAGGACATCGGCAATTTCTATTATGGCAGAGACAGCAAGAACAGCATCATTCTGAAGATGCTCTATATAGAGGGATTCCGGGGCAAGGACGTAGCCGCTCAGTTGGGCATATCCCATTCTGCCGTCACCCAGCGTTGCCAGAAGATGATGCACGATGTGGTGATTCCTTATTTCAAGAGATACTTCGATGCATCGGAATACGGAAGCTATCTGTCGTTCGCGGAGGAAGACACATGTATCGAAAGTGCTCCGAAGATGTCGATGCCGAGAATGATGTCCGAGTGCATGTGCTGCAAGGAAGCGGCAGATAAAGGCAATAACATATTTAATAATAAGAAGAATATGGAAGATATGAAGAAGGGAAGAATCACTCCTAGCTGGATTGATTCATTAAAGGAGAACGAGATTTTTGTGTTTGGCAGCAATCTGGCTGGCATGCATGGTGGTGGAGCTGCCCGTATAGCCCGCCTGCATTTCGGTGCCGTCATGGGCAAGGGTGTTGGTTTGCAAGGTCAGAGTTACGCCATCCCAACGATGCAGGGCGGCGTAGAAACCATCCGTCCATACGTGGATGATTTCATCGCCTATGCCAAGCATCATCAAGAGCTTCATTTCCTGGTAACCCCAATAGGTTGCGGCATCGCCGGTTTCGAAGCCGAAGACATCGCCCCATTGTTTGAGAGCGCAAAGGAAATCAAGAACATCAGCCTTCCGGAGAGTTTCTGGGAGGTGATAGAGTAAAGAATTGGAATAATACATAATTTAAACATTATAAGATATGAAGACAAATAATAAAGATAAGTATTTTGATATACCAAAGAATTATCAGAATTTTGTATTGGTACAAAAGACGAATGCAAAACCTGAAGATTATGGTTACACAGAGGAGGCTGTATTGAGTGTTTTGGATCTGGTCAAGAATGATCCAAACAATTATGACCTTGAAGATGACGACCTACAAAACGACTTGGGTTGTTTCTTCAACGATGGAGTATGCGTTGAAAGAAATGTAGAGTTTGCTAAATATTGGTTTGCCAAATCTGCAGATCAAGGCAATGACTTAGCTCGTAGCAACTTGGCAGACATCTATCGTAAAGGTACAGATGGAACAGAAGTTGACCTAAAGAAAGCATTTGAATTGTATAAGGCCTGTGGTTTGCCATACGCCCACTTTCGTTGTGGAGAGTTTTACGAAAAAGGTTGGGGAGTAGATAAAAATATAGAAGAAGCTAAACGCTACTATTCATTAGCCTACTCAGAAGGACATCCTTTGGCTAAAAAGAAACTAAAAGATTGGAATTTTTTAGAGGATTAAAGATGAAAAATCAAACTATTCCACAAGAATACGAGCCATCCCCAAGCGAAGTTGAAAAATACATTCGCTTGTGGGATAGCTTAGACAATTATGTAAATCAAGAGAAAGCTCTTGACAAATTGTTTTTCAGCTTATGCCAAAAGAATGATACCATAGAAGATGTTCTGCTAAAATGCTCTACACTAAATGACTTCTATAGTACCAACATATTTGATATTCATGCTGTTGCCAAGCATATACTATCAATTGCTGATGTTGACAAGAGACTGAAAAATGGAGATTTAACATTAGTGGATGAAATTGCCCACGTCGAAGTTGGAAAAGAAAAGAAGCAGCATTTTTTCTACTCATTTGCATCAAAATATTGCAGCCACCATCAACCATTAATGTATGCTATTTACGATAACTATGTAGAGAAAGTGTTACTGTATTTCAAAAGACGCGACAAGTTCTATAATTTCAACAATTCCGACTTACGAAACTACCCAGTTTTCATCAATATCATACATAAGTTCCAAGAGCGCTATGGGTTAACAGCATACAATCTAAAAGAGATAGATAAATACCTATGGCAATTAGGTAAATCTTATTACAAAAAATATAATTAAGTAACTATGTTAGGAGCAATGATAGGAGATATTGCTGGCTCAAAATATGAGTTCAACAATACGTTTGATTATGATTTCGAGATGTTCGGCGAAGGATGCGACTTCACCGATGATACCATCTGTACGGTAGCGATAGCTGATGCAATACTGAACGGGCGAAGCTATCAGGAAAGCCTGCTGGATTGGTGCCGCCGCTATCCTTCTCCAAAAGGAGCGTATGGCGGAAGATTTGCGGGGTGGATTCGTTCTCTTGATCCACAGCCATATAATAGTTTTGGCAATGGTTCGGCAATGCGAGTATCACCGGTAGCTTGGCTATTCGATGACCTGTCGCAGGTTTTGGAAGAGGCAGAGAAAACGGCTCTTCCTACTCATAACCATCCCGAAGGAATCAAGGGAGCCAAAGCCGTGGCTCATGCCATCTGGCATTTCCGCAAGAGCAGATTCTCAGAAGAATCTAATGAGTGTAAAGATAAGAATTCTAAAGAATCTGATGATAAGGCAATGAAAGCCTTCAAGGATATCGCCCGCAGCTATTACGAGGATTTCGATACGCGAGATTATCCGAAAGGCAAATTCGATGAAACCTGCATGGATGCCGTGCCATTATCCTTCTATCTCCTCTCGCAAGCCTCATCCTTCGAAGATGCTATCCGCTTAGCCATATCTCATGGCGGCGATAGCGATACCATCGGAGCCATCGTTGGCAGTATCGCCGAAGCACGATTCGGTATTCCACAAGATATGAAAGAGAAGGCAATCTCTTATCTTCCGGATGATATGAGAGAAATATCGGCTAGAATAAAGTGTAGCAACTAGGCTCAGCAAAGCTGCTGACTGCAGTCAGCAGACCTGCCGACTAGGCTCGGCAGACCTGCTGAGCCTAGTGGCAACTTCTGAGAAGGTATCTTCTGGAACCCAAGGAGTAATGTCTTTCAACTCACGAAGACGCTTGCATCAACCTATAGAGTTGACTCCTTTATCCCATCGAGCCGACTCCGTCATCCAGTAGAACCAACTCATTCTGCTAAATCAACCCTATCTACAACCTTCTCCAGACAGTTAATCATTATGATACTGCTTATCAGAAATCGTGGTCACAATAGCACTCAGCTTCTGCATTTTCTCCTCATTTATTTCCTGCACATAAAAGTTTTTTGTGAGAAAAGTATCAAAGTATCATTATTTAGAGAAAACAACATTCTAAACATCTGATACATTGCGACATACAAAAATGAGACTTTCGAAATATTTTACAGAAAAGTATCATCGAAGTATCATAAAATTGCAAGAAGTATCATAAATTTCGGCTTTGAGGTAAATTAAAAGGCTAAAAAGAAATATCTACTATTCCAGTTTTATAAAATTAATAGCGTCTACTTTTTCAGAATGTAAAGAATGTCAACACAAACTAGGAATAAGAGGAAAGATTGACAAGTTGGATTAGGAATAAAAGCACATAAAGTGGTCTGTAAGAGACCATTAAGCGGTCTGTAAGAGACCATCAAGTGGGCACTTAGGGACCAAGTGTCGGGCATTGAGAGAACAAGTAACGGGCACTCATTGCCCATATAGTAGGCATCGAGTGCCCAAAGTATCGGACGATTTTTGGGCACTTCTCGCAAGTCGGCGGCTTCGATATTATTCATGATGCTTTATGACGATTTTGTGATGGTTTTATGATGGTTTGGTGATACTTCTATGGCAATTTCATGATACTTCTATCACATTCATGATACTTCGATGATACTTTTTGTAAAGTAATCCGAAAAGTATCATTCTTGTATATTATTATATATCAGTTATTTATACCATTACTTAACCCAAAAGATGATACTTTGAGACTTTTTTTCATAAAAAACTTTTCTCGTGTGCGTATAAACTCGACGCTAAATCTAAAAAGAATCTGATACAATACCTTATAGATACTCCCAAAATCACGTCCCGACGTAGACTTTACTACATGGCGACGTAATCTTTCCTACGTCCCGACGCAGAGATTCCTACATCGCCATGTAATTTCAAGGACAACGGGAAATGAAAGATGTATTAAAACAATTTGCTGGAAAATACGAAATAAAGCCCAAATAATTTGGTGTTATCAAAGAAAAACCGTAATTTTGTAGCAATTAAAACAAGTAAATATGACAAACCATGATTTTTGGATGTCCATCAGCGACATAATCAATGAAGGATTTACATCTGAAGGTCTAGCAAAATTAGATGATTATGCAGAACAATTCAGTACTGGAAAGATCTTATATAAACGATTTTCACCGTCAGAGCAGCTTGGCTGCGTTAAAGGGGGAACAATACATGTTATTGCATCCTTACTCGCGGGAGCAGAAGTTGGCACAGATCAACTCACTGCGCCAGAACACAGTTTCAAAAGAGAACAGCAACTTGGAAAGGTCCAAGAAAAACGCATAGAAAGCTGGGCTAAAAAGACAGGATGCTGGGTAGATGACACTAGCGTATACAACCAAACCTTGGGCGATAAATTAGCGCAAGGCGGTGAAGCTATTGTATATGATAACGGTAATTCTGTACTAAAAGTAATCGGCCTTGACTATTTCATACAGCCAATTTTTGCTTTGGACAGAATTTCGTTACACAATGCTTACTTTGAACAAACCAAGATGTTTGTATTGGGATTCGGTAGAAACTCTATGGGCGACTTTATGATTATTGTTACCCAAACTTTCTTTCAAGGTAGCCAAATGACCGAAGAAGACATTGAAGAGTATACGGAACGTATTGGATTTAAACTGGTGAATCCCAGAAATTGGACATACTCCACACCAGGTATATACCTAAGCGATATGCACAACGAGAATGTTTTTCGTGGCCATGACGGAGTGGTTTATGTCATAGATTGCGACATCCGAATAAACACACCAGAACTAAAGGCTGGTGGCACACGAACTTTAACAACAGAAGTTGAATTTATAAAAGAATAAAGACATTGCAAGAATAGCTATATAGGCTATGATTAAAGAATTCAAGAAAAGAGGATTGATATAAAACAAAAAAAAGCAGCATGTGAAATCATGCTGCCTTTTTAAATTCTTATATAATTTAGTTTACTCGCTTGCAAGTAATTCTCTGCTTATACTGAGGTCCTTCCTCTAAAGTAACTTCCAATACTACTGTATCATTTTTGAAGGAAACAACAGTATAAGTTATATCTATATCACCTCTATTGTCATACAGAATGATTTTATTGCCAGATACCTCATATTTATAAGTAGAACTAGATGAATGCCAATCACCACCATAATACCAATACCACTTGTAAGTTCCATCACCCTTGAAAAGGATTCTCTCACTATCCCCTTCAGGAACATCCTGATCAACCTTAATAAGATTTTCATCCTCTGTATCATCATATCCCCAGCCAGAAATGTGAGTTGTCTGCCACATTCCTATACAATTAGTCTTGATATCATCTTGTGATGGAGCATCGTCATCATCAGATGAACAAGCGGTGAAAGACACCATTGAAAACAAGGCGAAAAGAATCGCCATTAAAGAAAAATGTAACTTTTTCATAAGTTGTGCCCGTTATGCCGATAGCTAAGCTTTTAATGTTATTAAATTAGTGAATCCGATAGATTATAATTGCGAAGCCATCGTTCTCTACATCACCTACGGATACAAAACACGTGGACGAAACTTGTCCACATTGCAGCCGTAGGAAAAGCTGAGGAAAACGACAAGTAACGCCCACGCTATAGCGGACGCTTACTATCTGCCGGTATTCCTGCTTTTTATTGAAGTTTCCTACGTTCCAATGTGCATGACCGAATAGCAAACGCTAATTTAACCATCAAAAAAATAGAAGTCAAACTCTTGCGAGAAATCATTCTGATTGCAAAAGTACAAAAACTTTCTGAATAATCAGCATTTACCATTCACTTTTTTCGTCAACTTCTTCTTTTTTATCATTATTTCTCCTCAAAATAACTACCTGCTTCCATCTTGCAATCCATCGCACGGCACTTGTTGTAGCGCTCTCGGGCTCTGTTTTCTCTAGCAAACATCGCCTTGGTGCCAGCCTCATCTTCTGAGAACTGCAGATGATTGTCGATGCCCATACCATGAGCAATGTTCTCCACATCAAGATCGTCGGTACCGATGAAGGTAAAGGTCCAGTTCTGCTTCTTCAGCTTCTCTATGAGGTTCTTTATCATCTTCAAATCATACTCCTCGCTGCAGTTCTCCTCACCATCCGTAATGATGGTTACCAATACGCTGTCATCCTCGGTAGTCAAGGCATTGATTTTGGCTATGCCCATGCCGATGGCATCGTAAAGAGGGGTACCGCCACATGGGGTGTAATCCCTTGATTTCAAAGGTTTAATATGATGAGCAGACACATTATCATAGAACAGATTCTTGTGGGTGCTGTCGAAGGTGATGAGCGTAACCCGCTGCTCCATGTCCTTATGCGTCTTCTGCATTTTCTGAATCGTGGTCAGGGTCTCGTTGATACCCACCAGTGCCTGGTGCTCGATAATACTCATGCTTCCACTCTCATCTACTACCAAAAGATTGAATACTCGTTTCATAACTTGTTTCTCCTATTTATTTTAAATTGTTCAACATAATTTTATAAGCAAGAAGAACTATTCCCTGCTTCTATTTATCCCTTAAAAGAAAGAATAGAGGGAAAAATTAAGAAAAGGATTATCTTTTTTCCAAAAATATTTTTGTCAGTAGAAATAAAACCCGTACTTTTGCACCAAATTATTATACATATATTATATAAGGAGATGAAAGAAATATTGATAGTAAGCATCGGCAGCTTCTTCGGGGGCGGCATGAGATATTGGGTATCGAAGATGGTGCAATCCTGCACGGTGATTGCCTTTCCTTTCGGAACGATGGCGGTGAATGTGGCGGGATGCCTCATCATCGGGTTCCTCTCGGGATTGAACTGGCGGGAAGAGGGATGGATGTCGCCATCTGTCAAACTGCTGCTTACCACGGGATTCTGCGGAGGATTCACTACCTTCTCTACCTTTATGAACGAGGGAGCAGGACTGATGAAAGAAGAGAATTACCTCTATATGATGCTCTATCTCTTCGGAAGTCTGGCGCTGGGACTTATCGCCGTTCTCGCCGGACATTATCTGGCGAAAATGATTGCATGAGAAGAAGTAGGAGAATAGAAGAAAAAGGCTCAGATTGCCGAAGAATATACTGAAGATAGTATTCCATCAAATGAAGAAATGATGAAAATACTATCTTTTTTATTATTTTATATTTCCAAAATGCCTTAATTACGAAATTTATTCGTAAATTTGCAGAAATAATCTGCATTCGACAATTTGAAAGCAAGCTTTCATCATGTTCGTTTGCTTAATTTTTGCACCAATGAATACATTAGATACAAACAACATAAAATGGAGCGAGAATGTAATTATCGCTGATGCCGACTATATCGACCGAGTGGCTTTCGACCTGATAGTCAACTTCGAACGAATGATTAACCGTCGCATCCAACCAGCCGATATGGCACAATGGGCAGTCTGCATTGCCCTTGACGGAGGTCTGAGAGAGGGCGAGCACGAGACTCAGGTTGTGCTTATCCACGACAAGCAGTCGATGGCGATGAAGAACTTCCGCCCTGCCAACTATGAGAAGGATCTGAACGCTCAGGCTTTCAAGGATGATAAGCTCGGAGAATTCATCATCTCTTCATATCCTACAGAGGAGAAGATGGTAGGCAAGGATGACTTCCTCGTAGATGTGGCACGCACCGTATGCAACGCCAAGGAGGTGAAGCGAGTGATGGTAATCCCAAATTCTGAGGATGGAGATGCTTACGACCGTCTCCGCGAGATACTCCGTAAGGTAGATGACGATGACAAGCGCATCACCCTCTTTGCCATGCAGCCCATGCCAGGCGGCAACTTCAGACAGGAGATTCTCGGTTATTCGCTCATGAATGCCCTGGGGATTTCGGCAGATGAAATAAAATAAACTTTAAAATAATAAACATAAAAAAAATAAGATTATAAATGAGTAGAGTACTTATGATTGGCGCAGGTGGCGTGGCTACCGTGGCTGCCTTCAAGATCGTCCAGAACCAGGACGTTTTCACCGAGTTTATGATTGCTAGCCGTCGCAAGGAAAAATGCGATAAGCTGGTTAAGGATATCCATGCCAAGGGCTACAAGATGGATATTCAGACAGCTGAGGTGGATGCCGACGACGTTGAGCAGTTGAAGGCTCTCTTCAATAGCTACAAGCCTGAGCTTGTCATCAACCTAGCTTTGCCTTACCAGGATCTCACTATCATGGATGCCTGTCTGGCTTGCGGTTGCAACTACATGGATACCGCTAACTATGAGCCTAAGGACGAGGCTCACTTCGAGTACTCATGGCAGTGGGCATACAAGGATAAGTTCGAACAGGCTGGTCTCTGCGCTATCCTCGGCTGCGGTTTCGACCCAGGTGTATCAGGCATCTTCACCGCTTATGCAGCCAAGCATCACTTCGATGAGATTGAGGTGCTCGACATCGTGGATTGCAACGCCGGTAACCATCACAAGGCTTTCGCAACCAACTTCAACCCAGAAATCAATATCCGCGAGATTACCCAGAAGGGACTCTGGTATAAGGATGGCGAATGGATTGAAACCGACCCACTCTCTATCCACAAGCCTCTCACCTACCCTAACATCGGCCCTCGCGAGAGCTATCTGATGCACCACGAGGAGTTGGAGAGCCTGGTGAAGAACTACCCTACCATCAAGGAGGCACGCTTCTGGATGACCTTCGGTCAGCAGTATCTCACCTACCTCGACTGCATCCAGAACCTCGGCATGAGCCGCATCGACGAAATCGAATACGAGGCTCCTTTGGCAGACGGTTCAGGCAAGACAGCCAAGGTGAAGATTGTTCCTCTGCAGTTCCTCAAGGCTGTATTGCCTAACCCACAGGATCTCGGTGAGAACTATGATGGCGAAACATCTATCGGTTGCCGCATCCGCGGTAAGAAGGATGGCAAGGAGCGCACCTACTACGTTTATAACAACTGCAAGCACCAGGAGGCTTACAACGAAACCGGTATGCAGGGCGTAAGCTACACCACCGGTGTGCCAGCCATGATTGGTGCCATGATGTTCCTCAAGGGCATCTGGAAGAAACCAGGCGTATGGAACGTAGAGGAGTTCGACCCAGATCCATTCATGGAGCAGCTCAACAAGCAGGGATTGCCATGGCACGAGGTGTTTGATGGCGATTTGGAAATTGACTAAACTTTAAACTAAATAAGATATGGCAAAAGAAATGCAAGAGGGAAAATTGAATCCCAATGAAGGCAAGCTGAAAGCTCTTCAGGCAGCCATGGCTAAGATAGAAAAGGACTTCGGTAAGGGCTCTATCATGAAACTCGGCGATGAGCACGTTGAGAACATCGAAGTTATCCCTACAGGCAGTATCGCTCTCGACAATGCACTGGGCGTAGGCGGTTATCCTAAGGGACGTATCATCGAGATTTACGGTCCGGAATCTTCCGGTAAAACAACATTGGCTATCCACGCCATCGCAGAGGCGCAGAAGGCTGGCGGTATCGCTGCTTTCATTGATGCAGAGCACGCTTTCGACCGTTTCTATGCGGCTAAATTGGGCGTTGATGTTGATAACTTGTGGATTTCACAACCAGATAATGGTGAGCAGGCGTTGCAGATTGCAGACCAGCTGATCAGTTCTGCTGCTGTAGACATCGTAGTTGTTGACTCTGTTGCCGCCTTGACTCCTAAAAAGGAAATCGAAGGCGATATGGGTGACAATGTGGTAGGTCTTCAGGCTCGATTGATGAGTCAGGCTCTCCGCAAGCTCACTTCTACCATCAGCAAGACCAACACTACCTGCATCTTCATCAACCAGTTGCGCGAGAAGATTGGTGTAATGTTCGGTAACCCAGAGACAACCACCGGTGGTAATGCTCTGAAGTTCTATGCATCAGTGCGTTTGGATATCCGCAAGGCTACAGCCATCAAGGACGGCGATGAGGTAATAGGTAATCTGGTTCGCGTAAAGGTGGTAAAGAACAAGGTGGCTCCTCCTTTCCGCAAGGCAGAGTTCGACATCATGTTTGGCGAAGGCATCAGCCGTGCCGGCGAGGTATTCGGTCTGGCTGTAGCCAACGATATCATCGAAAAGAGCGGCAGCTGGTATAGCTATGGCGGTTCTAAACTCGGACAGGGTGCCGATGCCTGCAAGGCTTTGCTCAAGGATAACCCTGAACTTCTCGATGAACTGGAAGCTAAGGTTCGCGAAGCACTTGCTGCTAAGGAACAGAAATAAAGTCAGATAAGGTTTCACACCTTATTATATAGGAGCTTTATCTGAAAAGAAAGATTTCTCAATCATATTACAGGAATCAAGATAGGGAGAATGCGACATTTTATCGCCTCCCATATCTTGATTCCTTTTATTTTGTCAGCATAATCTGACACCTTGTCAGCCACTTTAAATTTTGCAATCCCTTGGCACATGCTTTGTTATGACGGAAAGCGTGAACGCTGAATAGAGAGGTTCCCGACAGATGCATATCTTCGGCAGACTTCCATTAGCCAGCAAGTTCATGAGATAAATAACATATTAATAACGATAAAAATAAAAAAAGATATAATTATGGGAAAAGTAATTGGAATTGACTTGGGTACCACAAACAGTTGTGTTGCCGTTTTCGAAGGTAGCGAACCAGTTGTAATCGCTAACAGTGAAGGTAAGCGTACTACTCCATCAGTAGTAGGTTTCGTTAAGGATGGTGACCGCAAGGTAGGTGATCCTGCTAAGCGTCAGGCCATCACAAACCCTAAGAACACAGTATATTCTATCAAGCGTTTCATGGGTGAGACATACGCTCAGAGCCAGAAAGAGGCTGAGGCAATGCCTTACTCAGTAGTAAACGAGGGTGGTTATCCACGTGTTGAAATCGAGGGTCGCAAATATACTCCACAGGAGATTTCTGCAATGGTTCTCCAGAAAATGAAGAAGACTGCAGAGGATTATCTCGGACAGGAGGTTACAGATGCTGTTATCACAGTTCCTGCTTACTTCTCTGACTCACAGCGTCAGGCTACAAAGGAGGCTGGTCAGATTGCAGGTTTGAACGTTCAGCGTATCGTAAATGAGCCTACAGCCGCAGCTTTGGCTTACGGTGTTGACAAGGCCAACAAGGATATGAAGATTGCCGTATTCGACTTGGGTGGTGGTACATTCGATATCTCTATCCTGGAGTTCGGTGGCGGCGTATTCGAGGTACTTTCTACCAATGGTGATACTCACCTGGGTGGTGATGACTTCGACCAGGTAATCATCAACTGGTTGGCTGATGGCTTCAAGGCAGAGGAAGGCGTGGATCTCCGCAAGGACCCTATGGCTATGCAGCGTTTGAAGGAGGCAGCTGAGAAGGCTAAGATTGAGTTGTCAAGCTCTACATCTACCGAAATCAACTTGCCATACATCACAGCCGTTGACGGTATGCCAAAGCACTTGGTTAAGACTTTGACCCGTGCACAGTTCGAGCAGTTGGCTCACAACCTGATTCAGGCTTGCTTGGTACCTTGCCAGAATGCCGTTCGTGACGCTAAGCTCTCTACATCAGATATCGACGAGGTTATCCTGGTTGGTGGTTCAAGCCGTATCCCAGCCGTTCAGACACTCGTTAAGAACTACTTCGGCAAGGAGCCTTCTAAGGGTGTTAACCCAGATGAAGTTGTTGCAGTAGGTGCAGCTATCCAGGGTGCCATCCTGAACAAGGAAGAGGGTGTTGGTGACATCGTATTGCTCGACGTTACTCCATTGACTCTCGGTATCGAGACTATGGGTGGTGTGATGACTAAGCTCATTGATGCCAATACAACTATCCCTTGCAAGAAGAGCGAGGTATTCTCTACAGCAGCTGATAACCAGACAGAGGTTACCATCCACGTATTGCAGGGTGAGCGCCCAATGGCAGCTCAGAACAAGAGTATAGGTCAGTTCAACCTGACAGGTATCGCTCCAGCTCGCCGTGGTGTTCCTCAGATTGAGGTTACCTTCGATATCGATGCCAACGGTATCTTGAACGTATCAGCTAAGGATAAGGCTACCGGTAAGGAGCAGAGCATCCGCATCGAGGCTTCATCTGGCTTGAGCGAGGACGAGATCAACCGCATGAAGGCTGAGGCAGAGCAGAACGCTGCTGCTGATAAGGCTGAGCGCGAGAAGATTGACAAGATGAACCAGGCTGACAGCATGATCTTCACCACCGAGAACTTCCTGAAGGATAACGGTGATAAGATTCCAGCTGACAAGAAGCCAGGTATCGAGCAGGCTTTGCAGCAGTTGAAGGATGCTCACAAGGCAGGTGATGTTGCAGCTATCGATTCAGCTATGAACAACTTGAATACCGTCATGCAGGCTGCTTCTCAGCAGATGTATCAGGGCGGCCAGCAGGCAGGTCCTCAGGGTGCTCAGGGCGGTCAGCAGGCAGGTCCTCAGGGTGCTCAGGGCGGTCAGCAGGCACAGAGCGGCAATGATGGCGCTCAGGATGTACAAGACGCTGACTTCGAAGAAGTTAAGTAATACAGACTAATATTATAATAAAGGCGTACAATGCTCAGAAATGAGTTTTGTACGCCTTTTTTGTTTCATTATGATTTTTTATATCCCAATAGTTTGCTAATTCGCTGAGAATTATGTATATTTGCAAATTAAGGGAGATAGAACATCGCCCGAAAGAGATAGACAGTTTAGGGTAAATATAAAAGAAAGGAGAACGAGATATGGCAAAGAAGAGACCACAGGTAGCGCTGGTTTATGATTTCGACGGCACACTGTCGCCTGGCAATATGCAGGAGTTTGGATTCATACAGGCTACAGGCAAGACAAAAGACGAGTTCTGGGAGAAAAACAGAAAGTTTGCAGAGGGTAAGGATGCCAATGGCATTTTGACCTATATGTATCTGATGCTCGACGAAGCCAAGAAGAACAATATCTCGCTCACCCGGGAATCTTTTCAGAAATTCGGCAAGGATGTAGAACTGTTCCGCGGCGTAAAACAATGGTTTTCGCTCGTGAATGAATATGGCAACAGCATCGGACTGGACGTAAAGCACTACATCAACTCCTCGGGACTGAAGGAGATGATAGAGGGCACACCTATCGCTCACGAATTTGAGAACATCTACGCCTGCTCCTTTCTCTACAACAAGGATGGTATCGCCTATTGGCCAGCCGTAGCCGTAGACTATACTACCAAGACGCAATTCCTCTTCAAAATCAACAAGGGTATCAAACAGGTGAGCGACAACAGAAGAGTGAACCAGTATATCCCCGACGAAAAGCGCCCTATCCCTTTCCCCCGAATGATATATTTCGGAGATGGAGAAACCGATGTGCCTTGCATGAAGATGGTAAAGGAACATGGCGGCCACTCGATTGCTGTATATGATAACGAGGATAAACAGAAGACTGCCTGCCAGCTTGTCAAGGAGGGACGGGTAAACTTCATGTGCTCTGCCAACTACAGCAAAGGAAGCGTGATGAATATCATCGTAAAGAGAATATTGGATAAAATCAAAGCCGACTTTGAATTCGACCGTCTGATAGAACTGAACCAGAAGAAGGCATGGAAGTGATTTAAGGGTAAAAAAGTAAAAAGGTAAAAGGGTAAAAAGGGCAAGAAAGTAAAGGGAGAAAGGGATTCTTTTGTGAATTCCTTGAAACTTTTCTTGGTTTTATCGAGGATTATGCTTAATTTTGCACGCAAAAATAATAATATCAAATCATATTAATGGGAAGAAACAAATACTCAGCAGGAGAAATCAAGGAAATCGGCAAGTTGCTGCGACTCAAGAACGCAGGCAACCGTTTACAACAGAAAATGATACGCCACGACCTTCGCGTGGATTATGAATTCAATATCTCTGACTTCAATGAGCCTGGCAAGGCTTTCGGAGAAGAGGAGTTGCAGGCAGCCATCAAGCGTGGCGCCATTCAGATTCTCGACGATGCCACCATCGAAGCAATGAAGGCAAAACGTGCCCGAGATAAGGCTCGCGACGAGGCAGAGAGACAGAAGGAAGCCGTAGCCAGAGGTGAACAGACCGACTGGCAGGAGGCTATGAAGGAGTGGAATGAGTATTATAAATAATGTTGAATGTTAAATGTTAAATGGCCCAATGAGCTATGATATCAAAAAGCAAGATATAACTTAACATTCAACACTTAACATTTTATTAAATTATTATGGCTAAAGTATTGATAAAGACATCAGAGGGCGACATCAAGGTGCGCCTCTACGACGAGACACCTCAGCATCGTGACAACTTCTTGAAGTTGGCAAAGGAGGGATATTTCGATGGCACTCTCTTCCATCGTGTCATCAAGGATTTTATGATTCAAGGCGGCGATCCAGACAGCAAAGGCGCTCCTAAAGGCAAGATGCTGGGCACAGGTGGTCCTGACTATACCATCCCTGCCGAGTTCGTTTATCCACAACTTTTCCACAAGCGTGGTGCCTTGAGCGCAGCCCGTTTGGGAGATGAGGTAAACCCGGAGCGAGAGAGCAGCGGTAGCCAGTTCTATATTGTATGGGGAAAGACCTACAAGCAGAATGAACTGAAGCAGATGGAAAAGCAGATGGGCATGCAGATGGAGCAGAACATCTTCAACCAGCTTGCCAAGGAGCATCATGATGAAATTATGAACTTCCGCCGCAACCGCGACCGTGAAGGCCTGATGAAACTCCAGGATGAACTGGTGGATGAAACCAAGAAGCGCTGCAAGGAGCAGGGCTATCCTAAGTTTACTGAAGAGCAGCAGAAGGCTTACACTGAAGTAGGCGGAACACCTTTCCTCGATAACCAATACACCGTTTTCGGTGAAGTGGAGGAAGGAATTGACATCGTAGAAAAGATTCAGAACTGCGAAACATTGCGTGGCGATCGCCCAAAAGAGGATGTTTCTATGCAGATTTCAGTCATCGAGGAATAAGAAATTTCCATAACGCTCCGCCGGACGGTAAATCCGGCGGAACGCCTAATGAAAAGCAAAATGGTAAAGAGCATCATAATGCTCTTAGCATTGGCAAGTTCTAACTACAGCTATGCTTCGTCATTTTTTATTCCGCCTTCGTCATTCTATCCGTAATATACATACCTGCCAGAATGCAGCAGGCACCTGCCAGGAAGTAAGGAGTTATCTTTTCGTCTAATACCAGAGAGGCGAAAATCATTGTGGTGATAGGATTGAAATAAACCCAGTTGGTAGCTTTCACGGCACCCAACTTAGAGATACACCAGTTCCATGTAAGGAAACATATCATGGATGCCAAACAGCCCAGGAACAAGAGATTACCCACCACCTGAGGCTTCATAAACACATCCCATGACGGCCAACCAGGGATGATAAGATAATAAGGCAAGATGGTAAGCACACCATAAAAGAATACCTTGCGGGTAATAAAAGCTGCGCCATAATCGCCCGATACCGATTTCATCAGGAGCGAATAGACAGCCCAGCTCATACATGCCGTAAAAGCCAAGGCATCGCCTACAGGCGACAGATGCAGCACGAATCTGCCATTCAGCACCACGATAATCATACCTACAAAAGCAAGCAGAGAGCCCAACAGCTGTATCATGTTGATACGCGAAGAATGGCGATAAACCAGACGTACCAGCAAGGTAGCAAAGAGCGGACAGGAGCAAACGATGAGCGAAGTATTGGTTGTTGTGGTATAATTCATCGCCTCGTTCTCGCTCAGAAAATAGAGTGAACCGCCCGTAATGCCCAGCATCGCCATTTTAAACTCATCTTTCCAGCTATCAGCAAACATCCGCTTATGATTCACCATCAGCATCATCATGTATGCGATACTGAAACGGAGCGTAAAGATCTGTGCTGGCGAAAGTCCGTTCAGCATCAGCACCTTGGTAGATACAAAGGTGGTTCCCCAGATAGCTACGGTGATAAAAGCCACAAGATGATATAATAAATTACTATTATTCTGTTTCATTCTATTTTCCTGATTTTTGAAATTCAACTGCAAAATTATAACTTTTATTCGAAATGAGCAAATTGTAAGCAAGAAAAGCAGAAAAAGACAATAAAAAGCGAAATTGGAGCAAAAGAAAAATGCGTTAAGAAGAGTTACATCAGCATTTTTCAGTGTTCACACTCTGCCACTTTTCAGTCGCACAGCAACACATTTATTTTCCTAACTATCAGCGGTTTATAAAAATCTCATTTTTACACCCATCCACTTTTCACTTATCACCCACCATTTTTTCATTATTTATTTAGTAATTTTGCAGATGAATGAGCATATACGCCTAAACGCACAAAAAAACGTGAGAGGCGGTGTGCAAAACAAACAACTGCAAGAAATAAACAAACCATAATAAATATTACTTATGAAACAGTTCATTTTATCATGTGTCCTGTCGGTTGCAGCCATCGCTCCATCTCAGGCACAGCAGACTACCAGACAATTGCCAGTCTATCTCGACCAGACCAAGCCGGTAGAGCAGCGCATCGATGATGCCATCTCCCGCATGACGCTGGCAGAGAAGATACGCATCATCCATGCTCAGAGCAAGTTTTCATCAGCCGGTGTACCACGCTTGGGATTTCCTGACTTCTGGACGGATGACGGACCTCACGGAGTGCGTCCTGACGTATTGTGGGATGAGTGGGAACAGGCTGGTCAGACCAACGACTCCTGCGTAGCCTTCCCTGCCCTCACCTGTCTTGCCGCATCATGGAATCCGCAGATGAGCCGCATCTATGGCGAAGCATTGGGCGAAGAAGCCCTGTATCGCGGCAAGGACATGATTCTGGGTCCTGGCGTCAACATCTATCGCACGCCTCTCAACGGCCGCAACTTCGAGTATATGGGCGAAGATCCGTTCCTGGCAAGCATCATGGTAGTGCCGTATATCCAGGGATTGCAGTCTAAGGGCGTATCAGCCTGCGTAAAGCACTATTGCCTGAACAACGATGAGGAATACCGCCACCAGGTCAACGTAATTGTCAGCGACCGTGCTCTCCACGAAATCTATCTCCCTGCCTTCAAGGCGGCTGTTGAGAAGGGTAAGACATGGGGTATCATGGGAGCCTACAACCTATATAAGAATGAGCACAACTGCCACAACCAGTGGACCCTGAACAAGATTCTGAAGGGCGACTGGAAGTATGATGGTGTCGTGGTAAGCGACTGGGGCGGTGCCCACGACCTGGAGCAGTCAGTAAAGAACGGGCTGGATATGGAGTTCGGCACCTGGACAGACGGTCTTACGATGGGCGCTACCAATGCCTACGACAACTATTATCTCTCCATGCCTTACATGAAGGCCATACAGGAAGGCAAGTTCACCCAGAAGGAGCTGGACGATAAGGTGCGCCGCGTATTGCGCCTCTTCTATCGCACCACGATGAATCCGAACCGCCCTCATGGTTTCCTCTGTTCCGAGAGCCATTATGCAGCAGCCAGACAGATCGCTGAGGAAGGCATCGTATTGCTCCAGAACAGGAACAATGTGCTCCCTATCAACACCCAGAAGGCTAAGCGCGTACTGGTAGTGGGCGAGAATGCCATCAAGATGATGACCGTGGGCGGAGGCTCTTCTTCGCTCAAGGTACAGCGCGAGATTTCGCCTCTCGATGGACTGAAGACGCGCTTGGGCAAGGACGGCATCGAGGTAGATTATGCCCGCGGATATGTGGGCGATGTAACGGGCAACTACAATGGCGTTACAACCGGCCAGAACCTGGAAGACAAGCGCAGCGAGGCTGAACTGATAGCCGAAGCCGTAGAGAAAGCCAAGACAGCCGACTATGTCATCATGTTTGGCGGTCTGAACAAGAGCGATTTCCAGGACTGCGAGGGCCACGACCGCAAGCATTATGAGTTGCCATACCATCAGGATAAGCTGATCGAGGCTTTGGCTAAGGCAAACAGAAACTTCGTTTATGTCAACATCTCAGGCAATGCGGTAGCTATGCCTTGGAAGGCTAAGGTTGCCGGCATCGTACAGGGCTGGTTCATCGGTTCGGAGAGCGGCGAAGCCCTTGCAAGCATCCTTACAGGCGATGCCAACCCTAGCGGAAAGTTGCCGTTTACATGGGTCAACTCGCTGAAGGAAACAGGTGCTCATGCACTCAATACCTATCCGGGAACCTGGCGTCAGGAAGGTGGAGCCAGCACGAAGGGCAACATCATTGATGAGGAATATAAGGAAGGCATCTATGTAGGTTACCGCTGGACCGATAAGGAGCGCATCAAGCCTACCTTTGCATTCGGTCACGGCTTGAGCTACACCCAGTTTGCCATCTCTAATCTGCGCAGCGACAAGATACAGATGAAGCAGGACGGCACAATCACCTTTACCGTAAACGTAAAGAATACCGGTAAGCGTGCCGGAGCCGAGACGGTTCAGCTCTATATCCACGACGTCAAGGCATCGGTAGACCGCCCTCAGAAGGAGCTGAAGGGATTCCAGAAGGTTTATCTCCAGCCAGGTGAGAGCAAGGATATCAGCATCACCATCAACAAAGAGGCCCTCAGTTTCTACGATGAGACATCTTCATCCTGGAAGGCTGAAGCCGGAAAGTTTGAGGCTCTTGTTGGTAATGCAGCCGATAACCTGAAGCTCAAGAAAGCTTTCGAGCTCTTTTAAAAAGAATGATTCGATTCTGAGAAATTGAACGGAGGGAAGAAATAAATATAACGCATAAAAGCTTGTTACGATGAAACGCCGTAACAAGCTTTTATTGTTTTCCCCTGCTTTTATCCTATCGACAAACTCGTAGAAACGGGGATTTTCAAAATATCAATATCTTGATTATCAGAAGATTAACCCACTTGATGTTGTAAAACACAACGTATGGGTACCCCGAAGTATTCACTCTTACCATAAAATAGTTAGCAATCTGATTATCAAATGGTTAACCTATTTGACGCCCTATTTCAGGGCGTCAAACTTTTTATACGATTTCTCTCGCTCCTCATCCATCACCAAGTTCGCAGAAACAGGGATACACAAACATCAATATTTTGATTATCAAATGACTACCCATACATCGCGAAACGCGATGCATGGGTACGTGAAGCATTTACTCTTTCCCAGAAAACAATCAACACGCTGATTATCGGTTAGTTAACCCACATGAAGCCCTAAAATAGGGCACATGGGTACCTGGAGCATTTACTCTTTCCCAGAAAACAACCAACACCCTGATTATCGGTTAGTTAACCCACATAACACCTTAAAACAAGGGGCATGGGTACCCCGAAGCGTTTACTCTTCCGAAAAATAATCAACACCCCAATTATCGGACGTTTTACCCATACGCCCTAAAACAGGGCGCATGGGTATCAGCAGCATTTACTCCTAAGCTTTCGCAAGTTTGCGCCACACGCCCTGAAAGGAACTTTGGATTTTCAGGCGTCAAGGTTCTATGCTTACAAAAAAAAACTTGACATATCATTTCAAGTAACAAGATTTCAGATGATCTTCGGGGAAAAGGAGCAAAGCGTTACAGCGTGACAGTTGTGACAGTTGTGACAGTTTTCAGCGGAGGGGTACATGCATTTCCCCTACTTTCAATCTGTAAGTATTATATATATACTTATATATTTATTATAAATATATAAGTAACCTCTAAATAGAGAAAAGGGAGGGGTACCCCTGAAAACTGTCACAACTGTCACAACTGTCACACTGTAACGATTAGGTCTACCTGATGAAAACCAATACGTCCATCAGCAAACCTATCTTCTCTTCCGGTAAAACTTATTGATATCTGCTCGCCTACTCATAGTTTCTATCCTGCTAAAACTATGAGTAGGCTTTATTGGCTCGGGAAAATACGAGTGTTAAATCCGTTTAACAGGACTCTGCAGCGCGATTTTTGGCAGTAACAGAAATATGTTGTACCTTTGCAGCACATTTCACCCATCACGCCCAGAAAGGCTTATTTCATGCCAATCTGCTTCACGCGCTGCTCGAACTCTTCCCTGTCACAGATGGCACTATTCTTGATTTTGGCGCGATAATTATAGATAGTGTTCACAGAATAGTGAAGGAACTCGGCAATCTTAGAACTGTCCTCGATGCCCAGACGGATAAGGGCAAAGATGCGGAGGGTGGTAGAAAGACGGCTGTCATCTTCGAGCACGATACGCTCTTCAGGCTTCAAGAGAGCATTGAACTCCTCAACAAAGTCAGGGAAGAGCTTCAGGAAGGCGGAATCGAAATACTCATACAGCTCGCCCATGTAGGCCTCGCCAGCCTGCATCTGCTCCAACAACTTGTTGAGTTCTCTTGCCTTCACCAGTTTCACTACTCGCTTGCGCATGGTCTCTATCTTGTCGACATAGATGGCACAAAGGCGCAGGAATCGACCAATATATACTTCCTTCATCTTGTTACTCTCGTTGAGTGACTGGTTCATCTCATTGAGCGACTGGTTCATCTCGTTAAGACGCTCATTTGCCAACTGCAAGGCATGGTTGGTTTCCTTCAGCTTATGATGGGCCGCAGCAATGCGCTTGCGCTGCTTGTTGACATAGTAGAGCAAGAGCATAACCACAAAGAGAAGCAAGGCTGAACACGCTACCATGAGCCGCAGATGCTGGTTGCTCGAAGAAAGCTCTTTCTGATATCCCTCCTCAATATGCGTGAGCACAGGCATAATCTGGCGGCTGCGGATAGGCGTATTGAAAACGGTAGCCGACTTCCAGGCAAACTTGATATACTCGTGAGAGCGCTTCTGCTCGCCCAGTTCGGCGTTGAGAAGATTGGCAACTTCCCAGAGAGAACCCTGGTCCATCACAGCCAACTGGACATCGCAGATAGCAGAACGCAAAAGGCAGCTGAGAAATTGCTCTTCATCGCCAAACTGATTGTAGGTCAAGCCGCGATAAAACTGAACGATGGCATACTGATGGGTGCCCGGTTTCGTCATCGACAGCCGCTTATCGCTCAATCGCAAAGCCTCCTTCATATTGCCTGCATCGCGTGTCCTCACCTCCTGCATCTGCAGATAAAGGTCATCATCATGGCTGAATGTGCTGTCTATTGCAGCCTGATAGGCATTATGCTTGCCGGCATAATATTTCTTTAAGGAAGGAACGTTGGAATAATATGCCATCTCGCCATACAGGTGCTGGCAAGCCCAGAGGTAGTTGCGTTTGCCCTCAGCATCAAGATCAGCGATATTGACAGACTTCAGCAGATCGTACGATTCGGCATAATCGCCCGTGGTAGATTCCTGGAAAGCAAGCAGCGCCTTGGCATTTCCCACCTTCTTTTTATCGCCCATTCTGAAGGCAAGTTCCATACACTGGTTGATGTATTTCAGCGCCATGTCGTTCTTGTAGGAGCGGTTTTCCTCAAAGAGCGCAAAGCAGGCATCATACTTACTGCTTAGGCGCCTGGCGGTCTTCAGTTTCTGCTCCCAATCGCGAATTCGGGCTTCACGTACCTTCACATAATCAGCCGAATGGGCAATGGCGTTGTCCAGACTATGAAGAAGCTGCTCTATATTATCTGTTGTTTTTGCTGCAAGAGAAAGAGGCATCAAGACAAAGAGCAGGAAGAAGAATGCCTTTCCCCATAATTCATTTACGCGATACATCAACTTGATTCCGTTTAAGATTGATTTATTTTCATGAGGTTTCATGTGCAAAAGTAATAAAAAAATCGGAAACGACAAAATCTGATATAGAAGAAATGTAGGTTTCTTCGCATTTTTCGTCTATACCGCATCCACTTTTTATATATTCTTCATTTTTCTTATCCATCTCATTATCAGACATATTCCTATCTAAAAAAGAAAAATTCATCCACATTTTAACATTCCTATCGCGCATCGTATCATCTTTTTTATTATCTTTGCATAAGATAAGCTGCATTCGGCAATTTGAAAGCAAGCTTTCATTGCGCTCATTTGCATTATCTTTGCAGAAGATAAGCATCAAAAATAACAATTAACATAATAAACAATGAGAACAGCACTTTTATCACTCACATTTCTTTTGGCTGGTTCTATGGCAGCACCTGCTTTCGCCCATACCGCAGCCCCTAAGAAAAAAGTAACTGCCACAACCAAGAAAGGCAAGATTCTACCCATGAAGGAGTATATCGACCAACTGATGGCGAAGATGACGCTACAGGAAAAGATTGGTCAGCTGAACCTGATGGTAGCTGGCGACATCACCACCGGCGGCGCACTTGATACTCAGGTAGGCGGCGATATCGCCCAGGGCAACATGGGCGGAGTTTTCAATATCAAAGGGCTCGACAAAATCAAGGCTCTGCAGGAAATCGCCATCAAGAACAGCCGTCTGGGCATCCCGCTGCTCGTAGGCATGGACGTGATTCATGGTTACGAAACGATGTTCCCTATCCCTCTCGCCCTCTCCTGCTCATGGGATACCGAGGCGATGAAGAAGGTAGGCGAAGTATCGGCCAAGGAAGCAAGTGCCGACGGCATCAACTGGACATTCTCTCCTATGGTAGACATTGCACTCGATGCCCGCTGGGGACGAATAAGCGAAGGAAATGGCGAGGATCCTTATCTGAGCGGCGTGATGGGAGCAGCGATGACTCAGGGCTACCAGGGCGTGGATATGCGCACAGAAGAGATTCTGAGAGCCAACCGCATCATGGCCTGTCTGAAGCATTTTGCCCTGTACGGAGGCGTTGAGAGCGGTAAGGAATATAACACGGTAGATATGAGCCGCGTGCGCATGATGAACCAGTATCTTCCACCTTACGAGGCAGTGGTGAAGGCTGGCGTAGGCAGCGTGATGTCTTCATTCAATCTCATCGACTACATACCTGCTACAGCCAACAAATGGATGATGACCGATGTCTTGAGAAAGCAGTGGGGATTCACCGGTTTCGTAGTTACCGATTACGCTTCTATCGCCGAGATTCTGCAGCACGGAACAGCAAAAGACATCCAGGAGGCTTCAGAGCAGGCGCTGAAGGCGGGTACCGACATGGACATGTGCTCCAACGCCTTCGTAAAGCATCTGGCTAAGAGCATAGCAGAAGGAAAGGTGAGCGAGGCGGATGTGAACATCGCCTGCCGCCGCATCCTGGAAGCGAAATATAAACTGGGACTGTTCAGCGACCCTTACCGCTACTGCAACACCAAGCGCAGCAAGAGCGAGATTTATACCGCTGAGAACCGTCAGGTAGCCCGCGATGTAGCAGCAGAGACCTTCGTGCTCCTGAAGAACGAAGGAAATATCCTGCCACTGAAAAAGGAAGGAAAGATAGCCCTGATAGGTCCGCTTGCCGACACCCGAAACAACATAGCCGGCACATGGAGCGTGGCTCAGGTACCATCGAAATATACCACCATCAAGGAGGCAATGGAGCATGCACTTGCTGGAAAAGCCACCTTATTATATGCCCAGGGAAGCAATATCTGGCGCAATCAGGAACTGCAGAAAAACGGCGAATCCGGTAAACCGATCAACTGGGGCAACGAGGCTGAGATGAAGGCTGAAGCGCTGAAGATTGCGAAAGAGGCGGATGTGATAGTATGTGCTATGGGCGAAAGCGCCGAGATGAGCGGCGAATGCGGTAGCCGTACCAACCTGGAGATGCCGGACGTACAGCGCGAACTGCTTGCCGAACTTCTGAAGACGGGCAAGCCTGTAGTGCTCCTCAACTTTGCGGGCCGTCCTACGGTCCTTACTTGGGAAAAAGCCCATGTACCAGCCATCATGAATGTATGGTTTGGAGGTTCAGAGATGGGCGATGCACTCTGCGATGTCATCTTTGGCGACAAATCGCCATCGGGTAAACTCACCACTTCGATGCCTAAGACTACCGGTCAGGAGCCTCTCTACTACAACCATCAGAACACCGGCCGCCCTGTAGCAGACGATAATGAGAAGTTTGCCAAGTTTGCCAGCAACTGTCTGGATGTAAGCAATGGTCCGCTCTATCCTTTCGGTTACGGCTTGAGCTACACCTACTTTTCATACAGCAACTTCCGCCTGAGCAGCCAGGAGGCCGGCATCAGCAATGAGGAGGCTACCGAATGGCAGGATGGCAAGAAGATTACAGCTAGCGTTACCGTTAAGAACAATGGCTCCCGCGATGCCGATGAGATTGTGCAGCTCTACATCCGTGACATGGTAGCCAGCATCTCCCGCCCTGTAAAGGAACTGAAAGGTTTCCAGCGCATCCATCTGGCAGCAGGTGAGAGTAAAGAGGTAAGCTTTGATATCACCCCAGATATGCTCAAGTTCTACAACGCAAATCTGAAGCACGTGATAGAACCTGGCGACTTCCAGATTATGATAGGAACCAACAGTAAAGATGTAAAGACATTGAAACTGAACGTGAAATAAACAACTGAACTTTCGCATATCGGGAAGTTAAAGGAGTTAAGGAAGTTAAGGAGTTAAGACGTATGTCTTGCTGCTTAAAAACTGTGCCAAAAAGACTATTGTCTTAACTCCTCAGCGACCGTAGGGAGCGATAACTCCTTTAACTTCTTTAACTCCTGAACTTACGAAACTTAAATTACTTACTCATCTCGAAACCTACACGCATACCATCGTAATTATTGGCGATAGTACCGATAGCGCTGAGGGTAGAACTGCCCTTGAGGGCACCCATGGTCTTGATGAGGTTGAGCAACTTTGTCTGGTCGAAAAGCAGGCTGATGCCGTTGGTAGTCTTCGTAGCATAGCCCGACATACTCAAGAGCAAGCCCTTCATCTGAATGGCATGAGTCTTCTCATCAAAAGTATAATTGCCCTGCCATGACTTGCCATCTATCTTGGCAGCGAAAGTGCCATCAGTTTTGAAGGTGAAATAGGTATTTGAGCCGCTGAGACCAAATTTGCTGTAATACTCACCCAACTTCTCCTCTACCTTGTTGGCAGCAATCTCACCGCCAGCCTTTGCCAGGAGATTCTCAGAGGTAAAGGCGCATCCCGGCTTACTGTACTTCCAGGTATGGGCACAGAGATCCTGCTTGCTGAAGGTACCTGAACCGATTACATTATTCAGAATGCCATTGATAATGCTGCTACCTGCAGAACTGCTGCTGTTAGAGTTTCCGCCCAGTACAGCACCCAAGATACCTGCAACGGCAGAGCCTGCATTGCTGGTTGTACTGGTAGATGTAGCGGTATTGCTGGTTGTTGCTGCAGTTGTTGTTGCAGTTGTTGTTGTCGCAGCTGTTGTGTTAGATGCAGCAGAAGTTGTTTTCTTTGTAGAAGTCTTCTTGGTCGAAGTTTTCTTTGAAGTCTTCTTTGTTGTCTTCTTAGTCGTTTTCTTAACCGGCATCATCTCAGACATTGAGGCATTGAGCGCTGCCTCGTTCATAGCGCTTGCGTTGCTGCCAGCTGTGCATGCGAGCACGAGGGCAGCCAAAAGAAATACCTTTTTCATTGCTTTCTATATATTTATTTTTATCACTCTTATTTATATATACCCAATACTTCCTATTGTTCTTTCGGGTGCAAAGTTCGCAAAAAAAAACGGAAATACGATAAGAAAAATCCCTATTTCGCGGTATGAATCTACCTAAAAACTCAGCATTTCTGCTCTTTCTACGCTATTATAGACGAATACTATGACAATTCGTTTAAAAGACTATGAAAATATCGTTCAGGAAATGATAATTATCGGCCTAAAGGAGGGGAAACTGTTCAATCGTTTGCACTTTTTTTTGACATACATCAAAAAATAACGAATAAAACACGTATTTTCATGCATTTTATACCTAGAAATAGGTAGAAACCCCTATCTTTGCAAGCGGTTAACAAATATCAATAGGTTATGAATGATTTAATTAAGGTAAATTCAGAAAATCAGAATCAGGCTATCGATAGATGCCAACAGATTCTTCAGGATCGCCGCGAGGCTCTTGCCTCTAAGGCAAAGAGAAGAGGTTAATACTCTTCAGAAACATGACGTAAAGGAGGAAAGATGATGCTCTTATATAATATAAAGACGCATCCTTTCTTTTTAAAGAGAGATTTTTCGAAACGACTCTTAAATGATGAGTTTCAAAAATTTTGGGAAAAGAAAAAAAAACGTAAAAATCCCGTTGTCAGCCATCTGGCTTGTACAACGGGATTTTTTCGTTTATTATTCAAGTTTATTATATCAAGTCCGAGATTTACTTCTCGTTCTTCACTGCCTTCATGATAATCTCGAAATGATTACCACTCTTCAGGATGACATTCTTCAGGAAGTCTGAAATCTCAGATGCCTTCAGATTCTTCACCATCTCCTTGTAATCGCTATGAGTATCAACACCCATACGCTCGTATGTGCTCAACGCACCAAGCCAATAACCATTGGTTTTTTCGCTAACAGCAGCCTGCTTCAGGAGGATCTCCTTCACCTTCTGAAGGTCTTCTGCATTTGGCTGGGCCACGGTCTCTTCCATACCCTTGAAGAAGTAAGGAATAGCGATATCCGACTTCTCTGGGTTCAACTGAGCCACGGCAGAAATAGAGATGGCAGCCTTGTTATCATAATCGCGAAGCAAACCATAGTTTGCTCCTGCATGATAAGCAGCGCTGAGTTCCTCACGGATAGTACGCAAATACTTCATCTCCAAAAGGCGGGCTGAAACATCAGCAAGAACCATATACTGCAAGGTGAATGGAGCCTTGGTATACCAGATCTCTGTTGCCTGGTTCTGTGGATTCTCCATTGCCTTGGTAAAGACATTGCTTACCTTACCATTAGCATAAGGAATCTGCTTGTTCTTAAGCTTGAAGCCCTTGTTTGGCAGACTGGCGATATACTGCTCGATGAGTGGGAGGAGAGTCTTCTCATCATAGTTACCTACGAAATAGAAGGTGAAGTCCTTGGCATTGCCGTAGAACTGCTTACCAATCTCCAGGATACGGTCGTAGTTGATATCTTTTATATCGCTTGCCTCTGGCACACGGGCAAGTTTGCTACCCAAATAGAGGGTGCTCTGAACAGAATCCTGATATACGAGGCTTGGGTTGTTGCTCTTGTTGGCAAGAACAGTAGCCATCATGCTCTTCATATTGTCGAAGCTCTTCTGGTCCTTGCTTACTGCGGTCATCTTGAGATAGATGAGCTGCATCAGGGTTTCGATATCCTTAGGAGTAGAATTACCCTTCAAACCATGATTGAAAGGACTCAAGGTGAACGAAACACCAGCCTGCTTACCTGCCAAAGCCTTATCAAGCTCATTGCTTGAGAAATCGCCAAGACCACTAGCATCGAGCACATCTGCTGCAAATGCAGCATTCAGGAAGTCTTCCTTGCCGAAAGTAGAATAACCCACATTGGCTGAAGCTGCGAAAGCAATCTCATTGTCCTTGAAATCAGTCTTCTTCAATACCACCTTAGCGCCATTAGAAAGAGTCAACTCCTTGAAGCCCAACTTCTTATTCTCAACAGTCTTCTTAATCTTACCAGCCTTAGGAGCCTGAGCGATGAGAGGTTCCTGCTTAACATTATCCACATAAGCCTCGAGCTTCTCAGCACGTACCTGCTTTACGATGGCAGAGAGTTCCTGCTCGGTAGGATAAACGGCACCAGCCTGCTCGCGCATCATTACCAATGATACAAGGTTAGTATCGCTCTGGCAAACCAACTGCTTGGCATAGCTGTTGATAACCTCAAGAGGCAAGTTTGGAACTACCATCTTCCAGATCTGGCTCTCCTCTTCTACTGACGGAATAGGCTCGTTAGAAGTGAAGTTATCCACATACTGGGTGGTAAACTGCTCGTTCTTCATCTTATCCTTGTTGGCAAGCGCCTTGTCAACCTGGCTCATGAATTCATCCTTGGCACGCTGATACTCAGTAGCTGTGAAACCGAACTCATGCATACGCTGTGCCTCGCGGAGAACAGCAGCATAAGCCTCCTTAATCTTTCCTGGCTTAGCCACACCGGTAAGGGTGAAAGCATCCTTAGTGCTTGAAAGCAGGTATGAACCATCACCGGCATTTGCCTGGAGATATGGACAATCTGGCTCCAATGCCTTCTCAGCATAACGGGCAGCAATCATAGAAGAAATCACGTTATCCATGTATCCCTTCAGGAGATAGCTCATATTGCCCTTCAGAGAATCTGGCACAGCATTGTGCTTCATATAAACCTGGAAGAGATCAACCTGCTGCTCCTTATCCTTGTCGATAACATAGATGGCAGAATCATTATCAGATACTTCTACCTTCTCAATCTTAGCGGCATTCTTAGGTACCTTGATTCCTGA
Source organism: Segatella copri DSM 18205 (assembly GCF_025151535.1). Taxonomy (NCBI): domain Bacteria; kingdom Pseudomonadati; phylum Bacteroidota; class Bacteroidia; order Bacteroidales; family Prevotellaceae; genus Segatella; species Segatella copri. Next base: position 2,416,904 of record NZ_CP102288.1, read on the forward strand.
GAAGAGTTCCTTAATCTTAGCTTCGATATGATTTACATCTACATCACCCACTATGATAATAGCCTGATTGTCTGGGCGATACCATTTGCGGTAGTAAGCACGGAGAGTTTCTGGCTTACAACCATCGATAACGCTCATCAAACCGATAGGGAAACGATAGCCATACTTTTCGCCCTGATAGAGTTTAGGAAGTGAACGCTCTATCATGCGCTGCTGACCTACGATACGCATACGGTACTCATTGTGTACCACATCGCGCTCGTCATTGATGGCTTCCTTGGTAAGAGAGATACCGTTGCTCCAATCCTTGAGGATGAGCATGCATGAATCTACGGCTGTAGGGCGGGTAGTAGGTACATCGGTGAAGTAATATACGGTTTTCTCTACGCTGGTATAGGCATTGAGATTTCTACCATACTCCACGCCGATGCTCTGCAGGTAATCCTGGAGGGAATTACCTTTGAAGTGATCGGTACCGTTGAAGGCGAGGTGCTCGAGGAGGTGAGCCAAACCGCGCTGGTCATCATCCTCATTGATAGAACCCACTTTCTGTGCGATGTAGAAACTGGCTACATGCTCAGGATAACTGTTGTGACGAATGTAGTAAGTCAATCCATTATCAAGACGACCTATCTTCACATTCTTGTCTACCGGAATAGCTGGCATCTGCTGTGCCATCGCTGTACCTGTAGAAAGGAACAGCACAACTGCTGCAAAAATCTTTCTTAGTTTCATCTGATTTTAATTATTTATATATTTATTGTTTTCTATATCATTCTTTCTATATACCTTATTATATATATCATGCTACTTTACAAGTTCGCCTATATATAACGACAAAACCTGTGACATGGTTACTGTCTGCGATGCAAAATTAAGAAAAATAAAAAAGATTTGCAAACATTTTAGAGAATATCTTCCCGATGTATGCAAATCTTAACCTAAAACTAACATTGGAGGCAGAAAACCAATCCTAACCTACATGAAAACTCTTCATCCATGAACCTCTGAAGAGGCGGATAAGGAAGAGGATTCCCCTGAATGTGAGTTCGGTAGCCATCGCTATCCATACTCCCTCCAAGCCATAGCTCTTGGAAAGCGCATAAGCCAGAGTAAGGCGCACCAGCCACATGGTACCGAGATTAATCATCGCCGGTTTCCTGGTATCGCCCGCTCCTACACAAACACAGTAGGTCACGATGCTGGCTGCAAAGAATGGTTCAGCAAAAGCCTCGATGCGCAAACAGATGGTTCCCATCTCACGGATGCTTTCTACCGGAGAAAGAACGCCAATCATCTCAGGAGCAAAGACATACATCACCACTCCCATCACAGCCATCACAGCCATTCCAAGTCCTACTGTCATATAAGCAAAATTCTTGCACAAACCTACTCGCCCAGCTCCATGCGTCTGTCCCACCAGAGTGGTAGCCGCATCACCAATTCCATAACCCGGCATATAGCAAAGACTCTCAGCCGTAATAGCAAAAGAATGGGAAGCAATGGCTATATTGCCAAGAGGTGCCACAATCATGGTACTCACTATCTGCGCCCCGCTCATCAATATGTTCTGTATGGCTATCGGAATGCTGATTTTACAGGCATTATGAACATACGACCTGACCCAACGGAAACGGACATGGTCCTGACGGAGATTCAGTATCTTATTCTTGAAACCTGCAAGATAAAGATTAGGCAGAGAGATGCAGACATAAGCCATCGCCGTTCCTAAGGCAGCCCCCACAACACCCAACTTCAGGATATAGATAAACAGGTAATTGAATATCACATCGCAGATACAGATCAATACAGCCATCACACTAGGTGTATGCATATTGCCCGCAGATTTCAGCATCATCTCGGATATATGATAAAGGAAAACGAATGGAAGTACCAGACCGTATATCAGAAAATAGCGAGAGGAATTGGTGGCAATATCAGCACCTCCACCCAGCCAATAAGGCAGATAACCATGAATGCCGACACAGAGAAGAGAAACAAAAATGCTGAACGCCACACCGCAAATCAGCGCATGACGAAACACCTGACGGGCATTTGCAAAATCATTAGCCCCGATAAAATGAGCCACCTGTACTGAAAAGCCAGTAGCCGCTGCACTGAGCAAGCTACCTATAAGCCAGGTAGTTGACTCAATCAATCCGATACTGGCAGAAGCCTCTGCTCCCAGATGCCCCACCATAGAAGCATCGATGAAGAACATCATCACCGTAGAAATCTGAGCCAACATAGAAGGTATACTCAACCCTACAATAAGATTGAGTTTCTCGCGCCGATCCATCTCCCTACCCAGGCGAATCGACTCCATCAAATAATCTGTCTTCTTGCTATAAAGCATAAATTAATTTCTCGTATATCGCTCATACAAAAAAATATGTGCATATATCATTTCAAACATATGCACATACTTTTCTCTAAATCTTTATTCTTATTATTCAGTAATCCACTTCTTGCCAGAAGCTCTCTTATAACTCTTGAGCACCATCTCAAAACGGAGCATTGAATAGCCTTGGATTGAAGAATTACCGCTCTCGCCATAAGCCAGCTGGTATGGAATGAACACCTGCCAATGGTCGCCCGGATGCATCTTGAGCAATGCTGTGGTAAAGCCATCGATAAATCCACCGGCCACACTACGGATAGGATTAGCTGTAGCTGCATCAAAAGTACCCGTAAAACTCTGGTCGAAGACGTAACCTTCCGTATAATTCTTAGTAGGAATGAAACGACCACGATAGCTCACCTGTACCGAATCGGTAAGGATTGGAGAAGTTGTACCCTCTCCCTTCTTCAGAACATGAACGATGATATTATCGCAATCCTTATAAGTAAGGGTCACTAAATTACCATTCTGATCCTTGTTCAGAGTCGGAGTCTGGTTTTCGAACGTCCAGTTCTTATAAACGTACCAGCCGTTAGCTTCGCCCATCTTTTTGGCATAAGCCAATGTATCGGCAAAAGCCTGCTCGTTACGCTCCTGCCAGTTGGCATATTCCGAGACATTATCATCATCTTCGCTACATGATGACAGTGTGATTACTGCCATCATGAGGAAGAAGAAATATTTCAAACTCTTAAGATTCATCTAAATGTATTTGATTAATTAGAAGTTCTTGATTTCCTTGCCAAGCTTCTTCAATACGCTAGTGATGCTTACGCGCTCCTCGATGATGCTGCGAAGATCTGAGATAGCTACGCGCTCCTGCTCCATGGTATCACGATAACGCAGAGTTACCTTATGATCGTTTGGAGTCTCGTGGTCTACGGTGATACAGAATGGAGTACCGATAGCATCCTGACGGCGATAACGCTTACCGATTGAATCCTTAGGATCGCCATAGTGAGTATTGAAGTGGAACTTCAGCTCGTCTACAATCTCGTGTGCCAACTCTGGCAAACCATACTTCTTATCCAATGGGAACACAGCACACTTAACAGGTGCCAAAGCCTCTGGCAAACGCAAAACAACACGTGTCTCGCCATTCTCCAGCTTCTCCTCGCAGTAAGAGTGGCACATTACGCTGAGGAACATACGGTCTACACCGATAGATGTCTCTACATCGTAAGGTACATAGCTCTCGTTCTTCTCTGGATCGAAGTACTTGATAGAACGGCCGCTGTACTTCTCGTGCTGAGAAAGGTCGAAATTGGTACGGCTGTGGATACCCTCTACCTCCTTGAAACCGAATGGCATCTTAAACTCGATGTCGGTAGCAGCATTGGCATAGTGAGCCAGCTTCTCGTGATCGTGGTAACGGTAGTTCTCATTACCCATACCGAGAGCCTCGTGCCAAGCCAGGCGAACCTTCTTCCAATATTCAAACCACTTCATCTCAGTACCAGGCTGGCAGAAGAACTGCATCTCCATCTGCTCGAACTCACGCATACGGAATACGAACTGACGGGCAACAACCTCGTTACGGAAAGCCTTACCAATCTGGCAGATACCGAATGGCAACTTCATACGGCCGGTCTTCTGAACGCTCAGGTAATCTACGAAGATACCCTGAGCTGTCTCAGGACGGAGATATACCTTGCTTGTAGCATCGCTGGCAGCACCCATCTGGGTAGAGAACATCAGGTTGAACTGGCGAACGTCTGTCCAGTTCTTGGTACCGCTGATAGGGCAAACAATACCCTCATCCTCGATAATCTGCTTCAGCATCTCCAGGTTAGGGCCCTGCATAGCCTCAGTATAGCGGGCATGGAGATCATCAAACTTCTTCTGGTTCTCCAGAACGCGAGGATTAGTTGCACGGAACTGAGCCTCATCAAAGCTATCGCCGAAACGCTTCTTAGCCTTGGCAATCTCCTTGGCAATCTTCTCCTCATACTTAGCCATGTGATCCTCGATAAGCACATCGGCACGATAACGCTTCTTTGAATCGCGGTTATCAATCAATGGGTCATTGAAAGCATCTACGTGTCCAGATGCCTTCCATACTGTAGGGTGCATGAAGATAGCTGCATCGAGACCAACAATGTTCTCGTGCAACAACACCATACTCTGCCACCAGTACTGCTTGATATTGTTTTTGAGCTCAACACCATTCTGACCATAGTCATAAACGGCAGCCAAGCCATCATAAATTTCACTACTTGGGAACACGAAGCCATATTCCTTGCAATGGCTTACAATTTTCTTAAAAACATCTTCCTGTGCCATGATTAAATCTTATTTTTTTCAAATTTTCGGCAAAGATACTCTTTTTTCTCGAAAAATTGTTGTATTTTTGCCATAAATTAATAAAATAAGTATTAAAAGCTATATATGAGCGACGAAATTAAAGATAAAAACGGTCTTGAAGAGGAAAAATCGCCAAATTTGGAAAATTCTTCTGCAGAATCTGAACAGGATGCTGCGGAAGATGACAACGAGGAGATTTCGACCGAGAAACATTCCGATTATAAGCCGGTGAACCGATTCGATGCTTCTGCTGTACATCACCTCAGCGGAATGTATCAGAACTGGTTCCTCGACTATGCATCGTATGTGATCCTCGAACGTGCCGTTCCTCATATTGAGGATGGTTTGAAACCGGTACAGCGACGCATCCTCCACTCTATGAAGCGCATGGACGACGGAAGATACAACAAGGTTGCCAATATCGTGGGACATACCATGCAGTTTCACCCTCATGGTGATGCGTCTATCGGAGATGCTTTGGTACAGATGGGACAGAAAGACCTGCTCATCGATACGCAGGGTAACTGGGGAAACATTCTTACGGGCGACCGTGCCGCTGCTCCCCGATATATCGAGGCACGCCTCTCTAAATTTGCTCTCGACGTGGTTTTCAATCCTAAAACCACCGACTGGCAACTCTCTTATGATGGCAGAAACAAGGAGCCTATCACGCTCCCTGCCAAATTCCCGTTGCTCCTGGCACAAGGTGCCGAGGGTATTGCCGTGGGATTGAGCAGTAAGGTTTTGCCACATAATTTCAATGAGATTTGCGATGCTGCCGTCCACTATCTCAAAGGCGAGCCATTCCAACTCTATCCCGACTTCCCTACAGGCGGTGCCATCGATGTAAGCAAATACAATGATGGACAGCGAGGGGGTGCATTGAAGGTAAGAGCCAAGATAGACAAGCTCGACAACAAGACACTCGTTATCAGCGAGATACCATTCAGCAAGACTACAGGTAGCCTCATCGATTCTATCACCAAAGCGGTAGAAAAGGGTAAGATTAAGGCACGCAAGGTAGACGATGTTACTTCAGCAAATGTTGAGATTCTTGTGCATCTGGCACCAGGTACCTCATCAGATAAAACGATGGACGCACTCTACGCTTTCAGCGATTGCGAAATCAATATCTCGCCCAACTGCTGTGTCATCGAAGACAACAAACCTGTATTCCTCACTATCAGCGATGTGTTGCGCCACAGCGTAGACCGCACAATGGGATTGCTGCGCAAGGAACTGATGATCAGAAAGGGTGAATTGGAGGAACAGCTCTTCTTCTCTTCTCTCGAACGGATTTTCATCGAGGAACGCATTTACAAGGAGCGAAAGTTTGAGCAGAGTAAGAGTCAGGATGAGGTTGTTGCCTTCATCGATTCTAAACTCGAACCATTCAAGGACAAACTCTTTACTGCCGAAGTAGACGGTAAGGGTATGGTAGAATATGCCTTCCATCGGGAAATTACCCGCGAGGACATCCTCAAACTCCTGGAAATCAAGATGCAGCGAATCCTTAAATATAATAAGGATAAGGCAGACGAACTGCTGATGAAGATTAAGGCTGAACTTGCTGAGATTGAGAACGACCTGGCTCACATGACCGATGTTACCATCAACTGGTTTGAATATCTCAAGGGTAAGTATGGAAAGAACCATCCTCGCAAAACAGAAATCAGAAACTTTGATACCATTGAGGTGACTAAGGTGGTAGAGGCTAACCAGAAACTCTATATCAACCGTCAGGAAGGTTTCGTTGGTACAGGTTTGAAGAAGGATGAATTCGTATGCAACTGCTCCGACCTCGATGACATCATCATCTTTTATAAGGATGGTAAGTTTAAAGTCACCAAGGTTGCCGACAAAATATTCGTTGGCAAGAATATCCTCCATGTACAGGTATTCAAGAAGAACGACAAGCGCACCATTTACAACTGTGTTTACCGCGACGGCAAACAAGGCGATTACTTCATCAAGCGATTCAACGTAACCGCCATGACCCGCGACAAGTTGTATGACATCACCCAGGGTACACCTGGCAGCCGCGTTATCTATTTCACCGCCAACCCGAATGGAGAAGCTGAAATCATCAAGTGTACGATGGAGCCAGACCTGACGAAGAAGCGCCAGAGCATCTTTCTGGAGAAGGATTTCTCAGACATTCTAATCAAGGGGCGTGCTGCCAAAGGTAATCTCCTTACCAAGCGCACCATTCGCCGCATCGGTCTGAAGAGTCACGGCCACAGCACGTTAGGAGGCAGAAAGGTTTGGTTCGACCCAGACGTAAACCGCATCAACTACGATGAGAACGGCCGTTTCCTGGGCGAATTCAATGATGATGATTCTATCTTGGTAGTACTCGACAACGGTGAATTCTACATCACCAATTTCGATGTCAACAACCACTACGAGGACAACATCATCCGCTTAGAGAAATGGGATGAGCACAAGATCTGGACGGCTATCCTTTACGATGCCGACAATCAGGGATATCCATACATCAAGCGATTCACGATGGATGCCACCAAGCGCCATCAGAATTTCATGGGAGAGAACCCTAACTGCAAGCTCATCTTGCTTACCGATACGGTTTATCCACGCATCAAGGTTACTTATGGCGGTGTGGATGCCATCCGTTCTGCCGAAGAAATCGATGCCGAGCAGTTCATTGCGCAGAAGAGTTTCAAGGCAAAGGGTAAGCGCCTCACGACATGGAAGATTGAAAGCATCGAGGAACTGGAACCAACCCGATTCCCAGAACCTCCTTCTGAGGATAATGATGAGGAACCGGATGGTTCTGACTCAGAAAATGAAGGTGAAAACCTTGATCCAGATGCTGGCAAAAGCGAGCAACAGGTGATTGACGAACTGACCGGTCAGACCAACCTCTTCTCAGAAAAAGATTTTGAAGAAGACCAGAAGGATAAAGACTGGTTATCGAAGCAATAAAAAGCGCTAAGAAAGCGCAAAAAAAAGGGCTCAGGTGCGGAAGTCCGTGGATAGCCCAGCAGACATGTAAACCAAAAGATTATCATCGCACGGTACATGTTTTCCAATAAAAAGTAGTACCTTTGCATCATGGCAAAGAAGACTACCCAATTTGACTACGAGATACTCGTACGCTACATGCTTCCAAAAGGGATGCTTGACACCTTTGAAGTTACCAATGTCGATGAAGAGTGCACTGGTCTATACGATGAGACGAATACGGAAATCCGCATTCTTCATATCTATCTTGACGAACGTGACCTGCGCGATGATATGTGGCATGATTTGAAGCCGAATGGCTTTACTGAGCCCCGGGTGTTCAATGACTTCCCTGTGCGTGAGCACAAGGTTGCCCTTCATGTGCGCCGTCGCAGATGGCTTACGGAGGATGGGAAGAACCAACTGTTAGATACTCCTGCACTTATTGCAGACGGCACCAGCTACTCAATTGAGTTCGCTGCTTTTTTAAAAGAAATGGTTGGATACCTACCCAGTGACGGCCCAATGCGTGGCGCGATTCTTCCAGACTGACGGTAAGTACCTGAACCGTGTCTACAAGGAGCACCTGAGTGACTTTGAAGACTGGGACCAGAAGGATCATGCCGCAGAGTGGGTGCTCTTCGCCCAGAATATGGGCACGCACCTAAGCATAGATGAGAGTATGCTGCACAATGACCTCTTTACATTCCTCTCCAACAAGGAAGGCCATGGTAAGCGTGGTACGCTCATCGCAGCTGTCAAGGGGACTACCATTGCAGAAGTGGCAATGCGACTCATGGCTATACCGGAAGAGAAACGTCTTGCAGTGAAGGAAGTCACGATGGATTTCTCCGACAGCATGATGGGCATCATCAAGCAGGTATTCCCCAATGCGGAGATTGTCATAGACTGCTTTCATATCATGCAGCTTGCAGGCAAAGGTCTTGAGGAGATGCGCATGAAACTCAAGCGTGCTGCCGTCACGGAGAGGAATATGCAGGAAAGCAAGTTCAAGAAACTTGTGCAGGCAAGACGCAAGGCGAGGGCATACTATGCGAAGAACCACAAACCAAAGAAGAGCAAGAACGGCAAAACCCTTGGAAGGCCGCGAAAGCGCAAGAATGAGAAGTTTCAGCCAGAGATACTTGCCAATGGTGAGACTAAGGTGGAACTGTTGACTCATGTACGCTACCCTCTGCTCAAGAGCGGCAATGACTGGACGGACTGGCAGAAGAAAGGCATGAAGATTCTCTTCGAACTGGATAACCGAATCAAGACCGGCTATGGTTTGGTCTGCGCATTGAGAAACATCTTCAAGAAGAAGCAGAGCCGCAAGAAGGCCAAGAAGGCATTACATGCGTGGTACAAGAATATAGGCAGAAGCCACATCAGAGAGCTAATCGCAGTACGTGACACTATAAAGGAGAAGGAGGAGTATGTATTGAATTACTTCAACAATCGTTCAACCAATGCTTCTGCAGAATCTCTCAACTCAAAGATGAAGGGATTTCGGGCGCAGGTGAGAGGAGTAGCAGACTTGACTTTCTTCATGTACCGTATGATGATGATCTTCGGTTAACATGCCTGCTGGGCTATCCACGGACTTCCGCACCTGAGCCAAAAAAAGCGCAAGAAAAGCAGCAAGAAAAGCGCCCATCATAAAAAAGGAGCTTAAGCCCAAAAAGCTTAAGCCCCCTTTTTTATTATCCAGCCATTTGCATTTCGCGCTTCAGCGTTTCGCGTTCAGTAAACAAGAAGCCAGTCCCCTTCCTGCCCCCGTTCCAGGCGATTCCATCGCCTGTCCCCCCAGCAGTCAGTAGCCTTCATTTTTACCTTTTATACCCCGCCAGCTTTTTCAGGCAGTATTCTTTAAAGTCATTCCAATGGTAATAAGGTGCCACATCGCTCTTGATAGGCAAAGTAGCCTCGTCTTCATTCAAAAGCACCTTCACCAGCACATCATTCGCCTTGTTTCTATAAAAAACAAACTGCAAATTCGTAGCCATCGGAGTAATTTTATAATCCCACCATTGAGAAGCAATCTTCTCCGGATCCTTTATCTCTTCGCCATATCCATTCAAATCCAGCAAACAGGTAAGCGGAGTAACCATCGTATCGTGTCCATATCTCAATGTAGCGCCCGGATGCGGAAGAGCGATGCAGCTATCCGCCTTCTGGATGATATTCCTCAAGAGATTGCGCTGGGAGAATGGCTGCACATTGCCCGTATAAGGCGAGTTGCCGTAAGCCATCTGCCACCAGATGTTGGCATTCAGCCAGTTCTGATACAGTTCCTCCTCCGTAAAGAGGTCATAGAGAGAAACCTTGCCTCTCAGTTCCGTGCCTTGGATTGAGCTTGCCATCTCATAAAGTTTTCTGTTCAGGTCACCCTGGTTGATATTCTGCTTCACCCAGGCAGGGTCGTTGAACAGTTCCTGCATCACACGGCTATAGCTAACGTGCTTCTGTGCAAATTCCTGCTGTGCCACCTTGATACCCACGCTATGCTTCAAGCTATCCAGGTATCTGTCGTCTTGGTTCATATAATACATATCATGCTCGCTGGCATCATGGAAAATATGAAGTTTCGGATTGATACGCAGCATCTGCTGCAAACCGTTCTCCATAGAGAGGATGCATCGGATTACCAAAGTACTTCGGGCCTCAATATTCGTATTACCGGCAAAAATCTCAGGGAAGCGCTCCATCATTCTTCTGGTAATACCCTGATGCTGGAGAGCTCCGAGCGGAGTCAGTTCGCCATCGCGCCCCTTCGCCTCCTCACGAATCATCTTCACCTTAGCCAGCGTTTCCTCGCCCTTAGCTGTCAGTTTGCCCTCCTGCTTCGCTTTGAGCAGAGAGAAATAAGGCACATCATAAGCCTGTTTGCCTATCATATAGCGGGAACCATGCCGGCCATAATGGCTCAGATAGAATGGCTTATAACCCTTAGGAGCCGCAGTCAACTGCTTCTGCGGACCACGATAAGCTACATAGTTACTACCCGAAAGCGTAATATCCCGCTTGAAATCCTCTTGCGGAGTCTGTGCTGTCAGAGGCATCGCCAATGTAAGAGATGCCAACAATAATAGATTTTTTGTGTTCATTGTTATCATATAATTTTGTTTTGGAAACATGCAATTTCATTTAATTCCAATTCATCAGTTTTCTCAGGAGCGGAAGCAATTCTGCTGCCATCTTCCGATGCTGCAACATACTAGGATGCCAGCTGGCGCCATAACCTAAATCTCCTTTCTGGAAACTGAAATCGAAACGGTAAATGTTCTTATCGGTTTTATTGGCATCTGCACAGATTCTGTCAAGCACAGTTCGCTGCTTGCTACTCTCCTTCTCGCCGAGCATCGGACCTGTCAACATCACAATCTTTGCATGAGGATACTTGCTACGTACCGTTTTAAGAAACATGCGATAATTCTTCTCGTAGAGTTGAATATCATAATTCTTGGTAGAAAAATCGTTCGTACCCAGATTGATGCAGACTAACTGAGGCTGATACTTGGCAAAATCCCATTTTTCATCATGCTGGTCAAATAAGGTATATTCATATTGCCAAGGCATGTTATCGGCATCACCCGTCTTCGGACCATTATAATTACGATATACACCGATACCACTACGGGAGATAGAAGTATGCTGAGCCTTCAGACTGTCACTTACGATATTGGCATAAGTAAGCCAATGGTTCTCCGTTTCATCCTCAAAAGGATCAGACATGTTGATACTTTCTACGCCATAACCGCAGGTGATTGAATTTCCGATAAATTCAATCTTCCGTTCCGGGAGAGCCGGAGCCTCAACGAGCTGACATCCCTTATCAAGAACGAATCCCCTGAATTCCGGTTTGCGGAACAAGCCTTCTATCACATACATCACCTTAGCATGATGCACCCCCTTTGGCAAAGCCGCAGCCAGGGTAACAACCGAATCGCGTTCGGCATTAAAGCCCACTTTGAAAGGTTCGCAACCATCAATCTGCGCCATGAAATATCCAGTCTTCGGGCAACACAGCATTTTCAGAGAAGACCCTTGAAAACTAGCCTCAATCGTAGTTCCCGGATAATTGAAACTGGCTACGTCAGGATTCTTAGCAAAGCTCACACGCCCAACATACTGAATCATCGGATGAGAAGCCTTTACGATCTCTCCCTCAATAGGAAGAGTAGTTGATTTCTTCACATTTCCAGCCATCATCGTGGAAGAAACCATCAATGTAGCCAGCATCATAACCCATATTTTTTTCATATTTCTGTTATTTAATTTTTATCTGTCCTTACTGTCCAGCCTTCATTTTTTGCAAAATAAAAATAGAACAGTATCTGTTTGCAAAATTACCATTATTTCTCGTAAAAAGCAAGTAAAACCATCATTTTTTTCATTTTTATTCTTTTTATTCAAATTATTATTGTATCTTTGCACCCAAGAATGCGCTTGTGGCGAAATTGGTAGACGCGCTAGACTTAGGATCTAGTGGTTCAGGCCGTGTAGGTTCGAGTCCTATCAGGCGCACCCAAGAAAATCCTAACTGCTTGATAATAAGCGGTTAGGATTTTTTAGTTTTTAAAATTGCCGAGTTTTTGCCGAGTTTTCCGAGCGTTATACTATTTAGAAAACTCGAAGATAATCAGATATTTTGACAAACAACTCTGACTACAGATAATTAAGTTAAAAAGAAAAATTATCATTATACGAAAAAACATATTCTTTAGCTTGACAGAATCTTGTAATATTACATCTTTTAAGATAATCGTCGGTTACCTTCCCTCATTGCTTAGAGACATTATTAAGTTCTCCAACATTCTCTACAATAGAAAAGAGGGTAATTCTTCAGATTGTATCGGATGAAACTAAAATGAAAGCGACAGCATCAGAAGGAATTATAATCAATGCTGTTATAGAGAGCAAAGACATCAATCTATCTGAAGAATATTTGCTTCATTTACTAAAGTCTAATTGTAAAATATCTGACAGAGTAAAATTGGCAGTTCTAATCATATCAGCCCAACCAGAGAATACAGAAAAAGTTCTTACTGCATTAGGTAATCAATATGCTGAGTTAAGCAATAAAGGCAAACGACCAACCATAAAAGCAACATCTTGGAATGAGTCTTTACTAAAATTGCTACAACAACAGAAGTACATATCATCCTACCAGACAACCAAAGGAAAAGAAGAATTCCGAATTTTCCACAAATCAAAAGGATGACCACCGTCTTAGAAATATAAAGTCTGCACTTCCACCATTGGAAGATGCAGATTATTTCTCATTCCACCCTTTGCGATAGACTAAACTTTGATTTTAGCATATAAAAACATCACTAATAATACATACCAATCATACTACAACTATCCCCTCGGCTTGCCGCAAAAATGAGCAACATTTTTCTTAGGGCAATATGCGAATTTTCAGCCGGTTAGCGTGCGAACCGGGGATTAGGCTCCCCCCTCAGACCGTCCGAAAACCTTGATTTTCTGCTGTTTATCACTGTTTTGAGGGCATATAAAGCCCTCTAAGCTAGTCTGGGGACCAGCTCTAAAATTTCGATTTCTAATAAAATTCATAATTGATGTGCTCAAATCGAGCGAAAATAAGTGATAGGAGGTCTAAAAATTAAGTTGTGGGGACCTCCTTCTTCCCCTTATGCCATCTTTGCGATCAATTGTGGAACGCCAAGCATAGAGATGGCTCTACGCATGTTATAGGAGAGGCAGATGAGGGCCATTTCGGCCTCCACCTTAACCTTCGTTTTCAATAAAAAATAATACGCCCCTAAGGTTCTCTTCATCGTTCCAAAAGGATGTTCTGAGAGACACATTCTTTGCGCCATCTTCTTCTTGTCTAAATGAAGTTTGTATGTCACAATCTTGTGTTCTTTAACTTCTCGTTTCATCTTAGTCTTAGGAGGTTCCTGGTCTTCCTGATGATTACTGGAGTCTACCTTGTAATTCTGAGCTTTCATCACGAGAGTATCCTTGTTGAAGTCTGCTTCTTTAAATGCTGCTTTAGTACACTTATGCGAGCATTTTTTGCAAGCCAACTTATTGCAATAACGGATACGACCATCCTTCTTTAAGGACTTCTGACGTAATATAGAGCCCTGCGGACAATACACTAAATTCTTAGCAGCATCTCTAACAAAGTAGCCTTGCAGCGCAAGCTGTTTGAGTTCCTCATCAGACATTTCCTTTATATTACTTGATGCCGTACATTCGTAGGATTTACGAACACCAATTTGGGGAGAGTCAAGGATGCCTGCATAGGCAGTCGGTATTTTGCCAGCCTTAAGGCAAGTTTCGAGATTCTCGGGCTTTTTGCTGTTTAGCATATCATCTGTTACGGTAGCTTCTACATATTCAAACTCTACTTCAGCAACATCATCGCCATCTCGCTGTATTACATTAGGGATGATTCCTGCAGCCAAAGCGTTTGCCATGTCTTTTGGATCCTGATAACCCTTGTCGGCAACAACTTCTACTATTTCATGTTCCAAATCATTCTTGGCCTCAGTCAGTGTTTCCGTAATTTCGCCATGATCAGTAGGATTGGTGGTAACATTGTAGGTGGCTATCAGATGACTGTCTGCCTCGACGGCTGTCTGTACATTATAGCCAACGTTAAAACCGTCATTGAACTTCATCAACTTAGAATCAGGATCTGTGAGTGAAAGTTGTTTCTCTCCACTTTCCTCCAGTTGATTACGATATTCTTTGTAATCCGCCTGACGCTTCTGAACCACCTCCAGATTAAGCTCGGTTTCATCCCTGCCAAACTTACGTTCATCATCGAAGTCGTTCTTTTCCAAATCCTCCAAGTACTGACGCTCATGCGCTTCAAGACGGGCAATACGATCATCAAGCTTATTGAGAGTAAAGTTGTTATCCTTTGAATTTACAGCCTTGAACTTACTACCATCAATAGATAAGTAAGAATGGCTGAAGAGTCCAAAGGAATCCAACTGCTTATTCAATGATTTAAAAACTTTCTTGATAGGCTTCAAATTATCCTTTCGGAAATCAGAAACTGTACGAAAGTCAGGGGTTACCTTGCTTAAAAGCCACATAACCTCGATATTGACAACGCACGCTTTGGCCAACTTTCGAGAAGAACGGATAGAATTGAAATAACCATAAATGAGTAGTTTCAATATGTCTGAAGGGTCATATGAAGGTCGTCCACCATTTCCAGGAGCCTCACGTTTAGTATGATTGAAGCCGAGTTCTTCTAAATCCTGGCTATCTACAAACGCATCAATGTAGCGAACGGGATTATCCTGCTCGATGTACTCGTCCAGACAAGCCGGAAACAATACGTATTGTCTTCTATCTTCACCTTTAATGTACTTCATAAGCGATAAATGTTTGATAGCTACAAAGTTACGAAAATATTTCGAGAAAACCAAAGATAAAGTGTTAACAATAAGAAATATTAGGAGACATTTTGGCTGCTATGGGTTTTCAGACAATCTCCCCTGCTATAAAAATGTTTCGTTTTATCGGCGCAAGCGCAAGATAAAAAATGACCTTAATACATCCCATAAACAAGCATACGACCGCATCACAACTTCCTGAGATTATTGCTCGAATCTAATAAGGTTCCATCCAGCCTTTCTTCGAGCAATAATCTCAGATACTTGTTTAGTTTGATGAAGGCACATACTCTTTCATCTTAGTTTTCACTTCATCTGGATTCCATTCTGCTTGCATAGCCAGAAGAATGTTCCGATGTTGATATTTTGATAATTCCGTTTCAAGAGATCCGAGAACATCTTGTCGGTCTTCGATTCGTTGTAGTCCATGCTCTGTTGACTACACAGATGAAAGAAGTCTCGCCCATCCTCACCCAACGTGGCAAGTGAGCAACCCACTTTCAGCCATTGGTCATAACCATCTGTTATGTCAATGCCACGCTGTTCTATTTGCTTGCAACAAGCAGCAACTTCAGATAAGATGTCGTTCTCCCTGATGTTCCTATAAGATAAATACCGCCTCACTTTTGGCGGCTCCATATAAATGCCTTCGTATGGGATGGCATTCTCGTTAATAATTGGATGCGCATCATAGCTAACACACCTCATTCTTGTGATGTCACTACAAGCTGCATCTATGGTTATCCCCATTCGATAGAAGTCGTGCTGCAACTGTCGGAATTGCAATAAATGCTTCTCTGGATAGCGCAAGGGAATAACTGCAAAAAGTCCGTTGCCACTAACACTCAATGAGCAATAAGCTATCTGAGGTATCACGGCAAGTTGCTCCTTCACTGCATTCCAATCAGATATGGCAGGATTCTCCTTGGCATCCATATCTACACATATCAACCCAGAACGATATTGGATGTTCTGAATAGACCTCGTTGGTTGAAACACTCCACCTATCGTGGCTTGTGGCAACTTTCGCTTCCAACTATCACGCTCTTCTTTGCTTGACAGATGGCGAAGCATCAGAATCTCATACTGACGTTCTTGCGAGAACAGAAAATCTCCAAGAGAGGAGATGGTTCCCTTATTATCCATCACACCATCATAAACAGATACATTTATTGAAAATATGTTCATAATCATCACATTTGTTCTTGGTTGCGGTTGCGTTCTTATTCATCTCCCTGATTCACAGATTGATACATACTATCGTTACCGCAACCACGCAACTTAGTCTACTTTTTTATCACCTTGCTCACATATTGACGACTTACGTCTATTCCTTCTGCAAACTTCGTGATATTCATTTTGTCTATTCCGACTAATGAAACCAAATCCTTAATCAACTGTTCTTTGGTAGGTTTCTTTATCTGCCCTTCACCCACAACAAGATTCAAAGCCCTGGTTCCACAATACTCAAAGTAGCGCATGCACTCCACACTATACCGCATCTCATCAGCAGTTATCTCCAAAGAACTTGGCAAAACAAAGTATTGCCCACCTCCTGCATTATCCGAGCATGATAAGATGTGAGTAATGGCACACCACTTCAACACATGGATTCTCAACTTGGATAGCATCGAAGACAAATAGGAATCAGCATCATCTGTACGAGATATTGTCTCATTATAGTAGTCGATATAAACTTGCTTTGCTTCATTGCTCAACGTAAGTTCCATATCATTAATAGCCAACAACTTCTCAAAGATTTCATTCCATGCAGTTTCATACTTGGCATCCAATATTGAATCAGAATAAAGAGCCTTCTGTATCTCATCGGGATAGGCGAACAACCATCTTTGCACAAAGCCCACACCTGCCAAGTCTCGCTTGAATGCCTCACTGAATACATCGGGTTGGATTCCACCCATGATGCACAGGAAAGGATTCTCGATATACATCGGTGGCTGAGTCTTGCGAGTGACAGGAAAAGTGGTTCCATCCCATATTGATAAGTAATTGCTCACCTCACCACTGTTATGGTATCGTCCCATATCATCTATAAAGCCCTTGATTTCATCCCTATAGAGCAAAAGACCATCTTTCGATTCCGCTCTGCCATCCAAGATTTTATACAATCCTTCTGGAGTCACATCTGAAACCGTCAACTGATTCAAAGTCGGTTCTTCCTCGTCTGTGTTTCGTTTGAATTCCTTGAATTTCTCCCGAAACTCCTTATAGCGTCTGCTTTCTTCTTGATTCATCGGTTGCATCAGAGCCTTGATAGGCGAACTCTTGTTGGAACCACTTGGAGCAACATGACAAATCCAAAGATTGGGATGATTGCGATACTTCCCATCAAAGATTGTCACATGCCTACCACACATCGTGCCAACAACACCAAACACCGCAGAAATAATAAAGTCCCTAGGACATTGAAACACTTCTGCATAATGCTCGATAATCTTCTGCACCTCCCATCGAAGGGCATATATTGGCAGTTGCTTGGGCAGCGACTCCAACGAATGTTGATTGATATTGAGCATACACCTATTTATTAAGATCAAATACTCGCTCTATATCTGACTGACGATAGAATGACTTGCGCCCCATCTTGATAGGAGCCAGCAATCCCATCTTGTCCCAACGCCACAAAGTGACCTTGGAAACACGATACTTCTCCGTCACCTCCGCTGGTGTCAACAGAGGCGACTCTTCCTTCTGAGGTTTCTGCACCATCTCCTCTTTCCAATTCAAGAAGAGTTCCTTCAAATCCATCGCATCCACCACCAATTGTAGTGGTGCGCCTGTAGCTAAAATGTCTTGAATACGCATCTTTTTACTTTAATTATTTTTGAAATCTGGTGCAAAAGTACGAAACAAAAAGGAATAAAGGGGGCGATGCACAATTAAACTTCATATTTAACACTTTCGTAATAAATATCTGACAAAACAGCCCATTTTATGTTAAATTTGAAAATTTATTATTTTTCGCAAAAACAAAAAACCGCACGATTTTGTATCGTACGGTTCTACAAGATTCAGAAAACCTTGGCTAAATGCAACTTATTGTTTCCTTCAATATGTCATCATCTATCTGGCGATAGCGATTGAATGCCCTACTTCCCTCAACATGACCACTCATCTTTCCAACGATATTCGGGTCACGAACAGCCTTATAAGCTGCACCAACGAAAGTACGGCGAGCCATGTGAGAACTGGCAACATCACAAATTCGTTTCATTTCATTCTCCCCAGTCGTTGAGTTACGAACCTGAACGATTCTTGTGATGCCACATATCAACAGGATAGCCTTGATGGCATCATTGTATTTCTGTGGACTGATGAAAGGGAATAAACGTCCATCCTTATCAACACCCTCATATTTCTTCACCAATTTCAAAGCACATGGATTTAACGGAATACGAGGCTTCACCGGAGCATCCTCATCGGCCGTCTTACTCGGCACATACTCCAAGATTCCCTGAGTGATGTTCAGAGAAGTCAATCTTGTAAGATCACCAACACGACAACCTACCAAACACTGGAACACAAATATATCACGCTGAGTTTCCAAAGTCCTTAAAGGAAGTTTTGAACATGCCTTCTTATCTTCATCATCCAGTTTTTCAAACATTGCAGGAATATCTGTTTCAGCCACAAGATTTCGTTCTTCCTTTGTTATATAAATAGGTGTACCATACTTCTCCACGCCTATCTTAATTCCATCGAAAGGACGATTGGTTGTTCTCTCCGTTTCATACAACCATTGCATAAATGCCTTGAATTTCTTTTTAAGTTTCACAATGGTATTCTCTCCACGGTCTTGCAACTTCACCATTGTATGTACCACATTGATTTCTGCAGGATATTCCTCCAAGATGCTCTCAAACTGCTTTGGATACTTCTCTGACAATGTTTTCTCATTGCGCAGATAATCCTCAAAGTCCTCAATATCCTTGCGAGTCATCTTATCTATGTTCCAAGTAAATTTCTCTTGAAGCACTTTCTTCTTGAAGGCTTCGTATCGTGCCAAGTCTCTTACTAAAACTCGAAAAGCCTTGGTATGGTCATAGGAGAAACGCTTCTTATCCAAGTACTCCTCTGCTAATTCATACATAGAGACTCGCTTCTTTCCTCTTTGTCTTTTCACTTTACCTGTACCAAGAGGATGATGAAAACGATAGACTATCTTATCAAGCCAATCCTCACTAAGATCACTTTTGTCTGCAGCAACAAAAGCATCCATGATAGTTGTCTGCAACTCCCCCAACAACCGAGCTTGTTCTTTATCAAACTTCACTTCGGGAGTAATAAGACGATCTGTGATTACTACTTCACCTCTCGTAGTAATCGCATATCCCTTGGCTTTCGCTTCTTCCTTGGTTACAGAAGTAACCTTATCTGGAACAACCACACCTTGCTTCTTACTTGCATTACGATTAACGAAATATCGGAAATGGCGTGGCTCCACAAACAAGCCACTCTTTACACGATAATCAATCTTTTGACCTTGGTAAAAACGGATTAGGATTTCGCAGCGATGCGTCACCTTGTCTTCCTTGGAAGATAGTTTCAAATCTATATTTGCCATACTCTCATTGTTTAAATTCGAGTGCAAAAGTAATTATTTTACATTCGCCCACCAACATTTTTGCCGAGTTTTTGCCGAGTTTTATGTATTCTAACAAAACTTTAGGTAAAATTAAGAAACAATGATTTTTTCTATATCATTTATAATCAGGTAATTATACATTTCTCTAATTTTCATAAGATTTCACAAAAATACGCCTATCAGGCGCACAAAAAAATGCTAAGTAGTTAATATATAACTATTTAGCATTTTCTTTCAATATAACTACCTGTCTTTTTACACCTTTTTGTCAGATCCTTCTCCTAAAGCAGAGAGATACCTACATCATCCCTTCCAGTTTTTCCTGCGCCTCGCGCATATCTTTTTCAAAATTCACATGGTCTAGAAGGAATTCCGTTCTGCCTTGAGAAAGAAGAAGATAGAGCTGCGGATTCATGCCCTCTACATACTGGGCGATGGCATACTCTATATCATCACGCTGCGTAGGATTGGTGGAAAATTCGAAAACCCTGAGCTTCTGATGAATAAAGCAATATGCCGACTCTATACAATCTCTGGTGATGCCCCCTGCCAAGAGAGCATCACCATTATTATTCTGATTCATTCTGAATATCCTTTTTATTTCACACCCTTCATCGACAAGGCGATGCGCTTGCGCTTCAAATCTACTTCTGCCACTCTCACCATCACATGCTCATGAAGCTTTACCACCTCAGAAGGATCCTGAATGTAACGGTTTGACATCTGGGATACATGAACCAGACCATCGTTGTGGACACCTATATCTACAAAGGCACCAAACTTGGTAATGTTGGTAACAATGCCCGGCACAACCATGCCCACCTGCAAATCCTCTATCTCCTTGATGCTGGCATCAAACTCAAACTTCTCTACCTCACCACGAGGATCCAAGCCCGGCTTGTCAAGCTCAGCCATGATATCGGTCAAAGTAGGCATACCCACCTCAGCACTCACATATTTCCGGATATCAATCTTCTTCTGCAGCGCCTTGTCTTCTACCAGTTGCTTCACCGTTACGCCCTGATCTTTCGCCATCTGCTCTACCAGCGCATAGCGCTCCGGATGAACGGCACTGTTATCCAAAGGATTCTTAGCTCCTGGAATGCGGAGGAAGCCGGCACACTGCTCGAAGGCCGAAGGACCCAGACGTGGCACCTTCTTCAACTGGGCACGGGAAGCGAAGGCTCCATTCTCGCGGCGATATTCCACGATATTCTTGGCAAGCGTAGGTCCCAAACCGCTCACATAGGTCAGGAGATGCTGCGATGCGGTATTCAGGTTGACACCCACCGAGTTCACACAACTCATTACCACTGTATCCAGACTCTTCTTCAACTGAGTCTGGTCCACATCATGCTGATACTGTCCCACACCGATGCTCTTCGGATCAATCTTCACCAATTCTGCAAGCGGATCCATCAGTCTTCGTCCGATGCTCACAGCACCACGCACGGTAACATCCTCATCCGGGAACTCATCTCTTGCAATCTTCGAAGCCGAATAGATAGAAGCGCCATCCTCGCTCACCACATAGATATCTACCGGATGAACGAAATCGATGCTATGCAGCCAGTCGCTGGTTTCGCGGCTTGCCGTACCGTTACCTACAGCCATTGCCTCCACCTGATACATCTTTACCATGCGCTGGATGGCAGCCGTAGCCTCGCTCTTCCTGTTGCGGGGAGGATGAGGATAAACGATTTCATGATGAATCAGATTGCCCTGCGCATCGAGACAGCAAGTCTTGCAACCATTGGCAAAACCCGGGTCAACCGCCATCACGCGTTTCTGTCCGAGAGGAGCCGCCAACAGAAGCTGGCGCAGGTTTTCGGCGAAGACCACAATAGCCTCCTCATCCGCCTTCTGCTTGCTGAGCGCAGCAAATTCGGTTTCAATGCTAGGCTTCAGCAGTCGCTTAAAGGCATCATCCACCGCTTCACCCACCAGCGTCTGGCACTCACCGAAACCATGTACATAGTGGCGCTTCAGTTTATCCTGACACTGCTCATCATCAGCCGAGATGCTGACACGCAAGAATCCTGCCGCCTCGCCTCTACGCATAGCCAGCAGTCGGTGCGAAGAACATTTCTTCAATGGTTCTGAGAAATCGAAATAGTCGGAGAAGCGCTGCGCCTCTTCCTCATCCTTCTTCTTGGCTACCACCTTAGAAGTGATGATGGCACCGCGTCTGAATTCGCCGCGAATCTGATTGCGGCTCTGCTCATTCTCGCTTACGGTTTCGGCGATGATGTCCTTGGCTCCCTGAAGTGCAGCCTCCACATCCTTCACCTTATCGCCCATAAACTTCCTGGCAGCCTGTTCCGGATTGCGCTCACGCTGGAAGAGGAGCAGCTGTGCCAGAGGCTCCAAGCCTGCCTCACGTGCTATCTGTGCACGGGTGCGGCGCTTAGGCTTATAAGGAAGATAGATGTCTTCCAGTTCGGTAGCATCCCAGCACTGTTCGATGCGTTTTTTCAGTTCATCCGAGAGTTTTCCCTGTTCCTCGATGGTTTTGAGGATAGTCTCCTTTCTCTTCGCCATCTCAGAGAGTTTCTCGTTAGCCTGTGCGATGGCTTCAATGTTTACCTCGTCCATATTACCGGTTTTCTCCTTGCGGTATCGCGAGATAAACGGAATGGTGCAGCCCTCTTCGAGCAGCGCCAGAGTATTTTCTACAGCCTGCTCCTTCAGATTGAGCTGGGCTGCTATCAGCTTTGCAAATTGATTCATTTATGATATTAATAAAATAAAATACAAACTGTTTGTTCATGCAAAGATAGAGAAAAAAGTTGGTTTGCCCAAATATTCCCTCATATTATTTGGCGGTTTCACTAAAAAATCGTAGCTTTGCAGCAGAAATAGCTTTAGATACATTCAGCATACCTGCTTTTTTAATTTACATCAACAACCACGTAAACTTCATCACAAAGGTAGGTTTCCTCGGTTACAGAGGTTATTCTCCTGACCATGGTGACAGCTCATCAACATTCGGACTTAACGTAGATGCGAGCAACATTTCATTTGGTGCTATCTACAAGTTCTAATCTTAGGGTGCTCATTTACTCATAAGCAATAATATCAGGGGCGCAAGCGATTCCTTTCATGGAAACAGCTTGCGCCCCATTTTTTATCTGCAAGCGAACACGCTTTTACTCTTCACTCTTCACCTTTCCTTCGGAAACCCCTGTGTTTATCGGCATTCCGAGGGGTGAAGAGTTTGCAGCGACTCTTCACCCTCTCTTCACCACTCTTCACCGATTCCAAAGACCAACAGGCGTAAATTGCAGCGCAAGACTGCTAGATGTCAAGGAGAGATGCAAGACCGCTAGGCTTCTCTAAGGAGGGTGTGTCATAAGTCTGAATAATAGTTGGCGCATAACAGTTGACCATCGCATGCACATCACCTGTTGTGCATGCGCATATCAGCTGTTATACAAGCGCACAACAGCTGTTGTGCGACCGAAGATACTGGCTGTTTCAACAACATATCCTAACTCTTTCAACAACATATCCTAACTCTTCCAACAACAAGAAGAGGGTGAATCATAAACTTATGACACACCCTCCGCCGAACCAGCGAGGGTGAAGAGTGGTGAAGAGTGGGTGAAGAGTGTCCAAGAACTCTTCACCCCTCGAAACGCCCATAAACACTGGGGATTCCGAAGGAAAGGTGAAGAGTGAAGAGTATTTCTTTATCCCTTACTTACATCATTTTTACAGGCATTTACGCTGACTGTTCCTATAAAACAGCCAACTGGCGAGCGTACGGCTAGTCAGCTGTTCTTCATTCGCCAGTACACTATTTCCGATTAACAGCCAACTTATTCCTCGGCAAAATATTCTTCCATAACTAGACAATAATCGCTACATGCTGATAAAAATCTCTGGCAATTATTAGAAATAAGGGTAAAGGAAACTTTTAGCAAAAATAAATAAGCAAAAAGTTTGGAGTTTCGAAGGAAAAAGCATATATTTGCACCTTGAAAAGTGCACATTGTGCACAAACGTGCACCTTCCAAGGTGCATATACTACAAAAACAGCATCTTAAAAGATGCATAAAAATGGTGAAATATGGATATTACACTCGTAAACTACATGAAAGAACAGCTGCGTCTAGTAAGTCTGGACTTTAAGCGCTATATGTATGACAAACTTCCTTGGCAAGCGAGGTTCGTTGGACTCATGGGACCTAGAGGAGTAGGGAAATCAACTTTGATTCTTCAACATCTTAAAGAAATGGATGCTGATACTCAGGCAAAAAGTCTCTATATATCAGCAGATCATAGCTATTTCACAACCCACACACTAATTGAGACAGCCGACCAATTTGTACGTGAAGGAGGTGAAACGCTTTATATAGATGAAGTACATAAATATGATTCATGGTCGAGGGAATTGAAGCAAATCTACGACTCCCACCCTGAACTCAAAATTTTCTTCACAGGATCTTCTATGCTTGATATTTTAGATGGAGAGGCAGATTTGAGCAGAAGAGTCGTATTATATGAGATGCAGGGTATGTCTTTTAGGGAATATCTGGAAATGTTCGAAGGAATCAAGACACCAGTCAGGTCATTAGATGATATTCTGATGGGAAATATAGAAATTAAAGAGGTGCTCCACCCTATTCCGCTCTTCAATAAATATCTGAAAGAAGGATACTATCCGTTTTCCAAGGAAGGCTTCTTCCAGCAAAGACTACAGCAGGTGATACGTCTTACGATGGAAGTAGATATTCCACAATATGCCAACATGTCGCCAGCAACAGGCAAAAAACTCCGCCGCATGTTATCTATCATAGCAGGTAATGTGCCCTATAAGCCAGAAGCGACAGGATTGGCAAACGAAATTAAAGTGAGCCGTAATGATATTCCTACCTATCTGCTATACATGGAAAAAGCGGGAATGATTGGTCAGTTACGTGACGAAACAGGCGGAATGAGAGGATTGGGAAAGACAGAGAAAGTTTATCTCGATAATCCGAATATCATATATGCACTTTCAGGCAATAATTCTAATATTGGTAATGTGAGAGAGACATTCTTCTACAACCAAACCAGAGTCAATCAGGATGTTACATCATCTAAGATTTCCGATTTTACAATAGGAAAGTATACATTTGAGATTGGGGGTGCCAAAAAGAGTCATAAGCAGGTGAAGGATGTAGAAAACGCTTATATTGTGCGTGACGATATAGAATATGCTAACGGTGACATATTACCACTATGGAGTTTTGGTCTTTTATATTGAAATTAAAATATTCCGGAATACAGTTTATACTGCAACAATAAATAAGGGGCGTGCTTAAATGAGCACGCCCACAGACGAGAGATTTTATGTATTCTTTTCACAAAGAACTCGACAAAACATTATGTATATAATTTTATTTCATGATGAAAAGTTTAGGTGTCGCAACGTTCATCTTTTTGCGAGCACCCGAAGCATCTACCTTCAAGAGATAAGGTGCTATCATATTCTTCAAACCACCAATACGGGTTTTACTTGTGAACTCCTTTGAAGAGAATGCGTAAAGCGACAGATAATCTACGTTATAAGTCCATGAACCATCATTTTCGAACTCAGCATAGGTTCCATCTTCATCATTATGGAAAGCAGCAGAGTAGGTAACGTTTTACCATTGGTATTCAAGGCAAAAGCCTCTCGTGATGCGCCATTAGCTAAGGAAATGGCAGTACCCATATCACCCTGGAAATAGAAACCCTGCTGCTGTACTGTTACATTTACAGAATCTATTCCAGACTTGATGGTAAGCAAACTGGAACGGCCACTATTAGTCTCGTTATTATCTACCGAAACCTGAACGGTAGAATCATTCAGAGCCGTAGCCTTACACCAGTCGCTGGCACTGGAGAAAGTGATAGGACCTTGCTACTTAACCACAACAACTGAGGATTCGGATCTGTCTTTTTAAACATAGTCATTCTGTTTGATTGATGGTGTAAAGATACGAAAAATATTCCAGATAACAGCATAAATCATAGATTATTTTCGTGAAATATAAATATTTAAAACAAGCCTTACTTTTTAAAGTGGGCTCAGTTATTCAAAAAAAAAAAATTATTTCTTAAGCGTAAATTCAAACTTCAAGCCGCCTTCCTGTTGATTACTCACACGGATGGTTCCGCCATGTAGGAGAACGGCATTCTTGACGATGGCAAGACCCAAACCGGTGCCACCCATCTTGCGGCTGCGTCCCTTATCTACCCGATAGAAACGCTCGAAAAGACGGGAGAGATGCTCGGCAGGAACTCCCTGACCATTATCACAGAAGATGAAATGCCACTTGTTGCCCTGCTCCTTGGCACTCAACGTTATCTTACGTCCTTCGCCGGCATAAGCTATGGCATTGTCGGTAAGATTGCGGAACACACTATAGAGCAGACTGCGGTTACCCTTCACGATAATATGCTGGTCGGGAAGAATATTCTCGAAAGTCATCTGGTGCGACTCTCTTTCCAGCGCCGTCTCATGGGCTATTTCACTCACCATCTGCGTAATGTCTACCGTCTCGAAATCTATCATATCCGAACCGTCATCCAACCGGTTCAGGGTAGAGATGTCGCGGAGCAGAGAGGTGAGACGCTCGCTCTGGGCATAACAGCGCTGCAGAAACTGCGACTTCATCTCTTCGTTGATATGCGGATTGTCGAGTATCGTTTCCAGATAACCCTGAATACTTGCTACAGGAGTCTTCAATTCGTGAGCGATATTCTGGGTAAGCTGCCGCTTCAGTACATTCTGTTCACGTCGGGTGGTCTGTATGCGCTTATACATCTTGATGATACGCTCGGCTATCTCGCCCAACTCATCGTTAGGGAACTTGGCGAGATCTTCCACCTCCAGACTCTCGTTATGGTCTGCCTTATAAGCAAAGATGCTCAGTTTGGAAACATTCTTAGCCAGACGGTCCGTAAAACGGTAGAGCACGATGGTAAGCAGAATGACGGCTACGATGGCAAACCAGATAAAATGCTGGTCGGCCTGCAGCGATTTTGCCAAATCATTATTGTAAGGTAGTGCCGTACGGATGATAAGCTTGCTTTCCGGAAAATAAGAAGCCACATAGAAATAATCATGCTTCAGGGTTTTAGACTGTCGCTCCACGCTTGAGCCTACCCTGTTTTTCAAGGCCTCTGCTATTTCCTCCCGCTTGGCATGGTTGGCAAAATGTTCATAGTCGGAACTCATGTTGTCATAAATCACCTTACCGTTAGGGCGCACCAGCGTAACACGAAGATCCTTGCTTTCATGTTCTCGGACAAAAGCCTGCAACTTCTCATGAGCCACAGTCACATCCCTATTGTGGATGCTATCCTGCAGTATAATTCCTTCATCAGGAGAGAGCGCCAGATCTTCTGCCAGCAGTTCATTATAATTTTCCAGCTTGATAGTAAGCGTACCTATTTTATATTGTTTCTCTCGTGCCTGCTGGAACACGATAAAACTGACGGCGAACACAAGGAACACCGCCAGTACACTGAAGTACAACTTTCTACCTACACTATTTAACTGAAACATTTTAATTACGCATCAAAATAATAACCGAACCCCAGACGGGTAACGATGCACTTGGCAAACTTACCAATCTTCTTTCTCATACGGGTGATATTGACATCCACCGTGCGGTCGAGCACCATCACATCCTTAGGCCATACCCGGTCGATAAGTTCCTGACGGGAGAACACCTTGCCGCGCTCTTCGAGGAAAAGACGCAGGAGTTCGAACTCGGTCTTGGTGAAAGGGATAGCCTCACCATCGATGCTCACCGTCTTCTTGTCCAGATTTAGCTGCAGTCCCTGATAGTTGATGATCTTCGATTCATCAGCATCGCCAGCCTGTTCAGCGGTACGGCGCAAGACGGCACGCACTCTGACCATCACCTCTCGTATAGAGAAAGGTTTCGAGATACAATCATCGGCACCGATATTGAATCCAGTAACCGTATCGTTTTCCGTATCTCGGGCTGTAAGGAAGATAATCGGAACATTGGCTGTCATCGGATTTCCCTTCAACTGCTTAGCTAGCTGGAAACCGCTCATTCCTCCCATCATGACGTCCAGTAGCAACAGGTCGAACGAAGCAATGTCCATCTCCAAAGCCTCTTCTGCAGAATTGGCAGTCTCTACCTCATATCCTTCTGTTTCGAGATTGAATTTCAGAATCTCACACAAGTCTTGCTCATCATCAACAACAAGTATTCTTTTCATATTCTCTTCCATATTTCATGTTATTTAAAATACCGCTGCAAAATTACGACTTTTCTTTCGTAATAAGCGTTACATTCGGTTACAATTTCGTGACATTTAGTTCTTTAGAGAAAAAAAATATAAAAAAACGGGTATTTTGTTACACATTTTAACTTAGTGTTCCAAATTCGCTACATGTTTCTTTGCTAGTTAGAAACAGAAATACTACTTTTGCACCCGATATAACTATAAGTGAGCATATAACACAACTGAAAGAGTATGAAAGATAAAGTAAATGCAATTCCCTTTATCGGTGAAATCATCAAAGAGGAATTAAACAAGCAAGGCAAGACCACAGTATGGCTTGCTGAAAAACTAGGCTGCCACCGTACTAATATATATAAGGTATACGGCAGAGCCACTATAGATACGGGTATGCTTTACCATATCTGCCAGTTGCTGAACATAGATTTGTTTAAGGTTTATTCAGACGCTTTGCGCAAACGCAAGAAAAAAAATCAAGATTTAAACTAAAAATAACTAAAACAATAAGACCTGAGGTTAATCACCCCAGGTCTTATTGTTTTTATGCCAATCGCCTTTCCAGACGCTCGCGGATGGCAGCGATAAAGCCAGCTGAGTTTACAGCCTTAGCCTCAACACCTTCCATCAGGCTTACGAGATCCTTGGTAGCGATACCGTCGTTCAATGTATCGAAACATGCAGCCTCCAGCTGGTCGCCAAAGTTCTGAAGTTCCTTGATGCCATCCAGTTCGCCACGCTTTCTCAACGCACCGCTCCATGCAAAGATGGTAGCCATAGGGTTGGTAGATGTATCTTCACCCTTCAGATAGCGATAGTAGTGACGGGTCACTGTACCGTGGGCTGCCTCATACTCATACTTGCCGTCAGGAGAAACCAATACGGAAGTCATCATCGCCAGAGAACCGAAGGCTGTACTGAGCATATCGCTCATCACATCACCGTCATAGTTCTTGCAAGCCCAGATGAAACCGCCCTTACTGCGGATAACACGAGCCACTGCATCATCAATCAATGTATAGAAATACTCGATGCCGAGTTCTGCAAACTTCTCCTTATAGTCGCTCTCATATACTTCCTCAAAGATTTTACGGAACTGGGCATCATAAGTCTTAGAGATGGTATCCTTGGTAGCAAACCAGAGATCCTGCTTGGTATCAATGGCAAACTTGAAGCAGCTGTGAGCAAAGCTGCGGATACTCTTATCAGTATTGTGCATGCCCTGGATAACGCCAGCACCGTCGAAAGAATGAATCTCAATCTCCTGCTTCTTGCCGCTCTTACCCTCGAACACGAGTTTGGCTGTACCTGGCTCATCAGCACGAAGTTCCACGCTCTTGTACACATCGCCGTAAGCATGACGGGCGATGGTAATAGGCTTCTCCCAGTTCTTTACACAAGGGTGGATGCTTGGGATGGTGATAGGAGCACGGAATACGGTACCGTCCATGATGCTACGGATAGTTCCATTAGGACTCTTCCACATTTTGTGGAGTTTATACTCGTCCATACGCTGTGCATTAGGAGTGATAGTAGCACACTTCACAGCCACGCCATATTTCTTAGCCGCCTCAGCAGAGTCGATGGTTACCTGGTCATTGGTCTGGTCGCGATAAGGCAGACCGAGATCATAATACTCAGACTTCAAATCAACGAAAGGAAGAATGAGTTCGTCCTTAATCATCTTCCAGAGAATTCTTGTCATCTCATCACCGTCCATCTCTACCAATGGAGTTGTCATCTTAATCTTTTCCATAACACAATATAATGTATAATTAATAATTTACAATGTACAATGATCAGGGCAGCCAAGTGGCCCCTTGATATTTTGCCTGCAAAATTAATAAAAATAATCAAGAAAAGAAAGGAAATTAAGAATAATTCTAGCAAAATGATAACAAAAAGCACTTTTTTACGTACTTAAAACATAAAACCTGTATATTTATACCTAAAAAGGCATCAATGAGCCCGAAAACTCATTGATGCCTCTACTTATTTACCTTTTTACTTTTTTACCTTTTTACCTTTAAATAGCCTTTTTACTTCTCCTCTGGAGCCTTGTCGATCAAGTCCATGAACTGGTCGAGCTTAGGAGTGATGATAATCTGAGTGCGGCGGTTGCGCTGCTTGCCTACCTCTGTATCGTTAGTTGTTACAGGGTTGTACTCACCACGACCACCAGCAGTAAGGCGCTTAGGATTTACACCGAAGTGATCCTGCAAGTACTGAACAACAGAAGCTGCACGGAGAGCAGAGAGGTCCCAGTTGTTGCGGATATTCTTCATCTTGGCACTTGTAGTGCTTACTGGTACGTTATCGGTATTACCCTCTACGAGCACATCGTAATCCTTATAGTCTGTGATGATCTTAGCAATCTTGCTCAATGTTTCCTGAGCACGGCTGTTCACCTCATAGCTACCACTCTGATAGAGCATATTGTCAGCCAGAGAAATGTAAACTACACCCTTCAGAACCTGAACATCAACCTCCTTCATCTCTTCCTTGCTCAAAGAGCGGGTCAGGTTGTTGGTAAGAACCATGTTGAGCGAATCGCTCTTGCTCTTTACCTCAACCAGGTGGCGGATATACTGGTTACTCTCGTTGATCTGGTCAACGAGTTTCTCAATGCTCACGTTGTTCTGGCTTGCATTGTTCAAACTCTTGTCAAGTGAGTTCTGCAACTTAGCGTAATCGCTCTTTGCAGTAGCGAGCTGCTCCTGAGCTGCCGCCAAACTAGCCTCAGTAGCTGCCAGCTTTTCCTTGGTAGCCTGATAGTTGCTTGACAATTCCTTATTCTCATTCTGGCAATTCTGAAGATCCTTCTTACTTGCACAGCTTGTAGCCATCAGAGCTACAGCCATCATTGCCATTACCATTAACTTTGTCTGTTTCATATTCTTTCTAATTTAAATTTTCTTGTTATTATTAATTGATTATAGTATATTAACGTCGCTTTCTACCTCCTATTATATTAGAGTTCTCCCGGCTTTCATCCGTTATCCGGAAGCTTCTACATTTTAGGGCATTATAGAAACTGATTCACTTCTTTCACTTGCAAAGTTACAGATAAGACTCGAATAAACAATATTTGTCAAATGCATTTAGACATTTTTAACCTCTAAATCTTTATTTATCACCTTTTTAACAAAAAAAGGCAACAGAAAGCACTTTTCTTATAGCTAAACCGTCAAATGTAGCCTCTTAAGGTAAGAATAGCCCAAATCTCAACAAAAAAAAACATAAAAAACAGTGTTTTATTTTGTAGTGTCTTGAAATTGCACTATCTTTGCACTCGAAAAGAAATAAATACATTAATAATATAAAAGAAAGCAAGTATGATTCTTTTTTTTAGAACTCCATCTAAGAGTGTGATTGCGACCGAGATTGACCACAAACCATCTCAGGACGAAATCAATGAACTTTGTTGGCTTTATGGTGACGCGACTTTAGAGGACGCCCAGCAGTTGCAGGGCTTCTATGTCGGCCCACGCCGTGAAATGATTACTCCTTGGAGTACGAATGCCGTTGAGATTACTCAGAACATGAGTCTTAACGGCATTTCGCGTATCGAGGAGTACTTCCCTGTAGATAGCGAAGACGCTGAGCACGACCCTATGCTCCAGCGTATGTACAACGGTATCGGACAGGATGTGTTCACCGTGAACCACCAGCCAGAACCTATCAAGTACGTCGATGACCTCGAGAAGTATAACGAGGAAGAGGGTCTTGCCCTCAGCGAGGACGAAATGGCTTATCTCCACAAGCTGGAGAAAGAGAACGGACGCCCTCTCACCGACAGCGAAATCTTCGGTTTCGCACAGATCAACTCAGAGCACTGCCGCCACAAGATCTTCGGCGGCCAGTTTATCATCGACGGTAAGGAGATGGAGTCTTCTCTCTTCAACATGATCAAGAAGACCACCAACGAGAATCCTAACAAGATCCTCTCTGCTTACAAGGACAACGTGGCTTTCTCTCAGGGTCCTGTTATCGAGCAGTTTGCTCCAGCCGATCAGACTACCAGCGATTTCTTCCAGGTGAAGGATATCGAGAGTGTTATCTCTCTGAAGGCTGAGACCCACAACTTCCCTACTACCGTAGAGCCTTTCAACGGTGCTGCTACCGGTACGGGTGGTGAAATCCGCGACCGTATGGGTGGTGGTGTAGGTTCATGGCCTATCGCAGGTACTGCCTGCTACATGACTGCTTATCCTCGCCTGAAGGATGACAACGGAAAGAGCGATGTTGAGCGCGACTGGGAAGACATCATGCCAGTGCGTAAGTGGCTCTATCAGACTCCTGAGCAGATTCTGATCAAGGCTTCCAACGGTGCATCAGACTTCGGTAACAAGTTCGGTCAGCCTCTCATCACCGGTTCTGTGCTTACATTCGAGCACGAGGAGAATGGTGAGAAATATGCATACGATAAGGTAATCATGCTTGCTGGTGGTGTTGGCTACGGCAAAAAGCGTGACTATAAGAAGGGCGAGCCACAGAAGGGCAACAAGGTGGTCGTAGTAGGTGGTGATAACTATCGCATCGGTCTTGGTGGCGGTTCTGTTTCTTCTGTAGATACAGGCCGTTACAGCAACGGTATCGAGTTGAACGCTGTTCAGCGTGCCAACCCTGAGATGCAGAAGCGTGCCTACAACCTGGTTCGTGCACTCGTTGAGAACGATGAGAACCCAGTAGTCAGCATCCATGACCACGGTTCAGCCGGTCACTTGAACTGTCTCTCTGAGTTGGTAGAAGAGTGCGGTGGCGAAATCGACATGTCTAAGTTGCCTATCGGCGACAAAACTTTGAGCGCCAAGGAAATCATCGCCAACGAGAGCCAGGAGCGCATGGGCTTGCTCATCGACGAGAAGTATATCAGCGAGGTTCAGAAGATTGCCGACCGTGAGCGTGCTCCAATGTACGTGGTTGGTGAAACTACAGGCGATGCTCACTTCAGCTTCAAGCAGGCTGACGGCGTAAAGCCATTCGACCTCGATGTAGCTCAGATGTTCGGTCATACTCCTAAGACTGTGATGGTAGATGAGACCGTAGAGCGCAAATATGAAGATGTAACTTATTCTGCAGATAACCTCGACAAGTACTTGCAGCGTGTTCTCCAGATGGAGGCTGTGGCTTGTAAGGACTGGTTGACCAACAAGGTTGACCGTTCCGTAACAGGTAAGATTGCCCGTCAGCAGGGTCAGGGTCAGATTCAGTTGCCACTCTCAGACTGTGGTGTCGTAGCACTCGACTACCGTGGCGAGAAGGGTATCGTAACAGCAATGGGTCATGCACCTCAGGCTGGTCTTGCCGATCCTAAGGCAGGTTCAGTACTCTCTGTAGCAGAGTCATTGACTAATATCGTATGGGCTCCATTGGCAGATGGCATGGACAGCATCAGCCTCTCAGCCAACTGGATGTGGCCTTGCCGCAGTCAGAAGGGTGAAGATGCCCGTCTGTACGAGGGTGTGAAGGCTTTGTCAGACTTCTGCTGCGCCATCCACGTGAACGTACCAACAGGTAAGGACTCTCTCTCATTGACCCAGCAGTATCCTAACGGCGAGAAGATCATCGCTCCGGGTACCGTTATCGTAAGTGCTGGTGGTGAGGTTTCAGATGTCAAGAAGGTGGTTAGCCCAGTTCTCGTTAACGACAAGAACTCTAGCCTCTACCATATCGACTTCAGTTTCGACGAGCAGCGTCTCGGTGGTTCTGCTTTCGCTCAGAGCCTGGGCAAGGTGGGCAGCGATATTCCTACCGTCAAGAACCCAGAGTACTTCGTTGATTGCTTCAACGCCGTACAGGAACTCATCAACCGTGGTTGGGTAATGGCTGGTCACGATATCAGCGCCGGTGGTTTGATTACTACTCTCCTCGAAATGACATTCGCCAACGTAGAGGGCGGTATGAAGATCAACCTCCACGACATCGCAGATGCCGACATCATCAAGACTCTCTTCGCAGAGAACCCAGGTGTTGTCATCCAGGTAAGCGATGCTCACAAGGACGAGTTGAAAGCATTCTTCGATGAGAACGGTATCGGTTATGCCAAGATTGGTTATCCTGCTCCTGAGCTCCGCAAGATTATCATCAAGAAGGAAGGCTTCGAGCACGAGTTTGATATCGATGCATTGCGTGATAACTGGTATAAGACATCTTACCTCCTCGACCGCAAGCAGAGCATGAACGGTATGGCTAAGAAGCGTTACACCAACTATAAGAAGCAGCCTATCGAGATGAACTTCGGCTACGGCTTCAAGGGAACTCTCTCTAGCTACAGCCTCGACGCAAACCGTCGCAAGCCATCTGGCATCAAGGCAGCTATCATCCGTGAGAAGGGTACCAATGGTGAGCGTGAGATGGCATACTCTATGTATCTCGCCGGCTTCGATGTAAAGGATGTGATGATGACCGACTTGATTTCTGGTCGTGAGACTCTGGAGGATGTGAACTTCATCGTATTCTGCGGTGGTTTCTCTAACTCCGATGTTCTCGGTTCTGCCAAGGGTTGGGCTGGTGCATTCCTCTACAATCCTAAGGCTAAAGAGGCACTCGATAAGTTCTATGCCCGTGAGGATACTCTTTCACTCGGTATCTGCAACGGTTGCCAGCTGATGGTTGAGTTGAACCTCATCAATCCTGAGCACAAGCATCGTTCACACCTCTGCCACAACACATCTAAGAAGTTCGAGAGTACATTCCTCGGTCTGACTATTCCTCAGAACGACAGTGTAATGTTCGGTAGCCTGAGCGGTGACAAGCTCGGAATCTGGGTAGCTCACGGCGAGGGCCGTTTCTACTTGCCAGAGCCAGAGGATCACTACAACATCATTGCGAAGTACAACTACGCTGAGTATCCAGGTAATCCTAACGGCAGTGACTACAATGTAGCAGGTATCTGCTCTGCAGATGGTCGCCACTTGGCTATGATGCCACACTTGGAGCGTGCCATCTTCCCATGGCAGAACGCCTGGTATCCAGCTGATCGCCGCAACGACGAGGTAACTCCTTGGATTGAGGCATTTGTCAATGCACGTCAGTGGATTGAAGAAAGAGCTTTGAAAAAGTAAAAAAATAAAAAGGTAAAAAATGAATAATAGCGTAAGTTATCTTACATTATTCAAAACATTTATGAAGATTGGCATAGTCACCTTTGGTGGTGGCTATGCCATGATTCCTATTATAGAATCCGAAGTCGTCGACAAGCATCATTGGATGACGAAGGAGGAATTCTTGGATGCCATCGCTACCACCCAGATTTGTCCGGGCGCCCTGGCCATCAACATGAGTTCCCTGCTCGGATATAAGTTGGCAAAGACACCGGGAGCCATCGTCTGCACCCTCGGCGCTTCGTTGCCATCGTTCCTTATTATCTTAGCGATAGCCATGTTTTTCCATCAGTTTGAAGACAACAAGGTTGTTGCTGCCATGTTTGCAGGCATCCGTCCTGCCGTCGTGGCATTGATAGCCGTACCTACATTCTCGCTTGCCAAGAGTGCCGGTATTTCGCTTGTCAACTGCTGGATTCCTATTCTATCCGCCCTTCTGATTTGGCTTTTGGGCGTCAACCCAATCTGGGTAATTATCGCAGCTGCCGTAGGTGGCTACATCTATGGACAGTTTATCCAGCCAACGGAGTAAGATTAGTTAAAAGTTTATAGTTAATAGTTTATAGGGGCTACGCCTTATTGTAGGAATGCCCTATTAACTTTACACATTATTATATATATATGATATTTCTTCAGCTTTTCATCGTATTCATTCAGATAGGCATCTTCGGATTCGGAGGTGGCTATTCCATGATATCCCTGATTCAGGGACAGGTTGTTACGCAATATCATTGGATGACGATGCAAGAGTTTACCGATGTGGTTGCCATCTCTCAGATGACACCGGGACCTATCGGTATCAACACCGCCACCTACTGTGGCTATACAGCTGTCCATAATGCCGGCATGAGTGGCATGATGGCTGTACTCGGAAGTGCCATGGCGACCTTTGCGCTGGTTCTCCCATCCTTGGTTTTGATGATTCTTATCAGCAAGATGCTGTACAAGTATATGAACACCTTAGCCGTCCAGAGCATCTTCATCGGTCTTCGTCCTGCCATCGTCGGCTTGGTGGGAGCCGCAGCCCTGCTCCTGATGAATGGCGAGAACTTCTCTACGCCAGCCAATCCCTGGCATTTCTACATCTCCATCGCCCTCTTCTTTGCCACCTTTATCGGCGTGAAGGTGCTGAAGATTAATCCTATCCGCATGATACTCTACTCGGCTTTTGCCGGACTGGTATTACTATATTAAAACCGATTTTATTGACCAACAATAAACAAAAGGTGGATTTTCTGATGAAAATCCACCTTTTACACTATAATTCGCTTTTTGTCCACCTCTTCTTTGTGTTTTTTGTGTACTTTTGCAACTGTGTATTAATCGCGGCATGAATTCAGGCTTAGCTTGGTTTCATGCCAACCAACAAGTAAACAAACAAACCTAAGAATAAGAAATGAATAAGAAAAGACAGATTTTACTTTCAGCAGTGTTGGCCTCTGCTTTGGCATCCAACGCACAGGTTACCATCAATGTAGATGCCTCTAACCCAGGTATCAAGGTATCTCCTAACCTCTATGGTATCTTCTTCGAGGATATCAACCATGCTGCAGATGGCGGTCTCTATGCCGAACTCATCAGCAACCGTTCTTTCGAAGACGATGACAAGAATATTCCTACCTGGAAAACTGCCTCTCAGGAAGGTGCAAAGATCAATGCACAACTCATCAATAAGGGTTTGCTCAACAATGCACAGGGCAAGGCACTCCAGCTTACCATCGCTGCCAAGCCTGCAGCTACAGCCTCTCTCATCAATGAGGGTTTCTGGGGAATCAACGCCGTGCAGGGCAGAACCTATAAACTCTCTTTCTGGGCTAAGGGTAGCTACAAGGGCGGATTGAAGGCTCGCCTCACCAACGCCAAGGGCGACAAGGTGTATGCAGAAACAGCACTCAATGCCAAGGTTGGCAAGAAGTGGACCAAATATACGGCAGAGTTGACTGCCAACGGAAACGATGCCAAGGCTC
This sequence comes from Segatella copri DSM 18205, assembly GCF_025151535.1. Classification (NCBI taxonomy): domain Bacteria; kingdom Pseudomonadati; phylum Bacteroidota; class Bacteroidia; order Bacteroidales; family Prevotellaceae; genus Segatella; species Segatella copri. The sequence continues at coordinate 2,453,887 of NZ_CP102288.1, forward strand.
AGTTCGAACTCGTAGCCGACGGAAAAGGTACCATCGTTCTCGATGTAGTAAGCCTCTTCCCTCCTACTTTCAAGAATCGCGAGAATGGCTTGCGCCCTGACCTGGCTCAGCTTCTCTATAACATCCATCCTAAGTTCGTCCGCTTCCCTGGCGGTTGCTACGTAGAGGGACAGGAATCTCCAGAGAATGCTTTCCACTGGGAGAAGACTATCGGTCCTATCGAGGAACGTCCGGGCCATAAGAACGTAAACTGGCGCTACCGTACCAGCGATGGTATGGGATTCGATGAGTATCTGCAGCTTGCCGAGGATCTGAACGCCAAGCCTCTCTATGTTGTAAACGTAGGTTTGTGGCACGGCGGTATGACTCCTGTAGACAGCATCCAGCCTTGGATTGATGAGTGCATGAATGCCCTGGAGTATGCCAACGGTCCTGTTACCTCTAAATATGGTGCGCTCCGTGCTAAGAATGGTCATCCGGAACCATACAATATCGAGTATCTGGAGATTGGTAATGAGAACAACCAGCCGGATCCTGCGGCTCAGAGCGACCATTACTACGAGCGCTTCAAGAAGTTCAAGGATGCGGTTCTGGCAAAATATCCTAAGATGCACCTCATCGGTAACGTGGTGGCTTGGGGCGATGACAATCCTAAGTGGGAAAGCAACGAGAGCGTAGAACTCCTCGACGAGCACTACTACAGAAATCCTGCCTGGTTTGCCGAGAACTTCAACAAGTATGACAACTACGACCGTAAGGGCAGCGAGATTTATGTAGGTGAATATGCCGTAACCCAGGGCTTCGGCAATATGGGTTCGCTCGATGCAGCACTCGGTGAGGCTGTCTATATGATGGGCATCGAGAACAACTCTGACATCGTGACCATGGCATCCTACGCTCCTATCTTCGCCAACCTCAACAACCGTATGTGGGCACCGGATATGATTCAGTATACATCAGACAAGGTATTCGGAACTCCATCTTACTACGTTCAGAACGTGATGGCAAACAACATCGGTACCCGTGTACTGAAGGTGAACCAGGAGAATCCATACAAATATGAGCAGACTCAGGTGAAGCCAGCTATTTGCCGTGTAGGTATGGGAACATGGGGCACTCAGGTTTCTTTCGAGGACAAGGGCTACAGCGATGAGAACGGAAAGGCGCTGCCGATGACCTTGCAGGAGTTGCCTACCGATATCCGTGGACAGTGGAAGACTGAGGGTAGCCTCATCAAGCAGACCAGCAACGAAGAGAGCTGCATCCGTCTGAACCCAGGCGAGATTACCAGCAATGGCTATATATATAAGGTACGCGCGAAGAAGGATGCCGGAAACGAAGGTTTCCTCATCATCTTTAACTACGTGGATAAGGACAACTACTGCTGGTTGAACCTCGGCGGCTGGAACAATACCCAGCACGGTGTGGAGTCTATCGTGAATGGTGCCAAGAGTCAGATTGCTACTACCCCAGGCAGCATCGAGACCGGCAAGTGGTATGACATCGAGCTGAAAGTAGTAGGCGACAGCATCTTCGCCAAGTTGGATGGCAAGGAAATATTCTCTACCAAGTTGAAGGCAAACACCCTTCCTGGCATCTTCTCTACAGCCACACTTGATGAACAGACGGGCGAGGTAATCCTGAAGATTGCCAACACCAGCACCGAGCACACCACAGCGAAGATTAATCTTCAGGGCAAGGAAATCAAGAATGGCAAGCTCATCCGCCTTTCTGCCAAGAATGGTCTGGAGGAGAATACCATCGATAATCCTACCAATATCTATCCTGTAGAAAACTACATAACTACAGAGAAGAACGGTGCAACGGTAGAGATTCCAGCCAGCTCGCTGAACATCATCCGTTTGAAATAACAGACTACATCCAGGGCAGGATGCCCTGGGATCCATATATAGGTAATAACATTTTGAATAGTTGATAAGAAAGTTAGTTAGAAAAGAGAAGGCGACAACCTGCGTGATGCAGATTGCCGCCTCGTTTTTTATCTGTCGTTTAATTAACCGAAAACATAATTGAAGAGCAGGAAGATGCTCAGGATAAACATCAAACCCACAAAGAAAGATGTCAAGCCCGACTTACCACCCTCGGCAACGCCCGAAGCACTCTCCACATAAGTGGTAATGGTAGAGCTACCCAGCAATGCACCGGCTGCCAGAATGTAACACATGGTCAGGAAAGTAGTCATACCAGCTATCAATTCCGTCTTGACCGTAGTAGTCTTTGGGTCGAAACCCAATAATGCTTTTAATTTGTTCATTTCTTATATTTAAATTTATCTCTATTTTCTCTTTCCCCCTTTCCACAACCCAGTCGCGTTATTTTTTCGGGGCGAACAAAGATAAGAAAAAATAATGAGGAATGCCTTATTTTATATGTTTTTAACTCATCAGAGTGCCTTATTTTACATGTTTCGGGGTATTCCGGATGCCTTATTTTACAAAGCATTTTATTTTTAACCATTATGCTTGGTTAATTCGGATTTTCTTTGTAACTTAGCAGCGCAAAACGTAAAGCATATAGGATTATGGCAAAAATAGTAAATAAATATCCTGTAGGAATTCAGACTTTTGAAGAAATTCGCGAGAAAGGTTATCTCTATGTAGATAAGACCAAATACATCGTGGATTTCAGAGAAAAAGGTATGAAGTATATCTTTCTGAGCCGTCCAAGACGATTCGGAAAATCGCTCTTTGCATCTACCCTTCAGGCCTATTTCGAGGGAAGAAAGGAACTGTTCGAGGGATTGGCTATTGCTGAATACGAGAAGGAATGGGTGAAGCATCCTGTGCTCCACTTCGATATGAGCGGTGCCAAACATTTTGATGCAGATGGCTTGAACAATTATCTGAATCTGCAGCTTTTGCCTTACGAGAAACTTTATGGTAAAGGAGAAGGGGAAATTTACCCTAACGAAAGGTTGGATGGTATCGTAAAGCGTGCTTATGAGCAGACGGGCGAAAAGACTGTTGTCATCATCGACGAATACGATGCCCCATTGCTGGATGTGGTACATGAAAAGGAAAACCTGCAACCGCTCCGCCGCATTATGCAGAACTTCTACAGTCCTCTGAAAAAACTCGATCCTTACCTGGAGTTCACCTTCATCACGGGCATCACCAAGTTCTCGCAGCTCAGCATCTTCAGCGAACTCAACAACCTCGACAATATCAGTCTGTTCGACCAGTACTCAGCCATCTGCGGCATCAGCAAAACCGAGCTTACCACGCAGATGAAACCAGATATTGAGGCTATGGGCGAGGCACTGAACATGACGTATGAGGAGTGCCTGAAAGAGCTGACGCAATTCTACGACGGTTATCATTTCAGCGAGAAATCAGAAGATATTTTCAATCCGTTCAGTCTTGTAAAGGCAATGAATGCAGGCAAGATTGCTCCTTACTGGTTTGGTTCCGGCACTCCATCCTTCCTCTTGAAACTCTTGGATAAGTATCATGTCAATCTTTCTACTTTAGAGAGTCAAGAGACAGTATTGAGTTCCTTCGACCAATCAACAGAGGAAATGACAGAAGCCTTGCCATTGCTTTACCAGAGCGGCTATCTGACCATCAAGAAATATGAACCGATGTTTCAGGAATATACGCTGGGCATCCCAAACAAGGAGGTACGCGACGGACTGCTCAACTCATTGATTCCTCATTATGTGAACCCTCGCCGTTCTGACAACAATGCCTTCCTCTTGGGATTCTGCAAGGCGGTTTATAGAAATGACATCGAGGCGGCACTGGAGCACATGCGCACCTATATGGCTACGATACCATATGATTTGGAGAATCACAGCGAGAAGCATTATCAGACTATCTTCTATCTGATGTTCAGTTTCCTCAACATCTATATCCGCACAGAGGTGAAGAGTGCCATCGGCAGGGCTGATGCCGTGATGCACATGCCAGATACAATCTACGTCTTCGAACTGAAGGTAGATAAGAGTGCTGATGAGGCTTTGGCACAAATAGACGAAAAAGGCTATATGCTGCCATATCATACAGAGGGCAAGCGACTGATAAAAATCGGTATCAGTTTTGACAGCACCCAGCGCACTATCAGCGATTGGAAGATTAAGGAAGAATAAAGAAAAAATCCGAAACAGAAGCTTGCCAAGTTATCTGTTTCGGATTTTTTGATGCTTATTTCGTTTGGATAAGCCAAGGTTTTCAAACCATCTTGAATTGTTAAAAAAAATAAGTCATAGTTTTCTCTCCCACAACTCATAGTTTCTTTCATCATAACTCATAGGTTTCTTTCATCATAACTCATAGGTTTCTTCCCAGCATCTCATAGGTTTCGGCACCAAAATCCATTGTTTTCAAGCAAAAAAGGGCTAAAAAAAACAAACGGACAAATTGAATTTGTCCGGACAAATTGTCCGTATCTTTATAAATCACTCATTTTTAATAACTTACAAGCCACCAGACAAAAGAGCCGGACAAATTCAATTTGTCCGTGTTTTAAAAATCGAGGCTATTCCAGCGTCAGCCACCCATCTTCCGTCCAGTTGATTTTCTTCTGAACCAGGATGCTGGCGCCATTCTTTGGCACGCTATAACCATGACAGAAGAAGAAATCGCCATCGGGGAAGGAGTAGGCAGAGCAATGACCCATCGCCTCATATTCTTTCTTATCGCCTTCCAGAATCAGCGTACCTCCGCCATTGCGCATGTCCCTACCCTCCTTATCCAGATAAGGACCGGCAACCTTCTTGCTTCTGCCCACGGCAACACGATAGTTGCTCTTGATGCCGCGGCAGCAGTAATCCCAGCTCACGAAGAGATAGTAATAATCACCATGCTTCATGATGAAAGGAGCCTCGATGGCATTGGTGCCGGCAAACTTGGAGGTAGGATTCGGCTCTGCCGAAGTATCGCCTACGACATGACGGCGGGCGATGGTCTGAGGCTTGGCGCCCTTCTTGACATGCATCGACTTCTTATCCAACTTGATCATCTGGATGCCATCCCAGAAAGAGCCCCAGGTAAGCCAAGGGTTTCCCTTCTCATCAACGATGAAATTCGGATCGATGGCATTCCAGTTGTCTCTATCACCCTTAGAGGCGACGAGGCAGCCCTCATCCTTCCATCCATCCTTATCAGATAAGGAAGTATTGCTCAGCAAGCCGATGGCAGATGTGTTCTTGCCAAAGGTAGAACAGGAATAAGCCAGATACCACTTGTTCTTGAAGCGGATAACATCCGGAGCCCAGATATGGGTTTCAAACCCCGGCACACTATCATGCGTCCATGCCGGAATCTCACTGTTCTTGAGCACGCCCTGAGGAACGATGGTCCAATGCTTGCGGTCGGTAGAGGTCATCTGCGTGATGCCATGACCTGTGCAGTAGAGATAGTACTTGCCATTCTCATACGCCATTACGGGGTCGTGGACAAAAGGAGTATCTACAACCAAAGGCTGTTGTGCACGAGACTCAGCTGGCGCTAGCATCATGGCTATCGCCACAATGCCAAAATATTTCATTGCAGTTTGTTTCATCTGTATATCTTCTCTATTTTTTAACAAAAAAGGGGAGTCATAGCTTCACTGCTTAACTCCCCCAAAAGATTCTACTTAGATTCTTTTATACCTTAAAAACTAACTAACATTTATTTTTTCTTGCCCCAGAAGCTCTTGCTACCACTGACGCCAGAGTATACGATAGTCAACTTGCGAGGACTAGCCTCCCAGTCTACCTCACGCTGTACCTTGAGCTTGGTAGTACCGATGGTGAGGGTGTTGGAAGAAGTATCAAAGTTCCATACCTTCACATTAGGCCAAGCCGTACCACCAGTCATTGAGCCGTCGGCATTGAGTGTAAATTCGGTGCTGACGCGCTGTTTGCCATACTCATAAGCGAGGTCTATACCTTCCCAAGTGCCAGCCAGTTCGCTAGCCTTGATAGCCACTTGTGGCACAGCTCCATAACGCTCTGGCATCACAGTAGGCCAACCATTAGACATCCACTTGATGCTACGCACACCACCCATCATGATGGCATTGCTTGCATTGATACCAGCCACATTGGCAGGCATACGCTGCTGAGATACATAGTACCAGTTGCCCGCGCCATCGTCGAAGACGGCACAGTGGCTGATGCCTACCCAACCATATCCCTGGCTGAACTTATAAGGATGAGTCAAGACGGTAGGATTGTCACCTGCGCCATTGGCTGCATTAGTCACTCTGTTATTCATCGTCTCGTAAGGACCGTCCACATTCTTGGAACGAAGCACACGGGTGTTGTAAGGAACATCCAAGCCATCGTAAGCCAAGAAGAGATAATAATATCCATCATGGTATACAACCTCAGGAGCCTCAGCTCCCTGCCAACGACTACCGTTGGTACGAGTGAAGATAAGCTTTCCGTAATGAGCAATCTCATCTGCTGTACCGTATGACTTAGGAAGTTCTTTCAAGGTCTTGCCTGTCTCTGGGTTCAACTGCACGGCAGCGATACCGCTGTGCCAAGAGCCATAGATAAGCCAGTGCTCGCCATTAGGTGTGATGATGAACGAAGGGTCGATGGCATTGAACTTGAAGTAGCCGTCCCAGTCGCGGTCCGATTTGCGAGCCCAGTTCTTACCCTTATCAGAAGAAGAGCAAATCACGAAACCCTTGTCTGTCCACTTGTTGCTGGCTGGGTCCGTAGTCTCTGCCATACCGATGAAGGCACGCTCCGTCCAAGAGCCATCATAGGTAGTGCCACCTGTCTTGATGTAGTTGTTCACCACGATGGCATAGTACATACGATAGAGATTATCCTTCACTTTTCTTACGCAAGGAGCCCAATAGCCATAGCTTGGGTTGGCGATAGGAGCCAAACCTTGCTCAGCACGAATCTCGTTCAACTTAGTCTTCACCCAAGCAGGAGCCACCGTCATCGTACCACCGAGATATTCCCAGTTTACGAGGTCTTTGCTTCGACGAGCATGGAAGTGTCCATGACCTTCGTGGACATTGCCATAGCTGGCATCAGTCTGATACATATAGTAATATCCATCAGCAGCCTTTACTACCGAAGGGTCATGCACATTGGCAAGATTCCACTTACTGCGCTGAGTCCAAGCAGCTACTGAAGTATAATTGTCATTATATGTAGGACAAACATACTTAGCCAAATCCTCGCTAGTAGGATTGTTTGGAGTTTCTGGCTGGGAAGGAGTCTCTGGTTTGTTTGGTGTATCTGGTACATCAGGATCATCACTTCCACCACTACTACAACTTACTGCCAAAGTACATGCCAGCAAGAATGCCCATTTATTAAGAAGTTTCATCATTATTTCCTTAAAAGTTTAGTTAGTTTTTATTCGATATTTTTGAAAAAAGGCAAGGCCTCATAGGAGGATTCTTCCATCCTCCTCATAGGTCATGCCTTTTATCTAGTATTTCAAAGATTCTCTTATCTGCGACGAGCAGAGTACTTGCGAGCAGATGCTGCTGTATCAAACTTCAAGCAGCTGCTATCTACGGTGAAGTCTACAAAGAGGTCGTTTGCAACAACTCCATCAATACCATAGTAATACTGAGTATTTACCTTGCCATCAGTACCTGTTGTAATAGCTAAGACGTCAGCAGTACCATTATTATTGTTGGTTACGTAAACAACAACCTTAGCGCCATTCATACCTGCCAACCAAGTTGCCCAGTCAGCCGCACCAGTAGAACCAGCAGTACAATTCTTCCATCCATAAGGACCAGAGTTGTCGCCAGTCCAACCGTAGTTATCCGAACGAACTACAACATACTCAGCTAAAGCTGCATTGCGGAGTACTACTACGTAGTTGTTCCAGTTAGCTGCACCACCCAAGTTAGTGAAAGAGAATGCGCGAGTCTCGCCAGCAGGAACCTTCACGTCTGCATCGAGGTGAGCACCCCACCAACCAGTTGTACAATCCTCAGCACCCAAGATAGCTGGGCTAGGAGTTACGAATGTTGCAGCATGCTTCTCTACTGTTACATCAAATGTTGTCTTCACACCATTCTTAGCAGTTACAGTAACAGCCTGCTTGCCTGCCTTCATTGGCACTGCAGAGATAACCAACTTATCGAGTGTGATATCACGAGTTACACCATCCAAATAAGTAGCCTGAACTGTCAAGCCCTTAGTATCTACTGGGAATACAGCAGAAGCAGGGTTAGTGATGCCTGCTGCCTCATAATACTTATAAGTGAGACGTGTAGGCGCACTTACTATATGGAGAGCTGTGATAGCTGGCACAACTTCGAATGTCTTCTGTGCAACGATAGGAGTAGAAGCATTCTCGCCCTTGAATGTCTTGTTATAGATGACGATGAGGTTCTTGGTGCCAGAAACATCCATATCGTTGATGGCAGAGAAATAAAGTTCCTTGGCAGGAATTACCTTGGTTACACCTTCCTCGAAGGTTACGGTAGCAGACACATTCTCCATTGCCTTTTCTAGGGGTGTATTCTCGTCTACTTCGGCAGGAACATTGTTCAACACCATAGAAACCGGAGCCTTATCCTGGGCAGATGTATAACCGCCGATAGGTTCTACGTTGCTCTGCATGAAATCGATGTAAGAGCCCTCAGGTACCAGGAAGCAACGGATGTTGGTATTGCTCTCGTCTGCATTCAGATTAGCAATCTTAGATGGCTGAATGTAGGTCTTGGTAACTGTACCATTGGTAATCTTCACCATGAAAGTATCTACACGGGAACGGTCAACCGTCAATGTTACCTTACCACCCAATTTATCTACACCCTTGTCTTTATCAGTTTCAAAGGTGAGATTACTCTGCACGCAGCTTCTGTCGATATGGTCACCCCACTCAGAGTTACCGCTTGGCTGGTTATCAAAACGGATAGCACCATACTCGGTATAACCTGTTCCGCCACGATCCACATCATTGGTGATGAGGAGGGCGAAGTTCTTATAGGTGTTAGTCGCAGAAGGATTGATGTTCAGATTGAACACGGCATTCCACTTCTGGTTGTCTTGAACCACATAATACTTTGAGAATGAAGTCCAAAAGCCTGAAGAGAAATCAGTATTACCTACAGTATAGACATCCTCATTCATACCTACAAGCACTTCCTCTGTAGATTGGTTAGCTTTTTCGATTGAATCAATCTTTTCAGAGAGCCAATCAGGAGAGCTGACGCTAAACATGTCACTTCCCTCGCATCCTGTCATCGCTGTCAATGCCATGGCTGCCACACAGAAGACGGATGCTAATTTATTTAGACGTTTCATATTATATCCTATTATAAATATGTAAATGTTATTTTGGTTTCCCTATGGGGCTATCGTTAAGAAACCCCATAGGAATAGATATTATTAGTTGCCCAAGTTAACTACAGGATGAACAGTCCAACCTCTTCCGAAGAAATCAGATGAGTTATCCGTATTCGTATTAGCTGAGTTACCTGTCAGGTTAGGGTTATCATTCAACAAGCCCTGATAGATAGGCAGGAACTCATGACCTGGTACGTATGTATCGTAAGAGCTCTTCAACTCTGGATCAACACCTACCATAGAGTAGCTGACTGCTTCCTTAGCCTTGTATGGAGAACGACGGAAGGTTCCGTGCTCCTTCAACTGAGCCAAACGACCCTGATCATAGAAGAATCCCCAACGGATCAGGTCAAGACCACGACCATTCTCGCAACCGAACTCCTTTGGACGCTCTACATTGGCAATCTGCTCGAAGAGCTTATCCTTGGTATCGAAGTCTGAGAGACTCAAATCCTTCAGGTTAGCACGCTCACGAACCTGGTTAATCCAGTCGATAGCCTGCTGTGTAGGACCGTTCACCTCGTTCTCGCACTCTGCTGCACGGAGCAAAACGTCTGAGTAACGCATCATACGGAGGTTGATACCGCAATGAAGACCGGTTGTCACCTTATCATAAAGGTTGGTACGGAAATTGGTCCACTTAGCGATAGGAAGACCACCATAGTTGTTGTTGGTTATGATTGTATCAGTAGCTGTCATCTGACTGGTATAAGCCACGTTGCCATTTTCAAATCCTTCCCATTCATTCTCGTAGGTACCGATGGTCCAGTAGAGACGTGGATCCAACTTACCAGCTGTGGTACGCTCCTGCTTGAAGAGGTTGTACAACCATGGAGAAGCTGAGAGGTCAGCCCATCCACCGAATCTACCTGGAGCGAAGTTAGACTCAACGGCATGTCCCTGTGTAGCGTTAGGGCTTGTATTAACTGGAGTCCACTCATCATCCACACCCTGTGAACCGTAGTCGAGATACTGGATTTCGAAGAGGCTCTCGGCATTGTTCTCATAAGCAGAACCCTCACGGAAGTTGTCGCCATAGTTGGCCATCAGCTTGTAAGAGCCATACTTCTTGTTCATGATGTCCTTGAGTACAACGAGTGCATCGCTATACTTATGGCGCTGCATCAGAGTGCGGGCATAGTAACCGGCAGCAGCACCGCAGGTAGCACGTCCCTTTGCCCACTCGCCACCTGCATCGCGAGATGGGAGGAGAGTCATAGCCTCTGCGAAATCCTTCTCCACCTGATCGAGCACATCGTCGTAGGTACTGTTCTTGCCATAGAGACCATCCAGAGAAGAATAGTTGGCATAATCAGTAATCAGCGCAGGATTCTGATAATATCCTGCCAATGTATAGTATGAATAACCGCGGAGGAAGAGAGCCTGTCCCTTGATTCGCTTCATGCTTTCGCTGAGCGAAGCATCATCGCCTGTGGTACGTGAGAGGATGAAGTTACATACATTAATAGTATAGTAAGCCTCACGCCAAGGCCAGAATGAGATTTCGTCTGTTACTGGGTCGTTCATGTCGTCGAATGGCATATACCATACCTGTGATGAGTTCCAAACCTCATCGCCACGTGTTACATCAAGGGTATAGCCTACACGAGCAGAAGAACCTTCCATACGGATATGGTTGTATGCTGCGATAACGCACTCCTCCAAATCATCTGCATTGAAACCGAAGGTTCCGGTGGTCTGCTGGTTTGGATTTGTTACCTCCAACTTGTCCTCACATGATGTAGTTGCCATTGCACCGAGGCCAAGGAAGAGAGCTAATGATAATTTATATAGTTTCATATCAAATGTTCTTTTAAATAATGATTCTTATACTTGTCTATTCTCATTATTAGAATGTGAAGTGGAGACCACACATGAATGTTCTTGCACTTGGGAAAGAGCAGAAGTTGTAACCTGGGGTAAAGGTACCGCCAGCATAGTCTACATTATATCCATGATAGCCTGTGAAGGTGTAGAGGTTCTGTGCTGATACATAGAGACGTACACCATTTACATATCCACCAAACCACTTGTCTGGGAAGTTGTAGCCCAACTCTACGTTGGCTATCTTCCAGTAAGCAGCATTCTGAATCTTGCGAGAGCTGAAGAGGTCGTTCCATGGCAATGTTGCATTGTTGGCTGCGTAGGTACGTGGAACACTTGAAAGGTAGGTACCATCCTCTGACCAACGATTGGCATCCAGCATGCCTACCTCCTTGTTACCATAGCCGTAGCAAGAGTTCAAGCTATTATAGATATCATCTGATACGTGATAGTTCAATACTCCGTATGTAGAGATGTTGAGGTCGAAACCCTTATACTCCAAGTGAGTGCTCAAACCGAAGTTTACCTTTGGAAGACCACTGCCCAATACGGTCTGGTCGTAAGCATCGATTACGCCATCAGGAGTTCCGTCAGGACCTGAAATATCCTCATAGAGGCAGTCACCGACATTGGCACCCTGCTGAACAGCATTGTTGTCCAAATCTTCCTGAGTACGGGCGATTCCCTTATAAACCCAACCATAGAACTTACCAATCTCCTGACCTACGTAAGTAGCGTATGCACCCGCAATGTATGAATCCTTACCGATACCCAGAGAAGTTACCTTGTTCTTCAGGGTACTTACATTGGCGCTGATATCATACTTGAAGGCATGATCGTGGTTGCGATAGGTAGCACTGAACTCGAAGCCACTGTTCTCCATAGAGGCAGCGTTCATGGTTACAGAGGTGTTGGATACACCGGTCTGTGCTGGCACAGGAACAGAGTAAAGCAGATCTTCTGACTTGTTCTTATACCACTCGGCAGTGAACTCCAGTCGATTGTTGAACATTGCCAGATCGATACCCACGTTGGTGGTCTTCTTCTTCTCCCAGGCGATATCGTTGTTCACGAAGGTAGAAACGGCAGAACCGGTTACAGGACTGTTGCCGAAGCTGTAAGTCATGTTGTTACGGTTCATGGTAGCCATATACTGGTACTCACCGATGTTCTCGTTACCGAGCTCACCGTAGCTGGCACGAATCTTGAACATGTTAACGATGTCGCGGCTGATAGGGAAGAACTTCTCCTTATCGAAACGCCAACCTAAAGATACAGATGGGAAGGTTGCCCAACGGATGTTCTTGCTCAAGCGAGAACTACCATCACGACGTACTACTGCAGAAAGCAGGTACTTCTCATCATAGTTGTAGTTCAAACGACCTACGTATGATGCCAGGCTATGCTTATACTCGAATGACTCTGAGTAAGTGTTCTTGGCATTCTGAAGCTGGAGGAAGTATGGCTCAGTGAAATTGATACCCCAACCAGTAAGGAGGTTGGTATTCTCTTCCTCGTAAGTCATACCGGCGAGCAGGTTGATGTTGTGCTTGCCAATCTTGCCATCGTATGTGATGGTATTCTCAACCAAGGCGTCGCTGTAGTTGCGTGAGCCCTTGGTAAGGCGCTCATTCTCCTTGGCAAGATATACACGGTTGCTCTGAATCCACGAAGGAATCCAGGTCTTATCCTTTGCCTCTGTCTTGCTGTAAGAGAGGTTTACATTATAGTGAAGACCATGGTTCTTGCTCTTGATACCTACCATGCCCAACAAATCTACGTCGGCAGAAGCGGTACCTACGAAGCGGTCAACCAAGGTGTTGCGCTGCAGGAGGTTATTAACCAGCAATGGGTTGGATGCAGAGATATCTCCATGTACGCCATCATAATATACACCATAGCCATAGGCATCGTAGCGATAACCATTAGCTGCACCTACCTTGTCATCGAGAACCCATGTTGATTTATCATAAGCCTTGATAGTTGGCTGCATCAGAAGTGTACCACGGAGCACGTTGGTTACATCACCATACAGACCCTGGACATACTCTGAGGCATTGGAAAGACCCATGTTGTCCTGGTTAGAGTGAGAGTAAACCATGCTTGTACGGAACTTCACGAACTTGGTGTCCATGGTATTGTTCACACGGGCTGTGTAACGCTCGTAGTTAGGACCTGCACCTTCCAAGGTACCCTTCTGGTTATAGTAGTCGAGAGATACATTATAAGTACTGTGAGAGCTACCACCGCTGAGGGCTACGTTGTGGTTCTGGCGGATACCGGTCTTGAACACTTCGTCAAACCAGTCTGTGTTGGTTGCATCCTGGAAGTGATACTTGCCATCCTCACCCATCTTATATCCACCAGGGATAGGAGTGTTGGAGTTTGTGCAAGCAGTACCAAGGTACTGGCTATACTGGTCGGCGTTCATCACGTCATATACATCGCCAGGAATCTGGTCAACACCAAAGTAACCGGAGTAGTTCACCTTCAGAGGCTGGTCTTTCTTACCATTCTTGGTAGTGATAATAACGACACCATTCGCAGCACGGGAACCATAGATGGCACCCGCAGAAGCATCCTTCAGAATCTGGATGGTCTCGATATCATTAGGAGAGAAGTCACGGATAGTGGTACCCATTGGCACACCATCGATGACATAAAGGGGAGCTGTGCTACCGAAAGAACCGATACCACGAATTCTCACACTAGGATCTGCACCAGGCTGACCGTCTGATGTAATCTGCACACCGGCAACCTTACCTTCAAGCATAGTAGAGATGTTAGAGTTTGACACCTTCTTCAGCTCCTCAGCATTTACGATAGATACAGAACCGGTAAGGTCTGCTTTCTTCTGGGTACCATAACCCACTACAACAACCTGGTCGAGCACCTGATTGTCGGCAGAGAGTTGGATAGATTCGATAATGGCACGACCGCGCACAGCAATCTCACGCTCCTTGTAGCCAAGATAGCTCACGAAAAGAGTCGCATTAGCCTTTACTCGAATTTCGAAATTACCATCTAAGTCGGTAACTGCACCAGTCTTGGCATCTTTAGTCTTAACTGTTGCACCAATCAGAGGTTCACCCTGATCATCTACAACATGTCCCTTGACCGTGATCACCTGATCTTGTGCAACTGCAGCCATTGCGGGCATTGGGGTGACAAAAGAAGCACCACCAACAGCACCTAGGCATAGCATCATAGAGAATAATTGTTTCCTCATTGCTTATCAATTTTTAGGTTTATACTTTGTTTATTATATTTTTAATATTTTTGTTTCGTCCGTTCTCTATTTTTAGGTTGCGGATGAAATGATAAATGTCAGCTAAACTAGACATCAACCATCAAATTTCAGTGGCAAAAGTACAATTAACCGGATTATATTGGGTGGACAATTGGGTTTTATAGGTGGACAAACCGCATAAACAGTAGATTTTTAAGGATATTACGTGCTTATCCACCAGTTGTGTACCCACACATACAAAACAAGGGGTTACTTGACTTATATCAAGTAGCCCCTCAGTTTTATTTTATTTACTTAACAAATTCTCACATCTTGGAACATTATTTCTCCGAAGAATCCAAGGAGAACTATGCCATATCTGAACCCTGAGAATCCAACTGATCCTTATATGCAGTCGGCGAGATGCCAAACTGCTTGGTGAAGCAACGGGTGAAATACTTCGGATCGTTGAAGCCTACACGGTAGGCTATCTCCGTAATATTTCGGTTGGAAGTTTTATCAGCCATCATCTTGCGCGAGATGTCGAGACGGTAGTTACGGATAAACTGGGCTGTTGGCAAGCCTGTCTCCTTGGAGAGATTCTTGCTCAGTACACTGCGGGATATACCCAAGGCACCTGCCAGTTCCTGTACACCAAACTCCGAATTATCGTAATTCTTCTCTATCACATCCATCACTTCTTCCATGAATGGACGCGTATTCTCCTCTACCATCTTCCTGTCAGCCTCAATGCTCTTTTTCTGACTGTCCTGATAACGCTTCTGGTTCTGCAGAATCATCTGGATGCGACTCTGCAGTTTTTCCGGTTCATCACTTTCCTTCATCGCTGCCTCGATAGGACGGTACAGAGCCTCAACTTCCTCTACGCGCATCTTGTTGAGACGGCGCACATAAGCATATTGGAGCAAGGCGATGATACCTATTATAATAAGGGTAACAAACCACCAGCTCTTCCAGAAATAAGGAGTAATCTGAACTTCTACAGAGATAACCTGCTCCTTATCGGAATTGACAGATGGGATATATTTCACCTCAAACTTATAGTCTCCAGCTGGCAGAGTGGAATAACGCACACTATGCTGACCAGCTTTGAGTTGAACCCACTCATTCTCGTATCCCTTCATGCGATAAAGGTACACGCCCTGTGTCTCGCAGCCATAATTGAGCGCTGAGAAAAAGAGGGTGAACGACTTATCACACTCATGGATACGCAACTTTCTGGCGATGGAGATGTCTTCTTCCAGATAATCGCTGCCGGCAAAGACAGGCTGGTTATCTACCAGAAGTTCGGTAAAGTACAACTTACCCGTCTGATGCACAGAACGGTTTATGCCCTTTACAGCCATCATACCCGCATCGGTGCCCAGGAATATTTCGCCCTTCGCATTGCGGATGGCTCCATTGAAATAGAACTGCGAACTGATCAGACCATCTTCACGGGAGAAACTGCAGAATGCCTCGGTCTTCGGATTGAAGATAGAGAGTCCGTTATCAGTAGCTATCCACAACATACCCTGGTTATCCTCTACAATACCCTTCACGATATTGTTGGCAAGTCCGTTATTGGTGGTATACGACTTCACTTGAGTCTTTCCGTTTTTATCGCTGGTATAGCAATACAGACCATAGCCGTTACTGCCCATCCATATCTTTCCATCCTTAGCCTGGCAGAAAGACAATATCTTATCGAAGACTCCACTCTTCGGATTGTCGAGTTTATACTGATGATACGTCACAGCGAAATCGCCCTTGCCATGAGGACGCGACTTGAGGTCGACCTCTACCATTCCCCGCACACAACCCATCAGGAGTTTGCCCTTTCGGGTTATCAGAGAACCAATGCAGCCGCGCACATTCTGGCATCCCCTGAAAGGTTCGATGAGTTGGCGGCGCTTCATATCATAGAAGAAGAGACCATCATTGGTTCCGAGCCACATACCATCATTGATAGGATCGTAAGCCAAGGAACCGGCAAAGTTAAGTAAATGCTGATGCTTAGCATCTATCACCAGAGGAATAATCTTGCCCGGCTGACTGAGATTCATCACAGCAAAGCCCCTTCCCCAGGTACCAATCCAGAGCTGATTGCGGTTATCGGCTGCAAGAACCGAGACGGTATTATGCGGCAAACCGGAATTTGCCACCGTATAATGAACAAAGTTCATGCTGCCTGGAGTCAAGGCATTGAGACCTCCCTCTACTGTTCCTACCCACAGGGTTCCGTCAGCTGCCGCATACATGGCATTGACAGCATTAGGAGAGATACAGCCCGGGGTGGCGGGGTCGTGACGGTAGAATTCCAAAATCAGCTGACGTGGAGCCAGCTTGATAACACCACCTGTCTCGGAACCTACCCATATCTGTCCGTTCTTAGAGAAAAGACTGTTGATAAAGTTGCTGCTCAGCGGATTCACAGCCGTAGCAGTGTTCCAATGTTCTATCTCTCCGGTCTTATCATTGAAGATATCTACGCCACAGAGCGTTCCTACCAGAAGTTTGTCATCTGGAGAAACAGCAAGGCTCGTCACTACTTCGTGCTGGAGCGAATGGTCGGTAGCAGAGCAATGGAATTCCTGCTTTGCACTATTAAACAATCCGCGATTCGTACCCATCCATATCTTACCATGATAATAAATAAGCGCCCCCCCATACCGACCTTCGAGCGGAGGGAACAGGGATGAGATATTCTTTGCTACGAGCTGATTGTTCTTCACAGAAAACTCGCTCACCACTCCATTGTTGCATAATACAACCGTTCCTCTGCGATAGACATCACAGATTCCGAGGTCGGGAGCATTATAAGGATAGGATGTGGACAAGACGCTGTTCACCTCGCCCTTTTCGTTAAAGCCGAAACGGGTAAGCTGGTTGAAAGAAAGCATCCATATATTGCCCTTTGCATCACAATATGTTCGGGTGCAAAGGTTCTTGAATACTTTGTTGAGGTGTGCCTCTACCTGGCTGTTCTCACAAGGTGGAACAACAGGCTGCATTGTTTTGAGGTCGAGCACCTGTGGCCCTTCTTCAAAAGCCACCCAAAGACGCTTGAAATGATCTTCGCAAGTATTGCGGCAGCTGTTGCTTCGCAGACTGATACCAGGAGTCCCCAAACCAAAGTTCATGAAATTGAAACCATCGTAGCGTACCAGTCCACCACCATGCGTACTGATCCATACGAAGCCGTAAGAATCCTGAAAGATATCATCAGCAAAATTATTCGGCATACCTGCAGCCATATTGAGATAGCTTACATTATAGCGACTAGGCAGCCCACCTTGCGCCCAACTGCTCAAGGTTATAAAAAGAATGCTTATTATAGAAAGAATGTATCTAATCATCATTTATTGCTCTTGTTGCTGATGCTTATCTTCCCATTTTGAATAGATAACTAATCCTGTTGCAAACACAGCAAGGAAAATATACATTGCCAATAATCCATTACTCATATTATTGCCTTTTCTGTTCTTTGCGATCATCTATTTTGGCATAAATAAATATTCCTGCTGCCAAAAGCACCAAAAAGCCATACATAATAAACAATCCAGTATCCATATTATTTTCCTTTCTTTTTATCTTCAATTTTGGAAAATACTATCATTCCTAAGCCTAAAAGCATAAGAGCGACATACATACTTAACAATCCTGCATCCATACTTATTTCTCCTTTTCCTTATCTTTTTTATCGTTATTATTATCTTTATGCAAGAAATAGACACCTATGGCAAACAGTATCACCATGATGACTATTGCCCCTAATGCAGCAAAGATTGAATCAACCTTTACAAACATTGTGGTCAAAACGTATGCTGTTACTATATACTTCGCAACATCCAAGAACCATTTGCCTATTTCCTTATACATATTTATTAAGTTTTTAAACTTCTGATTGCAAAAGTACGAAGAAAAAATGAAACGAAAGAATTTTTATTAAGAAAAAAACGTTCCTAGAAGTGTAAATTTACAACTCTAGGAACGTTCATATAGGAATATACTTGTGTTTTAGAACTCAAGAATCATGCTCTGGCGAGGACGGAGCTTCACGTTCTTGTTGATAAGAACGGTGCGACCGTTTGTAATATCCGTAGCCTTGTCATGAGAACCGATAATCTCTGCATAACGGGAAACATTCAGTTCGTTTGCCTCGTTCTTGCCGTTGATCACCGTCATCACATTCTTACCCTTATACTGGCGGGCAATTACGTAAACACCCTTCTGAGGACAGAACTGGGTCTGCTTGCCCTTGGTAATCACTTCATTGCCCTGACGCCAGTGCAACAGGTTGCTGAGCCAGTTGAACATCTGGTTTTCTGCCTGAGTTCTTCCTTCGGCAGTAAATGCATTGTGCTTGTCACCAGCCCAACCGCCAGGGAAGTCCTTGCGTACATTGCCATCGGTCACGCTCTTGGTACCATTCATCAGCACCTCTGTACCATAATAGAGCTGAGGAGTGCGATTAATGGTCAGAAGCAATGACAGTGCCTGCTTCAGAGCCAGGGTATCCTTGCCGTCTCCCAGAAAGCGGTCGGTATCATGATTCTCGATGAATGCCATTACACTCTTTGGATTAGGATAGAGATAGTCGTAGCAGAACACGTTGTAGAGACGGTTCATGCCGTTCCACCAGTCATCAGTCTCCTCTTTCTTTGCACTGTTGATGCGGTCGAAGAAAGCGAAATCCATAACGGTTGGCAGATAGCTGTTCTTCTCTGAAAGTTTGCTGTCCTTCTGCCAGGCTGCAGTATAGGCAGGCTCGGTTACCCAAGTCTCGCCTACGGTATTGAAGTGAGGATACTCCTCGCCCAGCACCTTCATCCAGTGTGCCATCGCATCGCGGTCGGCATAAGGATAGGTATCCATACGGATGCCATCGATACCAGCGCTCTCTATCCACCACTCGCTGTTCTGAATCAGATACTTGATAACATGTGGGTTACGCTGGTTGAGGTCAGGCATGGTTGGAACAAACCAGCCGTCTACGGTTTCTGTGAGATCAACCTTGCTGGCATATGGGTCAAGTACCGGAGTCAGCTTATAACTGGTCTGCAGATACTTATCGTTCACCTTGGCAGCACCATCCACCATACCGATGTTCTTCTGATGCTCGGCAGTCTGATTTTCAGGAGCCAGCCATTCTGGGGTATTGAACCAGTCCTTTGAAGGCATATCGGCCACCCAAGGATGTTCGAAACCGCAATGGTTGAAAATCATATCCATCACTATCTTCAAACCTTTCTTGTGAGCCTCATCTATCAGCTGCTTATAATCGGCATTGGTTCCGAAACGTGGGTCTACACGATAATAATTGGTGGTAGCATAACCATGATAACTGCTGTTCTTGCCGTTACTTGGACTGTCGTTCTCCAAAACCGGGGTAAACCACAGAGCGGTTACACCCAACTGGTTAAAATAATCCAAGTGCTGGCGGATTCCCTCCAGGTCGCCACCATGTCGCAGACTAGGCTCTGCACGGTTGCAGGTCTTATCACGCATCGTCTTAAAGGCATCATTCTTCAGATTGCCATTGGCGAAACGGTCTGGCATCAGCATATAGAGCACATCTTCATTAGAGAAACCGATGCGCTTGTCGCCCGCCATCTCACGGTTCTTCAACACATACTTCACCTTCTTCGACTGTTTGCCCTGCTTGAAGTTGAGGGTCATCTCACCAGCCTTTGCCCCATCGAGGTTAAGATAAACCAGGAGATAATTAGGAGAATCAAGGCGGGCGATGCTGTCTACCTTCACACCCGGATAGTCTACCGTTACATCGGCATTCTTGATATCTTTGCCATACACCATCAGCTGGAGTGAAGCATCTTTCATGCCCACATACCAGTCAGTAGGTTCAATGCGGTTCACGTTAACCGCCGCATTCATACTTATTGCACTACTCATAAGCAATAATGAAGCTATTATTTTTTTCATATTACACCTTATTATATATATAAACTATTTCTGATAAAGTATCAGGGCTGACTGAAGGGCTACCTCAACATCCTTTCCCGAAACAAAACCTAAGCCTTCCTCGTTAATCACACCATTGCAGCAAGCCACGGTATAATTACCCTCAGGAATCTGCATCTTCTTTGCCTCCTTATTGAAGTTATAGATCACGATGATGTTCTTCCAGGCATCAATGCCCTCCAGATTCTTGAGCTGGAAACCTACGAGACAAGTCTGCTGACAAGGCAGGAACTCCAGATGCTGACGTACCTTATCGCCTGTTGAAAGACGGAATGCCGGATGATTCTTGCGGAGCTGGATCAGACTCTTGTAATAAGCAAACGCCTGCGGATACTTCTGCAGATTGGTCCAGGTAAACTGGTTGATGCTGTCAGGAGAGTTATAGCTATTGTGTACTCCCTTCTTGTCGCGGAGCATCTCTTCGCCGGCAAGGATGAAAGGAACACCCTGTGAAGTGAAGACGCAGGTCTGCGCCAGCTTATCGATGCGGAGCAACTCGGCAGTACGTATTGCTTCAGGGATATTCTTGTCGGTAAGAGATGCGATGCTTGCCTTCAGACGGTCTACCAGACACATATCGTCGTGGCAGCTTACATAACTGATCTGCTCGGTAGGATTGTTGGTCCAAGGCTTCTTGTCATAGTTCACCTTTGTCATATCCACCTGCGGATGAGCAATGCCACCCACAATACCGAACTTCAGACTCTCCTCCTGACCTGTAAGACCAGCCAGGAGCGCACCCTGATGGTCATTAGAGAAAGGACCACGGAGCGCATCGCGCATATCATCGCTGAAAGCACCGATGCCCTTGAGCTGCTGGGTATTCGCCTTCACCGCCAGTTTCTCGGTAGGATAAGCACAACTGCCTGCACTCCATCCCTCACCATAAATATAGATGCTAGGATCGATGCGGTTTACCATCTCACGGATAGCCTGCATGGTTTCGATGTCATGAACGCCCATCAGGTCGAAACGGAAACCATCGATATGATATTCGTCTATCCAATATTTCACGCTCTCCAGCATAAACTGACGCATGAGAGGCTTCTCTGAAGCAGTCTCGTTGCCACAACCTGAACCGTCAGAATACTTACCATCCTTGGTCTTGCGATAATAATAATCAGGATAGGTACGCTGGAAATTGCTGCCGTTGATATCAAAAGTATGGTTATATACGGCATCGAAAATCACTCGGATGCCTGCCTTATGCAGCGCCATCACCATCTCCTTGAACTCCTTGATGCGGGTTGCTGGAGAATAAGGGTCGGTAGCGTAACTGCCTTCCGGCACATTATAGTTCTTCGGATCGTAACCCCAGTTGAACTGTGGTTTGTCGAGTCGGGTCTCATCTATAGAAGCGAAATCGAATACAGGCTGGAAGTGGATGGCGTTGATGCCCAGATTCTTGAGGTATTCGATGGCCTTAGGCTCGGTGAGGGCGAGATACTTGCCCTTATATTTCAAGCCGGATGTAGGAGAAATGGAGAAATCACGCACATGAAGCTCGTAGACAACGAGATCGGCTGGCGATTTCAGGGCAGGACGCACGTCCTGATCCCATCCAGATGGATCGGTATCATACAAATCTACGATGGCGCCACGGTTTCCGTTCACACCTACTGCTTTGGCAAATGTACCTGGTGTTTCACCCTTGCCAATATCAAAGGTATAGAACTTTCCCTTGAGGTCGCCCTTTACGGTAGCCTCCCAGCGTTCATCACACAACTTCTTCATTTTCAGCGTTTTATAAGCCTTTCCTCCCTGACCTTGCTTATAAAGACGGAGGGTTACAGAAGACTTTTGGGCTGTTGGAGCATTCAGGATAAACATGGTTTTCTCCTTGGAATACATCATCTCATTGAATGTCTGCTGGGCGTTCAATGAAGTTGGTAAAACGGTTGCTGTCAATGCTGCAATTATTAGTTTTTGGATATTCATATTGTTAAGTTGTTGTTATACAGGACATTAAAGCGAACTGAGCGAAGAAAACTGTGACAGATTATCTACGCTCATTTTTAGCGTATTTCCGACCAACCGGACAGTTGGACGGAAATACGGAAATTATAGGCTTATTTAGCGAGCAATGAGATGGCAAAACCACCACCACGTGCTTCGTCAATCTTCAAAACATCACCCTTCTTCACAGTCTTGTGAACAATCTTGTAAGATTTAGGGTTCTTCTCGTAGTCAGCAGTCTTGCCGTCCTGATAGATAGCGCAAACATACTTCTTGCCCTTATCCAGGAAGTCGAGCTTTACTACGGCTGTGCGGGCTGCATCAGTCTTACCGCCTACAAACCAGTTGTCAGTTCCCTTTGCCTTGCGGGCTACGGTGATATACTTGGCTGGCTCTGCCTCCAGATACTTGGAGTCATCCCAGTCGCAAGCTACGTCGCGGATGAACTGGAAGGCATCATCGTTCTTCTCATAATGCTCTGGAAGATCGGCAGCCATCTGCAAAGGACTGTACATTACGAGATAGAGAGAAAGCTGACCACAGAGAGTGGTATGAACATAACTCTTATTGTTGCTCCACTCTGAAAGTTTGGTCTCAAAGATACCAGGAGTATAATCCATCGGACCACCCTGCAGACGGGTGAATGGCAACATGACGGTATGATAAGACTTGCTACCGCCAAATGCCTCATACTCTGTACCACGTGCACTCTCGTTACCCACCAGGTTAGGCCAGGTGCGACAGATACCTGTAGGACGGGTTGCCTCGTGGGCATTTACCATGATATGATGCTTGGCAGCGGTCTCGATGACACGCTGGTAGTGATTGTTCATCAACTGGCTGTAGTGATACTCACCTCTTGGGATGATATCACCTACATAACCGGTCTTCACTGCATCATAACCATATTTGTTCATCAGGTTGAAGGCATCTTCCAGGTGGCGCTCGTAGTTGAGAGCTGCAGAAGATGTCTCGTGGTGCATCATCAGCTTCACGCCCTTAGAATGAGCATAGTCGTTGAGCATCTTGATATCGAAGTCAGGATATGGAGTCACGAAGTCGAAAACATCGAGTTTCTGATGACCGAACCAGTCTTCCCAACCTTCGTTCCAGCCTTCTACCAATACTTCCTGCAAACCGTTCTTGGCTGCAAAGTCGATGTAGCGCTTCACTTCCTCGTTGGTTGCACCATGAGTACCGTTAGGCTTGCACTTGCTGTAATCAGTAACGCCGAGACGCACAGATGGCAGATCGTTGGTATAGCTCCAGGTCTTGGTACCCACAATCATGTTCCACCATACACCGCAGTACTTGGTAGGATGAATCCAAGATGTATCCTTAATCTTGCAAGGCTCGTTAAGGTTCAATGTCAACTTGCATGAAAGCATATCACGGGCATCATCACTTACCATCACGGTACGCCAAGGGGTATTGAATGGAGTCTGGATGAATCCCTTTCTGCCCACGGCATCAGGAGTAAGCCAAGACTCGAAGGTCAATGTTTTCTCGTCCAGATTGAGGTGCATGGTAGGATAATCCAGGCAGGCAGCCTCATGGATGTTGATGTAGAGTCCGTCCTTGGTCTTCATCTGGAGAGAGGTCTGAACACCGGTATCAGAGAAGACGGTGGTAGACGAATTGCTCTTGTAAGCTTCACG
Source organism: Segatella copri DSM 18205 (assembly GCF_025151535.1). Taxonomy (NCBI): domain Bacteria; kingdom Pseudomonadati; phylum Bacteroidota; class Bacteroidia; order Bacteroidales; family Prevotellaceae; genus Segatella; species Segatella copri. The sequence goes on from NZ_CP102288.1 coordinate 2,477,825, forward strand.
GTTTTTCGCAATAATTGGGCGAATGCCTGTCAATGGAGTAATGTTGTAATCATACTCCTGTGTATCATAATCACCAGGAATCCAGTAAGCGGTATGATCGCCTGCCATGGCAAACTGGGTATGTTCCTCCTGGATGACAAAATAATTCAGACTTTCCTGCTGTGGAAACTCATAGCGCAAGCCCATACCATAATCATATACACGGAAACGGATGGTGATGTTACGCTTAGAAGCAGCCTGGTTCAGGTTTACCTCCATCTCGTTGTAATGGTTGCGGATGGTAGCAGTCTCGCCCCATACCGGCTTCCAGGTTTCATCGAAGGTCGATGTCTTGCTGCCGGTTTCAGTAAAACCATCCATCAGGCTGGTTTCCTCCATGCCCTTAGAGGCATGTTTATCCTTAGCCAGTTCCAATCCTAAGTGGGATGGCTTGCATACAGTCTTTCCCTTATAGCTCATCTCATAGGTAGGCTGTCCCTTTTCGGTCAAAGAGAATGTTACCGAGACGTTGCCGTTAGGCGACTTTACGGTCTGGGCCGCTGCCAACATAGGAAGCAAGAGACCCATCACTAATACATTCAGTTTTTTCATACTGTTCAGTTGTTGTTTATTCTTGTTTTTGAATCTTCGTTAGTTTATCTCAATCATTATCTGTTTATTCTTAAGATAGTGCAAAGATACAAAAAACAAAAATACCCTCCACGTTTTGGGAGGGTATTTTTCTGCAAATGAGTGTGCAAACGTTTGCACTATATATAATTATGTTAGTTAGCATCTTCCAGACTGCGAAATCATCTCTGTGATATTCTGCACGAAACGCTTGTCTGCAGCCAGATCCTCTATGTTGAGATGCATGCGATAACGCCAGTAATGCTTAGGGTTAGCCGGGATATTGATACGCTCAGCATCAGCATCAGGCAGACGGAGAGCCTCATCGGTAGCCAACCAGTCCTGGATGCTCAATATGCAGAGCATGGATGGAGAGGTGAGATGGCGGCTGATGATGTCACTAGCCAACCAGCCTGGGAGTGGATGAGGTGCTGGTCCCTGACGGTAGAGCATCGTATTGTAATACTCCTGGGTACGCTGGATATTCTCATCCCACCACATGCGCAGAGTAGGCATATCATGGCTCGAAATGGTACATACCGAGCGGTATGGGTTACGGCTCAGATGTCCGAACTTAACCGATGGATCCTTTGGCATGCTCTGGAGTTCCAGACTCAATATCTTCAACTCGTCCATTACCCAAGGCACACAGTCTGGCACCATACCGAGGTCTTCAGCACAAACCAGCATGCGGGTAGCCTGAACCAGTTTAGGCAACTTTTTCATCGCCTCCTGATACCAGAACTGGTTGTTGCGGCGATAGAAATAGTCGTCGTAAAGGCGGTTGAACGCTGCCTTGTCATTATCATAGAGCGACTCGTAGATAAAGTCAAGCTGGGCTGAGATACGTGGATGGAAGACGCTAGGGTTGGTATGATCACGTACAAAGAGTACATCGCTGATCAGGGCATACAAGCCATCACGCAGCCAGAGTTCCTTCTCATCTGTTACGTCAGCAAAGAGTGCCTCTACCTTGCGCTGGGTATCTACCTCGGGTTTCATCTGATAACGCTCGTCATCCAGACGGTCGAGATACTTCTCCTTTACCTCGCCGGCACGCTCATGGAACACACGGTCCAATACCCAATCGGTAATGAACGGACGGGTAAAACGGTCTTCCTGGAAGTGCAAACCATAGCTTTCTATCTCTTCACGGCTCATGGCAAGCGCCGGTGCAAACTGTCCGAGCAATCCATGTACACTATGTACCGGAATCTCCCAGATACGGAAGAAGCCCAATACGTGGTCGATGCGGTAAGCATCAAAGTATCTTGCCATGTTCTTGAAACGGCGGTTCCACCACTGGCAGCCATCCTTCAGCATCTCAAACCAGTTATAGGTAGGGAATCCCCAGTTCTGACCATTGGCAGAGAAGTCATCAGGTGGAGCACCCGCCTGACCATTGAGGTTGAAGTATTTTGGTTCCGTCCATACATCGCAACCATTGCGGTTTACGCCGATTGGAATATCACCCTTCAAAATAACGCCCTTAGCCTTGGCATGCTCGTGAGCCTCCTGCATCTGTCGGTCCAGTACGAACTGTACGAAATAGAAGAACGCCACGTTCTTGTAAGCAGCAGTCTTAGGGTCGGCAAGCGCCTTGCGCTCAGCCTCATCCCATACCTGATGATCTGGCCACTGGTTGAAATCAGCCGTACCATTCTTATCACGCAGGTATGAATATTGTGCGTAAGGAACCAGCCACAGTTCAGTATCCTGGAAGAAAGCCTTGTATTCGGCTGTCTTCATCATCTTTTCACCTTCCTGATTGAAGATTTGGCGCAAGTAATTTATCTTGAAATCATTTACTTTCTCGTAATCTATCTTATCCAGTGCGTTCAACTCAGCACGTGTCTTCTCAGCCTCAGCACGAGCCTTGGCATCCTTCAGCTCTGGGAGAGCATGGAGGTCGGCATACTGCGGATGAATAGCGAAGACGCTGATGCAGCTGTATGGATAACTGTCGGTCCATGTATGAGTGATGGTGGTATCATTGATAGGAAGGAGCTGGAGCACCTTCTGACCGGTAGAAGCCACAAAATCAATCATGGTCTTCAGGTCACCGAAATCACCGATACCGGCACTCTTACGGGTACGCAATGAGAATACTGGCACCTGCGTTCCGGCAAGTTTGCGGTTATACAGGGCGAAGAAAGCCTGGTCGAGTTCATAAGATACCAACTCACCTGCCTTCATCTCCGGCAAATCCACGGTTCTGTTCATGCTGGTTTCCCAGAGAAGCTCGTTCTTCGCATTACGGAAAGCCACGAACTTAAACTCCAGATGTCTGCCCTCAAGATGAGTCGCATCAATATCAGCCACCCATTCATTATAGGTATGCTGAGTCATCGGAAGAATCTTCTGCACATCCCAGACACCCAAAGCTTTATCTGCACCCAATACACCCAGACGCTCACCATCACGAAGCTGAGGAGCACGGACTATCAGACGCACAATCTTGCTGCCCGTTTCCGGCTTCATCTCCTGTGGAGCCTGATGATTGATGCAATCGGTAAAGGCACTGCTGTAGAGGTAAGCATCCTCCGGCATAACCTTCCAATGATCGTAAAGGGTATAAGCCGCAGCCTTCTTGGCATTTACATCGAGCTGATGCTTGATTATAAGCCATTCGGTCTTGACTGCTCTTCCTTCACGTTCTACACTATAATAATAGGTATACGATTTTTCAGGTGATTCAACACACCAGTCGCATGCCCATCTTTGACCATCTGTTGTCTCGAGAGGAAGTTTCAGTTCACCTTCCTCCGTCTGAATGTTTACGACGATCTGTTCGCCGAACATTGCTTTATATTCAATATTAAACTGTACTGTCATAAGACTCTTAAAGGCTCTTAAAAATGTTATAAGTTATATTTGATGCTACAAAGGTAAGAAAAACGAGCGAAAAACGTATCTGAAATTTGCATATTTTTTCTCACAAATCGTGCAAACGATTGCACAACCCTCACTCCGTAGAAACAATCAATTAATCGTTCATCTTATTTTATTCTGATTTCTTATCCTTGATGATACTCACAGACAGCGCACCCGCAATCAGCAGGATACCTGCCACAATCATCATATCGCTCTGATGAGAACCCACCAGACTCAGGACAGTTCCACCGCAGATGGCAGCCACAATCTGAGGGATACAGATAGTTCCGTTAAACAGACCGAGATAAGCACCCATGTGACCATATCCCTGCAAAGCATTGGTAACAAAGGTGAAAGGCATCGCCAGCATGGCTGCCCAACCGGCACCAATCATCAGGAACGGAATAAACTGCAGATACTGGTCATGCAGGAAAGGTATCAGGGCAAAACCCACACCACCGATAACCAGACTGACAGCGTATGCCACCTTCGTATTCTTAAACTGAGGGAGAATCACAGCCCAGATAACACTACCTACAGCCTGAACTGCAAAGAGAATGCCCACCCAGTTGCCTGCCTCCTGAAATGCTTCAGAAGCAGGGTCGGTCGTATTCCATACGGTTTCAGCGATGGCTCCCGTAGAATAATTCCAGAGATAAAGGAAACCAGCCCAGCAGAAGAACTGAACCAGTCCCACCTTCCAGAAGGTAGATGGCGCCTTGCGGAGCAAAGTAATCCAACCGGCCTTGTCTTCAGAAGCCTCAGCATTAGAATTCTTCACTCTTCCCTCTTCACTCTTCGCTTCATTATAGTCCGCATACTGCTGTGGATTCCACTCCTTCACCTTCATCGAGGTGTAGATAACACAGAGAATCAGGATAGCCGCACCGATATAGAACGACCAGATGACAGAATCAGGAACCACACCCTTCTCAGCATAATTCTTGATACCGAGGAAGGTAAAGAGGAACGGGAAGATATATCCGGCTACAGAACCGGCATTGCAGAGGAAACTCTGGATAGAGTAAGCCTTTGCCTTCTGTTTTTCATTTACCATATCGCCTACAAGCATCTTGAACGGCTGCATTGCCATATTGATGCTTGTATCGAGGAACATCAGCGCTATCAGTCCGAAGAGCATCGCACCGCTCACGGTCAGTCCGAGCGAACCGGCGTTCGGCAGCAGGCACATCACCAGGACGGCAATCGTAGCACCCACAAAGAGATAAGGGATGCGGCGACCGAAGCGGCACCACGTCTTATCACTCAACGTGCCCACGATAGGCTGAACCAGGATTCCCATCAGAGGAGGGAGAATCCAGAAATAACTCAAGTTGTGTGGGTCAGCACCCAACGTTGCAAAGATTCGGGAGATGTTGGCGCTCTGTAGGGCGTAGGCAATCTGTACTCCGAAAAATCCGAAGCTCAAGTTCCAGAGCTTCCAGAAACTTAAATCAGGTTTTTGTTTCATATTGTTATGCTTTTATTTATATTCATTCAGAAAAGAATGTCAATTCAACATTTAACATTCAACATTTAACATTATCTAGTAGTTCCTCTCACCACGAGTCGTGTTCTCACCACTCTCTTCTCCACCTCATCTCTAGGGATGGAGCCTTCCACCAGACCAATCAGGATATTGGCAGCTTCCTCGCCTACGGCTACACCTCGCTGCTCAACCGTAGTAAGCATCGGGTCGCACGCCTTGGCACGGTCACCATTGGTGAATCCGCAGATGCTGATTTCTTCAGGCACCTTGAACCCCATGCGCTTGGCGGTATAGAGGATGCCGATTGCCGTATCATCATTGATGGCGAAGAAAGCATCCGGACGATCTTCCTCTATCAGAATATCCGGCGTTATTGCTTCGGCACTGGCACGGTCATCGCAGATCTTCACCCAGTCAGGGTTCTCCGTCAAACCATGCTTTACCAGCGCATCATGATAACCGTTATATCGGTTCTTGGAGATTTCCAGATTCATCGGCGAGCCGTAGAAAGCAATCTTCTTGCAGCCCGTATCAATCATGTGGGTAACGGCAGTAAAGGCACCCATATAGTCATCTACCACCACTCGCGAGCAGTTCACGCCCGTACATATTCTATCATAGAAGATAAGCGGCACCCCATTCTGCAGCAGTTTTTCGAAATGGTCATACTGCTTGGTATCCTTCGCCTGTGAAACGATGATGCCACAAACCTTGTTCTGATAGAAGTCTTCACAGATGGCCACCTCCTTATCGTAACGCTCGTTACTCTGCGCCACCATCACACGGTAACCTCTGGCTCTAGCCTCTTCCTCTATACCCGAAAGCACCGACATGAAGTAATAGTGTACCACCTGAGGCACAATAACTCCAATCACCTTCATCGGCTTCACCTTATTATGTCTTAAAGCTTCACCCAGGAAATTAGGAAAGAAGTTATGTTCACGCGCGTATTTCTGAATACGTTCCTTTTGGGCAGTACTGATACGAGAACTGTCCTTCAATGCCCGGCTCACTGTGGCAACACTTACGCCCAGATCGCGAGCAATATCTTTCATTGTTATTGTTTCTTTATCGCCCATTGCTATTAGTTGTGCTGCAAAATTACGAAATATCCTCAATATTGGTCAGAATTCATTGACATAAATCAAGTAAATTCTGTGCAAACGTTTGCACAAAATAAATAACGGAATTAACACAAAAATAGTACAACATAAGAGAAAAGAACTTAATTTTGCACACAGAAAACGACAAGTTTATGGGCAAGCGCCCCATTCCTACCTTATATAATATAAGTAAGATGCCAGAAAGACCCCGAAAAGAGCCAGAACGGCATTTTGAGTAGGAACGACAACAACTTAAGCCAAGAAGAAAAGAAGAAAAAGTAAATAATTTAATATAATACATTAACTTAAAAATCAAGCAAATGATGAAGCAGGTAAAAATTAAATTGCCTCTCAGAGCGTTGACCCTAGCAAGCGGTCTGCTTCTGACGGTGAGTTCCTTTGCGCAGAGTAATGCGATTAAGGGACAAGTGAAGGATGCTTCTGGTGAGCCTGTCATGGGTGCTACCATTACAGTTAACGGTAAGGCAGTGGGCATTACCGATATGGATGGTAACTTCTCAGTAGACGCAGCGCCAGGTACCAATCTTACTTTCACCTATCTTGGAATGACTCCGCAGACAGTGAAAGCAGCTAATAACATGAGCATTACCTTGGCAGATGACTCTAAGGCTTTGAACGAAGTCGTAGTCATCGGTTATGGTGTGGCTAAGAAGAACGACTTGACCGGTTCTGTTACAGCTATCAAGCCTGATGACATGAACCATGGTCTCCAGACTAATGCACAAGACATGATTTCCGGCAAAATTGCCGGTGTTAATGTCATCTCTAACGATGGTGCTCCAGGTTCAGGTGCACAGATTCGTATCCGTGGTGGTTCGTCATTGAACGCTTCCAATGACCCATTAATCGTTATTGATGGACTTGCTATGGACAATTATGGAGTTAAGGGTCTCTCTAACCCACTCTCTATGGTAAATCCTAACGATATCGAAAGTTTCACTGTATTGAAGGATGCTTCAGCAACAGCCATCTATGGTTCCCGAGCTTCTAATGGTGTCATCATCATTACTACAAAGAAAGGTCGTTCAGGCCAGGCTCCTAAGGTTAGCTATAGCGGAAACATGTCAATTTCTACCAAGAAAAAGACCTTCGACGTAATGAGCGGTCCAGAGTATAGAGAGTTTATCAAGAATCTTTATGGTGAAAAGAGTGCAGCTTATAAGGCACTCGGCTATTACACCTATGATAAAGAAACTATTTCACCTATCATTAAGGACGATAAGATTACTGGTTACAAGAGCGAATTCAACCAAGTAGGCGAACAGCAATTTGCTGATACCAACTGGCAGGACGAGATTTATCGTACAGCCATTTCTCACGACCACAACATTACTATCCAGGGTGGTTTAACCCACATTGCAGCAGTCTTTGATGAAAAACTTAAAGATTCCTAACGAAATCCTAGATTTTGGCAGTTTTCAGCCAATTACCTAGCTGATTTTGCATAAAGAATCCTAATTTGCGGCGAATGTTCGGGAAAATCCCCAAAATGCTACACCCGCCCGTTTTGCCAGTTAAAAAATTGTGTGTACCTTTGCCCCCGAAATGTATATATCCAAGGCAAAGAAATATCGCGATCAGGGAGATGGTACAGCAATCGCATATGATTACTATCGTCTCACGAAGTCTTACATCGACAAAGATGGCAAGACTAAGCATCGTAGTGTTCTTTGCCTTGGAGAACTTCCCGGCTTTGACAAGGATGAACGTAACCGACTGGCAGCCATGCTTACCACTATGATTGAGGATGGACAAAGCGTGATGTGTGATAACAAAAAGCTCTACGAGGAAGCCATGTCTCAATACGTGAAGTACCGCAGCAGCAAGTATGCCCAGGAAAACGATCCCCGTCTCATCGCCGAGCGCAAGGTTCGCGAAGAAGAGGAGCGCAAGAAAGCAGTTGCCGTTAAGCTTGAAACGCTCACCCAGCATGAAGCTCGCATCATCGGTTGCGAGAACCTCTGCAACTCTACCATGCGTATGCTTGATATTCGTAAATATCTGACCTCCAGGGGATGGAAGCGTGACCATATAAACTTTGCCCTCATGCAGATTATCGCACGTGCCATCTATCCATATTCAGAATTGAAGACCGTCCGCTATCTTCGTGAGAACACTGCACTTGCAGAGATGTTCGGCATTCCTAAGGAGAAAATAACCAAAGATGCCTTGTACGAAAGTGCCAAGCGTCTGTGGGACGAGCACCATGGTCTTGAGGACTGGCTCCATGACAGGGTATGCAGCATGTTCGGCATCGAGGAGAAAATCCTTCTGTTTGACATCACAAACTCCTACTTTGAGGGGAAAATGGAGAACAGTGAACTCTGTCAGTATGGTCGTTCCAAAGAGAAAAGGGACGACTGCAGGATTGTTGTCCTTGCTGCTGTAGTAAACACAGAGGGATTACTCGTCCGCACAATGATATACGAGGGAAACCGTCATGATTCTACTACCGTTGAGGAAGTCGTTGGCACTTTGGCCAAGACCACCACTCAGGAAGCCAAACGTGTCGTAGTGATGGATGCAGGCTTCTACTCCAAGCCGAATGTCAATTGGTTAAAAGCCAATGGATTCGACTACATTACCGTACTCCCTTCCGGCGATAGCAAGTTCGAGTCTACAAGTTCAGAAATCATCAATCATACCGACAAAAAGGGACAGCAGATACGCTTGCAGATGGGTAAGGTTGACATGGATGGAGAATCCGTCAAGGCTCTCATGGTGGATAGTGACGCAAAGGGGGCCAAGGAACGCTCCATGTATGAGCAGGCATGCAAACGCTATGAGGAGGGATTGGAAGCAATCAAAAAGGGTATTCTTACCAAGGGCGGAACCAAGAAACGTGACGCCGTGAACAAGCGATTGGGCAAATTGGACAAGCAATATGGAGCCATTCGCCTGTCATACAACGTTACCTTTACCTATGAGGGTACAGGAAAGAACGAGGTTGCTACTTCCATGACCTGGGAATGCAGAGAGGACAAGGCTGCTCAGAGAAGAAAGTTCCATGGAAAATATGTCTTGCTGACGAGCCTTGATGAAAGCCAGGAATTGAACATCTGGAAATTTTATAATGTAATCAGAACCGTAGAGGAGACTTTCCATGTGTTGAAGACAGACTTGGATATCCGTCCTGTCTATCATAAGAGCGACAATGGAATCAAGGCTCATCTCAACCTTGCCATACTGGCATATTGGGTGGTCAGCGTCACCAAGTATCGCCTGAAATTGAAGAAGCATGAGAATGTGAGATGGGATGAAATCATGCGCATTGCCAGCACACAGGTTGTGGTTACTGCAAAAGTTGAAACCGTAGATGGGCAGGTCATTAGTATAAGACAGAGCACAGAGGCAGAGAGTAAACTCTCCGCCATCTATGATTTGCTCTACATTAACCCCAAACCGCTCGGGAAAAGAAAATCCATGCTACACCCAAATCATACCTCAAAAAATCTGGATATTGGAAATCAGGGAGTTACATGACGGGTGACTGCAATGTGGGTTAAAGAATATGCCTTACCGCGCTTCGCTCGGCTATACAAACAATGAAGGTATCATTAAGACTTCAAAGTTTGAACGTTACACAGCCAGCATGAGTTTGAACCCTTCATTCTTGCAGGACCACTTGAAGTTCAACATTAATGGTAAGGGTATGATTGCCAAGAGCCGTTATGCAGATGGTGGTGCCATCGGTGCAGCCCGCTATATGGACCCTACCAAGCCAGTTAGTGTAAACAATGGTGTCTATGAGAAGTACTTCGGAGGTTATACACAGTGGTATTCCAGCAGTTCTACATACATGGATCGAAACTGGGGCATCTCTTACAACCGCAACGCTACACAAAACCCAGTGGCAATGCTCGAAATGAAGAACGATCGTGCAACATCAAAGACATTCGTTGGTAACATCGAGGCAGACTATAAGATTCATGGTTTCGAAGACTTGCACATTCACATGAATGCTGGTGCAGACTATTCTACTGGTAAGCAGAATACAGATATCAGTCCTTATTCATACTCAAACAGCTATTTCGGTTACAATGGCTGGAGCAAGATGGATACATACAACCTCTCATTCAATGCTTATGCACAGTACTTGAAGGACATCAACAAGGCAAACCACATTGATGTGATGGCAGGTTATGAATACCAGAAGTTCCACAAAAAGACCGATTGGGATGGCTATGGAATGTATCCTGCAACTTGCGGAATGACCCAAGACATTACCAACCCGGATAAGACAACAACAACCATTCCATTGGCGGGCACTAAGTATAATGCGCCAACATCAGGTACGCTCTATAAGACAGAGAACTATCTCGTATCATTCTTTGGTCGTTTAAACTACTCTCTCTTAGACCGTTACCTCTTCACATTCACGCTTCGTGATGATGGTTCTTCACGTTTTGCCAAGGGCAATCGTTGGGGTTTGTTCCCATCTGCTGCTTTGGCATGGAAGATGAAGGAAGAATCTTTCCTGAAAGATGTCAAGTGGGTTGAAGACGTGAAACTTCGTCTCGGCTGGGGTAAGACTGGTCAGCAGGAAGGTATCGGTGACTATACATACATGCCTACATTTACACCGAACCAAGACCACGCATACTATGGTGCTATCAAGGATGCTAATGGCAATGGTGTAACTTATCGTCCAGATGCATTCAATACCGACTTGACTTGGGAGAAGACCACTACTTGGAACGCAGGTCTTGATTTCTCATTCTTCCGTGACCGTTGGATTCTGAACTTGGACTGGTACTACCGCAAGACAACAGATTTGATTAACTCTGTATATGTATCAGCAGGTTCTAACTTCCGCAACAAAGTTACAAGCAACATCGGTTCTTTGCATAATACAGGTTTTGAGTTGGCGACAATCGTTCGTCCTATCCAGACAAAAGACTTGAGATGGGAAATCAACTACAACCTGACTTACAACAAGAACAAGATTGATGAGTTGGTAGGCGGTAATTCAGAAGGTTATCTGGTAGAAACAGGTGGTGTCTCAGCCGGTACTGGAAGTACTATCCAGGCACATGCCGTTGGTCACTCTGCAAGCGCATTCTATGTATATCAGCAGGCTTACGACAAGAACGGAAATCCTCTCCAGAATACATACGTAGACCGCAATGGTAATGGCTACATAGATAGTGGCGACCGCTACTTCTACTATAAACCTGCACCAGACGTAACAATGGGCTTCGGTTCAAAGTTGATGTACAAGAACTGGGACTTCAGTTTCTCTATGCGTGCAAGTCTTGGCAACTATGTATACAATGATAACTTCGCAGGTTCTTGCAACGTAGGCACAGGTTCTGTTTACGCATTGGGTTACTTAGGTAACCGTCCAAAAGATGCAGTAAAACTTGGATTCACCAACCCACTCACACAGCAGTTCTTCACGGACTACTTCGTAGAGAATGCTTCATTCCTGAAGATGGACAACATCACATTGGGTTACTCATTTGATGGTCTCTTCGGCGGAAGCAAATACAAGGGAATCAGTGGCCGTATCTATGCTACCGTTCAAAACGTATTCACTATTACAAACTATAGTGGCATCGATCCTGAGGTAGCAAGCGGTATCGACAACTCAATTTACCCACGTCCATTCACAACTGTTATTGGACTCAACTTGAACTTCTAATTACTTAAGTATTACAATTATGAGACTAATGAAAATTAAAAATATATTGCCTGTTGCAGCTATGGCTGTAGCATCATTAGGATTCTCGTCATGTGTAGGTGATTTGGATGCAGACAACATCAACCCACAGCAGGTTCCAACCGCCAACTATGACGCTCTCCTAAACAAGGTATATGCTAACATGGTACTGACAGGTCAGAAAGGACCTGATGGAAGTGGCGATATTGACGATATCGATGAAGGTACTTCTAGTTTGATTCGTCAGTTGTGGAATGCCAACGAACTTCCTACTGATGAAGCAGAGTGTATTTGGGGTGATGCAGGTATTCCTGAATTCAACCACGCTTCATGGGGTGATTCACACCCAATGATGAAGGCGCTTTACTATCGTCTTTACATGGGTATCACATATGCAAACAACTATTTGGAGTCAACAGCCAACTCTACAGATCCTGAAATCAGTACCAAGCGTGCAGAAGCCCGCTTCTTGAGAGCTCTTCACTACTCTTATCTGATGGATCTCTTTGGTAATGTTCCATTGGTACTTAACGTATCTAAAGAATCAGCGCCTCAGGTAAGCCGCAAATATCTCTTCGACTTTATAAATGGTGAACTTCGTGAAGTTTGTGGCGAAACAGCTGGTGCCCAAGAGGTTTTAAGCGATGCAAAGGTAGTAAATGGCAAACAAGATGGTTATGGCCGTGCGAACAAGGCAGCAGCATGGTTGCTCTTGGCCCGCGACTATATCAATGCTAAGGTATATTCTGGTACAGAACATAACGACTCTGCCAAGTATTTCGCACAGAAAGTTATTGACACTCCATATAACTTGTGCAAGACACCTACTGGCAGTTACTCAGGCTTCCAGAAACTCTTTATGGCAGATAATGATGTGAATGGTGCAGAAAACGAGATTATTCTTCCTGCAATCCACGATGGTTGGGATACTCAGACATGGGGTGGTTGCTTGTTCCTGATTGCTTCTACTACTGATGCCGACATCATAAAGAATTATCCTACGGGAACTTCAGAACAGTGGGGTGGTAATCACGCCCGCAAGCAGTTTGTACAGAAGTTCTTCCCTAGCAGTCAACCTATAGAAGGCACCCCTACTGAGGTTGCAGCTCAAGCTGGCGACAATCGTGCTTTGTTCTATACCAAGGGCTTCAAGATGAGTATTACAAAGGAAACAGACTTCAAGTCAGGTTATGCTTATGTCAAGTTCCTTAATACTTATGCAGGTTCTGGTTCTCCAAAGCATAATCAGTTTGTTGATACCGATTTCCCTATGATGCGTTATGCAGAGGCACTTTTGACTTATGCAGAAGCTGATGCCCGCATGAACAATGGTTCTTGCACAAACGATGGTCTTGCTAAAATCAAGGAGATTCGCGAAAGAGCAGGTATAGATGTTTCTAACTTGACCTCATTCACTCTTGATGACATCTGCGATGAGTGGTCTCGTGAGTTTGCTTATGAAGGACGCCGCCGTATGGACTTGATTCGTTTCGACAAGTTCGGTGGCCAGAGCAAATACAAGTGGGAATGGATGGGTGGAACTCAGGATGGAACTCCATTCGACAAGCACTTCAACATCTATGCAATTCCTATCAGTGATATCAATAGTAACACAACAGGTTTGAAACAGAACCCTGATTATTAATTATCAATCATTTAATAAGGTTACAATATGAAAAAGATTAATATAATGGCTGCAGCGTTGGTGGGTCTCTTGGCTTTCGCTTCTTGCGATGCCGATAGAGATGACAACCCAATCATGTCAGTTCCAGAGTCATTCAATCTCCTCAAGCCTGAGATGGGTGACAATATCATCGACCTGAAGAGCAGCGAATACGTTCAGTTCAAGGCAGAAAAGGCTGCTGACTACGGTTTCCCAACAGAAACTTCCTATTGGATACAGATTGCAGGAGAAGATAATGCTGACTTTAAAAACAAAAAGCGCATCTTCTCTACTTCAACCAAAGGAAACTCTATCACTTATAATGCACCAGCCAACGAGTTTGACCTCTGCGTTATGAAAGTGAAGGGATGGGAAGAAGAATCTCAAGTAGTAACAGACCAGCCTATCACTTTGAATGTACGTATGGTTAGTTGTCCAAAGAACTTGAACGACTCTGCAAACTACGTTTATACAAACGTACAGCAGGTAAAAATTTACCCATACTTCATCAAAGAGAGTTTGCCACAATTCTGGTATCTTACTGGTGGTATTATTGCCAATGCTAGTTGGAACAATGATCCTAGCAAGATAGGTATTGGCATGATGCCTATGTACGTGAAAGAAGGTGAATCTTACGACAAGTTTACCGGTGACGGTATTGTTCAGTATACAGGTTACCTCAAAGCCGGTGAATTCAAGATTATTGCCCCTAAGGGTTTGAGCAACTGGAACTACGGTATAGGTGGTGGAAACATCACAAAGGATGGTGGTGAAGACTTCAAATACCGTGATGGTGGCGATGACACAGGCAACTTGGTTGTAGCAGATCCAGGTTATTATGTACTCGAGGTAAATACTAAAGAGCATAAATTGAAGGTTTCACCTTACAACGCAGACTATAAGTATTACAAGGGAGAAGTTGTAGACTACACCACTATGAAGATTGGTGATACAGAGATGTCACCAATTACAACAATTGATGGTGTTCCAAATCATGACTGGTATGCAGAAATCACTTTGTCAGCTAAGACAGAGATGTCCTTCACTTCCGGTGAGGCAACATGGGGCAGTTCCATCTTCCCATGTGCTATTGGCAACAAGGATGATGGCGTATCAATTCCATGTGATAAGGGTACCTACAAGGTATACTTCAACGACATCTCAGGTGCATACTCTTTTGTTGAGCAAAAATAATTAATCAAACTCAGGGAGAGGAGTTTGTTCTCCTCTCCCCCTAAATAAAGAAACAATTATGAAAATCAAATCATATTTATTAGCAGGCTTAGCAACATTTGCCCTTGCTTCTTGTGATGACAGTTTCAACGATTGGTCAGAGCAGCCAGGAAACCCACAAGGCGAAGCTGTAGCTTTTGGCAATGGTAGCGTTGCAGCTGTAGATGTTATTGATTTCGCACAGATTACAGAAAGTACAGACTCTGTACAGATTTGTAACATCACAAAGGCACCTACATCTTCTAATACTGCCTATACGCCAAAATATACTTTGCGAATCAACTATAAGAAGAACAACGAGCAGAAAACGGAAGTACTTAAGATGGGGCCTACCGGTAAGGTCAAATACGCAGATTTCAAGAAATTCGTAGAGAACACTTATGGTAAGAAACCAGTTGTCAAAGACATCCAAGCAAAAGTTAGAGCCACTCTTTCCATGAATGGTAATACCAATGCAAGTTTCCTTGACTCAGAAAACTTTATCATAAAGGCAAAGCCAGATGCCCCAGAAATTGCGTCAACTTATTATGTAATTGGTGGAACATTAAACTGGGCTGAATCAGCAAGTACTAAGGAGCAGAAATTTATCCGCACCCACGCAGATGTTTACGATGACCCAGTTTTCACAGCAGTCATACCTGCCAATGCCGGTGGTGAGACATGGTTTGGAATTGGTAGTGGAGAAACATGTGACGAAATTGCCAATAAGAATGAATGGAAACATGTTTTAGGAACAACCAAGGGTAATGGCGAAAATGGTGTCGGCGTAGAAGAAAACCTTGACACTCGTGAACATCTCGGAAATGATGGTTCTTTTAAAGTTTCAACCGACAAGAAATATATCAAGATTGAAATCAATATGATGTACTCATCATACAAGATTACTCCTGTCGACTACCCTGACTATATTTCTGCAGTATCTGGTAATAGCGAACTGATGTTGAGAACATCTGATGGTAACAATTATTGCGGTGGTGCTTATATTAATGGAGCACTGAAGATCAACGGAGAAGAGATTGCCGTTTCTGAACCAGCCGGTTACTATTGGATAGATTACAATACAGAGAATAAGACTGCTAAACTGACAGCCATCACAACTATTGGTGTTATAGGTGATGCCACACCTGGAGGATGGGGCAATGATACTGACATGACATACAACGCAGATGAAGGCTGTTGGGAAATCAAAGATATCAAATTGAACGATGGAAATATCAAGTTCCGTGCAAACAATGGCTGGGATATCAATTGGGGTACCAATTCCGCCAAATCTCTCTTCTCGTTGGATATGAGTCCAAAGAGTGGTAACTTTAACGTTGAAGCAGGAACATACGACATAAAACTCTATGCTCTCTGTTCTGGTCAGGCATATGCAATAATGACTAAGAAGTAAACATTTGCTTCATCAAAAAAACTAAATATCAATAGGCGGCTCTCAATTCCGGGAGCCGCCTATTTTTTTCTTTCTCCATCCAATAACTTTTCCACCTAAACATTTGGAAGTTACAAGGAAAAGTTGTATCTTTGCCACCAACTAACAAAAACAAGGCATGACAGAAACAGAAATTAAGCAAATGCTTGCCCAAGGCGAACGACTTACCCTGGAATGCAAAAAAGCAAAGACGGAGCTCCCTAAATCTGTTTGGGAATCATATTCCGCTTTTGCCAACACTATTGGTGGCTATATATTATTGGGTATTGACGAAAATAGAAAAGAAACGGATGTTGACAAACGTTTCACTATCATCGGAGTTGACAATATCCCTAAGATTATCTTTGATTTATGGAACACCATCAATAGCAACAAAGTAAATAGAAACATTTTGCTAGACTCAGATGTAGAGGTAACTACAATAGACAAGAAATCTATTGTATGTATCCACGTGCCACAAGCAGATTGGCGAATGAAGCCTGTCTTCTTAAATGAAAATCCTTACAAAGGTTCCTTCAAGCGCAATCATGAAGGTGATTACCATTGCACAGAAATGGAAGTAAGAGCCATGATTCGTGATGCTAACGAAGATGGCAATGACGGAGGATTACTAGATGGTTTTACTCTGGATGACATTGATGCAAATACGCTCCATGGTTACCGTAATCAATTCAAAATACTAAATGCCGACCATGATTGGAACGATAAGGACGATAAAGAATTTTTGCGACTTTTAGGTGGATATACTAAGAATAGACAAACAGGAAAAGAAGGACTGACGGTAGCAGGGCTAATGATGTTTGGAACAGGGTTAGCCATAAGGGAGCGATTTGGAAATTTTCGTATGGACTATCTCGACATGAGCCATCTAGAAGGCGAGGAAAGGTATAGAGACAGACTAACTTACGATGGGCGTTGGGAGAACAACTTGTATCAATTCTTTAGAATTGTTATGCCTAAGTTGACATTCGACTTACCTCACCCTTTTCATATGGTAGGTTATCAGCGTGTAGATGACACACCACAAATGAAAGCTGTAAGAGAAGGATTTACCAACTCGATTATTCACTCTGACCTATTCTTGGATAGTGGTATCTTAAGGATAGAAAAGCATGATGACTGCCTATGCTTACGGAATCCAGGAAATTTGAAACTTCCGATAGAAAACATCTATGAAGGTGGGGTTTCAAAAGCACGCAACCCAAGAATACAGAATATGCTCCGTATGATAGGATATGGTGAGAATATAGGTTCTGGATTTCCAAAAATTATCTCTGCTTGGCAAAAGGCAGGTTGGGGTAAGCCTGAATTAATAGATAAATACGAGTTACAAGAGGTAGAACTACGATTACCTATTCCTAATGAAACTGGTGGTCAAACTGATGGTCAAACTGGTGGTCAAACTGGTGGTCAAACTGGTGGTCAAACTGGTGGTCAAACTGGATCACCAAAAACAATTGAAAAGGTTTTTGAATTAATAAAAGACAATCCGTATATAACAAGACAAGAGCTCGTGGACAAACTAGCTATCAAGGCAAGTGCAATACAAAAACATATAGAAAAGCTAAAGGCTCAAAAAAGAATAGAGCGTGTTGGTTCTTCTACATTTGGTGGCCATTGGGAAATCAAAGAATAAATAATCCTTCGTTTCATCATCGAAACAACAATATTCAATAGGCGGCTCTCCTCCAATCCGGGAGCCGCCTATTTTCTTTTTATCATCATGATTTCTCTATTATTTCCTTCATATCCTATAAAAAACACAAAAAAACTTTGGCGGTTTCAATTATTCAGCGTATCTTTGCAAAAGTTATAAGAATAAAATTATGGAGGAAATAATATGATAACAAAACGTACTGTACTTAACGAGGCTCAGCTTGAACTTCTTGACCTTGTGTCCGTTATGGACTCAAAAGAAGAGATAGAAGGATTGCGTAAAGCAATAACTGATTACTTGGGTTCACAACTAAAAGGAGAACTTGACAAACTTTGGGCAAACGGAACACTCAATGAAGAAAAAGTAGAAAGCTTCCGCACACTCCATGAAAGAACTCCTTATCATAAGGCAAAAGTATCATGCTAAAAGAGAAGTTTGATAAAAGCTAGCGAAGATGACAACAAGTTTGTTGATTGTGCCATTGCTAGTAATGCAATTTTTATTGTAACAGAAGATAAACATTTCAAAGAGTTAGAAAACATTCCTTTCCCAAAAGTGGAAATAGTAGGTATTGATGACTTTTTGAAACATCTCAAGAAATAATAGTTTTCAATAGGCGGCTCTCCTCCTATCCGGGAGCCGCCTATTTTCTTTTTCTCCTCGCCCTTTTCAAGTATTTTTTCCCTAAAACCTTGGAAGTTACGAGGAAAAGTCGTATCTTTGCAGAAGAAAAGCTGCACTCGGCAAATTGAAATACACGGCACGTGCCACTGTTCGACAAGCACACGGAGGCAGAGTGTATGGATATATTTGATTGTTGGATTTATATAGTGAAGAATATGAACATGTTTGAACAGATGCCATTCAGCGAGAAGTATCCAGTCTTCCGCAAGTTGGCAGAAACAGGCGACCTCCGCAAGCTCTCCCGAGAGGAACTCGAGCTGTATGACGAGGACATCAAGAATATGCGTGATATATATGCCACCAGAAAGTTTGATGAAAAGAAAGGGATGGAAATAGGTATGGCAAAAGGAATGGAAAAAGGAATGGCGAAAGAAAAGATAGCCACAGCTTACCGCCTTTTGTCCATGGGTCTTTCTGAAGCGCAAGTGGCAACGGCCACAGAGATTCCACTGGAGGAAATTCTGAAAATGAAGGAATAAGAAGAGATTACCAGGCGGCTCTCGAACATATCGGGAGCCGCCTTTTTTGTATGCCTTTACGTTATGCAAATCTATGAAAATCGTATTAAGCCTTCTGCACGTTTTCAAGATTTTTATGATCATATTCTTTAACAGACAATGGGATGGATTTTTGCACTTGCTTGTTGAATTCGCATTCTTTGTCTTCTATGAAAGATGATGCATATATTGACGATAGCGCTGTATCGGTACCACGCGTAGCGGTGTAATCGGTACCATGCTATCACTGCAATCGGTACCGCTTGTATCGCTGCAAGCGGTACCAAGATTTCAGTTCTGCTTTTCAATTTGCAAAGGTAATTTATTTTTTCAATTTCTGGCGCATAGATTCGCCTTTTAACTCTATTTTACTTGCATTTGCCACCAAACGGTCCATAATGGCATCTGCCAAGGTAGGATCACCTATGTAATCATACCATTTGGCAATGGGAAGCTGTGAGGCGATAATGACGGACTTTCTCTCGTATCTCTCTTCTAGGATTTGGAGCATTGCGAGTCTGGTCTTGTCATCCATTGGCTGCAACCCGAAGTCATCCCATATGAGCAAGTCATACTTTTCCAGATTGGTTATCATCCTCAGGTACGACCCATCCAGCTTGCTGAGTGCAACTTTCTCCACAAAGCTGTTCATATTGAGATAGAGAGTTCTGTAGCCTAGCATGCAAGCCTGTCTTCCAAGGGCACAGGCAAGGAAGGATTTTCCGCAGCCGCACTTTCCTTGTATGAGCAAGTTCTCATGCCTGCGTATAAAGGCACAGTCGGCAATGGCGGCAAGGTCATCCTTGGTGAAGTTGCGGTCTGTTCCACAGATGACATCCTCTAAGAGTGCCGTATATCTAAGCTTGCTGATTTTTAGATACATGGCGGTCTTTCGATCTCGTCTGTCCTGCACCTCTGCATCCACCATCTTGGAGATGGCGACTTCCAGGGATGGGCGGTTCTGTACAGGAAGGCTGGTCATGGCCTCGAAGGAGGATGACATACCTCTGAGCTTCAACTCGTTGAGTTGTATGATGGTTTCTTGTAAGTTCATGTTACTATATATGTTTAAATGTTCATAAATGCCTCCGCGCCTCTCACATAGTCGTTCTGTGGCACATTTGAGACTGTTTCTTCCCCGTCAACTTGGTCAAGGTTCTTCTCCAACACATTGCGGATGGTCGTGTAGGTGATGGATGAACAACCTGCCAGACGCTTGCAGGCCTTCTCCAGGCGCTCCTTGCCATACTTGCGCTTGAGAGACAGGACTCCTTGGCAGGACTTGTACGACTGCTCGACATGCTTCGTGCGATTGAGGATGGATTGGACTGCGGCAGTGGTGTTGCTGCCGACCAATGCCGCCTCCTCCAGGAAATAGGCGGCATTATATCCCTGTCCGTGCTTGTAGGCAAGATGTTTGTCTGGCATATGCTCGTCAAGCGTGCTGTATCCAGATCCTTGGCGACGCTGATGGATGGCTATGCGAGAACTCCCGGAGTAAACCTCCACGGTATCCAAGTCCCACAGTACGCTCACCTTTTGCCCGACATACTGGTATGGCACGCTATAGTTGTGCTTGTCAACCATGACGTGATAGGTACCGGACAGTTTCACCTCCTTGCGATATCTGAAGCGGTATGGAGCCATGGGCAGTTTACCCAACGTTGGTTGCTCTTCCGCCTCGAAGATGTCACGTCTGCTTCTCCCTGTCGTTCTGGACGGCTTTTCATTGAAGCCGTCCATCAACTCATAGATACGGGCATTCATACTCGGTAGATTGTAAAACACCTCGTCATGTAGCAGAGCGTAGACGGCATTGTATGTCTTTTGGACGAGTCCCTCGACTGGACCTTTGTCCCTGGGAGTGCGAACCCTGCAGGTTTGGAGGGTTGTATCGTAGTAGGCGGCCCATTCCACGGCTGCATCATTGAACGCTGGCTCGTAGCGGTCGTATTTCTTCACCCACTGCTTCATGTTGTCACTCTTGGCTATGCGAGTTGTTCCGCCGAAGTAAGAGAAGGCATCGGATATACCGCCGAAGAAGTTCTCCATGGAAGCGTTGTACATAGCCTTGGCAAATCCCAAACCGCTGTATGGCAGGATACAGACCAGGACGACAACCTTGGTTAGCTCACCTGTCTTCGGGTCGGTAAGCCACAGGGCATCGCCGGCGAAGTCAATCTGCATCTCTTCCCCAGGAATATAGGTGTTATGGAAGCTGAGGTTGTGTGAGTACTGATACTCACGGATTGACTTCTTGAACTGGGTGTATCCATATCCGTCGGGATGCTCCTTCTTGTATGACTCGTGCAGGGCTTGAATGGTGAGGTAGCGGTTATGCGACAAGTCTGACACATATTCAGGCAACAGCCCGTCCAGCACCTGACGTTGGGAGGATGGGGCTGCTGTGGGTTTGGACAACTGGAGGAAAGATTCTATTTCCCCGTCACTCATGCGGCCTATCACGCCATAGGACAAACCTTGGGAATCCGCCAGGGTCTTGTAACGGTTCAGTACGCCACGTCCCATGTGTAGTTGCTCGCAAATGGTGCGTTGCGGTATTTTTGCCGCTAGCATTTGAAATGAACGTTTTAATTTGCTCATGTTTACATTACTTTGTGCCATATCTATACAGATTTTAAAATTCTTCTGCAAAGATAGGCGGTGATTATTATACATGAGCAGAACTTTACATCTTTTTGATACCGATTGGTGCGCTATGATGGTACCGATTCAAGTGATACGATGGTACCGAATGCAGTGCTATGATGGTACCGATTCATGCGCTACAGTGGTACCGATTCGCCGATACTGTCACATATATATATAATAATGTGATAACTTGTATCTTTTGGTGTAAAATATTAGGTTTATTTATACTTTGATATATATCATGTGATTATACGACATTTGTCATCCGGTCGTACGACAAGTGTCGTACAAACGCATGACAAATGTCACGCAATCGCAAGAAAGGCTTCCTTGCATCGTTATAATTGATTCCTTGCATCGTATAAGTTGCGGCATTGTTATCATCCATCTCACCATAGCCAAGCATCGGGACGTAATTTTCATTTCCTCAGTTGGCTATGATTCCTCCTCTCACCAGCCATTTCGCAAAGAAGCGGTCACTAACCAGATAGCCAGTCGGAGTCTTGCTTACCAGCTGCTTATCTACCAATGCCTTTAATGCCGTTTTCACGCTGCTCGTAGCTGGAAGATGGTGGGTGCTGACAAACTGCTGACTCAACGGCGAAGATACCAAATGCTCACGAGCTATAGCCCACAAAAGGATTGTTCAATCTTGCCATATCTTGTTATCATTCATTATACAAACGTTCAGTGCGCTTTTTACGCAACGCAAATTACGCAATAAAAAACGAGACCGCCAAATGTTTTCTTGTTTTTTAATCATAATTATCTCCTAAAGCTACATATACCTTAATTATATATAGAAGAAAAGCGCACCGGAATGCAAACGTTTGCACAATTTATTCGCTTGATTTGCATCAATTTTTGAACAAGCTAATAAAATAAATCGTAACTTTGCCAACGTATAACAATACAACTTGCAATTAAACATAAAATAATAATCACAAAATACAATGATAATTATGAAGAAGATATACTTTACACTTATCGCTTTACTGGCAAGCATCAATATGTTTGCACAAGGTTGGCCTGCTAACTATAGTGGCGTCATGCTGCAAGGATTCTCATGGGATTCTTACGACTACTCCCAATGGACTGTCTTAGAGAAGCAAACCGATGATATGAAAGGATTCATCGACCTTGTATGGCTTCCACAAAGCGGTAAATGCATCGAAACTACTCAGGTAATGGGCTATAAGCCATATTATTATTTCAACCAGAATTCCTCATTCGGAACTGAGGCTGAACTCAGAAGTCTGATTGCCAAATTCAAAGCCAACGGCATAGGCGCAATAGCAGATGTTGTGGTCAATCATCGCAATACAGACGGCTGGTATACCTTCCCTGGAGAAACCTACAAGGGAGTGACCTACCAGATGCAATCTACAGACATCTGCAAGAATGATGATGGAGGAGCTACTTCAACACAGGCAACTAAAGACGGTGTAAGCCTCAGCCAGAACTATGATGAGGGAACCGACTTTGGAGGATGCCGTGATATTGACCATAAGAGCGCAAACGTGCAGAAGATTATCAAGGCATATCTGAAATTCCTGAAAGAGGATATAGGATATACCGGATTCCGCTACGACATGGTAAAGGGTTTCAGCGGTACCCACGTGGCTGACTACAATGATGCAACAGGCGTAAAATTCTCTGTTGGAGAATATTGGGATGGAAACGAGACTATCATCAACTGGATAAACAGCACCAACAAGAAGAGTGCAGCCTTCGACTTCCAGTTCCGTTATAATGTACGTGACGCAATAGGCGTAAAAGACAATAAGATTGTTTCAGCACAGAACTGGTCGAAGCTGAAGAGCGATTACAATCTGATGCATGATGCAACCTATCGTCAGTATGCCATCACATTCGTAGAGAATCACGACATGCAATACCGTTCTAAAGATGAGCCGCTGGATCCTCTTAAGCGAGATACGCTTGCAGCCAATGCCTATATGCTCGCCATGCCGGGAACTCCTTGCGTGTTCCAGCCACACTGGAGAGCATACAAGCAGGAAATCAAGAGCATGATTGAAGCCCGCAAACTTGCAGGCATCACCAACATGAGCAATTATACCAACAAGATGGCACAGACCGCATGCTTCGCCAATGAGACTACTGGCAACAAGGCTAAGCTCATCGTGGTTGTAGGAAACAACACCAAGGCATATACTCCGAGTGCTGATTATACACAGATTCTCGAAGGATACCACTACCGTTATTATCTTTCAAAATCAGCAGAAACCGCATGGTGCAATATTCCATCAGGCGAATACGAGGCAGGATTCAAGGCTAAGCTTACGGCTGTCAGTCAGAACAGCAATGCCAAACTGGTATACACTACTGACGGCACAGCCCCTACAGCCAAGAGCAAGCAGGTGGCTACAGGTAGCACCATCAACATAGAAGAGACCTGCACCTTGAAGGTTGGCTTGCTTATCAATGGAAACGTAACAGGTATCCGTACCTACAATTATACCGTCAAGGCATTCGAACCATATACCATCACCGTATATGCCAATGCTGACCAGGTAACCAACTGGGGTTCAGTCATGTATTTCTACGCATGGAATTCCAGCGAAACCTTTACAAAAGCCTGGCCAGGTACTGCTGTCACAGCAACCAAGACGCTGAACGGAAAGAAGTGGTACTATATGGACTTCAAGATCAAAAGCAAGGATGCTATCGTAAACATCATCTTCAATCAGGGAAATGGAACAGGCAAGAAGCAGACCGTAGACTTGAATGCCGGCAACAGCACCAAGTATTATGAGATTACCACTACACAGAGTAATGGCAAATACACCTGCAAGGATGTTACCGCCACCTGGGCACCAACAGGCATCACGGGAACTCCAACCATAAGCAATACCACAACAGACAACGCATGGTATACACTTAGCGGTATGAAATTGGGTAAGAAGCCTGCAGAGAGCGGTGTTTACATCCACCAGGGAAAGAAAGTGATTATCAGATAAGAATATAACAAATAAGTTCAAAGAATAGTTTTAAGTTTTTAGGTTTATTAAGGTTTATGTTTTTAGGTTTAGTTTTGTGTGAACAAAATTACTAGTTAGTTGTTTTAGGTTAAGAATAAAGAGGTATATCCAAGATTCATCTTCGGGATATACCTCTTTTCTTATTTTAATTATCTTTCTTATTCTAAATTATCTTTCGCGCTGGTCAGCACCCCACATCAGTTTCTCTCTCAGGGTAGAGAAATAACGCTGGTTGCGCTGCTTCACAATCTTGATGCTATGAGGAGCCTTGCGGATGATGAGGCGGGTTTCCTCCGTCATACGCTCACTACGACCATCGATGGCTACCAGATAGTTGTGGCTGCGGCTCTCGATATCGAGCGTGATGACAGCCGTATCGTTGATAACGATAGGACGGATGTTCAGACTGTGAGGAGCCACCGGAGTAAGACAGATGCTGCCACTCTGCGGAATGATGATAGGTCCGCCATTCGATAGATTGTATGCCGTAGAACCTGTTGGCGTGGTAACAATCAGTCCATCAGCCTGATAGGTAACGAGGAATTCGCCATCTACCTGCGTACGGATGGAAATCATCGAAGCATCATCACGCTTCAGTACGGCGATATCGTTGAGGGCGAACGGATTGCCGGCAAGTATGCCACCTTCTGCCTCCACCTGAATCACCGCATGCTCCTCTATCAGACATTCACCAGCATAAAGACTGTCCAGCGCCGACTCGATCTCGCTTGGCAGCACATCGGCAAGGAAGCCCAATCTGCCCATATTCACACCGATGATAGGCGTACCCTTGGCTCCCACACGGCTCGCTGCCTTCAGGAAGGTACCGTCACCACCCATAGAGATGACGTAATCCACATCAAAGTTGTAATCCTCGAACACCCCAGCCGCCTTCACATCGAGATGCTGGTCGCGGATAAGAAACTCGTAATAAGCATTCTCCACATAAACTTCAGCCTCCTTCTTTTCGAGATAAAGAAGGATTTTCTCTATCGAAGCCGACTTCTTAGCCTGGTATTCATTACCAAATATTGCGAATTTTAAATGTTGCTGTGCCATTTATTTTGTTATTTCAATAATTATTCTTACTTTTGCAAAGGTAATCATATTATTTGAATAACAAGACAAAAAACAAATAAATTATGGCTAAGGTATATGAATTTCTTGCCAATGGCTTCGAGGAAATCGAAGGATTGGCTCCGGTTGACATCCTACGTAGAGGTGGTGTAGACATCAAGACTGTAAGTGTAACGGGTACTGAATGGGTAGAAACATCGCATGGTGTTACCATCAAGGCTGACCTGAAGTTTGAGGATATTGCCAGCTTTGAAGATGCTGACATGCTGATGATTCCGGGCGGAATGCCAGGCAGTACAAACCTCAACGAGCACGAAGGTGTGCGCCAGGCGCTCATCGCACAGCACAAGGCTGGCAAGCGAATCGGTGCCATCTGCGCAGCCCCAATGGTTCTTGCAAGCACAGGCATCCTCGAAGGAAAGAAGGCTACCTGTTATCCTGGCTTCGAGCAGTATTTCGGCGAGAACACCGAATATACCGCCACCCTCTTCCAGGAAGACGGTAACGTGATTACGGGCGAAGGTCCTGCCGCAACCCTCCCATACGCCTATAAGATATTGAGCTATTTCGTAAGCAAGGAAACTGTAGCTGCCCTGCAGGATGGCATGATGTATGATCATCTCATGCAAAGCAAGTAAGCCCTATAAACTATACATTATAAAACATTAATTAGTAACAAAGTGGATTACGTAATCATAGTAGCCGGAGGCAAGGGCCTCCGCATGGGAAGTGAGATTCCAAAACAGTTCTTGCCGGTAGCGGGCAAGCCTATCCTGATGCGCACCATAGAGCGTTTTCATGAATATGACCCTGCATTGAACATCATCCTGGTTCTGCCGGAGAGTCAGCAGGCATACTGGCACCAGCTCTGCGAGGAGCATCATTTCAGCATCAAGCACCAGATAGCCAATGGTGGCGACACCCGTTTCCAGTCATCCAAAAACGGACTGGCACTCATTCCTGAAGATGAAGATGGCGTAGTGGGTATTCACGACGGCGTGCGCCCATTCGTATCTAAAGAAGTCATCGAGGAATGTTTCGAGACGGCTCGCGAAGAATATGCAGCCATCCCTGTATATGCCGTAACCGACACCCTGCGCTATATCGACCAGCACGGAGGCGGAAAGAACGTGCTGCGCAGCGATTACCGCGTGGTGCAGACTCCCCAGACCTTCGACATCGGTCTGGCAAAGCAGGCTTTCAACCAGGAATACAAGGAACAGTTTACCGATGATGCTTCGGTGGTAGAAAGTCTTGGCTGTCAGGTTGCAATGGTTGAGGGTAACCGTGAGAACATCAAGATTACCACTCCATTCGACATCAAGGTAGCGGAAGCTTTGCTGGGCTGATAATCTGCATGTCATCCCTGTTAGACAGGATGACGAAGACTGAGCCATAAGCTGGCAAGTTCAAATTCACTATCTGGCGGATTCTGGAAGTACCGGTACGGAAGGTTGCCGTAATCTGGCGCTCCTTATTCTCCTGATTAATCAGGAAATAGATATCCTTCCTGCCCGTTGCCTCCAGAACCAGACGGTGGGCATAATCCATATTCTCAGGCAGTATGACATCTGGATCGATGCCATACTGCGAGAAGTTCTTCGCCTGATAAGGCTTGTCGATGATGACGATGCCTTCCTCACGCAATTCCTCCAGTTTCGCTTTTATCTCAGCAGAGAGAGAGCTCTCCGGCTGCGAAACCACGAGAATGCGATAATCCTGATTTCCAGGCAGTTTACCTTTCGGACTGTATTCGAAATTCCATTTCAGCAAGGCATCCTTGTTAATCAAATCGTATTTGTAACCACGAGGGGCACGATAGCTGTTCTTCTGTTCGGGGTTTTCCGAAGGATGGAACACAGCGATATCAACCACCGATCTGCCCTGCTGCAGATAATGCTGACACATGGTGATGTAATCCATGAAACCTCGATCCTCTGGATGCCGGACAATATCATGCTGGAAAATGAGCCTGTTGATACCAAGCGCCAGGTGGCTGTCTGTCAAAGGTTTGAGCAAGGCGGGCGTTCCGTTCTGTGCGCCATAGTTTCCTGTACAAGCCACAGCCTGGACCGGATTTTCATTATAGATATGGGCTCTGCTTACGGCACGGAACATATCGTCGGGATGATCGGTACGCGGGATAGGCTCACAAGAAACCTCAACATACTGTTCTTCTGCCAGACGGGTGAAGGTCTGGAAGAACTTCTCCTTTACCAGTTCCTCGATGGTGAGACGGATATCATTCTGTACCTGTTCGTATCGGGAAGCCGACTCCAGCGGAACACCTGCCATGATAGGAAGATAAGGGATGAGATCATAGCCGCGGCGCACCTTGAATTCTTCGGCAAACTGACAGCCCCAGTTCTGGCTACCCCACTCTCTCGGGTCGATATACAGATACGACACCACATCGCCATGCGGACGGTTCAGTAACGGCGCATACCAGGAACCGAATAGTTTCTTTACGGCTGCCGGTGAGAACCTGTCCACCTCAAGTCCTATACCTTTCCCATCCGTTGCATGAGTCTGTCCCGTTGAGGTATGTCCCATCCGCAACAGGCACCAGGAGCCCTTAGGCAACTTATTCTGCAAGATACCATTCACCATGACACCCATCACCATTCCCCCTTCCATCTTCAAGGGGAGCACATCAGTCATCGGCACCGCCTCGCTCCGGGCAGCCGAATCGGTTGCGTTGCGCCAGGCAGGACCCGTTTTCCCTTTAAACCGGATAGCAAAAGCTGCAATATCCTGATAATATCCACCTTCGCTTCCGGCAGACTGCATCTTTCCGTCCTTATAACTCTCGGGCTGCCACATCTGCAAGCCTTCAATCTTCTTTCCGCCCTTCACGATGGTATCGGTCCAGACAACCTTCTGCATCGATTCAGCAGGGAGGACAAGCGGATTGCCAGGCAAGACATGGATGCCCATATCAAAATCGAGAGAGTCGGCTAGCTGGAAGGAATAATCCATCATCTTCCAGAACTCAGGCGACAGCTGTGCCACCCCGTCCTGAAATTCCAGACGCTCGCCGGCTTCACGTACCGGCATCAGCCAGATACCGCCCATACCTACATTCTTCATACCCGTCAGATCGGCATGAATACCCGGTCTGGAAACAGAGCCATACTTCCAGTTCCAGAAGGTCCAAGGCTTAGCCTCGTCATTATATGCCATTGCCGACACAACCAGAAGCGCCAGCAAAGCTATCACCATATATCTTTTCTTACTATTCATGAAAGTTTTAATCTTATTCGGTGCGAAGGTACGAAGAAAAATCAATATAAACAAATAAAAAAGCCACAATTGCGGAAAAAAAGCGTTAAACATTTTGGCTGTTTTGCCATAATGTTGTACTTTTGCATCATTATGAATAGTATTTTAGACCAAGACATCATGTTCCTGCCAGGGGTAGGACCCAAGAAGAAAGAGATACTGAGCAAGGAGCTCGGCATCAACTCTTATAGTGACCTGCTGGAATACTATCCATATAAATATGTAGACCGCTCCAAGGTTTTCCACATCAGCGAACTCAATGCCGACATGCCCTTTGTACAACTCAAAGGCAAGATACTCAGCTACGATGAGATAGATACCGGCAAGCGCAACAAACTGCTGGTAGCCCATTTCTCAGACGGCTACGGTGTGGCTGATCTCATCTGGTATCGCGGTGCCCAATACATCATGAAGACCTATAAGGTGGGAACCGAATATCTCGTTTTTGGAAAGCCAACCGTCTTCAACGGCAGATTCCAGTTTACCCATCCCGATATGGACGATGCCACCAATCTCCAGATTTCAGAGATGGGCATGCAGCCCTACTACTCGCTTACCGAGAACCTTAGGAAGCGCGGCTACACCTCACGTTCCATAGAGAAGATGACCAAGCAGCTGGTCACCATCCTTCCTCCTCTTCCCGAAACGCTGCCAAACCATATCGTAGACCGTCTGCATCTGGTTTCGCGCGATGCAGCCATCCGCATGATTCATTATCCGCATTCCCATCAGGAGATGCAGAAAGCACAGGTACGCCTTAAATTTGAGGAACTCTTCTATGTGCAGCTTAATATAATAAGGTATGCCACCGACCAGCGCCGCAAGTT
The DNA here is from genome assembly GCF_025151535.1 of Segatella copri DSM 18205. Lineage (NCBI taxonomy): Bacteria > Pseudomonadati > Bacteroidota > Bacteroidia > Bacteroidales > Prevotellaceae > Segatella > Segatella copri. Next base: position 2,507,589 of record NZ_CP102288.1, read on the forward strand.
CAGGGGATATGTCTTCAACCGCATCGCCGATATCTTCAACGGGTTCTATGCCCATCATCTGCCTTTTGAACTGACAGGAGCACAGAAACGGGTGATGCATGAAATCAGAGCCGATATGTGCAGCGGCAGACAGATGAACCGTCTTCTGCAGGGTGATGTGGGTTCGGGCAAGACGCTCGTGGCTCTCATGACCATGCTCATTGCGCTGGATAACGGTTATCAGGCATGTATGATGGCACCTACCGAAATTCTTGCCGAGCAGCATCTGCAAACCATCTGCGACTTCCTGCAGGGAATGGATATCCGGGTGGAACTGCTCACAGGCATCGTAAAGGGAAAGAAGAGAGAAAAGATTCTTGCCGACCTGGCTACGGGCGACATCCAGATTCTGGTAGGCACCCATGCCATCCTCGAAGACCCTGTGGTTTTCAGAAGATTAGGCGTAGCCGTCATCGATGAGCAGCATCGCTTCGGTGTAGCACAGAGAGCCAAGCTGTGGAACAAGAGCGAGAATCCGCCTCATATCCTCGTGATGACCGCCACTCCTATCCCCCGCACCCTCGCCATGACCATTTATGGTGACCTGGACGTGAGCGTGATTGATGAACTGCCACCGGGCAGAAAACCGATACAGACGCTACATAAGTTTGATACCCAACTCACCAGTCTCTATCAGAGCATCCGCCGCCAGATTAATCTCGGCAGACAGGTATATATCGTCTTTCCGCTGATCAAGGAAAGCGAGAAGAGCGACCTGAAGAACCTGGAAGAAGGTTACGAAACGCTGAAACAGGCATTCCCGGAATTCAAATTGAGTAAGATACACGGAAAGATGAAATCTACCGAGAAGGAGGTAGAGATGGAGCAGTTTGTGAAGGGCGAAACACAGATTCTCGTTGCCACCACCGTGATAGAAGTTGGTGTTAATGTGCCCAATGCTTCTGTGATGGTCATCCTGGACGCACAGCGCTTCGGTCTCTCCCAGTTGCACCAGCTGAGAGGCCGTGTAGGAAGAGGCTGCGACCAGAGCTACTGCATTCTGGTAACCAACTATAAGCTTTCAGAAGAAACCCGCAAACGTATTGATATCATGTGCGATACGAACGACGGTTTCCGTATCGCCGAGGCCGACTTGAAACTCCGTGGTCCCGGCGACCTGGAGGGAACGCAGCAGAGCGGCATGGCTTTCGACCTGAAGATAGCGAATATTGCCAGAGACGGTCAGCTGGTACAACTGGCGCGCACAGAAGCACAGGAAATCATCGACAACGATCCCGAATGCAATGCTCCTCACAACGCCCTACTCTGGAACCGCCTCAGGGATTTGAAGAAAACCCATATCAACTGGGCAGCCATCAGCTAAAGCAGTAAGCAAGAGCAGTTCCTGTTATCAGAAAGCAAGCAAAAGCAGTTCCTGTTATCAGAAAGCAAGGCTAAAAGGTGGCTTCAGCTATCAAGCAGCCTCACCCCCGTTCCAGGCGATTCCATCGCCTGTCCCAAAAGTAAAAAGTATAATTATGGATAGAAGAAGAAAGCCGGCTATCAGGGAGCCGCGACCAGAAATAACCCTGGAAGAAATGAGAGCCATTCTCGAAAACATTACAGAAATAGAAAGCGCAACAGGCATCAGATACGTCAAACTGCATGTAACGGCAAAGATGATTATCGGTATCAGAGAGTCATCGGGTAAGGAATTTACCATCAACCTCAACGACCTCTACCGCGCTTATCAGGAATGCCTCCGATTCACCAGTCCGGAGGTAAAAAAGTATATTTTCATGGGGCATTCTCCTGCCGTGGCTCTGTTGAGAATGCTACAAAAGCATGAAACGTACTAAAAGTCAACTCCTTGCATCTCATTTTCCTAATGTAAGTTAAAAATAAGGCTAGGGCGTTAAATATCGCCCTTTTGGCTTTAACAACTTTGGTTTTTTGAAGTTTTTTTGTTATATTTGCAACGTCTATATAACAAAACCGCTACATGAAGGCATTTGCCTTAGTGGTTTTTGCAGAATTTCTTGTATGATTCTGCGCTGTTGACACGAACCTAAAAAAGAAAATAGAAAAAGTAGTATGAGTTTTAAAAAGAGTATAAAGAAAATTTCGGTCGTTGCATTGTTGGCGCTAACAGTTTCTCCTGTTTGCGGACAAGATCTGTTGGCAAGACAGGCACCTGTAGACCACAGAATGAAATCGCTCGACACACTCGCTGTGTCGCATTATCGAATGATTGAAGACAGAGAGAACCCTGCAGCCGAGCTGTATGAGGATTTCTCTAACAAGTACGCTCACAGGGCTACAACCTTGCCTGAGCACTTCCGCATCGATCTCCGTCATTTCTGCATGCCAACTCCTAGTCGCGTTGTCACAAGTAACTTCGGTTACCGTGCTAGCTTTGGCCGCCAACATAAAGGTATGGACATCAAGGTTTATATTGGCGACTCAATCCGCTCAGCCTTTTCAGGCAGAGTTCGCATCGTAAGATATGAAGGTGGTGGTTACGGTAAGTACATCGTGATTCGTCACAACAACGGTTTGGAGACTATCTATGGTCACCTCTCTAAGCAGCTCGTTACTGAGGGCGAAGAGGTAAGAGCCGGCGATGTGATTGGCTTGGGTGGTAATACGGGTAGAAGTACCGGTTCGCATCTCCACTTTGAGACCCGTCTCTGTGGTGTGGCTCTGAACCCGGCACTCTTCTTCGATTTCCGCAACCAGGACGTTACAGGCGACTTCTACAGCTTTAACCGTAATACCTACGAAAGCGAATCAGCTGATGCCAATGCTGCCCGTGGCAAGGTTGGCAACGGTGGTTACACCAGAGAGCAGGTTAACGGCGGCGAAGTGGGAAGATACTACGAACTGCCTGCTGACCACGAGAAGCTCTACCACAAGGTGAAGCCAGGCGAAACGCTTAGTTCTATCGCTGAAAAGCGCGGCGTAACTGTAGAGCAGATCTGCAGACTCAACGGCTACCGCAAAGACAAGAAGGTTAGTGTAGGACAGATTATCAGATACGTATAAAAGAATAAACTCTAAAAAAGAGGGTGTGTCATTAATTAATGACACACCCTCTTTTTTTAGACCTTTATTTTCGCGATTCCTCGGCATTACAAGATGCCGAAGAGTCGCAATACATCGTTCAGATTGGCCACAACAAGCAGAAGAATCAGTATGCCGAAACCAATATACTCAGCACGCTCCATGAACTTATCGCCCGGTTTGCGACCTGTGATAATCTCATAGAGAAGGAAGAACACATGTCCACCATCAAGAGCAGGGATAGGAAGAATGTTCATGAAGGCAAGAATGATACTCAGGAACGCTGTCATAAGCCAGAATGCATGCCAATCCCATACAGATGGGAAGAGACTGCCCAGCGCACCGAAACCACCTAGACTCTTGGCACCTTCCTTAGAGAAGACATACTTCATATCGCCCACATAACCGGCCAAGACATTCCAGCCGTATTTGATGCCGGCAGGGAAACTCTCGAAGAAACCATAGTTGACATGAGTAATCTTATAATCGAGCATGACAGGATGATTGTAGAAACCAAACTTCACACCCTCTTCGGTAGACTTCAGGAGAACACTCGACTTGACGGTATCGCCAGAAGCCTTGAGATAAGTAACCTGAGCTGTAAGTGCTCTGGCACTATCCTGTGGCGTCTCAGCCGAAGCAAGCACATCCTCTACTCTGCCCAATTCTATCTGAAATTCGTTGAAAGAGACTACCTTTTTATTATTAATAGCAAGAATCTTATCACCCTTTGCCAAACCGAGTTTGCTGGCAGGCGAATCCTTCATCACACTATCAATCTGCAGAGGCACATACAAATCTACGAAGCGAGGACTGCTCTTAATCATACTGAGCATGTCGAGATCGCCAGGCAGATTAAGCGTCATCGGTTTGCCCTGACGGATGATATTGACCTGCTTAGCCTCAGAGAGATTACGATACAGATCGCCATCAAAGGTCTTGAACTCACCCAGATCGGTGCTTACCAGAATATCCTTATCCTGGAAGCCCAATGCCTTTGCCTCGGTATTGAACTTCATACCATAACTCATATCGCGGGTAGCCACATAATTGTCGCCCCAATGGAACAGAATCATGGAATAGATGAAGAGAGCCAACACGAAGTTAACCAGCACGCCACCTATCATGATGAGCAGGCGCTGCCATGCCGGTTTGCTGCGAAACTCGTATGGCTGTTCCGGCTGTTTCATCTGTTCGGTATCGAAACTTTCATCTATCATACCCGAAATCTTACAATATCCTCCGAGCGGCAACCATCCCAAACCATAGGTAGTATCCGAATTCTTTGGCTTGAACTCGAAGAGATGGAACCAAGGGTCGAAGAACAGATAGAACTTCTCCACTCTTACACCAAAGAGTTTGGAGAAGAAGAAGTGTCCGCCCTCATGGAGCAACACTAAGATGGAAAGCGACAGCATCAGCTGCAACGCTTTGATCAAAAATACTTCCATTTATTTACTTTGAACTTTGAACTTGGAACTTTGAACTTTATGATGAGCCCTATATCCTACGTTCATTTTAACTATTAACTATAAACTATTACTTGTGCATCAGCTCTGTAGCTATGCGGCGAGCCTCAGCATCGGTCTGCAGATAGACATCGAGGTCGGGATTACTGTCGAAAGTAGCCTTCGCCATCGTCTCTTCGATGATATCAGCCATCTGAAGGAAGCCACACTCACCTTTGCGGAAGCCGGCATTCACTATCTCGTTGGCTGCATTCACGATACATGACATATTACCACCCTTTCTGATGGCATCGAAAGCCAGTTGCAGACACTTGAACTTCTGATAGTCAGGCTTGAAGAACTGCAAATCCTGCGTCTTGAAGAGGTCGAGACGATCGCCATTCAGATGCAGACGCTGAGGGAAAGAGAAGGCATACTGGATAGGCAGACGCATATCTGGCACACCCAACTGAGCCTTGACAGCACCATCAACAAACTGAACGGCACTATGCACAACGCTCTGCGGATGGATAAGCACCTCAATCTTATCAGCCGGAACCCCAAAGAGCCATTTAGCTTCTGTCACCTCGAAGCCCTTGTTCATGAGCGAAGCCGAATCGATGGTTATCTTGGCGCCCATATCCCAGGTAGGATGCTTGAGGGCATCGGCAGCAGTCACCTTCTCCAACTGCTCGTGGGTATAATTGCGAAAAGGACCACCCGAACAGGTCAGGAGAATCTTCTCTACTTCGTTGTCGCCCTCACCCACCAGACTCTGGAAGATGGCACTATGCTCGCTGTCAACAGGGAGGATAGGCACATGATATTCCTGTGCAAGATTGCAGATCAGCTCACCCGCTACCACCAGTGTTTCCTTGTTGGCAAGACATATCTTCTTACGCGCCTTGATGGCATGGATGGTTGGTTCCAGGCCCGAGAAGCCTACCATGGAAGCCAGCACCATATCGATAGGCTCAGCCTGTACGATATCGCAAAGCGCCTGAGCACCGGCATAAACCTTGATATCAGGCTCATCACTGAGCATATCCTTCAGCTCCTCGTAGCGAGCCTCATTGGCTATGACCACAGCAGCCGGATGGAACTTGCGAGCCTGCTCGGCAAGTTCCTGCACTCGGTTGTTGGCGGTGAGGCAATATACCTCGTAAAGGTCACTGTGCTGTTCGATGACATCAAGCGCCTGTGTACCGATACTTCCCGTAGAACCGAGAATACATATCTGTTGTTTCTTCATTTACTTTGAAATTATTAACTTTGAACTTAGAACTTTATGATTAGTAAAGCAAATGAATTCTTCACTCTTCACTTTATAAGTCGAGCAATCCCTCAGGAATTGCCATTCTGATTTCTTTCTTTTCAGCACTCACCTCTTCGATGAGGTCGTTGCTGGCAGGGATGAGGATTTCATCACCTGCATCGGTTGTTACCTCGAAAAGAAGGTTGAGGGTAGAATCGTCTACATGTGCTATGGTACCTACCACCTTGCCGCTTACGGCATCTACCAGGTGGAAACCGATGATTTCTGCCCAGCTCATGTTCTCTTCATCACTGTCAGAGAGATGACGTGGGAAGAAAACCTCGCAACCGGTATAGTTGCGTGCCTGCTCTTGGGTATCGATATCCTCAAACTTCACGAGCACATTTTCATCGTTCTTAAAACGATATTCCTCTAAATAGAAAGGCACGAGGATGCCATCGATGTCGAGTACCAGGTACTCGGCATCTACACGGTCGAAAACATCATCTGTAATGGCGAAAGTAATCTCGCCCTTCACACCATGAGGTTTTCCCAACTTGCCTATCTTATATACTTCGTCACGTCTAATCATTCAACATTCAACATTTAACATTTAACATTGATTAATCACTGACACGGGTAATCTTGGCACCCAGCGCATTAAGGCGATGCTCGATATCCTCGTAACCACGGTCTATCTGGGCGATATTGGCAATGCGGCTGGTACCATTGGCACTCATGGCAGCAATCAGCAGGGCAATACCGGCACGGATATCAGGACTGGTCATTCTACCAGCACGCAGTTTGATCTTATGGTCATGACCAACCACCACAGCACGGTGAGGATCACAGAGAATAATCTGCGCACCCATATCAATCAGTTTATCCACGAAGAAGAGGCGGCTCTCGAACATCTTCTGATGGAAGAGAACGCTGCCGCGAGCCTGGGTAGCCACTACAAGGAGCACGGAAAGAAGGTCAGGAGTGAGTCCTGGCCAAGGGGCATCGGCAAGTGTCATGATGGTGCCGTCAATAAATGAATCGATGACATAATGCTTCTGCTCTGGAATCACAAGGTCATCATCCTCTATACTTATCTTCACTCCCAGGCGGCGGAATGCATCAGGAATAATACCCAAATCCTTGACAGACACATTCTTGATGCGCACACCTTCGCCACACATTGCCGCCATGCCGATGAACGAACCTACCTCAATCATATCAGGCAAGATGCGATGCTCGGCACCATGCAGTTTATCAACACCCACGATGGTGAGCAGGTTGCTGGCGATGCCGCTGATCTGAGCACCCATCGCATTGAGCAGATGGCAGAGCTGCTGGATATATGGTTCGCAAGCTGCATTATAAATGGTGGTAGTGCCCTTTGCCAATACAGATGCCATGATGATATTGGCGGTACCGGTAACCGAAGCCTCATCGAGCAACATATAGCAGCCCTTCAGCTTCTTTGCCTGTATCTGGTAAACATTACGCTCATCATCGTGAACGAAGTTGGCGCCCAGATACTTGAAGCCCAGGAAGTGGGTATCCAGACGGCGACGACCTATCTTATCGCCACCCGGCTGAGCTATGGTAGCCTTGCCACATCTACCGAGCAGCGGACCTATCATGAGCACACTACCACGAAGAGAAGAACATTTCTTCACAAACTCCAGACTGTCGAGATAATCGAGTTTCAACTCATCACTTTGGAATGTATAGTCGTGACGACTGTGCTTGGTTACCTTGACACCTATCTCCTGGAGCAACTTAATCAGGTTGTTCACATCCAGGATGTCCGGCACGTTGGTGATGCGCACAGGCTCGTCGGTAAGGATTGTGGTACAGATAACCTGCAGTGCCTCGTTCTTGGCGCCCTGAGGTGTGATAGTACCTTTGAGCGGATGACCGCCCTCTATGATGAAAGACTCCATAAGCTTGTCTACTATATATAATAATGTGGATTACTTTTTCTTCTTATTATTATTTACATTCTTAGGTTGTGCCTCAATCTTCTCGAAAACGAAAGTATCGAGATCGAGCTGGATGTTGCCATCGGTAAAACGTGCCAGATCGGAAGCTACCTTGGCTACATCGCTGGAGCCATGGCTCCAGGTTACCAGGTCGCGATGCATCTGGTTGGCAGTAAGCTCCACGAGTTTATCGCGCTCCTCACTTGGTTCCATCGTCTTCAGCTTTTCGAAAATCTCGAAGAGCATAGCTCCATAATGGCGCACCGGGATGTGCTGCATAGGATATGGCAAAGGCTCCGGCTTGGTTGCTATCTTTACAGCATCCGATACATCATAAGGGAAATCGATGTCGAGCTGGAAATTGCTCATGATGGCAAGCTGGTCCCAGAGTTTCTGCTCATGGTCCTCTACCCCTCTGTTCTCTGGGAACATACGGTCCATGACTGCAATAATGGTCTCTGCACAGCGCTGGCGCTCTTCACGGTCGGTAAGCGTCAGACAATGGTCTACCATCTGCTGAATCTCACGGCCATACTCAGGCAGAATGAGCTTAGCTCTCTGGGTATTATAGTCTAATCCTTCTATATTCATTCTTACAATATTTTATATAATCAATAATTCTAGAGCAGTTTCTTTGGCATCTTAGCCACGAAATCCTTGAGATAGAAAGGCACGAAATATGCCACATCTTCGAACTTGCCCTCTACAAAACGCTTCTCTGCCAGCGGAGCCATATTCTTAGCCAAAGGCTCAATGCCCTCTACGAGGTGAGCATTCGGATGGTTGATGGTCTCCATACACTTGGCAGCGCCATTTCCGAAGAAGTATACATGATGCTGGTCCAGATATTCCTTGTAGGTATCAGCATCCACAATATCAGCCTGAATAGGGCGAACCACCTTCAGGGCGCGGTCGAGCACTTCGGCATATACCTCCATGCGGCGGGCGTCGAGCATAGGTACGATGAGAGCGTCTTCCTCCTCAGGATGTTCGCCAAGCAATACAGGCACAGCCATCAGTTCGAGTGTTGGAACAGCGATGAGTTTCACACCGCGACCATAACAGATGCCCTTCGCCATACTCACACCGATACGCAATCCGGTATAGGAACCCGGACCGCAACTTACCGCCACAGCCTCCAGCGGAAGGCCATGAGAATCGAGGAAATCAAGAGCCTCATCTACAAACACACCCAACTTAACAGCATGGTTAGGACCTGTGTGATCTTCCTGGTTGAAAATCACCTGTCCACTATCACTAATTGCCACTGAGCACACGTCCGTACTCGTCTCAATATTCAATATACACGACATAATTAAAAAATATATTCTTAAATAAGGTGCAAATATACTCATTTTCTCGCTTTTTTTTGTACTTTTGCAGAAATTTAACGCGAAAGATTATATGATACAGTCAATGACAGGCTTCGGAAAAGCTACCGCGGCCTTTAAAACAAAGAAGATTAATGTAGAGATAAAGTCATTAAATAGCAAGACGCTTGACCTCTCTACTCGTATTGCTCCGCTCTATAGAGAGAAGGAGATGGAAATCCGTCAGTATATCTCTAAAAATCTAGAAAGAGGCAAGGTTGACTTCGCCATCTGGATTGATAAGGATGCTACTACAGATGCCACTCCTATCAATGCGGCGCTTGTACAGAATTATTACCAGCAAATCAAGAAGATTTCGGCTGAAACAGGCATTCCTGAGCCAACCGACTGGTACAGCACTCTGTTGCGTCTTCCGGATGTAACAACGAAGACGGATGTGGAAGAATTGACCGATGAGGAGTGGGAAGTGGCAAAAAATGCAATTTGCGAGGCTGTGAACCATCTCGTTGCCTTCCGCAAGCAGGAAGGAGCCGCTCTTCAGAAGAAATTCACAGAGAAGGTGGATAACATCCAGACTCTCCTGGCTAGCATCGAACCATACGAGAAGGCTCGCGTGGAGAAGATCAGACAGAACATCGTTAACGGCCTGCAGCAGATTCCAAATGTGGATTACGACAAGAACCGCCTGGAGCAGGAACTCATCTACTACATCGAGAAGCTCGACATCAGCGAGGAGAAGCAGCGCCTTGCCAACCACCTGAAGTATTTCCGCGAGACCATGAATGAGGAAGGTCATGGTGTAGGAAAGAAACTCGGTTTCATCGCACAGGAAATGGGACGTGAAATCAACACCACCGGCTCTAAGAGCAACCAGGCTGAAATGCAGAACATCGTGGTGAAGATGAAGGACGAACTGGAGCAGATCAAGGAGCAGGTGCTGAATGCTCTCTAAACAAGAGACAGGCACCTTCTCTCTCCCCGAGAGCCGCCTCAAAAGCCCCCTCAAGTGGCGTTTTTGAAAGCCTCGCCCCCGTTCCAGGCGATTCTATCGCCTGTCCAAAAAGCCCCCTATCAAACAGCAAATAAAGAAAAGAAGAATAAAAAATGAAGAACGGATTGTTAATTTTCAGCGCCCCATCGGGCAGCGGTAAGAGCACCATCGTAAACTGGCTGATGAAAGAGCACCCGGAATTGAAGCTGGCTTTCTCTATCAGCTGCACCTCTCGTGCTCCGCGCGGTACAGAACAGAATGGTGTAGAGTATTTCTTCCTCTCTCCAGAGGAATTCAAGGCTAAGATTGAGGCTGACGAGTTCCTGGAGTATGAGGAGGTTTACCAGGACAGATTCTACGGCACCCTGAAGTCACAGGTAGAAAACCAGCTTACCAAGGGCGAGTCGGTGATTTTCGATATTGACGTGAAGGGTGGTGTAAACATCAAGAAGTTTTATGGCAAGCGTGCCTTGAGCATCTTTGTCCAGCCACCTTCGGTAGAGGAATTGCGCCGCCGTCTGGTTGGCCGCAATACTGATGCGCCTGAGGTGATTGAGCAGCGCCTTGCCAAGGCAAGCTATGAGTTGACCTTCGCCCCTCAGTTTGACCACGTGGTCGTAAACGATGACTTGGAGAAGGCTCAGCAGGAGGTTTATCAGCTCGTCAAGACCTTCCTAGACGCAGAGTAAAAGCTAGCAAGCAGCCCCAGCCCAGGCCGAAAACACCCCCCTGCCGCAAGCAGAAAGCAGCCCCCCGTTCCAGGCGATTCCATCGCCTGTCCAAAACCAGGCCTCAACAGCTAGCTCCCCATAACTCCCAAATAAGAAGAATAAGAAATGAAGAAGGTAGGAATCTTTGGCGGTAGCTTCAACCCCATCCATACGGGCCATATCGCATTGGCGAAAAGCCTTTGCGAGAAGGCCTGCCTGGATGAGGTGTGGTTCATGGTTTCGCCCATGAACCCATTCAAGAAGACCGCTACCGACTTGCTCGACGACCAGCTGCGCCTGGAAATGGTAGAAAAAGCGCTGGAGCACGAGCCACAACTGAAGGCATGCGACTATGAGTTCCGCCTGCCTAAGCCATCTTATACCTGGCACACGCTGCAAGCCATCAGCAAGGATTACCCGGAAAATGAGTTCACCCTGCTGATTGGTGGCGACAACTGGGCTGCTTTCGACAAGTGGTACCACCACGACGACATTCTAGCACACTATCCCATCGTGGTTTATCCACGCCAGGGAGCCTGCATAGGCAATGTGCCAGAAGGCGTTACCATCGTAGAAACTCCACTGCTCAACATCAGCAGCACGGAAATCAGAAAGCGTATCAAAGAGGAGGAAAGCATCAGGGGAATGATGCCGGAATGCATCGAGCAACTGGCTGTCAGAAACTACAGGCAGCTCTAAGCATCCCTCTCTCCGAAAACGCTTAAAATCATATTTAAACAACAAACAGCAAAAAATGAGTTGGAAAGAAATCATTAAGAAGTGTCTGAACGTGGCTTCTGCGCCGATTCGCAGAAATGCCAACTTCTTTGTGTTCATGTACCTGCTGGGCATGATCAGTTCTATCGTGACTACACCTGCCAAGGGGACTTTATACGACAACCTGTTTCTGGAACTCTTTGTCGACCTCTATGTGGTGTGTGCCGTTATCGCCATCTTCCCCAAGAAGGTGCGCTGGGGTCTGCGTGCCGTACTATACCTTATATTATATAGTACAGCTGCCGCCGACACCTATTGCTACGTGAATTTCGGCTCTACGCTCAACCCTTCTATGCTGATGCTGGTGGGCGAGACCAACAGTTCGGAGGCTAGCAGTTTCCTCTCAGCCCTCATCTCTGCCGAAGTTCTCTTCAGTAGTGTGGGCTGGATTCTGCTTCTCGCTCTCATCCAGATTCTCATCGCCATCTTCCGCAAGCAACTCATCAAGCTATACGTTTTCATCATTACCGTTCTGGAGTTGGCTTCTGTCAAGAAACGGCTGATGGCTATCCCCCGCATGACTGCAGCCATGCCTGCCAGCTTCGGAATCCTATGCCTCATCATCTTCATCATAGGATGCTGCACCTCCTGGCACAACAAGACGGCTTACCATAAACTCATGAATGGTAGAACGATAGGCGAAGTAGAGCATATCCTGACAGAAAAGGATCATGCTGTTCTCTATCTGCCTGTCTACCGACTCCAATTCAGTATCTATGCCAACCAGCTGGCTGCGCATCAGATTACCCAACTCATTCATGCCGCCCACGAAGTGAAGGTTGACAGTTGCAGCTACCGTTCGCCAAACATCGTACTGATTATCGGCGAAAGCTTCGGCCGACATCATTCCCAGCAGTACGGCTATTTTATGGATACCACTCCACAGCAGGTAGCCTTGGAGAAATCGCGCAAGCTCACCAAGTTTACCGATGTGGTAACCTGCTGGAACCTGACCAGTTTCGTTTTCAAGAACATGCTCTCTACCCATGTGGTAGGCGAGAAAGGCGAATGGTGCGACTATCCGCTCTTCCCTGAAGTGTTCCGAAAGGCAGGCTACAACGTAACCTTCATCACCAACGAATTCCTGCCACAGGCAAAGGAGGCGGTTTACGACTTCAGCGGCGGTTTCTTCCTGAACAACCCGGAACTGAGCAAACTTCAGTTTGACCATCGCAACACCCAACTCCACGACCTGGACGACGGACTGCTGAAGGATTATGATGACAGTCTGAAGAACTTCCAGAAGGAGCACAACCTCACCATCTTCCACCTGATGGGCCAGCATGTAAACTATAAGCAGCGCTACCGCACAAAGCAAGCCCGGTTCTGGGCAAGCAGTTATGAAGACAAGCGCCCTGAACTGACCAATGCCCAGCGCAAGATGCTGAGTCATTACGATAACGCCACCCTTTACAACGACTCTATCGTAGCCCAGATAGTGAAGCGGTTCCAAAAGCAGGATGCCATCGTCATCTACGTGCCCGACCATGGCGAGGAATGCTACGAAGAGAACCGTGGCTTCATCTGCCGTAACCATTCTGCAGAAATCGACTGGCCGCTGGCTCACTATGAGTTTGAAATTCCGTTCTGGATATACTGTTCGCCAAAATATATCAGGAACCACCGCGACATTTACCGTCAGATACGCAAGGCTAAGGACAAGCGCTTCATGACCGATGCTCTGCCTCATCTCCTGCTGTATCTGGCTGGCATTGAGACACCTACCTATAAGGAGGAATATAACATCCTGAGTCTGAAATATGACGAGATGCGACCACGTATCCTCAAAAACTCTGCCGATTACGACAAACTTCGTGATGCGCATCTGGAAAAGATAAAAAAGGAAGAAAGTAAAAAGGTAATAAAGAAAGAAAGGAGAAACTGATTATGAATAGTGCTATTCTATCACGCCCGGCATGCAATGCCCTGAGAGGACTCGCCATCATCGGCATCTTCTTGCATAACTACTGCCATTGGCTGGGACCTATCGTCAAGGAGAACGAGTATCAATACTTCCAGCACAATGTTGACTGGCTGAACCAGGTAATGGTCAGCATGGACCTCAACCTGCCTGTGCACCTGCTCTCGTTCTTCGGCCATTACGGTGTGCCCGTATTCCTCTTTCTGAGTGCTTACGGACTAGTGATGAAATATGAGGCTAAACCTCATCTCTCTACCGAACAGCAGACCAGAATGTACAACATCTCGGGCAAGAAACTTACAGGAAGCATCAACTGGCGCGAACCGCTCCACTTTATCCGCTATCACTATCTGAAACTCTTCAAGATGATGATAGTAGGTTTCGTGGCATTCACGATGCTCGACCTTATCACGCCTGGCTCTCACCACTATGCAGCGCTCGACATCGTTGCGATGCTGGGCATGTTCAATAATGTATTGCCAAATCCGGATAACATCATCTGGCCGGGTCCGTACTGGTTCTTCGGTCTGATGCTGCAACTTTACATCGTCTATCGACTGCTGCTCTATCGCCGCCATTGGGGATGGACCGTAGGATTGATGGCCATCTGCATCGTCATCCAGCTCCTCCTGGGCTTTGACAATCCGGAGAGTGAAGTGATGAACCGCTACCGCTACAACTTTATGGGCGGCATGCTGCCATTCGGTTTGGGCATCCTCTATGCCCGCTATGGCGAGAAGATTCTGATGACCTTCCATTCGCCTATCACCAACTTCTTTGGCTGCATCTTCTGTCTGTCGCTTATCTACAGTCTGAGCGGCAGCATGGTTGGCTGGACCTTCGTGCCTTTCTTCTTCTGTCTGGTGAGCGTATTGGTAGCCGACCTTCTTCAGAATATCAGCTGGTTATCAGGTCTTTACAAGGTATTAGAGTGGATGGGCAGCATCTCCGCCGCCCTCTTCGTATGCCACCCTATCACCCGCAAGATATTCATCCCTATCAGCCGTCAGGGCGACATCTATGCCGGCCTGCTCCTCTACATCATATCGAGCATCTGTCTGGCATGGCTCTTCACCCAACTGATGAAGAAGATTCCAAATCCGAAATATTAAAAGAAAATCATGAAGATAAAAGATATAGAACTGGCGAATATCAGCCGGTTTCGCGGCGAGTTGATGGGAGCAGCCATGCTGTTCATCATCCTCTTTCATGTGGCATTGCCTAGAGAAGATGCCTTTTTCGGGCTTCGCAGAATGGGCAATGTCGGTGTAGACATGTTCCTCTTTCTCAGCGGAATAGGTCTCTGGTTCTCGTGGATGAAGAATCCTTCTGCCAAGCATTTCTTCATCCGCCGTTATCTGCGCATCTACCCTACCTGGCTCATCATAGCCTGCCTCTTCTATATCCCTTCTTTCCAGGGAGGAAGCACCTGGAACTGGATCTATCTCTTTGGAGAGATAACCATCAACTGGGGGTTCTGGCTGCATGATGAGCTCAACTTCTGGTACATCCCGGCTACGATGATGCTCTATCTCTTTGCCCCTGCCTACATGGAACTCATCAGGCGCCATCCTATCTACCGCTGGCTGCCGGTGGTGATGATTATGTGGTGCATCCTGGTACAATATGTCACCCCAATACATCAGGCTGTAGGACACCTGGAGATTTTCTGGAGCCGCGTGCCTATCTTCTTCATCGGCATCAACATGGGTGAGATGGTAAGACAGAAACAGACGCTCGACGGTGCTTCGATATGGATGATATGGCTCATGTTCCTGATGACGCTGCTGGCGAGCATCTTCCTGGAACAGGAGAAGCATGGCATGTTTCCGCTCTTCCTGGAACGCATGCTCTATATCCCGCTTACCATCACCAGCATCCTGCTGCTGAACCGCATCTTCCACCGCACACCGAGCTGGTTCAACAAGGGGGTCATGTTTGTGGGAGCACTGAGTCTGGAGTGTTATCTGCTCCATATCCACTTCGTGCTGAAATACATAGAGCCGCATCACTTGGGCTATTGGCCTACTTTCTTCATCTGCATAGGCATCACCCTGCCTGCAGCATGGATTCTGAGCAAGATAGCCGGATGGATTTCTAAAGAGTTAGCTAAGTTTATCAAGTAAAAAGGAGTTTATTTATTAAGAAAAATAGGAGTTTTATGAACGAGAATAAATTGGAAGACAGTAAAGGTTTTGCTGCGCTGCTGCGACTGGTTCGCCCGAAGCAATGGATCAAGAATAGCTTTATCTTCTTACCGCTGTTCTTTGGCGGCGCCCTGTTGCATACAGATGCCCTGCTGGCGGGTCTGATTACTTTCTTCGCCTACAGTTTTGCCGCATCGAGCATCTATTGTTTCAACGATATCTATGATGTGGAGGCCGACCGCCGCCACCCTGTCAAGTGCCATCGTCCGATAGCATCGGGGGCGGTCAGCATCAAGCAGGCATACGGACTGATGTTCCTGATGTTTGCCCTCTCTATGGGTATATGCAGCCTGCTCGGATCATGGGAGACGATGGGAATCATCATTTTCTATTGGCTTCTGAATCTCGGCTACTGCGCCAAATTCAAGCAATATGCTATCATCGATGTGTGTATCGTGGCTTTCGGTTTCGTACTCCGTCTGCTGGCAGGTGGTGTGGCTACGGGCATCGTACTCAGTAAGTGGATTGTGCTGATGACCTTCCTCATTACCCTCTTCATGAGTTTTGCCAAGCGCCGCGATGATGTGCTGCGCATGGAGAAGACGGGCGAGGCTCCCCGCAAGAATACCATCCGCTACAACCTCACCTTCATAAACCAGGCTATTACGATTACGGCTTCCGTAACCCTGGTATGTTACATCATGTATACGGTGAGTCCGGAGGTTATCGAGAATTTCCATACTGATTATCTCTATCTTACGAGTGTCTTTGTGCTGGTTGGTTTGCTGAGATACATCCAGATTGCTGTGGTAGACCAGAAGAGTGGTGATCCTACGAAGATTATCCTGCGCGACCGCATTACCCAGTTTATCGTGCTTGCCTGGTTGCTCTCCTTCCTGATCCTTATTTATATCGTATAAGAAAATGAAGAAAAAATTATATTGTTTCGATTTCGACGGAACGCTGACAACAAGCGATACCCTGCTGGAATTCATCAGATATGCCAAGGGTACCGGTCGTTTTCTGATGGTTTTCCTGATGTACAGTCCGCTCCTGGTACTGATGAAGTTGCATCTTTTTCCCAACTGGAAGGCGAAGCAACTCATCTTTGCCCATCTCTTTGCCGGCATGCGTATCGAGAAGTTTGATGCGCTCTGCCGCGATTTTGCCGAAGAATACCAGCATCTGTTACGCCCCAAAGGTATTACGCTGGTACACGAAGCCCTGGTTGCAGGTGCTCAGGTTTTCATCGTGAGTGCCAGCATCGACAATTGGGTCCGCCCGTTCTTTAAAGTTCGCGGCCTAGATGGAGTCAGGGTATTGGGTACTCAGATAGAAGTGATTGACGGTAGACTTACCGGCAAGTTCAAGAGCAACAACTGCTATGGCGAGGAAAAGGTGCATCGCATCTGCGAGGCACTGACCACCACTGCCGCCTATGCCTACGGTACCCCCTCATTATCTTTCGACCGCACGCAATATGATATTGAAGCATTTGGCGACAGCCGAGGCGACAAGGAGATGCTCGCCTTCGCCGATAAAGGTCATTACAAACCTTTCAGAATTTAGAAACGCATAACGGAAGACAGGAAAGCCTAACGGAGTCGCGAACCATCTTGCCAAGTACCCATATACGGCGAAACGCCGTATCCAGTATGCCAACTTACTGACTTACAATACATTAACTTGTTATGAAACAAAGGAATACAGACATCGACTGGATAAGAGCCATACTCATTATTCTCATGATATTGATTCATATCGTGAGCTTCGGCAACACATACCCCCAGCTCAAGGCAGGCATTCTCTCGTTCATGATGCCTACCTTCCTCATCATCACGGGCTATCTCGTGAATATCGAGAAAAGCCCAAAGGAGATGGGAAGATACCTGATGTGTCTCGCTTTGCCTTACGTCATCATGGTAACCGGTTTCTCTGTACTCTCCTATTTCATGCCGGTGAGAGATGGCATCACGGAACTGTCACTCTCTCAGATTTGTGAGAAGATATTCGTTACTTCCATCGGTCCCTATTGGTTCATCCAGACCATGATTATCTGCGGCATTCTCTATTACGTCAGTTTCAAGGGAGCAACCTGGGGAACCCTCAGACAGGGAAAAACAACGATGAGCACCACCTCAAGCCTCTTTATCTTCGCCACCCTACTCCTGCTCCTGTCCAAGACACCCGCTCTTTCGCCCAGTGCCGCCACCTATTATTTCATCGGAGCGGTACTCAGACAATGCCATATCGGCTTTGACAGAATATTCCGTCCTTCACCGGTTGCCCTGCTGCTCTGGATCAACTTGCTGGGCTTAGAAGAATGGTACGACTGGGGCACGCTCGCCATCGTCTTCTCCTGCTGGTGCTGCATTTCATCCCTGATGTGGATACACAGCCTCATCAAACGCCTACAGGATAATGCCAGCGTTCGAAAGACAGAAGACACCTTATTATATATAGGCCGCAACACGCTTCCTATCTATCTCTTCCACCCCATCTTTACGATGGCAGCCAAGTTTTATCATCCCCTCTTTAGTTGGGACAGGAGCGAAATCTGTTTCGCCCTCGTTACCATATTCATCGCCATTGCCGGAAGCATCGGCATCGCCAAGATAATGGAGAAGACTCATTTGGCTTATCTCTTCGGAAAAGGAAAGATGCTGAGATAAATAATACCAGGATATATTTGGTAATTTGGAGATTTTGAAGTACTTTTGCAACATGAATATCAAGAACAAGATAAATAATATGGATGATGCCAAGCGAGAGAAGCTGGGCGAAGTCATCAGATTCGGAATCGTAGGCGGACTGGCTACAGTACTGCAATATGTCATCTACCTGGCTATGATGCCGGCGCTGGCCCATTTCATCCCCAACATGGGCGACCACAGTCTGGCTACCACCGCCAACACCATCGCCTACATCGTGAGTTTCATCTTCAATTTCATCGCCAGTACCCGCTATACCTTCAAGGTAAAGGCGAATGCCAAGCGCGGAGCAGGATTCACCCTCTCCCACATCGTCAACTACTCGATGCAGACCCTCTGCCTCAACCTCTTCGTAGGCTTGGGTCTAGCCAAACAGCTGGCTATGATACCCACCCTCTGCATCTGCATCCCGGTAAACTTCCTTCTGGTAAGGTTCTTCCTGAAGAAATAAGGGGATTCCAAAAACACGATAAAAGAAAGATATGAAAAAGATATTCGATATTTTTAAAATCAAGAAAGAGGAAAGAGTTTCAGCACTCGTCGCACTCATCATAGCATGTGCCCTCAATGCCCTGACTGTCATCAAATACCACAGCCAGTTCTCGCAGATTACAGAGAATTATCACAAACTCTTTGTCAAGACCTTCCATGTGGCAGGTTTCGACCCGCTTACCTATAGCATCGTATCTCACTGGGACACAGAATATAACGTATACCGCCACCCGCTGCTGGCGTTCTTCATGTATATCCCGAATCAGATAAATCAAGGATTGATGATGCTTACCGGCATCAACTGCGTTCAGTTTGTCGTGGGAGCTATCCTGGTGTTCTGCGCCTTCTATTCCTTCATTTTTCTTTACCGTATATTCAGAGAAGTGATTGGTACAGAGCGCTTTGATGCAAACCTGCTCTCTGCCTTCTATTTCTCTTTCGCCTATGTGATGGTTTCAGCGATGGTACCCGACCATTTCATCATGTCGATGATTATACTCCTCTGTACCCTGTATATCACAGGCGTATGCATGAAGAAAGGCAGACAGCTTTCCATCTGGCAGACTATCCTGCTCTTTGTATTGACAGCGGGCGTATCGCTCAACAATGGTCTGAAGACCTATCTTGCCGCCCTTTTCACCAATGGCAGAAAGTTCTTCAGTATCAAATACTTCCTGATAGGAGTCATCCTTCCTGCCGCACTCATGTGGGCTTTCGCCAGATGGGAATACCGCACCTTCGTATGGCCTAAGGAGATGGCAAGACACGAGGCCAAGATGAAGAAAAACAAGGAAGCCACAGCCAAGATTTACCAGCAATACCGCGACAGTACTGGCGTGAAAGACTCGGCAAAGGTAGAAGCTGCCGTTGAGAAAATCATCAAGGATAAAGCGCATGCCAAATATGTTCGTGACCATAAACAGATATGGAACAAGAACACGGGCAAGCCTATCGCCAAGGGCGAATTCATGAACTGGACCGACAAGACTACCTCCCGCTCACAAACGCTGGTAGAGAATTTCTTCGGCGAAAGCATCATGCTGCACCAGCAGAACCTTCTGGGCGATGTATTGCGCAACCGTCCGGTTATCGTGAAATACCAGTCTGCGGTCAATTATGTGGTAGAGGCATGCATCATTGTGCTTTTCTTACTTGGCATTCTTGCCGGAAGGAAGTCAAAGTTCCTCTGGCTCACCCTGACGTTCTTCCTCATGGATGCTGCCCTCCATATCGGTTTGGGCTTCGGTATCAACGAGGTATATATCATGACTGCCCACTATATGTATGCCCTTCCTATCGCCATCGCCTTCCTGGCGCTCAAGGCAAAAGGAAAGAACCTGAAATGGGCCTTCAGAGGATTGATGCTCGCCATCACCCTCTATCTGTGGATAAGCAACGGATATCTGCTGGCAGGCTACATGCTAGGATAAATATTAGCAAGAAGCCTTGATCCAGCGGATGATATCCTCATGCTCCATATCAAACTTACGGGCAAAGAGGCGGTTGCTTTGTTCCAGCTCCTCTTTGTCTGCCAAAGTCCAGACGTATGGATTGCCCCGTTTCCAGTCGATAAGTCGCATACAGCCCTCATATTCATCTTTTTCTGAGTACAAGGCGGCCCGGAAATCGGGATGATTCCATACCAGGGTCTGCAGGAAGAACTCATCAGGGCAGAAGGTATAATTGAATCTTTTCAATACAAACGGCTTCTGGCTCACCACATACTCCACGCATGCCTGCGTGATGCTCACCCAGTTGGCACCCTTGGCAAAATCCATCTTCTGGCGATGGAGGAACGGCATGAGCAGCATCGAAAGATATTTATTCAGTCGTCTGGTAATGGCATTCAAAGCCCCATACTTCGAGCGGGTAAGACTGGTAAATAGCCAATAACGCATCATCTTCCGGCGGCAATCCCATTCAAATTCCTCACCATGATTGATGCCCACAAATTCCTTACCCTGATGCTCCTCAAAGAACTGATGGATGTAATCCTGCGATTTGATAGGTAAATCCTGACCACTCAGCAGATGGTAGTAGGCATAAGGTCCATGCTTCAAAGCCTCCTCGAAAAGCACATACTCCGCCTTAATCTGGCTCAGATTTCCCCAACGCACATCCACCCTCTGTTCCAATACAAAGAGGCATGCCTTGGAAAGAACCAGCGGTTCAGCACCATCCAGCATATCCGATTTCCGGTCGATATGCAGAAATATATCATTGCGCTCATCATCGAGCATCGACAGCAATACCCTCAGAAGCGGTAAACTGCCATGAGCCATTATCAAAAAAGCATGTTTCATTGTCATTATTTATCTTTATTATCCAACTGTCCGTCCTGATGACTTTTTCATCATCATTGCGACAAAGATACACCAAATAAAAGAGAATACAAAATAAAACTCCGTTTTTATCAGAAAAAAGACACAAAATAGAGCCTTTCTTTTTGAATATTCAGAAAAAACAATTACTTTTGCAGCGCTAAGAAGGAGATGCGGCATGCATCAGCCCAGCAAAAAAAATAATCAGAGAATGAACAATATATTTAGAATTAAAAAAGAAGAAAGGCTCTTTGCCTTGATTACACTCATCGTTATCATCGCCTTCAATGTGCTGATGATAACCTATCATTTTGATGATTTCGGCAAGCCGAAAGCAGGATTTTGGACGCTCTTCACCAAGAACTTTCAGATTTCAGGTTTCGACCCCTACACCTACCTTACCCTCTCGAAGTGGAAGGTGTATTACACGGAGTATCGCCATCCCATGCTCCCTTTCTTCCTCTATCCTTTCTCGCTACTGAACGGCTGGCTGATAGAACTCACCTCCCGCAACTGGGCAACTACCATCGTGGCGGTGATGATGACATTCTTCTCCACCTACTCCACCCTCTTCTTCAGAAGAATCTTCAGAGAGGTGATGCAGCTGAAGGCTATAGACAGCAATGTGCTCACAGCGATGCTTTTTTCCTTTGCCTACGTGCTGCTCGTCACCTTTGTAGATGACCATTTCGGCATGTCGCTTTTCTTCCTGTCGATGACACTTTATCTGGCAGGCAAACAGCAGCAGGAACACCGCAGCATGCCTTGGTGGCAAACAGCCCTGCTCTTTTTCTTCACGGCAGGCATCACGCTGAGCAATGGCGCCAAGACCTTCCTTGCCGCCCTCTTTACCAATGGCAAAAAACTCTTCCGCCCGAAATATCTGGCATTGGGCATCATCTTGCCTACCCTCCTGATAGGTGCTGCAGGCATTTATCAGAACAAGGCTTTCATCATTCCGAACCGTCTGGAAGGAGAACGGCTCGTTGCCCAAAAGGCTGCAAAAGACAGTACTTTTAGGGCAAAGATGGAACAGAAGCAAAAACACGATAAGGCCATCGCTGGCAAGAATATCCAGAAACGGGGCATGCTCTCATGGGCAGATATGTCTATCTCCCGTTCAGAATCATTGGTTGAAAACGTTTTTGGCGAATCGCTTATCCTGCACAGAGAACATCTGCTGGAAGATATCCACAGCCACCGCCCGATATTCGTGAAATACCAGACACCCGTTCCTTATATCATAGAGGGTATCATCGTGATTCTGTTGTGCATGGGCTTTTGGATGGGAAGACGCTCTGCCTTTCTCTGGCTCACAGCCTCATGGGTGGTATGCGATGCCTTCATTCATCTGGTCATGGGATTCGGACTGAACGAGGTTTATATCATGGCTGCCCATTGGGCGTTCATCATTCCGATCTGTATCGGATATATCATCAGAAACTGTAAGGAGAAATATCTGCCTTATCTTCGTGGAGGACTCGCCATCATCACCATCTTCCTGTTCTTCTATAACAGCACGCTGATATTCGAGTATCTCACAAGATAAAAAAAGAGAACCCGACAAGATAAAAAAGTATCTTAGATTAAAACCATCATGCTGAAAATAAGTATCTTAACCCCTATCTATGGAGTAGAAAAATATATCGAACAGTGCGCCCGTTCACTGTTCGAGCAGTCGTATGCGTCTATCGAATACATCTTTGTAGATGACTGTACCCCCGATAAAAGTATCAGTATCCTACAATCGCTTCTGAAAGAATATCCGGGAAGAGCACAACAGGTACGCATCATCCACCACGACAGAAACCGGGGCGTGGGAGCTGCAAGACAGACGGCACTGATGGCGGCTACAGGCGATTATCTTTTATTTGCCGATAGCGATGACATGCTGCCGAAAGATGCAGTTGAGAAGCTGGCAGGAAAAGCAGATAGTAGCCATGCCGACCTGATTGATGGCGGCTACCGGGAATGGTGCGATGAAAAGGCAGGCAGACTCCAGAAACCTTTTGATGTTTCTGATGAGAAACTGCTCAAACTGCTTGTCTGTCAGAACATCATCACCAACCGGCTGTGGGGCAGAATCTATAAGCGTTCGCTCATCATGGAGCACAGGATATTCTTTGAAGAGGGCATCAACTATGCGGAAGATCTTTTCTGGAATGCCCAGTTTATGTTCTACGGCAAAAAGGTGAACATCGATGATGCAGTATATTATTACCGTACCGACAATGAGAATTCCTACAATCACAACATCTCTGAAAAGAACCTCCTGTCATACTTCAAATCAACCCGCCGACTCATCGATTTTTTCGAGCAGAACGATAAGAAGCATCAGTACCTCAGGGCCACAGAGATAGGCATCGTCAATGCCTACCGCTGGGCGGCAAACGCTCATGTAGCCTTCGAAAAGGTGGATCAGGCGCTCGACTACAAGCCTAAGAACTGCCTCATCCGACTCATCATCAAGCTCATCAAAAAGGGGGTACCTGTCAAGAGGGTGAATCTTATCTACCTCGCTTACAGAAAGCTATACACTCTTCTAATATCTGCACCTTCAGCAGTTTCATGATACAGAAGTAGATGGTGGCAGAAACCAGCAGACGAACCAGCAGCAGGAGATAGATGTTCTGCAAGCTGCGGGTAATGAAATAGGTGGCCACCATGGTGGCTGCCGCACAAAGCATGAATGGCAGTATATCCTTTGCCACATCCAGGAACCGCAAGCCTGCAACACGCTTCAGCATCCACTGCCAGACCAAGAGCCAGGCTATTATAAATAAGGTATAGGCTATCACCATGGTCTGGATGCCATATTGATGACAAAACAATACCAAAGCGAGCAAACCCACTACCTGACCGATGTTGCACCACATATACACATCAGAACGCCCCTTGCTGATGGCAAGATTCTGATAAAGCGTGTAAATAGGCATAAAGGCACCGCTCACGCAGAGAATCTGCAACAGCGGCACACTGGCTATCCATTTCTCATGAATCGTAATCAGAATGAATTCACGTGATACAAGGGTCAAGCCAAACATCAAAGGGAAAGAAAGGAATGCCGTGAAACGGAGCATCTTTCTAAACACCAGCAACTCGCGGTTCTTATCGTCCTGGATAGAAGCCAAGACGGGCTGAGCTATCTGTCCCACCGTATTGGCAACAAACGAATTAGCCTTGGTGTCCCAGTTGTATGCCTGACTATAGTTACCCACATCATTAATCGGATAGAACCTGCCGAAGACAAAGGTCAATACATTGTTGCTCACCGTATTGATGATGTTGGTAACCAGAAGTTTCACGCTGAATCCGAACATCTTCCTTACCGGTCCGAAATCGATATGAAAATTCGGGCGCCATCCCGTATAATAATATCTTCCTATATTCAGCACGAGGATAAAGATAACCTGCTGCCAGGCAAGACTCCAGTAAGCCATGCCGTTGAATGCCAGTATCAGTCCCACGACATTCGAACTGATCAGAGCCATGAAATTAACGATGGTAATCTCCTTGTTCATCATGTTCTTCATCATATATCCGTTCTGGGCGATGCCAAACGAAGAGATGAAGAAACTCAGGAACACAAAGCGCGACAGGGAGGTGAGACAAGGCTGATGGAAGAAATCTGCTATCAGCGGTGCACAGAAAAAGAGCACCACATACATGGTAAGACTCACCAGGACATTAAACCAGAACACCGAGTTATAATCGTTGTCGGTGGGTTTCCTGATATTCACCAGTGCCTGGGTAAACCCGCTACTCTGCAGATTGCCCGCTATCAGGGTGAATATGGTAAGGATGCCGATGATACCATAATCGGCTGGCGACAACAAACGCGCCAAGAAGATGCCAAAGAGGATATTGAGTACCTGGGTAGAGCCACTGTTCATCGCTCCCCAGAACAATCCCTTGGCGGTTTTTTCCTTTAATGATTCTGCCATCGTTTCTATCTGATAAATATGGAATATTACTTGTTTTTACTTTTTAGAATGCAAAAGTAGCATAAATAGTTTGAAGTTCAAAACTTTTTGCTTACTTTTGCAGCCGTAAAACAGAAAAAAGTATGGATATTAAGAACATCAAGAAGGAATGGAACGCCACAATACTCGATATATTGAAGGCTTTCATCGAAATCTGCAACAAGTATCACCTCAGATATTACTGTTGTGCCGGCACCGCCATCGGAGCCGCCCGTCACCACGGAATGATTCCCTGGGACGATGACATCGACGTACTGATGCCACGCCCCGACTACGACCGTCTGCTCGAAATCGCCAAGCATGAAGACTTTGGCAAATACGAGGTAGTAACTCCCTACAACAACGAGTCATACCCTCTGTATTTCTCCAAACTCGTGAATCGCGAAACCACCCTTATCGAGGAGAAGGAGCGTCCCTGCATCATCGGTCTTTACGTAGATATCTTCCCTCTTGATGCCACCGACGATGACCTGGAAACGGCAAAGGCGCTGTATCGGAAATACTCTAAGACCATCAACCGTCTGAATGCCGTAACCACCCACAATACTTTCTTTGAGTACATCTCCCTGCTCCTGCACAAGGAAACCTGGGGCCGCTTTGCCATCAAGACGATCGCCTTCTTCTGCCGCAGCAAGATGCGCCACCGCCTCATCCAGCAGATGGACGAGATGAGTCACCGGTATAACTTCGATAAGGCGAAGAACGTACTGGTGAATACAGGTTCCTACCACTATAAGGAGATTTTCCCGAAGGAATGGCTCGGCAAGGGCAAGGAATTCCCGTTCGAGGATACCACCGTCTTGCTGCCGGAGCAGGCTGATACCTATCTGCGCCACTTCTTTGGCGACTATATGAAGTTTCCACCCGTAGAACAGAGAGTAGAGAAACACCTTCGCTACTATCTGAACATGGAAAAGCGGGAAACATGGGATGAGATTAAAAGAAAGCTTTAGCCTTCCCTCACTTCCTGCAAGGTATGTCCGAAACCTTCTTCTACATCAAAGAGCGGTTTCCAGCCTAAAGCCTTGAGCTTATCCGTACTGAAGGTTGCCTTGGTGATAGGCGTGGTATTGCCCTGCTGCGCATCCGCCTCAGGAATATCAAACACCACCTTTCTATCCGCTTTCCGGGCTATCAGCTCTGCCAGTTGGCGGATGGAAATATTCGATTCTGAATGAGCCACATTATAGGCATTTGCCTTCTCGCCATCCAGCAGGAGGCGCAAGATGGCATGGGCGGCATCTACTACATAAAGCCAGGAGCGGAAAGCCTCACCCTTACTCTTCAGGACGATATCCTCACCCTTCAGAACATTGCGGATAAACTGGGCATACACCCTATTGTCACTCTCTGTAAAGCCCGGGCCGTAGGTATGACTCAGTCTGGCTATCACCACATCGGCATCATACTCTGCTCCGTATGCCATGCAGAGTGTTTCGGCAGCACGTTTGGAAGATGGATAGCAGGCACGCACCGATGCACAATCCACATAGCCGCTACTCTTCTCGGTAAATTCAGAGCCATCGCCCTCGCCATAGATTTCACCCGAAGAGATATAAACCATGCGCTGCATACGGTGACTCAATCCATATTCCAACAGGTTGGATACGCCGTTGATGTTTGCCTTCATCACCTCTACAGGGTTCTGCTTAAAGAAGTTAGGACTCGCATTGCTGGCTGCATCGATAATGTAATCAGCGCCCTCAGCCAACTCATTATAGACTGGTTCCCCTATCATCCTGTCGATGCTCTTGATGACAGGCTGGATAACGTCTATCTCTGCAAAGAAGAAAGATTCATCCTCCCAATAGGCAGCAAACTTCTGTCGGGCACGTTCCTTGTTTCTTCCGGCTGCTATCACCTTGTAGCACCGGGCAGGATTCTGCATCAGCACATCAACCACACAGCCTCCTACCAATCCTGTAGCACCAGCCACAAGAATGGTCTTGCCATGCAGACGCCCCAATTCCAAACCTTCCCGGAAAAGGCGCGCAATATCTTCCTTATATGGTGAATTTCCTATCATAACATGTTTTATTTTAACCAAGCCTCAGGCTGAACCTTCATCAGTGCCTTCAGTATCTCCAGATCCTCAACGGTGGTTATCTTGATGTTCTTCTCTGAACCAGGCACGATATGCATCTGTCTGCCTCCCAGTTCTGCCATCAGGGTACAGGATGCCACCGAATTGGTGATGCCCTTCTCCTTAGCCTCTTCGTGGGCTGCTATCAGATTGCCCAAACGGAAGGTCTGGGGTGTCTGGGTACGGATCAGTTTGTCGCGCGGAATACTGGTATTGGTCGTGAAACCATCTTCGCTCTCCAGGATAGCCTCTCTACATTTGATACCCGTAATGGCATAGCCATACTTCTGGCAGATGGCGATATTGGATGAGATGATGTCTTGCGACAAGAGTGGGCGCACGGCATCATGCACCAGCACCAGGTCGTCATCACCGCATCCCGCCTCTTTCAAGCCATAGATACCATTGCGGATCGACTCCTGACCATTGCTTCCGCCAGGGAATATCCATTTCAGCTTGGTAATGCAGAACTGGTTGGCATACGACTGCAGTACCGTTTCCCAACCTGCCAGACATACCACAGCAATACCCTGAATATCAGGATGCTTCTGAAAAGCCATCATCGTATGGATGATGATAGGACAGTTGTCTACATGCATAAACTGCTTTGGGATGTCCTGTCCCATTCTATTGCCAGAACCTCCGGCTATGATCAATGCATAGTTCATATTCTCTATCTTTAAATTGATTATTTCTGAATGATTCTCCCCGGATTCCCTACCACGGTAGCCCCGTCGGGAATATCCTGGAATACCACGGCACCGGCGCCTATCGTCACGTGGTTGCCGATATGGATGCCGCCGAATACCGTGGCGCCGGTATAAATCTTCACGTCATTTCCGATGGTAGGTCTGCCGCCCTTGCCGTTGCCCAGCGTCACCATCTGCAGACAGTAGAAGTCATCACCTATACTTTCTGCGTTGAGATAGGTGGCATAGCTGTGCTCCAGATGCGCACCCTTCCCGATATACGGGCACCAGATGGTCATCGTACGCTCGGGAGGCAACAGCCAGCTGATGAAAACCGAACGGTATTCGCCCATACGGTAATAAAACAGATTGCGGAAACTCCTTTCGCGGGTACATGCCTTAATCAGGTTGAGCACCGTAGGCTTCCTGTCCTGCACCTTCAGCAGGTCGGCATCTATCTCCTTCTTATGGAGCAGATACAGAGCAATATGCGGCAACATGCGCACCGCCGAAGCTGACAATATGATGGTTTGTACTATCGGATTCATGACTCTAAATCTTATTTTTATCTTTGCAAAGATACAAAAAATAAAGCAACTAGCATGCTTTTATCCGAAAACAATTGTTCTTTTCACTAAAAATAAGATAATAGAACAGGGTTTGTAGAAATTTAGTCGGTTTTATTGCTAAATAATGTGAATTAAATAGCTTTCCATATAACTTTTCCGTACCTTTGCACAAAGTTATATATAACGATATTTTAGAAGAGGATAAAAAAGAACATCATGAAGAGGATATTGATTGTAGAAGACGATTTGGCATTCGGAACAATGATACAGACTTGGCTCAAAAAGAAAGGATTCGATGTAGAAAGGGTAACATCCGTAGGCGCTGCCATCAAAGCGATGGGAGCCGGCGATGCATTCCATCTGGTTCTTTCCGACCTGCGCCTGCCCGACCATGACGGACTGGTATTGCTCCAGCATATCAGAAAGTCCGATGCCCACCTGCCTTTTATCGTAATGACTAGCTATGCAGAGGTTCAGAATGCTGTATGTGCCATGAAATCGGGTGCTACCGATTACGTGGCTAAGCCCTTCCATCCCGAAATCCTCTTAGAGAAAATCCGTGAGGCTATCCAGTCGGCTGCTTCTGCGGTTTCAGCCCCTCAGCCTGCGGAATCTGTCGCCATGCAGGATGCCCCCCAAGAAGAGCAGCAGGGCGCGGAGGTGCCTAGATATATAAAAGGTGAAAGCGAGGCTTCCAAGCAGCTCTACGAATTCGTTTCGCTCGTTGCCCCTACCCCGATGTCAGTGCTCATTCTCGGAGCCAGCGGCACCGGAAAGGAATATGTGGCGCGCAGCATCCACGAACAGAGTCTGCGCAAGGACAAGCCTTTCTATGCCATCGACTGCGGCGCCATCCCTAAGGAGGTGGCGGCATCTGAATTCTTCGGATATAAGAAGGGTGCCTTTACCGGAGCCGAACAGGATAAGAAGGGTACCTTCGAGATAGCTAACGGCGGAACGGTTTTCCTCGATGAGATGGGAAACCTCAACTACGAAGTACAGGTGCAGCTCCTCAGAGCCTTGCAGGAGAGAAAAATACGTCCGCTGGGCAGCACGCAGGAGATTGATGTGGATATCCGACTCATCTGTGCCACCAACGAGAATCTGGCGCAGGCGGTAGCCGAAGGCAAGTTCAGAGAGGACCTCTATCACCGCATCAACGAGTTTACCATCTACATGCCTGCCCTCAAGGACAGAGGTGCCGACATCTTCCTCTTTGCCAACCTCTTTATCAAGCACGCCAACCAGGAACTGGGCAAGAATGTGCTCGGACTGGATGCCAAAGCCTCCGAAATCATTGCCTCATACGACTGGCCGGGCAACCTGCGCGAACTGAACAATGTGATGAAGCGCGCCACCCTGCTCACCCGTGGCAAGTATATCGGTGCCCAGGAACTGGAGAAGACGATGGCACAGACCTCCCCAGCCCGACCAATCAATATGCAGCTGCACAGCGAACAGTCGGAACAGGAAAGCATCGCCGCTGCCCTGAGAGCCACCCACGGCAACAAGAGCAAGGCTGCCCAACTGCTTGCCATCGACCGCAAGACTCTCTACAACAAAATGAAGAAATACGGCATGGAGTAAAACATTCCCCAATATATTCCACACTATATTGGGGAATTTTTCTACACCTTTTCCCCACTTTCCCCACACCCCATTTCTGGCACAGAGCACCATCTAATATGATTATCAGACACTTAACCAACTCATCAATTTTTGGCACGCCTATTGTGATATTATTTAGCGAACTCGCAAATGAGTTTCAGCAAGAGAATTAATAAACAAATAATATTCACAATTAAAAAACAAAAGAATTATGAAAAAGTTAGTATTTGCAGTTATTGCAGCAGTAGCAATGGTATCAGTTAGCAATGTATTTGCAGGTAACAGAATGGTAAGCGTTGCAGGTTCAGAACCAGTAGACACAGTAGCTCCAGCCGACACAACAGCAACACCTGTTGAGGCACCAGCAGCAACAGTGGATTCAACCGTAGCAAAGTAAATCCACCTTCAGAAAATAGTAATTACGCGTCGCTTTCAATGAAACAGGAGATAGATGACCAGATTTTGGCATTTATCTCCTGTTTTCGTTGGTTTATATCGCATTTTTGATTAACTTTGCACGCAAATAGCAAAAAGACTCAAAACATTAAAAGATAAGAAGATGCAGCAAACAAACGTTCCTTTCAAGGTAGCCCTGGGTTACATCATCGTTGCCATCGTACTGATTCTGG
Organism: Segatella copri DSM 18205; assembly: GCF_025151535.1. Taxonomy (NCBI): domain Bacteria; kingdom Pseudomonadati; phylum Bacteroidota; class Bacteroidia; order Bacteroidales; family Prevotellaceae; genus Segatella; species Segatella copri. The sequence goes on from NZ_CP102288.1 coordinate 2,538,269, forward strand.
CGATAGGGCTGGTATATCGCAACACCACAACCGTGCTTGCTATCAACCAGGCAACCCGCGACTATATCGAAAAGCGACAGGCAGCCGACAGCACCATGTCCAACCTGCTCAAGGAGGAACAGACCAATCTGCAGCAGCTTACCCGCGCCATGCAGGGCAAGTCATCCCACAACTATCTGCACGAGAAGATGAACAGCCTCAACAGTGGCGAAGATTCCGTTGTCGTGCATTCCAAGGCACCCAAGACTCATGTGGCAAAGAACACCACCGTAGAGGTGATGAAAACCCGCAAGGGCTTCTTCCGCCGCCTTGCCGATGCCTTCAAGAAGGAACATGCCGAAACGCTCAGCATCAGACGCGACAGTAACCAGGCTGTCACCGATACCCTCTCTACCCCGGTCAACTTAGCCGGAAACGTAGCCAATATTCTGGAACAGATTGACCGCAAGGAGAAGCAGTCTACACGCGATAACCACGAAGCCATCAACCGCGAGGTGAGAGACCTGCAGATAACCAATGCCCGCCTCGCCCTGCGCTCCTCCCAGCAGCTCAACGATATCCACCAGCGCGAACGTCAGGCGATGCAGCAGGCCATCAACCAGGCGATGCAGGCGCGCCAGAATCTGCTCTGGCAGATAGGTCTGCTTGCCATCGTAGCCATCACAGCCGCCATCATCCTCGTCTATTACATCTACCGCGATACGCAGAAGGAACGCATCTACCGCGAGAATCTCGAAGAGGCTAACGAGGAAATCAGGCGCATCATGAACCAGCGCGAGCGCCTGCTCCTCACCATCACCCACGACATCAAGGCTCCGGCTGCCAGCATCTCGGGCTTCATCGACCTGATGAAGGATTATGTCGACAACCCGCAGGGCATCTCCTGCCTCAACAGCATCAAGGGTTCTGCCACCCATCTCTCCCGGCTCGTTGCCGCCCTGCTCGATTATCACCAGTTGGAAAACGGACTGATGAAGCTGAACCCTGTAGATTTCTCGCCTGCCGACATGTTCCGCCAGTGTGCCGGAGAGATGCAGATCCTGAGCCAGGAGAAGGGATTGGAACTGCATCTGGAGCTCGATGGCATCAGCAGTCCGAAGACCTACTACCGTGCCGATGCCTTCCGTATCCGTCAGATACTCAACAACCTGATAAGCAATGCCATCAAGTATACCGATAAGGGCAGCGTCACCATCCAGGCAGCCATCAGTCCCCAGCACCTCCTCACCTTCTCGGTAAGGGATACCGGCAAGGGCATGACCACCGAAGAGCGCCAGAAGGTATTCCAGGCGTTCACCCGCCTGAAGAGTGCTCAGGGCATCGAGGGCACCGGTCTCGGGCTGAACATCACCCAGGAACTGGTCAATCTGCTTCAGGGCACCCTGCGTCTGGAATCCGTCAAGGACAAGGGCAGCACCTTCACCGTCACCATTCCGCTTGCCTTAGGTACCGCTCCTGCAGCAGAAGAGGCAGAAGAGCAGAAGCCCCTCGCCCCAGCCAAGCCCCATTTCGAAAACCACAAGATACTGCTGCTCGATGACGACCCGTTGCAGCTCCGCCTGCTTCAGGAGATGCTGAAGAAGCTGGTAGGCGACAGTTGGCAAGTCTTTGCCTGTCTGCATGTAGCCGAGGCGCTCACCGTGCTCCACAACGAGCATCCTGCGCTGATGATGATGGATATCGAAATGCCCGAGATGAACGGCATCAGGATGATTCAGCACATCAACCACAGTCACATGCAGGTAGTAGCGATGACTGCCCACGATGCCAGCATCATCAGAGAGTTGAAAGAAGCCGGTTTCGACGATTGCCTCTTCAAGCCGTTCAGCACAGAGAAGCTGAAAGAAATCCTCGGATTGGAGGATGCAGCATCAGAAACAGAGGATATGGCAGAGAAAACATCATCAGAAGCAGAGGATATTACAGAGGAATCCAATAAGAAATCCCGCTTTGCACCCCTCCTAACCTTTGCAGAAGGCGATCCGGAGGCAGAAGCTAAGATACTCAGCACCGTCAAGCAGGAGTTGTCATCCCATCTCCAGAACCTCCAGCAGGCAACAGAAGGCGAGTTATCAATAGAAGCCATCGGCAAGACAGCCCACAAGCTCCTCCCTATCGCCACGATGATAGAGATGGAGACCCACCAGCACATCGCCGCCCTCGCTCCCGAGCATATCAGCGATCTGTCAGAATCTCAGATAAGAGCCTACACCCAGGCCATTATCGCCGACCTGAAGGGCTTTTAAAGGTAAAAAGGTAACCTCAGTTCGGGATAACGAGCTCTATCTAAAGGCTTTATAATGTTTTTATATAAGGGACACAGAGGCTTGGCAACCATCTATATATCTTGGATGGTTGCTGAGACAAAATCCTCCTGTAAAATATGCAATGTTAGAAAAGACTCAGCTGTTTCGTATCTTCGATAACGTATCCAGTAAGTGCCTTGGGCTTGTTGTCAAAGAAACAGTATGCCCCTAATGCAGAAATAATATTTATGATGAAATTCGAAACAGACCTGTGACGTGAATGTACTATCTGAGCCGTATTTTTCAACAGGTCATTAATCGTTTCAATGATGTATCTTTTGCGTAGCATCATCTTGTCATAGAACGGCATTAGTTTGTTCTTCATGTTCACTCTCAGTCCTGTAACCAACTGGATGCCTTCCTCAAAAAGCGAATCGAAGAGTTTTTGCGAGATATAGCCTTTATCTGCAAACAGCTTGCCATACAGACGTTTAGCCAATACATCGAATACCGCTGGATCTTTGTCGCTAACGTTTGCACCAGTGAGAACAAAAGCAATTATCTCACCTCTATCATTACAAGCCAGATGTAGCTTGAACCCATGACACCATCCCATTGTTCCCTTTCCGTCTGTGGCAATGCCTTTGAACACTTTGTTGGCATAACGCCTGAGATTGTGGCATATTGGTATCATGGTTGAATCAACAAAGGTTATACCTGTACATCTGCCAAAAGCACGGAGATTCAGGAAGAACATGAGAGGGAAGAATACGCGACTTTCAAGTTCTACAAAACGGTTATAAGACACTGCATTTGGAAAATATGACTTCAATGTTCCTCTAATAAAGAATAGGTAATAATGCTTGAAGTTTCGGAATGAGCCGAAATGGAAATACAGCAAAATCGTCATGATTTCACTATCAGATAAAGAGGCTTTACGTCGTCTGCGCTTTACTCCATCTTCACTCAAAAGCAATTTTCCTGCATTTTCAGCATCAAAAACTTTGTAAAATTCATCAATAATACAAAATAATTCTGTAACTTTGTCCTTGGTAATCTCCATAATGATATCTTTTTATGTTTGTAACTAATTGGATTTCAACTACAAAGATACAAAAAATATCGGAGATTACCAACTTTTTTAGGCACTATTTCTTATCCCGAACTGAGGTAAAGGTAAAAAAGGCCTACCCCCGTTCGTCCCCATTCCCAGCGATTCCATCGCTGGTCCCCGTAAAGTTAAAAGCCCCTGATGCAAGAACACACCAGGGGCTATTTTTCAAGACTTAAGGGGACCAGCGATGGAATCGCTGGGAACGGGGCCGCTTTTTTAGTTGATAGTTTATAGAGGGCTAACGCCGTCGAGCGAGGCTGCCCTATCAACTATTAACTATAAATTATTAACTAAACGAAAGGGGCTAAGCCTCTTTTTACCTTTTTACTTTTTTACAGCCCCTCTTATCGCGAACCAGGCATGAACTGCAAGGGTGGGAAGAAGGCCGTAATGGGTGCGCATCACCTGAAAACGCTCCTTCAAGGAGGCTTTGTGGTTCTGCGTGGTCATGCCGCCATCCAGAAAATGGGTGAGGACGGCATGGACGTTGCGCAACGGGAGCTTGCGGCGAGATGACTCCCGCATGATACGGATGCACCAGTCTACATCTGCCGAATAACGGTAGTGCAGATCGTAATGAATCTCACGGGCTATGTCTGTGCGGGCATAGAATGACTGGTGGCATACCAGCATGCCCCAGATGAACGAACGCCACGTGAGCTTCTTGGGTGGGGCTAGACGGCGATGACGCAGGAAATGGCCCATCTCGTCCACGATATCGGTATCCCCGTAAAGTACGCCGGGCAGTAATTCGCCTTCGCCTACACAGCCTTCTACATATTCCAGCGTATCGGCTGTAGGAAAGGTGTCACCGGCATTCATGAACACCAGGTAATCGCCCGTAGCTCGGTCGATGCTCTTGTTCATGGCATCATAAAGTCCCTTGTCGGGCTCTGATATGACCACGATTTCGTGCGAACTCTCGCCTACTGCATTGCGATGCTGATATGCCTTCACCAGCTGGAGGGTGCGGTCGCGGGAACCGCCATCCATGATGATGTGCTCAATGTTGCAGTAGGTCTGGCGCTGCACGCTGTCGAGGGTACGCTGCAACTCCTTCTCGGCATTGTACGTACAGGTTACGACGGTGAACTTAATCATAACTTATAGTTTTTGTAGGCCATCGCCTCGTTATAAACTTCAATATATTTCAATGCTACTGCATGCTGCGAATAGTTCTGTGCTACCTTCTGCAGACATGCCTGCTTCAGCGCCGCCCTGTCGGCCTCTTCGAGTACCCAGTGGATGCCACTCGCCAGGTCTTCGGTATCGCGGTAGTTAGCTACGTAGCCGTTCTGCTGATGGTCTATCATCTCCGGTATACCTCCTACCCTGAAACCGATGCTCGGCACGCCGCACGCCATCGACTCCATGATGGTGTTAGGGAGGTTATCTTCGAGCGATGGCAGCACAAAGGCATCTGCAGAATTGTAGATTGCCACAATCTGCTTCTCATCGCTGACATAGCCGAGCGAATAGGACGGCAGGGTGAGGTTTACTTCCTCGGAATGGCCGCCCAGGATGGCGATGGCGGTATTCTCCTTCATCTCGGGATAGCGCGCTACCAGCCGGTCGATGGCTTCGATGAAATAGCGCATGCCCTTGCGCTCGTCGGTTACGCGCTGGGATACGAAGAGAATGATATGCTTGTCGGCTGGCAAACCGGCACGCAGACGCGCCTCTGCCTGATCCTGAGGACAGAACACGTGGGTATCTATCGGATTCGGGATGTTGGTGATGCGCTGGCCAACGAAGAGACCGCTGCCCTTAGCCTGCCGTTCGAGCCAACGGCTACAGGTGACGAAGGAGATGGCGCCGCGATGGTAGAGTTCCTTCTTGCGGCGGAATATCTTTGCTGAGAGGTCGTTCTTGCTGCCTTTATTGGGGAGAAGCGGACAGTTGCCGCAGGCGGAGGCATAGCGGTTGCAGCCACGGGCATAATGGCAGATGCCGGTAGCTGGCCAGAGATCGTGCATGGTCCATACCACCGGTTTGCCGCTGCGGATAATCTTGCGGATGTTCTTGAGTGAGAGCATGCCCTGGTTGATCCAGGAGAGATGGATGACATCTGCCTCCTGAAACTCGCGGAGCCTGGTGATATCGGTACCCGATGTTGCCATGTCTACCTCCCAGAGGCGCTGACGGGAGAAATGGAGATGCCAGAATACGCACCAGCGCTCCCACAGGAAGTTCCACTGCAACCTGAGCGAACGGGGCAGACTGACCACGGTGATGTCTTCTGTCTCCTTGTCGCGTACCAACATCTTTGCCTTAACGCCATTGTTGTTAAGGGCATCCATCAGGCGGTTGGCTGCTACTGCCGCTCCGCCTGTCTTTTCACTTGTATTTACTATGAGTACTCTCATCTGCGTATATTTTTGATACCGCAAAAGCTGCGTATATTGATTGATACTGCAAAGATAGCACAAATCGGAGACAAAACAAAATAAAAAGGCATGTTTTTTTCGAGGAAATCGGAAAAGAGGAAACGGAAGAGGGAGAAAGGGGGATAAAAAAACATACCACAACTCTCAACGAGCTGTGGCATGTAATATGTTTAACTTAAAAAATCTAATCAAAATAGTCTCACGACCTTCTCAATTATCGGTTAAACAATCTACCTTAAAACCTAATAACTAAAAACCTAAATCTATTACTACTAACCTAAACAATCTATTAACCTTTTGACGCTGCAAAATTACTACTATTTCGGCTATTCACCAAATATTCAGCCAAGAAAGTGTGACGTTTTTACATTTTTTTGATATATATCAAGCAAAAATGAACAAAAGAAACGGAAATTAACAACTTTCTGACACTTTTCCTACATTTTGCAGAATATAAAGCTTTTGCCCTTACAGGGCGCCTTGCTGATTGCTATTATACCCAGGGCGCTGCCCTGGGCTAGGAGCTTCTGCCCTTTCAGGGCGTGCTGCTTGCATGCTGCCCGATTAAGGGCGTGCTGATTGCGTTCTATCCTTTCTGGATAAGAACGGTGGCATAGGCGGAGATTCCCTCCATTCTGCCTGTGAATCCGAGTTTCTCGGTGGTTGTTGCCTTGATGGATATCTGGTCTTCGTCTACCCCCATCACCTCTGCCAGACAGGCTTTCATGGCTGGCACATGCGGGTTGAGTTTAGGGCGTTCGGCACAGACTGTGGCATCGATATTGCCCAGTGTATAGCCCTTGGTAGCTATCAGTTCCATCGTTTTGCGGAGCAGTATCTTAGAATCCACATTCAGTGTTTCTGCTGCCGTATCCGGGAAATGATATCCGATATCACGCATGTTGGCGGCGCCCAGCAGGGCATCGCAAATGGCATGTATCAGCACATCGGCATCGCTGTGGCCCAGCAATCCCAGTTCATAATCTATCTTGATTCCTCCCAGCCACAAGTCGCGGTTTTCCACCAGCTTGTGGACATCATATCCAAATCCTACACGTATATTCATCGCTTTAAATTAATTGAATGTTGAATTTTGATTTTTTAGTGTTGAATGTTGAATGTTGAATTAGGCTAGCGCCCTTGAGTCCGTTAGGCAAAAATTCAACATTCAACATTCAACACTCAACATTACCTTTTAAACAGGTCCTTCAGTCCATCCATATCAAACGACAGGGTGAAGCGGAGGGTCTGGTCGAGCGGGTTACTCTTGGCGGTAGCCACCACATAGGCAGCATCGAGCGAGAAGACATTCATCTTGAAACCGGCACCCACGGTGAAGTACTTGCGGTTACCCTTGCTCTGACTCTCGTGATGATAACCGGCACGGAGCGCAAACTTATCATTGTATACATACTCGGCACCCAAACCGTAGTTGATTTCCTCCAGCTCTTCCTTGAAACCGCCAGGGGCATCGCTGAAACTCTTGAAGATACCGCTGATGCCCGAAATATCATCATACTCACGATGCACACGGTCTTCATATTCTGAATTATCCTCACCCTCTTCCTGCTTCGGAACGGTAGGCACCAGATACTTGTTGGCATCGGCTGCCAGGGTAACGCGGTTGTACTCGTCGATAGGAATCATCAGCGAGGCACCCAGACGCATGTTGGCTGGCAGGAACTCGCCATACTCCTTGCCGCTGAAGGTAATCTTACTACCGATGTTAGAAATATTCAAGCCCAAACCCAACTGGCATTCGCGCTGGCCGATGACCACATAGTTCTGGTAATAGGCGGCAATATCGGCTGCGAAAGCGGAGGCAGGCGAATTATCTTCGGTATAATCGAAGCGCATATCGGAATAGATCCAGCGGATGGCAGCAGCAAGAGAGAACTTCTCGCTGAGCATCAGAGAATAAGCCACATCGACCGACATCTCGTAAGGATTGATGGTCATACCCGTGCCACTCTCGGCACCCTCTTCGCTGGTAAACACTTCGCCCATATTGAAATAGCGGAGCGATGCAGATACGGCACTGTAATCGCCAATGCGGTAATAGCCAGAGAGATAGGCGAGGTTCATATCATTGACCAGCGAGCGCAGCCAAGGAGTGAAGCTGAGCGACACACCGGCACGCGAAATGGTGAAAGGATATTTTGCCGGATTCCAGTACTGAGAGTTGACATCAGGGTCGGTAGCCGCACCGATGTCTCCCAAACCGCCACCACGGGCATCAGGAGCTATGGTTTGCGAAATGACTGCATAGTTCACAGGATTGAAGAGGTCTTTCTTATCCTGCGCCTTCACTTCTGATGCCATCAGAGCGAGACATCCCAAGATGAATATCTTATAGATTCTTTTCATTGCCATTGTAAATATATTTTTATTTGATAATGATGAGTTTCTTGACTTTAGAGGTGTAGCTGCTGCCATCGCTCGCCACCTTGACGCGATAGAGATATACTCCGGTGCCCAGAGGGGTGCCACTATCGGAGGTGAGGTCCCAGCTTACGGTATAGCTGCCCGAGGTAGGTACACCGCTTTCGGAATGGCGCCAGTGCTGTCTGCCCGACGAATCGAACACTTCTACCACCACGTCCATATCGCTCTCTGTGCGGTCGTGACTGATGATGAAGGTAGTGGAGGTCTTAGCCGGATTGGCGGTTACGCCCACATCGAAGAGCGCCGGACTCAGTGCCTTCACCACATTGAAGCGGAGCTTCACCGTAGAACTGTTGTTCTGGATATCCCAGGCACGGAAGGTGAGTTCGTGCTTGCCCGGTTCCAGTTGCGGTATGCTGTAATAGGTAGAACCGCTGGTATAGGTTCCGAAATCGTAGGTGAAATTGCTGTTCAGCACGTAGGTCTTCGACATATCGCCATCTATCACCAGCTGCAGGTCGTGGCCGATACCGCTTCCGGCAGCATTGATTCCGTCCTTATCGGTTATCTTTGCCACAAAGAACGGAGTGGTATTGACATTGCCGCCATCTACAAAGGAAGGCGAATTGAGATAGCAGTAGATGGAAGGACCGATGGAATCGTTCTTCTGCTCCTCGCTCTCGCCTACCGTAAACTGCTCGCTGAAGCCGTGAGCGGAGAGGGTCTTGGCGGTATTCACCGCATAGAGGTTGACCAGACCGCTCTGGTTGGAATAATTGATATCCAGCGGAACGGCAAAGGAGAAGGCAAACTTGCCGCCTCTTACGCTATCGGTGCCCTGATACAGGGTCTTGGTTCTGTCTTTGTATTCGAAAGCCTTCTCAGCGCCATCCTTGCCGGTATCGTTCAGGCGACAGGTAACCGTTTCCTTGGAATCTCTTACGGTAGCGGTGATGACGCCCCGGAAGTCGTCTGCTCCCTCGATATGACCTGCCATGCGGGCGATAGAGCCTGCCTTCAGCATCGGCAGGGTTGCGGCTCCGGCAACAGGGATGCCGTTGATGGAATCTACTACTATCTGACGCTTAGGCAGATTGAGCGCAAGCGCCGGGTCGCCCAAGAGGGAATAGTGAAGATGGTTCACCGTGACATCGGAGCCGGAAGTTGGTCCGTTGCCGCTCACCAGGTCGTTCTGCGCCAGTCGGTGCGCCTCGCCTATCGTGACAGGCTTGCCATCTACCAGACTGAGCACTCTGTGGATGAAGGCACGGTTGATATGTCTGTTATACTGGGCGTAAACGGTACGGGTGGTGCCATAGAAGGCTACTGCGCCGCCTTTTTCGTTGAGCAGTGCATATTCGCCGATGTTGGCTTCGAGTCCGTCGAACGGCATGATATCGCAGGAGGCAGTTACCCAGAGCGGCAGGTTGGTATTGCGGAAATCGGCAAAATCGGTAAGTTTCAGAACCGATTCATGCGACATCTGGGTAGGATCGCCATGTCCGGCATAATCCATGATGAGGGCTCCCGCAGCCTGCTGCTGTTTGATAATCCTCGTTGCTTCGGGATAGGTATTGCCCGAAGAGGAAGTTTCGCGGGTATAGGCATCCCACATCACCTTCTTGACGAGATAGGCGGGATAGGTGGTGAGCACATCATTTGCCACATCATCGGCATCCTGCATGTGAAGGTTGCCGTTTCCGTCATCGCCCATAAACATCAGGGTGTTCTGCCAGGCGCCTACATTGGCATTCTGAGCATAACTGATGGTCTTGTCTACCAGCATCTGGGCTTCTTCTGCATAGGTTACCGGGAAGCGGCCTACGGCTACATCCTGCAGTTCGCGGCTAGGGTACAGTCCGGCTCCCTCGCCGAGCAAACCGAACCAGCTGTCGCTGACGAAGCAAGATACGGCGCTGAAGGAGTTTTCACTCTCAAAGCACAGCAGGTAATCGTCTGGATTCAGGGTTCTGCAACCGGAGGTAAGCATGCGGTTATCCCATACGCAGTCGCCGAAGAGCAGGAGATATTTCGGCATATCTGCCTCGCTCTGCGCCTTATCGGAAAGCATGCGCAGGTAGCGGCGGTAGGCGTTGGCATCGGGGGTACCGCTAGAAAATTCGTTATAGAGTTCATCGGCAGGCACGATGGTAACGCGCAGTCCGTCGTGCTGTTCATGAAATTCTTTCAGCCGCTGAGCCTGTTTCAGCAGTTTCTGTGAGGTCGGGATGATGATGACCATATCGGCTGCTCCATCGGCATGATGATCCTGGTTGGTGATGCCGTAGACATACTGGGCAGCCGGAATCTTTCCACCGGCGGCAAGTTTGGCAGCGGTAAAGGCACAGCTTCGAGGCTTTTCCCACGTTACGGAGATATAATCGAGGCGGATGGAAGCGCCCGACAAGACCTTGATGGAGATGGTATCCTTATCCTGGAAATCGGAATCGGGATAGGTGACAACCCGCTCTGTAGCCTTGAGGTAAGCTGTTTCCTCCGTAGGATTATCATTCTTGAGAGAAAGGGTGATTTCGCCCAAAACCTTGCCATTCTTCAGTATCTGAGCCTTGCTGTCTGTGGCGGTAGTCAGGGCTACGGAGAGTTTGCCTATCGTAGAACCGGTGGTATTCGTGATTACCACTTTCTTCTCATCGCCCACCTTCAGTTCTTCTGCATCGAAAAGGTTTCTGCCACCATGATAGTAGCTGTAACCATCTGATTCATAGAGGGAATGATAATCGTAAGGCTGCGGATAATGGGAAGAGACAAAGGTGGCTGAATCCTGCACCAGAGGCTCTCCATCGGTCTGGGTAATAAAATAGTAGCCGTAATCGGAATAAGGATTACGGACGCGCTGGAGGGCGGTTTCTGACTTCCAGGAAACCGGTCCCTGGGCATAGAAATAATGCTTGCCGCCAACGATGCACTGGGGAACTTCCTGCAAATCGTCAGTAGCCTGCAGTTCGCTCGCCAGAAGGGCTTCGTTCTGCAGATTGCCGCCATAGCCGTAAATCTTCACCTTGCTGATATCGGAGAAGCCTGCCTGGCGCACTACCTGTTCGGTAAGCTGATGGAAACCGGTTTCGCTGACTCTGATCTTCGCCCATCTGCCTGAGGCAAGAACGGAATGGGAGGCATAGAGGGAAGAGGCTGAGCGCAAAGCATCAGAAGAAGTGAAGGCTGATACTTTGCCCTTAGCCAACAGAGAACCTCGACTGGAACGCTCGGAGCGCTTCAGAGGACGGGCATCTACCTGGAGCATGAAGCTGACCAGCAGCTGATGACGGTTATTGCGGAATACAACAGGACTGAAATCTATCTGGAGTACGCCCTGCTTACGGCATTCGGTAACCCGCTGCTGGGGTAATACCTGCTCAGGAGGAACTGCACCCGACAGGCGGTTATAATTGGCGATGTCGGAGGCAGTCATGTCGATATACTCGCCATATTTAAGGCTGACGGTATATACAGAATCACGATATGCACCGGTCAAAGGAATGGAATACACGAAACGGGGCAACACGGAATCTACTCTGACTTCTGAAGAGGTCAGATTGAAGAATCGCTGTGCCTGAGCAGGAGCCACCAGCATGAGCAGGCATGCCAGCAGCATGTATTTCCAAACCTTCGTTGTGTTCATATCGATATATTACTTGCAATATTGTTTATTTACAGTGAAAATCGAGCACCTTCCTGTCTTCTAGATAGCCTACGAGATGGTCGTCGATGTTGACAGGACCGCAGCCTGTAGGACATCCGGTATAGAGCAGGTCGCCCGTCTTGAGCGTGAAGTACTGGCTGATATAGGAGATGATTTCATCTACCTTGTAGAGCATATCGCTCGTGCAGCCTTCCTGTACGGTCTTGTCATTGAGGTCGAGGCGGAAGTGCAGTGCCTGGATATCACGGAACTTCTGGATGTCGACCCATTCGCCGATAACCGCAGAACCGTCGAATCCCTTGGCGAGTTCCCAAGGCTGGCCAGCCTCGCGCAGCTTCTTCTGCATCTCGCGTGCCGTAAAGTCGATACCTACGGTTACAGCATCGTAATAGCGGTGGGTGAAACGCTGCGGAATGGTCTTTCCCAACTTGGATATTCTGACCACTACTTCGGTTTCATACTCTATTCTTCCCAGATGATCAGGGATGAAGAAAGGCTTGCCGTTATTGAGCAAAGCAGAATCTGCCTTGGTAAAGATGACAGGACGCTCTGGTTTAGATAACGTACCATGCAGCGATTTATTGTGTTCGGTATAGTTCATACCGATGGCAAATATCTTCATAACATCAAATTTTTATATAAAAAAGAAATGGGAGTTAGAAGCAAAGCGAGGCTTAACTTCATAACTCCCGGTATTCTAATTTAACTATAAGTCAAATTAACGCTTGCTTTTGAGTAATGATTACTCAGCAGCAAGAGTAAAGCGCTGGTAAGCAACGATCTTGAGATCCTTGCTCTGAGAAGCGAGGTACTGAGCAACAGTCTGCTTGTCACCGTCACCGAACTGGAACTCCTGGTCAACGAGGCAGTTCTCCTTGAAGAACTTAGCCAGACGACCATTAGCAATGTTCTGGATCATAGTAGGGTTCAAAGTAGCAGCCTTCTCCTCACCAACAGTCTTCTTGATGTTGCGAGCCTCTTCAGCCTGCTCAGGTGTCAACCAACCCTTCTTGGTGTTGCTCTCGATGTGCTCCTCAGAGTCAACGTGAGCTGGGTTGATGCCAGCCTTCTTCAAAGCAGCGTTAACAGCCTTCTCTACGAGCTCTTCCTTAGTCTTGGCAACAGCAACCTCGAGCTCAGTCTTCTTAGTCTCCTCAGAAACTGAAGACTCGTCGAGAGCTACAGGGCGCATAGCAGCAACCTGCATAGCTACCTTGTGACCAGCCTCCTCGTTGTTCTCGTTGAGCTGAACCATAGTACACAAAGTGTGCTTGTTCATGTGATCGTAAACCTCGATGTTGTCACCCTCGAGAACACAGTAGCCGTCGAGCTCCATCTTCTCGCCAGTGATACCAGAGCGCTGTGTAACAGCAGCCTGAGCATCAGCATCGCCAACCTTCAAAGTCTTCACCTCATCGAGAGTGTGAGCCTTGGCAGCGATAGCAGCGTCGAGGATGTCAGATGTCAACTTGATGAAGTCAGCACCGTTAGCTACGAAGTCAGTCTCGCACTTGAGAGCGATGATAGCAGCGAAATCGTTAACCTTCTTAACGAGAACGCAACCGTTAGAAGTCTCACGGTCAGAACGCTTAGCAGCGATAGCGAGACCACGCTCACGGAGCAACTCCTTTGCCTTATCGAAATCACCTTCAGCCTCTGTGAGTGCCTTCTTAACGTCAGCAAGACCAGCACCAGTCATAGCGCGAAGTTTCTTGATATCTTCAATTGAAACAGCCATAATAATATTTTTATATTAAAAAGTTAATAATAATCTTTGCTTAAAAGCTACTAAAGCCATCGAATCATAAACAGAATCAATGGCTTCAGTATATATTTCTTTGCCTAATTACTCAGCCTCGTCCTTGCGGGCAGCCTTCTTCTTAGGCTGGTCCTTCTGCTCAGCAGCAGCCTTGTCGTCAGCCTTCTCAGCCTTGCGCTCCTCGAGAGCCTCAGCGATAGCACCGCAAACTGCAGTAAGGATAGCATCTACAGAATCCTTAGCATCGTCGTTAGCTGGAATAACGTAATCAACATTCTTAGGATCAGAGTTGGTATCTACGATACCGAACACTGGAATACCAAGACGGTTAGCCTCCTTAACAGCGATATGCTCCTTCATTACGTCAACAACGAAGAGGGCTACTGGGAGACGGGCCATATCTGCGATAGAACCGAGGTTCTTCTCCAACTTAGCACGCTGGCGGCTTACCTGAAGCAACTCGCGCTTAGAGAGGTTAGAGAATGTACCATCGTTCAACAGACGATCGATGTTTGCCATTTTCTTAACTGCCTTACGGATTGTAGGGAAGTTGGTGAGCATACCACCAGCCCAACGCTCGTTTACGTATGGCATATTGATAGAAGCTGCCTTCTCAGCAACTACGTCCTTAACTTGTTTTTTAGTAGCGACAAACAGGATCTTTCTACCTGTCTTGGCAATTGTCTTGAGAGCCTCAGCAGCCTCGTCGATCTTAGCGACAGTCTTGTTGAGGTCGATAATATGAATACCGTTACGCTCCATGAAGATGTAAGGAGCCATTGCTGGATTCCACTTGCGACGGAGGTGTCCGAAGTGGCAACCTGCCTGAAGTAACTGGTCAAAATTTGTTCTTGACATTGTTTTTTCTTTTTTAATTGTGTTTACTTTCTTTTTGAATCTAATGTTAGATCAGTCGATGAGTAGTCCCCGATTAATGGAATCTCACCGATTTAGATACTAAACTTTTTAGCTCAGCTATATATAATCTGTATATATATAATAAAATATGTATAAGATTAACGCTTGCTGAACTGGAAGCGACGACGAGCCTTTGGCTGACCTGGCTTCTTACGCTCTACAGCACGTGAGTCACGTGTCATGAAGCCTGCATCCTTCAAAGCCTTCTTATCGTTAGCGTCGATCTTAACGAGCGCGCGAGCGATAGCGAGGCGGAGAGCCTGGCTCTGACCGGTGAAACCACCACCGTCGAGGTTTGCCTTAATATCATACTTACCCTCAGCTTCGAGCAACTGCAATGGCTGCTTTACTACATAGCGAAGGATTGCTGATGGGAAATATGTCTCAATATCTTTCTTGTTGATTGTGATCTTACCGGTACCCTCTGTGAGGTATACACGAGCTACAGCGCTCTTACGGCGACCAATTGCATTAATTACTTCCATTCTACCTTAATTATTTATACTGGTTAATATCAATAGCCTTTGGCTGCTGTGCCTCGTGCTTGTGCTCTGTGCCATCGTAAATGAAGAGGTTGTCCATCAAAGAACGACCAAGAGGGCCCTTTGGCAACATACCCTTGATAGCGTGACGGAGGATTTTGTCCATTCCATCAGGACGCTTGCGCAACTCTGCTGGAGTGTTGAAGCGCTGACCACCTGGATAACCAGTGTAACGAGTGTAAACCTTATCTGTTTCCTTCTTACCTGTGAAAACTACCTTAGCGGCATTGATAATGATTACGTTGTCACCACAATCTACGTGTGGAGTGAAAGTTGGCTTGTACTTTCCGCGGAGCAATTTAGCAACCTTAGAGCAGAGGCGACCTACAACCTGGTCGGTAGCGTCGATTACGACCCACTCTTTCTTAGCTGTTTCCTTGTTTACGGAAATAGTCTTGTAACTTAATGTGTCCATTTTAAAATTTAAATTTACTACTAAAAAACGTTTTTAATCTTTTTTACTCACTATTCAGACAGGTGATTCACTAACCACATACCCCGGCCACAGGGCATGCTATTAACACACCATATCTTGGGGACTCTAAGTGTATCCCCGAAATAATCGGACTGCAAAGTTACACATTTTTATTTGATTATGTGTAGGTTACGAGTTTCAAACCCAAACTTTTATAAAAATTTAACTTAGTTTGCGCTTTTCTGCTCAGGATAAGCAAAAAAAAGAGTGCATTGTTAACGCAATAGTTCGTTAATAATTCAATAATATGCTAAGCAGCTATACGCTGTAAGCACGAGAGATCTTTGAAAATCTTGCTAATTAAAGTTCGGTTCGGGGTGTACCCACTTGCTTTAAAAATTCGTTTCACCAGATAAATGTTGGTCATCAGTGACTTGAATGAAGACATAGAATATTCCATTCCCATCTCCTTCATAGTTACCTTGGCTACATTTAGTGATGTGAACAAAGCATTGAAAGCAAAATTCGATCTGGAACCTTGTAGAAGTTCCGTCCCAGACGATGGTCGCTCTTGCGTCCACGACCGTCTTTCCCTTATTCCTGTCATCCTCCTCCTTCTTCCTGTCCTCCATGGCAAGATTGGTGCGGATGCTTTCCTTGAGGATAAGCTCCACGCCCTCCTCTCCGATACGGTGACGGAAATGTACAAGCTCGGATGAGGCGCAAGGTGCGGATATGCTGAAAGCCTCAAGACCGCAAAAGTACTGATAGTAGGCAGACAGGTAATAATCCCTCTAAACCAATCGGCTTTGCATTGGTTACCTGAGCGAAACGGATGCAAGCCGAGCCAAAAGGTGTTTGAACTGACTATATTGGGAGTATGTAACAGGTGTCTTTAAAAAATGGCTGCGGATGCAGGGATTACGAAAAATGTCAGTTTCCATACGAGCCGTCACACAACACAGGTATATGCCGATGTGGTTATGGAAACAAAGGTTGAAGCCATTAGCCGAATTTCAAATTATTTTTCTAACTTGTACAATACGGGCGGAAAAGTGTGAAATCTTTTCCACCCGTATTTTCATCATCACTTTATTTTATATGCAGCTTTACGTGGATTATTTTTTCCGATAACCACATTTTGGGCATACTCCATCCTCATTGAGGGCGACACCGCAAAGAGGACAGCGGTCGATGTTATTCTTTGTGGTAAACTCGGCAGAAGCGGCATTCACACCGCTTGTGAAAGTGATTTTAGCGATGTTCAGTTTGTCTTTCAACAAGTCATATACAATCTTAATCATACCTTCCACTGTCATGGTTTCCTTGGTAACAACCAGACGGGCATCAGGGTAAGCCGTTGCCAATTCGGTCTTGAAGGCCTCTCCTTTCATTTTGTTTTGCGGATGGCCGTTTTTGATGCCTTGCTTTTCATACACATCAAGAATAGCAGGAAGCAAAGGGTCATCTTCGCGGAGCACCAAGGCATGGTCAAAATTCTTCAACAGGCTCCATGCCACCTTTTGGATTTCATTACAAGGGTACACCATGTTTACACCTTCTTCAACCGTATCTTCCACCTCAATGGTCAATGTGCCAGTGTGACCGTGAAGATACTGGGCTTCGCCTTGGAAGCCATAGAACCGATGTGCATACTGCAAATCGAAAGTCGTGATACTTCTCATACTTTTTACTTTTTAGAGTTTAACTTTGGGTTATTTATCGTTATCTGCACCTGTATTCGGCTAATGTCAACCGATGCAAAATTCTTTTCTTTCAAATACTGTCGTATCAATTCCGTAAGCCCTTCATCCATATAATCCAAGATGCTCTCTCCCTCGAATATGTGGTGATGCTCTGTCACGGTAATGTCATAATAGCTTTTCCCCACTTCGGGATGGAACACAAGTGATAACAGATTAGCCTTGCAAAACGAATCAAGAATGCGATAGATGGTTGAGATGGTTATCTGATTATCTTTGGATTGCACACACTTGATTATTTCATCAATGGCAGCATGACGCAATTCCATCATAACCTCATAAACCACTTTACGTTGCGGAGTGATTTTTAGGCCTGCGTTCTTTATAATCTCCGTACTTTCCATTCTTCTCGTATTTTGATGCCACAAAGTTAATGAAAATATTTCGCATTTGCAAATTTTTACCAACAAAATTATGCTTTTTTAAGAATAAAGCCGCATTACCTATTTATCTGTTCGAAGATAGTGGCATACTGGTGGGGGGTCACATATAATGATGTGGTTCCCGAGTGTTATATTATCACTATGGATGGTCTTGAATCGGAACATTTCGCCGACGTTGCGCCCTACATTTTTGAGGATCTGGGACGCGCCTATGCTGTCGTAAAGAAGCAATACCGCAATACAGACCTCAAAAAAAATGTTATCGGACTCAACCTCGTCGAAATACATTCCTTAGATTCTGTCTATCAGAAATTCACCTGGCCCATGTGGGAATGTATAGAGTCTATGCACAATGGAGCAATTCTAATCAAAAAGGCTCGACTAATTAAACAAATTTAGTAAGATAAATCGAGAAATTAATAAAAAATAGATAGCATAAAACCGCAATAGGGCAACAAAGTTTCATCTTGTCATTATACATTCGTCAAAAGCAAAAAGTATGCTTTTCGACCGCAATAAACTGCTGACAGATTACGTTCCTATCGTTCTGCAATCTGGAAAAACTTATTCTGTAAAAGTGCCGACTATAATGATGAGGTAACATCAGGTTCTTCCGTGATTTTTTCTTTAGCTTTACATCGCTGAGATTTCCATATTTTCAACTGACTCCAATTTATTCATGAATATTGCAAACACAACAAAGAATAGCAATATACTGTAAATCAACGCGTTACATATTTACACTTTTAGAATAACAAATAGAAATTCTATAGTTGTACGACTAAGAACCCTATAGTTGTACAACTATAGCTCTATGGTTGTACAACTATAGCATGTATAGTCGTACAACTGTAGCTTTATAGTCGTACAACTATAGAATTTTATTTTGCTGAAAGTGATAAAAAAGAGGAAACATGCATGTTATAATCCATCTTCTCACTGCTAGATTACCCCAAACCAAGGAAGCTAATTATGGATATAAATATTTACATTGCCACATAGCAAGGCTACTGCACATATCCTATCAACTGCTCTGTTCTATCTGCCAGGAAAAGAGGGATATTGACAAAAGTATCATCCTTTTTGAGATTAAGCATGGAATATCTGATGCGCAGACGGGGAGAATACTTCTTGTTATACTCTATCAAACTGCGCCCGGTAACACTTGTTCCCGACTTCACCTCCATAGGAATCACATTCAAACCACGCTGAACAATTAACACCCTCTTCTTCATCAAGACTGAAATAAGCACAATGCTCAAAGCTGTCTTTTCCAAATTTCTTCAGCACCGATGTCTTGCCTACTTGTCGAGCTCCCAGCATCATCAATGGCTTGCGGTCTCTGCGCTCTTTCCATTGCTCCAATTCGTGAATAATCGTTCTGTTAAACATATCCTTATCTTTTCTTGAAGTGGGAAAAATGTGGAGTTTTACACATTTTTGATACCTCTTTTGTGTAATTCTCCACATTTTCCACACTTGAATCCATAATTATGGGGCAAACGTACTAAAAACAAGCAAGGAAACAAACTTCCTCACGTTCTTTATATTACTTTTAACCAACTTTACCATATTCCCGGAATCTAAAAGGATGCGTCATAAGATAATTATTCACCCTCTTCTTGTTGTTGGAAGAGACAGGATAAGTTGTTGGAAGAGATAGGATATGTTGTTGAGGTAGTCAGTATCTCCGGTCGCACAACAGCTGTTGTGCGTTTGCATAACAGCTGATATACGCATGCACAACAGCTGTTGTGCATGCGGTGATCAACTGTTATGCGCCAACTATTATCTAGACTTTTGACACACCCTCTTTTTAATTAGGCAAAGTGTTAAATCTTAGAAAAACGGACAAAAAGCACGAAGATAGACAGATATTTAGACAACTTTTTTTAACGCTGACAAAAAAGCGTTGATGTTGACTGGAGCAAGGTGATAATAAAAAAGAGTGCACTGTAACAAACAATGCACTCTTTTTTATTATCTTAATTCCTAATCCAGGAAATATTATCTGATGAACAGCAGCTCACGATACTTAGGCAATGTCCAAAGCTCATCGGCTACGAGAAGCTCGAGCTTGTCTATCTGATAACGGATTTCCTCCATCTTTGGAGCTACCGTGTCGTGATATGCTACTGCCTTCTCGCGCTCACTCTCTATCTTGTTGGCTACCTTGCGGGCATCTACCAATGCCTCTACACCACGCTCTATTGCCTCGGTGCGCTCGGCTATCTCACGGATAATCTTCACGTTGCGGGCTGTCAGTTTCTTGCCTTCCTCGCCACCGAAGATGTGAATCATACCCTCTACATTCTTTGCCAGACGGCTCTGATAGTGGGTAGCCACTGGGATGATATGGTTCATGCTCAGGTCGCCCATCACACGAGCCTCAATCTGAATCTTCTTGGTATAGGTCTCCCACTTCACCTCGTTGCGCGCCTTCAACTCGCTCTCGCTCATCACGTTGGTCTTGGCAAACATCTCGATGCTTTCCTTGTCCAGATAACGGTCGAAGACTACCGGGCAGGATGCCTCGCAGTCCAGACCTCGCTTCTGAGCCTCTTCCTTCCACTCATCTGAATAGCCGTTGCCGTCGAAGCGGATAGGCTTGCAGGTCTTGATATCCTCGCGTACAATATCTATAATAGCCGATGTCTGGTCCTCACCCTTTGCTATCAAGGCATCTACACGAGTCTTGAAGTCTTCAAGAGCCTCAGCTACGGCAGCATTCAATACGATGAGGGATGATGCACAGTTGGCCTCTGAACCTACAGCACGGAACTCGAAACGGTTTCCGGTGAAGGCGAATGGAGAGGTACGGTTGCGGTCGGTGTTATCGATCATCAGCTCCGGAATCTCAGGGATATCCAGCTCCATACCCTTCTTGCCAGCCAGGGCGAAGAGTTCGTCCTTATCTGCCTTCTCTATATGGTCGAGCAGATCGGTAAGCTGCTTGCCCAGGAATGAAGAGATGATGGCTGGTGGTGCCTCGTTGGCTCCCAAACGGTGCGCATTGGTAGCACTCATGATAGATGCCTTCAGCAGTCCGTTGTGCTTGTAGACACCCATCAAGGTCTCTACGATGAAGACTACGAAGCGGAGATTGTCCTCCGGTGTCTTGCCTGCTGCATGGAGCAGTACACCTGTATCGGTGCAGAGACTCCAGTTGTTGTGCTTGCCCGAACCGTTGACGCCGGCGAATGGCTTCTCGTGAAGGAGTACACGGAAACTGTGCTTATGAGCCACACGCTTCATCAAACTCATCAGGAGCATATTATGGTCTACGGCAAGATTGCACTCCTCATAGATAGGTGCCAGTTCAAACTGGTTTGGTGCCACCTCGTTATGACGGGTCTTGCAAGGGATGCCGAGTTCGAGTGCCTGCACTTCCAAATCCTTCATGAAAGCCTGCACACGCTCAGGGATGGTTCCGAAATAATGGTCGTCCATCTGCTGGTTCTTCGCAGAGTCGTGTCCCATCAGGGTACGGCCCGTAAGCATCAGGTCAGGACGCGCCGAGTAAAGGCTCTCATCTACCAGGAAGTACTCCTGCTCCCAACCGAGATTGGTCTGCACCTTCTTTACCTGTGGATAGAAATAATGGCACACCTCGGTAGCCGCCTCACTCAGGGTATGGAGCGAGCGGAGCAATGGAGCCTTGTAGTCCAAAGCCTCACCGGTATAAGAAATAAAGATGGTTGGGATACAGAGGGTATCGTCGATGATGAACACAGGCGATGTAGGATCCCATGCAGAATAGCCACGAGCCTCGAAGGTATTGCGGATACCGCCGTTAGGGAATGAGCTGGCATCAGGTTCCTGCTGGACAAGCAATTTGCCAGAGAATTCCTCAATCATACCACCCTTTCCGTCATGCTCTACGAAGGCATCATGCTTCTCTGCAGTACCTTCTGTCAATGGCTGGAACCAGTGAGTATAATGTGTTACCCCGTTTTCCTCAGCCCAGAGCTTCATGCCGGCAGCCACGGCATCAGCGATGGAACGGTCCAGACGACTGCCGTTATCTATCACATCGATGAGTTTCTCGTACACATCAGATGGCAGATACTTGTACATCTTCTGGCGGTTGAATACATACTTTGCGAAGTACTCCGAAGGACGCACCTTGGGAGCCTCTACATCTACAGGTCTTTTCTTAAAAGCCTCGGCTACAACCTCAAATCTCAAATTAGCCATTCTTTCTTTTATTATTAATTATAAGTTTGCGGGTGCAAAGTTACGAAAAAATGAGCAAATTGCTAGCGTTTGAGCGTATTTTTTATGCAAAATTCAAACTTTTCTTATACATAAAGTGCCTTTTTCCTACATGGCGACGTAATCTTTCCTACGTCCTGACACAGAAACTCCTGCGTCGCCATGTAATTTCTAGGGCATTAGAAGAGAAAAAATCCCTTGCAACCACTAGAGTCGCAAGGGATTCACATTATCCACTTATCTATTTGTACCTTAAGGGTTTATTGAAGATTGGAGATAGGCAATTAGAAACGGTATACAACAAAGCTGTTTGGCTTCATCTTCACGTTCAACACATTGCCCTGAACCTGTGCATCTGATACAACAGGAACAACCACATTTTTATTGTCTATCTTGTTTTCTGCCTGAATATCGTCGGCATGGAGAACGGTTACCTTACCTGGGTTCAACTTCTTGATACCATTAAAGGTTACGTTGATTTCCTTTGCCTCGTTAGAGGTGTTGGCAATCTTTACGATGTAGCTCTTGGTTGTCTTATCGAAACAAGCGGTGGCATAGAGACCATTCTCGCCTGCTACAGCCTTGCCGTTCTCGGTAAGTTTCAACACATTGGTACCCTTGTTCTCGCCGTAGAGCTGCTGAACATAGTAGTTGGCAGAACGGACAGAGCTGAGGTTATCGAACCAGATGAGGTCCGGACGCCACTGCCATCCCTCTACATGAGCGAAGAGAGGTGCATAGGTAGCCTGATAAACCACATCAGCATTACGCTCCAAACCGGTCATGAAAGCTGCCTCAGAAAGGGCTGCCTCCCAAGAGTTTGGATCATTCTCGGCATGAGCAGCATACTCACCGGCAAAGACCTTAGGACCCTTACGGTCGTACTTGTCGTAACGGCTGGCATTGCTGCGGAACCATTCTGGACTCTTGTAGTAGTGCTCATCCACCATGTCTACGCCCAACTTGCGCATCTGCTCCCAACCGTAGTCGAAGTCCTTTCCATCAGCAGATGGACCAGATGAACCGCAGATCTTGATCTTTGGATACTTGGCATGAATCTGCTCCATGAACTTCTTCAGACGCTCAGGATACATAGGACCCCACTGCTCGTTACCGATACCAATCTGCTTCAGATTGAATGGTGCTGGATGACCCATATCGGCACGGAGCTTACCCCACTTAGAGGTGACAGGACCATTGGCAAACTCGATGAGGTCGAGTGCATCGTCGATATAGCTCTGGAGATCCTTGACTGCTACATGTGCATTAGGATCCTTATCATCGTTCTGATACTGGCAAGCCAGACCTACAGAGAGAATAGGCAATGGCTCAGCACCAATCTTCTCTGAAAGGAGGAAATACTCATAGAAGCCCAAGCCCAATGACTGATAGTAGTTAGGGAAAAGGCGATGTGGGAAGGTATCTCTCCAGCGGTTCTCGTTCAGAGGACGGTTCTCAGGAGCACCCACAGAGTTCTTCCACTCATAACGGGTATCGAGGTCGGTTCCCTCTACGATACATCCGCCAGGGAAACGGAAGATGCCTGGCTTCAAGTCAGCCAAATCCTGTACGAGGTCGGCACGGAGACCATTCCAGTTGTCCTCAGGGAAGAGAGAGATATGGTCGAGGTCTACGCTCTCAGAACCCTTCTCCAGATATACTCGCATCAAACCCTTGGCATCGGTCTGAGGAGAAGTAAGGGTAGCAGTAAGCTTCTGCCATTTATTATTGGTGATGTTGATGACCTGCTTGGCAATCACATCATTCTTTGAATTGACGAGTTCTACGCGAATCTTGCCCTGCTTGCCATCGATGAGATGAAGACGGCCATATACGGTGAAATCGTACTTCATATCCTTCTTCAAGCCCATGCCGAAGAAGCCACGGTTCTCAAGACCAGTCTGCTTCTCACGTGCGCCTGCGCTCTCAAGTGTTACATAATGAGGATTGCGGTCGAAGGCAGGTTTTACGTCGCTGAGGGTTACATTTCCGAATGTATTCCATCCCATCAGGCGCTGTGGGAATTCGAAGGAACGGTTCTCTACCATCTCTGCATAGAGTCCACCATCGGCACCGAAGTTGATATCCTCGAAAAAGATACCATACATGGTAGGCTGGATTTCTGCTCCAGGCTTGTTAGCCTGAACAGTAAACTGATGCTGTGCGAAAGCTCCGAGTGAAGACATCGCCAGCAATGCTGCTGCGAAAAATTTTGCTTTTCTCATATTGTTCGTTATTTTTATTTTTTAGGTCTGTACCTACACTTTTCCGTGATAGGTGCTGCAAAGATAAAAAAATCCACCCCGAATGAGGTGGATTTTCTGTTTAAATATATTGGATTTTCGTATAAATCCCTGCTTTTCCACTATTTATCTAATGGAATGAGCACGAAAGTGAAGTTCTTATCGCCATAATGGAGGCGATATTTCTCCAATGGCCACGCACCCCAAGAGTTCTCACCAGCCACACCAGAATGCTCTGCATCGAGGAAGAGATTGGTGAATTTTGACTTCTTCAGATTGAAACTGTGACGCTGGTCCTTGTCATCACCATCATCCAGTTCTTCTGTGTCGAAGTGGATGGCGGAAGCATAGAATGGCTTGCAGCTCTTCACCTTGAATCCGAAGCCGGAAGCATCGGTCTGGTTCCACCAGCGCATATCGCCCTTGGTTCCACTCTCCTGTGGACGGATGTATGGGAAGTACTGGTGGTCGGCATCATCGCTATAGATTCCGATGCGCATGCAGTCCTCACGGTCAGAATAGTTCTCGATAGGACCACGGCCGTAATACTGGCTCTTGTCCATATCGTATGGCAACTGCATCAGCATACCGAAACGGAACAGATCGCTGACCTTGGCATCATCAGAAGCATCAAACTCCTGGGTTACCTTCATCGCACCGGTGTTAGGCATGATGAGATAATCGATTTCCAGCTCACCCTTCACCTCTGGCATCTCATAGGTTGCACAGATGCTGATGGTGTTTGCCTTCTTATCCTTTTCAACAGCTACACCCTTCAGGTTCATGACAGGGTTCTTCCAAACCTGGAACTTCTTCTGCAGACCGGCACCGAAATCATTATCGGTAGGAGCACGCCAGAAGTTTGGCTTCAGGGTACCGCCCTCTCCGAGGAGCGACTTGCCACGATAGGTATATTCAGAGATGAGACCGGTGGTACGGTTCACCTTCACGGTCAGATCAGGAGTAGTAACGGTGATATCCTGCTCGCCCTTTTTGTCGATGAGCTTAGCCTTCACCTTCTTGCCGCCCTGAGCCTTAGCCATGTTATCTGCACAATGACCGCAGCACTTCTTCTCCTTCACTGCCAGCTGGGCATAAGCCACAATCTGACCAGCCTCCATCAGAGGTTCAGCCTTCTTCAGACGGAAATCGATGTTGAGGAATACCTCCTTGCCCTTTACCTTAGAAAGGTCGTAAGGGATGGTGAAGTTCTTGGTTTGCTGGGCAGCTACATCGATATCAGCGATGGTACCGTTCTGAGTCTCCACGCCATCCTCAATGAGGCTCCATGCCAAGGCATAGTTGCTCAAATTGCGGAAGAAGTTCTCATTGTATACACTTACTTCGCCCTTCTCTGCATTCACCATCTTAGCCCAGATGTTCTGATACTGGTAGGCTACCTCGTAGGCATGAGGATTGAGCTGACGGTCAGGACCGATGATACCATTGCAGTTGAAGTTGTTGTCGCTAGGGTCGTAATTGTTATAATCGCCACCGTAGCAATATTCTATCTTGCGGAGCTCTTCATTGCTCATCTTCTCAGGATTCTTGATGGTCATCGGCTTCAATACCTTGCGGTGCAAGCCCTGGTCAACGAAATCCCAGTCGAAACCACCCTGGAGGATAGGATACTTGCGAATCAGATTCCAGTAATCCTTCAGGTTACCGCCTGAGTTACCCATAGTATGGTTGTACTCGCACTGGATGAGCGGCATCGGACTGTTAGGGTCCTTCGCATACTTTTCACAAGCGCTTACAGGATAGTACATAGGGCAGAAGATATCGGTACCCTCGCCTCTGCTTGCCTGCTCATACTGAACCGGACGGCTCTGGTCCTGGCTCTTGATCCACTTGTAAGCCTGCAGGAAGTTATCGCCCATCACCGTCTCATTACCCATACTCCAGGTTACGACACTAGGATGATTGAAGTACATGGAAACATTGTGCTGGTTGCGCTCCATAATCTGCTTGGCAAACATCGGTTTCTTGGCAGCTGCATCATCGCCATACTGGAAACCGTGACTCTCCTGGTTAGCCTCAGCTACCACATAGATACCATACTCATCGCAGAGCTCATACCAGCGTGGATCATCAGGATAGTGGCAGGTACGGACAGCGTTGATATTCAGGCGCTTCATAATCTTAATGTCCTGAATCATGCGCTCCATGCTCAATACATAACCTCCATCAGGGTCCATCTCATGACGGTTGGCACCCTTAATGAGCACAGGCTGACCGTTGACAAGGAACTGCTTGTTCTTGATTTCCACCTTGCGGAAACCTACCTTTACTGGCGTGATGCTTGCTGATTTCATGTTGCCATTCTTCAGCGCACTTGAGAGGGAAACCTGCAGGGTATATAAATAAGGTGTCTCAGCACTCCACTTGTGTGGATTCTCTACGTTCATCGTAATGTTGGCTGTTCCATTCTTTGCCAATCCTGTAGCTGTAGCCACCTGCTTGCCCTCTTTGTCGAAGAGGATGAAGTTCAGCTTGCCTGTTCCCTTTACCTTGGTAGAGATGTTGAGCACACCGTCCTTGTAGTTGTTTACAAGGTCAGGAGTAACACGGATATCCTCCAAATGCAACTGGGCATCGCGGGCAAAGAGATAGCTTTCACGAGCCACACCACTCAAGCGCCAGAAGTCCTGATCCTCATCCCAGGAACCATCGCACCAGCGGAAGGTCTGGAAGGCAATCAGATTCTTGCCCTTCTTCAGGTAAGGAGTGATGTCAAACTCGGCAGCTACCTTGCTATCCTCTGCATAACCGGCAAACTTGCCGTTTACATAGAGATAGATGTTGGAAGTAACGCTACCGAAATGAGCTACAACCTGCTTGCCATCCCAGTTGGCAGGGATGTCGATGATACGGCGGTAAGAGCCTACATGGTTGTCCTTGGTAGGAACTGCTGGTGGCTGCTGGTCAAAATTTCCACGCCATGCAAAACCAATATTTACATATTCCGGATCACCGAATCCGTTCATCTCCCAGTTGCCTGGAACATTCATGGTCTTCCATTTGGAGTCATCAAGATCTTCCTTGTAGAAGTCGGTAGGACGCTGGTCGGCATTAGCCACCCAGTTGAACTTCCAGGTTCCGTCGAGCGAAAGGAAATACTTGCTCTCCGTCTTGTTCATGTGCAGGATATCCTTGCTCACGATCTTACCGTCTTTCTCAGAAACCCAGTCATCTGCCGGATAGGTGAAGAAATTGGTGTGCAACGGAAAACGATTGATGGCATTCACCTGAAGGTCGTGCCATTCTGTGTAAGTTGGCTGTTGGATGGTCGTCTTATTCAACGACTTAATGGCAGTCTTCGGTTTGGTTGCACCAAAGGTTGCCATTGCTAATCCTGCCAAACTCAATGTTACGAACAGTCTCTGTTTCATGTTTGTTAGTTATTTATACATTAGATTGAAATTACACCTTATTATATATAGGCTATTCTATACCTTAATTATATATAGGCATATCCTGGAGCATCTTATATACCTCCATGTTGCCGGTAGCCTCAGCTAAGCAACTGCAAATATATGAAAATTAAGTTAGAAACAAGCAGAACGACCGTATTTTTTTTTGTTTTTTCAACACCGGAGCACCATTTTCCCAAGAAATAGGTACCCATACCATCATAGAAAGGCATATAAATATATAAAACTTTTTCAATATCCGCTAAAAGAAAATGACAAAAAAGTTTGGTGTTTCCAAAAAAATGCATTACCTTTGCCATCATAAAATAAACAACGAAACGACATAAAAATTATGATGACAATCGAAGAATACAGAGCAGCCATCTTGCAGGCTTTGCTCGATGCTAAGAACGAGGACGGCACTCCAGCCATTACTCCAAGGGAAGCACAGGAAGCACTCAACGGATTTACCGACGACGAGTTGCAAGACGGACTCCTATGGAATTCGCCCGAAGACGTGGCATCAATTATCCTTGAGGGATAAATCACGGAAGTTATATTCAGCTACCAACAGATAAGAATAGGAGCAAAGACCCTTTTTGCGGAGTCTTTGCTCCTATTCCTATTTATACTTCCTGTTCTTTCTTCCCTTTAAAGACAGTCTTCAACAGCCCCGCAATACTTCATTTCTGTTGCAAAAGCAATAAAAAACTAAAGAATGCGACAAAAAACAAAAGAATGTGCAATTTTTCTTTCACAATTCAATTATTATTTGTAAATTTGCAGTCGCATAAACGGAAAGGGAACTTGCAAATCCCTCTTCAATCAGTTTAAAAAGATAATTTTACCGGTAAAAAAGATATATTAAATAATGAAGATAGAAAACGAAATCATCAGCTCGGTCATCGCTGCGGTGAAGGAGCTTTATGGTCAGGACGTACCTGAGAAGATGGTAGCCCTGCAGAAGACCAAGAGTAATTTCGAAGGTAACCTTACCCTCGTCGTATTCCCATTCCTCAAAATGTCGAAGAAAAAGCCTGAGGATACAGCACAGGAAATCGGCGAATACCTGAAGAAAAACTGCGCTAATGTTATCGCAGACTTCAACGTGGTTAAGGGTTTCCTCAACCTTTCTATCGCTCCTGCCGCTTGGGTAGGACTCTTGAATACCATCAACGCTGACCCTAAGTTTGGTGAGAAACCAGTTACAGAGAACAGTCCGCTCGTCATGATCGAGTACTCTTCTCCTAACACCAACAAGCCTCTCCACCTCGGTCACGTGCGCAACAACCTCCTCGGCTGGTCATTGGCCCAGATTATGGAGGCTAACGGCAACAAGGTAATCAAGACAAATATCGTTAACGACCGTGGTATCCACATCTGTAAGTCTATGCTCGCCTGGCTCAAGTGGGGCAATGGCGAAACTCCTGAAACTTCCGGCAAGAAGGGCGACCACCTCATCGGCGACTACTATGTAGCCTTCGACAAGCACTATCGTGAGGAAATCGCAGAACTCAAGGCTCAGTATATGAAGGATGGCATGGACGAGGAAGCTGCCACAGAGAAAGCTAAGGTAGAGGCTCCGCTGATTAAGGAGGCTCACGAGATGCTCGTAAAGTGGGAGAACAACGACCCTGAGGTTCGTGCTCTCTGGCAGAAGATGAACAACTGGGTTTACGCTGGCTTCGATGAGACTTACAAGATGATGGGTGTAAGTTTCGACAAGATATATTATGAGTCAAATACTTACCTCGAGGGTAAGAAGAAGGTAGAAGAAGGATTGGAGAAGGGGCTCTTCTTCCGCAAGGACGATAACTCTGTTTGGGCTGACCTCACCAATGAGGGTCTCGACCAGAAACTCCTGCTCCGTTCAGACGGCACCTCTGTTTATATGACTCAGGACATTGGTACTGCCGACCTCCGTTTCAAGGACTTCCCTATCGACAAGATGATCTACGTAGTAGGTAACGAGCAGAACTACCACTTCCAGGTGCTCTCTATCCTGCTCGACCGTCTCGGTTTCAAGTGGGGTAAGGACTTGGTTCACTTCTCTTACGGTATGGTAGAGTTGCCTAACGGTAAGATGAAGAGCCGCGAGGGAACCGTAGTAGATGCTGATGACCTGATGGCAGAGATGATTAAGGATGCTCGCCAGACAAGCGATGAGCTTGGCAAGTTCAAGGACATGAGCGAGGAAGAGCGCCAGGAGATTTCACGCATCGTGGGTCTCGGAGCGTTGAAGTACTTCATCCTCAAGGTAGATGCCCGCAAGAACATGCTCTTCAACCCAGAAGAAAGTATCGACTTCAATGGTAACACAGGTCCTTTCATCCAGTATACCTACGCTCGTATCCGCAGCATCATGCGCAAGGCAGCAGCCGAGGGCATCGAGATTCCTGCTGAGTTGGGCGCAGATGCTCCTATCAACGAGAAGGAGATTGACCTCATCCAGAAGATGAACGACTTCGCAGCAGCCGTAGCCGATGCTGGCAACAACTACAACCCTGGTGGTATCGCTAACTACTGCTACGAGTTGACCAAGGAGTTCAACCAGTTCTATCACGACTACAGCATCCTGAATGCTGAGAGCGAGGCTGAGAAGATTACCCGTCTGGTTCTTGCAGCCAACGTGGCTAAGATTCTGAAGAACGGTATGTCTCTGCTCGGCATCGAGGTTCCAGAAAGAATGTAATATATACATAAGATATAATAACCTACAATTTAAAAATAAAAAAATATTGACTATTTGACATAATGAGCATGGCCCTGGAGCTCAACTCCAAGGCGCATGCTCATTTCAGTTTTAGCCAATCCTTTTTGTTTTCCAACTCCAAAAAGAAAAAAGATGAATAAAATGCCCGTAAATCCTCCTTCATGGAGAAACGATACCGTTTTGCCTCTACCCAACGAGGTAGTAGCCAACGCCTGGGCTGTGGATGCCGCCTGTTCCGGCAATCCCGGTCCGATGGAATACCAATGCATCGACCTTCAGACCGGTGCCCAGGTTTTCCATTATGGTCCTATCCACGGCACCAACAACATCGGCGAGTTTCTCGCCATCGTCCACGCCCTCGCCCTGATGCAGCAGAAGGGCATTACCGACAAGGTAATTTATAGCGACAGCGTGAATGCCCAGCTCTGGGTAAGCAAGAAACAATGCAAGACCAAACTGGAGCGCACTCCCCAGACCGAACAGCTCTACCAGGTCATCGCCCGAGCCGAGAACTGGCTCCGCACCCACCCCATCACCATACCTATTATAAAATGGGAAACGAAGAAATGGGGCGAGATTCCAGCCGATTTTGGAAGAAAGGGATAAAATACTCTTCACTCTTCACCTTTCGGCCGGAAACCCCTGTGTTTATCGGCATTCCGAGGGGGTGAAGAGTTGTTTTTATCTCTTCACCCACTCTTCACCACTCTTCACCTTCAGAAACGGGAACAGAGGTGAAAGACTGATAGGTGGATTGCAAATCAGCCAGAACTGAAGGGTGAAGAGTGGTGAAGAGTAGGTGAAGAGTGCCCGAATACTCTTCACCCCTCGGAATGCCGATAAACACAGGGGATTCGGGGCTTTTGGTGAAGAGTGAAGAGTATTTGGCAGGAAGCCTATACGAAAATAAAATAAAGGAGGTTTCGATAACTGTTCCAGTAAAACAGCCGACTAGCGACTCATGCGCTAGTCGGCTGTTTGCAGTTTGCCAGTTGGCTGTTTATATTTTGCCAGTTGGCTATTTCCGGTTCTCGCATCAATCATCGCAAGTACTTGCATCTATCATCGTAAGTACTTGCATCTATCATCGTAAGTACCTGCATCTATCATCGTAAGTACCTGCATCTATCATCGTAAATACTTGCATTAATACACGCTATTTTGCTCGAAATGGGGTAAAAACACCATTTCGAGCAGAATTTACTTAGCATTTACGAACCGATACTTATTTATCCAACACACTTAAATTCTGATAGAACCAGACGTTCATCTGATTGGCTCCACGATGATTCCAAGCATAGTAAGGAATCAGAGTCAACACATCGTTCTTGACAGATACGCCATTGGCACCCTCTTCCAGAATCTGGGCATCAGCCTTGATAGCCTTGACAGAGAAGGCTGGAGCACCCTTAGTCTCGGTGTTCTGAATGCTGTAGTTATCCACTACAGAGAAGGCAGGCTTCTTGGCCATGACGGCACGGAGCACTGGCTCGTTCTGATTATCCACAGCCTCAGCACAATATACCAATGGTCCGCGCTCTACGGCAACCTTGCCCTTATCATCAGCTACCTTACCGTTAGCAACCACAGTACGAACCGGCATATCAAAATGGATGCGGATTACATCGCCCTTCTTGATGTTCTTGACAGGGAGATAACCCTTGTTGGCATCGAGATCAGCCTCTACAGCCTTGCCGTTTACGGTTACTGTGTAAGCAGGCTTCTCTGCATCGCTATACTTGTAAAGGTCGCTAGGTACTACCTGGTTGCGAACCCATCCAGGAATACGGACCAGAAGGTTGGCATTCTTCACACCACTCTTCTTCACAGCAATCTTGATGTCGCCGTTCCAAGGATACTCGGTAGTCTCCTCCAGAACCACATCCTTGCCATTCACCTTGATGGTAGATGTATTACCGGCAAAGAGGTTTACATAGATGTTGTTATCCTTCACACCATAGAGATAACCCGGCACAGAAGGGATGAAGCGGCTCAGGTTACTTGGGCAGCAGGCACAGCCGAACCAAGGCTGGCGGGTGGTGTTGCCATCGGCATTGAAGGCATACTTGCCATCGCTAGACAATGGGTTTGGATAGAAGAATCTGCCACCATCCATGCTCATACCCGAGATGACACCATTATATAAGGTACGCTCCATACAGTCGATATACTTGCTCTCGCCGTGAAGCAGGAACATGCGCTCAAAGAGATAAACCATAGAGATGGCTGCACAGGTTTCATTATAGGCAGTCATGTTTGGCAACTCATAGTTCTCGCCGAAAGCTTCACCTGCATGACGGGCACCTACACCACCCGTAAGATAGTACTTCTTGCCAACGATGTTTTCGAAAATGCGGTCGATCACCTTCATATAGGCAGAATCCTTGGTCAGAGCTGCCACATCTGCAATACCGGCATACATATAGCCGGCACGAACAGCATGACCTACCGCCTCTTTCTGCTCCAGGATAGGAACCTGGCTCTGAGAATATGGGTTGCGGATATGGGTCTTGCCACGATAGTCGAGCAGATACTTAGCCTCATCCAGATACTTCTTCTCACCGGTCAGGGTATAGAGACGAGCCAAAGCCATCTCTGCAATCTGATGTCCCGGAACGATGGTAGTCTGTCCAGGCTTAGGTCCCACCTCCTTTACCACGCAATCAGCATAGCGCTTGGCGATATTCAGGAACTTGGTGCTTCCGGTAGCCTGATAGTGAGCGCAGGCTGCATCTACCATGTGACCGAGGTTGTAAAGCTCGTGGCTCGCCTCCTCGTCCTTGACCCAACGCTTATTTCCCGACCATCCGTGTGGATGCTTTGGGTTGATGGTACGGGCGGTATAGAGATAGCCATCTGGCTCCTGTGCCGCAGCTACCACATCGAGCACGCTGTCGATGTAAGCCTTCAACTTCTTGTTCGGATAAGTCTGGAGGATGTAGCTGGCACCTTCGATGGTCTTATACACATCGGTATCATCGAAAGAGAAGCCCATGAACTTGCTCACATCCCACTCCTTGGTGTTCAAGCCCGGGTGGTTAGGATGCTGCAGGGTATAGGCAGCCATATCGAAATTCTTGTAACGGTGCTCGCTCTCACATTTGCTGAAAGCCAATGGCACGGTTACTTCTCGGGCAGCCTTCAAGCGGGCACCCCAGAAAGTATTCTGTGAAATCTTCACACTGGTGAATGGTACTTGAGTGAATGGATAGCCATTGCCCAATACCTTTGCATTCTTCGCCATGGTTGGCACAACTACGGCTGCCGAAAGCAATACTGCTGAAATTAATCTCTTCATTTTCAAATAGGTTTTATTAATTTTATATTATTGTTTGTTATTTCGGTTGCAAAGATAAGAAAACTTTCCGACTATAGTGTATAATAAACAATAAAAAGCAGGTAATTATCAGTCAAACACCAATATTTATATCATATTTAACTCTTTTTTTTGTTACAATCGTTTTTTTATCTTACCTTTGCAGTCAAATTATAAATACAATAATATATCAAATATGAATCATCTTCCATACCGTGCCATCGCCCTTGATCTGGATGGCACCCTGACCAACCACGACAAGGTGGTTACCCCGAAAACCCGCGAAGCGCTGCTCCAGGCAGAAGCCGAGGGTGTTGTTATCATCCTTGCTTCAGGCAGACCGACCTATGGCATCGAACCGGTGGCAGAATGTCTGGAACTGGATAAGCGAGGCGGATACATCCTATCTTATAATGGCGGCAACATCGTGAATGCCAAGACTGGCGAAAAACTCTTCGCCCAGTTCCTGCCTGATGAGGTGATACCTATATTATATAGGTACGCGAAGGAGAAGAACCATGCCCTGCTGGGATATGCCGGCAACGAGATTATCACCGAGATGCCCGACGACCAGTATGTGAAGGAAGAATCGCGTATCAACAAGATGAACATCCGAAAGGTAGAAAACCTGTTCGAAGCCCTGGAGCCTCACCCTACCAAGCTCCTCATGACAGGCGACCCGGCAGATATGCTCAAGGCAGAAAACGAACTTTCAGAGATTCTGGGCGACAGGATGGACATCTTCCGCTCAGCCCCATTCTTCCTGGAGCTGGTTCCTAAAGGCATCGACAAGGCAAAGTCCCTGCTCCGCCTTCTGTCGAAAATCAATCTCACCCCAGCCGATATGATTGCTTTCGGAGATGGCTACAACGACCTGAGCATGCTGAAACTGGCAGGCATGGGTGTAGCCATGCAGAATGCAGCACCAGAGGTTAGAGCCGAAGCCGACTACATCACGCTTTCCAATGAAGAAGATGGCGTAGCTGCTGCTTTGGAACATTTCTGTAAAAAGGATTTTTAAAAGTAAAAAGGCTGAAGTTTCGCATGTGGTTCAAGTATGGGCTGAAGGCCCAAAAGCTCCTAGCCCAGGGCATCGCCCTGGGAATAATGGCAATCAGCAAGGCGCCCTGTAAGGGCAAAAGCTTTGTATATTGCCAGGTATTTGAAAGCTTTTGCCCTTACAGGGCGACAGGTTTGCGCCCATAAACACCCAGGGCGATGCCCTGGGCTAGGAGCTTCTGCCCTTTCAGGGCGTATGGGGCTTACTTTTTTACCCTTTTACTTTTCAACAATCAGTCCACCCTTAGGCTGCATTTCCACCTTCAGGTTTCCCTTCTTATCCACCTTTACGGTCTTCATCTGAGAAACAGGCCAGAGAGCCTTCTTGTCCTTGCTGGCTGTTTCATGATAATAGGTAACGCTCTTACCGGCAAGCATTGGCAGATTCAGGGTGAGCTTCATCACCTGGTCGGTGCCGTTCAAACCGGCAACATACCATTTATCACCATGGCGACGGGCAACAACCGCATATTTTCCAGGATAACCGGCGATGAATTTGGTCTCATCCCAGGTAGTAGGAACGCTCTTCAGGAAATCAATCTCGTGCTGAGGAAGCTCAGAGAGATTGTTCGGATAGATGGCGATACATTGGATAGCTGCCTGGTTCATGATAGCCGAGGCCATCTCGAAAACATCAGTAGTATAACGGCGGTGACGACTCTTGTTATCTTTAGAGAGATACTTGTTCATGATGGTACCACCCCAATCCATCGCTCCCACGGCATTGCGGCAGAATGGATGCATGGTCAGCTCAAAGCCCTCCTGCTTGGCATGATAATCAGAGAAGAATACATTCTCCGAAGCCAGTACAGCCTCGCTCGATACATAGTTAGGATACATGCGCTCCCAACCTCTTGGCAGGGTGCAGCCATGGAAGATAACCTGAATGCCATAATCGTTGGCATCGCTCAGGATGTCTTCATACTGCTGCATGGTATGCTGCTTGTCACCACCGAAGAAATCCACTTTGATACCCTTGATGCCGATGCTCTTCATCCAGGCCATCTCCTTCTTTCTTGCCACGATGTTATCCATGATGCCACGAGGTCCCTGAGGTGCATCGTTTGCCACACCATTGGAATTATACCAGAGCATCAGACTTACATTCTTGCTCTGCGCATACTTGCTCAACTCTGCTATCTTGTCTCTACCAATCTGGGTATCCCAGAGCGCATCAACCAGCACATATTCATATCCCATGGTAGCAGCCAGGTCGATGAACTGCTTCTGGTCGTTATAGTTGCAGGATTCATCCTGCCAGATGAGCCAACTCCAGGCATACTTGCCTGTTCCGTATTTCTGGGAAGCCTCGAATCTCGGCTCTACTACATCGTATGGAATGGTGGTCTCTACCAATGGCTTCAAATCAGAACCCACGGTGATGGTGCGCCATGGAGTGGAACCCGGAAGAATGAAAACACCCGATGTAGAACCGATGCCATCTGCCTCCTTCTCCATAGGGAAGGCCACCTGATAACCCTTTGCAGCATCATAATCGCTGATATGACAACCCGGATAGTTGCCGTGAGTACCCGTCTCGCTGACCAATACCCAGCCATCGCCGCCTACCTTGAAGAGGCAAGGGAAGGTATAGCCATGACCATAACCCGACTTGGCTGTAAGAGGCTGATCCACCTTATAATCTTCTTCATAACTTGGTTTGGTTCGGGCAAAACCGATGAGCGGATCCGACTGTGGGCAGAGGTAAGTGGTAGTTACCTTAGGAAGATTGAAGGCAGTCTTCTCCTCGTTTACGATGAGATGCTGAGCCTTCAGTTGATCAAAAGTATAACGGAATGCCACGTCATTGTTGCTTACATTGAAGGTAACCGTCATTGGCTGCTTCTTACCGTTGATGTATGTCACGTTGAGCTGGTTGGCATGATAATCAACATGCGAAACCTTGGCGGTGCGGAGGTCATAGCTCTTCTCCACCTTTATCTCATTCTTGCCCTGATAGGTCAAGCCCTGACTGAAATCGCCTACATTGGCAAGGAGTCCGAGCTGTGATTCCTCCATCATTCGCTTGCCTGCATAGTCGATGGAATAATAGAGTTTACCATCGCGGTCTTCTACCACGACATTCAACTTACCATCAGGAGAGCTGACAGTATTCTTCTCTGCGTATGCACCGATGCTTGCCATCAATGCCAGCGCTACTACTAAAACGTTTTTCTTCATTTCCAGATAAAAGTAATTAGTTTATTTGTTACTATGTTTTTATGCCGCAAAGTTAAGCAATATTATCGAATAAACAAAAATTAAACCGAATTATTTTGTATTTTCTTCAAATAACAGTAACTTTGCACGAAATAAACTATACACATATCAGCAGTTATGTTACAACTTGACAATTTCTATAAGGCTCGCTTCGTGCTGAGCAAGGTAATAAGAAAGACTGAGCTGGTTCACACGCCAAGAATCAACCCAGAGAGTGATGTTTATTTGAAACCAGAGTGCCTGCAGAAGACCGGTTCGTTCAAGATTCGTGGTGCTTACTATAAGATTTCACAACTCACCGATGAAGAAAAGGCGAAGGGTGTGATAGCCTGTTCTGCGGGCAACCATGCACAGGGTGTAGCGCTGGGAGCTACAGCCATGGGCGTCAAGAGCCTCATCTGTCTGCCAGAAGGTGCTCCTATCTCTAAGGTAGAAGCCACCAAGCGACTGGGTGCTGAAGTCTGTCTGGTACCTGGCGTTTACGATGATGCCTACCAGAAGGCGCTGGAACTGAAAGATAAGCATGGCTACACCTTCGTTCATCCTTTCGATGATGAGAATGTCATCGCCGGTCAGGGCACCATCGGTCTGGAGATTCTCGACCAGCTACCAGATGTAGAAGCTGTCGTCGTTCCTGTAGGTGGCGGCGGACTTATCTCTGGTGTAGCCTTTGCCATCAAGTCGCTGAATCCTAACGTCAAGGTATATGGTGTTCAGGCTGAAGGAGCAGCAAGTATGGTACAGAGTCTGCACGATCATAAACAGGAGAAGTTGCCTTCTGTAGCAACCGTTGCTGATGGTATTGCCGTAAAGGAACCGGGCAAGATTACTTTTGAAACCTGCTCCAACTATGTTGACGAAATCGTAACCGTGAGCGAGGATGAGATTTGTGCAGCCATCCTGAAACTCATAGAGAGCGAGAAGATGGTAGCCGAAGGCGCCGGTGCGGCCAGCGTGGCAGCAGTAATGTATAACAAGGTTCCGGTGAAGGGCAAGAAAACCATCTGCGTGGTAAGCGGCGGTAATATCGACGTAACCATCCTGAACCGCGTCATCACCCGTGGTCTTGCCAAGAGCGGCCGTCTCTGCACCATCGAGATGGAGCTGGATGACAAACCGGGCGAATTGGTAGAGGTCTGCTCTGTCATCGCCGGATTGGGCGGCAACATCACCGGTGTTCACCACGACCGTTCTGCCAACCGCAACAAGGTGAATGCCTGCGTGCTCCGCCTCACCATGGAGACTCGCGACGAGGAACACGTAAAAGAAATCAAGGAGGCTTTGGAATCAAAGGGATTCCACCTCTGGATAGTATAATGTTAAATGTTAAGTGTTGAATGTTGAATTATACATTGTAAATTATAAATTATAAATTAAATTATGAACGCAATTCACACAGACAATGCGCCTGCAGCTATCGGTCCATATAGCCAGGCTATCGAAGTAAATGGTTTTGTTTTTGCATCTGGTCAGATTCCTATCGACCCTGCAACAGGCAATTTCGTAGAAGGCGGCATCAAGGAGCAGACTCGCCAGAGCCTCACCAACGCCCAGAACATCCTGAAGGCAGCAGGTACCGACCTTTCTCATGTAGTTAAGACTACAGTTTATCTGAACAGCATGGACGATTTCGCAGCCATGAACGAGGTTTATGCCGAGTTCTTCAGCCAGCCATATCCAGCTCGTTCTGCCGTAGCTGTAGAGAAGTTGCCAAAGGGCGCCCTCGTAGAGGTTGAGGTTTTGGCAGCCAAGTAATTCTTCCTCTTTTCTATCAGGAAGTAAAGTTTCAAGGTGAAAATATTCTTTAGATGGTATCAAGCATTACATTAAAGAATCTGATTATAGGCTATCGTTCGAAGCACCAGCTCCGGGCGATAGCCTCACCTGTTCATGCCTCGCTCCAAGCCGGTGAACTGACCTGTCTCATCGGAGCCAACGGAGTGGGCAAATCTACCTTGCTCAGAACTTTAGCCGGATTTCAGCCAGCACTTGATGGCGAAATCCTGATTCAAGACAAATCTCTTTCTGATTTCTCTGCCCAGGAACTCGCCAGAGAAATCAGCATCGTTCTCACATCGAAGACTGACCATGCCCAGCTCTCTGCCGAAGAGATTGTAGGCATAGGCCGTTCTCCCTATACCGGTTTTTGGGGCACATTATCTGCTGCCGACAAGCAGATTGTTGCTTCTGCTCTTCAGGAAACGGGCATTCAGCATCTTGCCCAGAGAAACATCAGAGAACTGAGCGATGGTGAGCGTCAGAAAGTAATGATAGCCAAAGCCCTAGCGCAGCAAACCCGCATCATCATCCTGGACGAGCCAACCGCCTTCCTCGATTTCCCCAGCAAGATAGAAACCCTACAGATGCTCCGCCGTCTGGCGCACGAACAGCATAAATCCATATTACTGTCAACCCATGATGTAGAGTTGGCGCTCCAGCTTTCCGACCGTCTCTGGCTGATGGAAGAAAGCCGTTTCTCTATCGGCACTCCTAAAGAACTGGCTGCCGATGGTTCCTTATCCAGATTCATCAATCGTGACGGCATCCGATTCAACAAGGATTACCTCCGCATCGAAATCAAATGAGTTTTCGTAATTGATTTTTTCTATGGTCGCACTCAAGCACATGAAGAAAAATTCTCAAGTGGCTCAGTTTACTAACTCAAGTAGCTCAATCAGCTAACTCAAGTAGTTCAGTCTGCGAGTTCAGACGTCTCAGTTAGTTAATGCAGACGTCTCGGTAAGCCTACGGATACGGCTCCGTTAGCCTACGCAGCCATATCTGTAACCCGATGCAGTCATATTCGTAACCCAGCGCAGCCATATTCGTAACCCAGCGCAACCATATTCGTAACCCAACGCAACCATATTCGTAACCCAACGCAGCCATATTCGTGAATAAGTTTTAGATAATTATCTATCATCCATCACGATTTACATACACCACGCACCTTAATACACTAATATACTGATACTTAAATAGCGTGACAGATACTCCGCAAACGGGAATATCCATCACGCTATACAGAAGAGATAATTACCTCATTATCAAACGTTTAAAGATTTAAAAAGAGGATACGTGTAAAATCTAGCACTTTGAAAGCTAGGATACGTGCAACAACAAGAATACCAGGAAGTTATGAGACGTAAAATCTACAGTCAATTATTAACAGAACTTTCGCATGTGGTTCAAGTACGGGCTGAAGGCTCAAAAGCTCCTAGCCCAGGGCGCGTGGAGCAAACTTGCGTATATATTGTCAATAGAAGCGCTTTCAACCGTACAGATTGCCAGATTTACTATTTCCGTTTTTGCTGTTCTCTTATTATCCTAACCGTCAAATCGGCAAACTTTTTTATTGCTACCTGAACCTGTCCTCGTCCGAAAGCCCAGAAGATGAGGGCGGCAGAGGCTGGTGCAGCATGTGTTCCTACATACTGGCGCATTTTAAGAACCGTGCAGTTTTCAATACCAAGTTCTTTCATGGCAGCGAATACTTGGGCTGCTGGTACTTCAAAATCAGCCTTAGTGCGCTGATCTCTAAGTACCAATGCGGTCTTGTTTACCTTAACTACCTTGTATTCCTTATTGGCGTTACTGCGATATGTCTTGATAGTCTTAATCTTTTGAATAAAGTTATCGAATGTCAATATATTAATATCTTCCGTCATAACTAATGGGGTTTAAATGTTGTGGTGATAAGCAAATCATTCCACCTTTTTGTTATAATTCTCCTCTATTATGGTGCAAAAGTAAGTTTTTTCC
Organism: Segatella copri DSM 18205; assembly: GCF_025151535.1. Classification (NCBI taxonomy): domain Bacteria; kingdom Pseudomonadati; phylum Bacteroidota; class Bacteroidia; order Bacteroidales; family Prevotellaceae; genus Segatella; species Segatella copri. The sequence continues at coordinate 2,578,783 of NZ_CP102288.1, forward strand.
GTGAAAAAAACAAGAAAAAATGCATTTTTCTAGAGCATGTACAATATATTCTTTTATCAGGTATCTATTTACATCTTTTTAATTGCCAAAAACTTGCATGATTCAAAAATTAGCCGTATCTTTGCGGCTAAAGATAGGAATAGGAGAAATTGTTATGGCAAACAATGCATGCAGAAAGCTGCCGGTAGGCATACAGTCTTTCAATAAAATCAGAGAAGAAGGTTATCTCTATGTAGATAAGAGTGACATCATTTGGAAATTGGCGAACAACGGCAAACAATATAATTACTTGAGCCGTCCTCGCCGATTTGGTAAGTCTGTGCTTGTTGATACACTCCAGGCTTACTTCGAAGGAAGGAAAGAACTCTTCGAAGGACTGAAAATCATGGATTTGGAGAAGGAATGGAAACAGTACCCGGTTATTCGATTCGACATGAGCCGAGGGGGAGCGACTGCAAATGAAGTTAAGGCATATCTGGATCGAACTTTTGATGTTTATGAACAATTATATGGCATCCATATCAAACCAACAGATTCACTAGGAAACCGCTTCGACCTAATCATTAAAACCGCCTATGAGCAAACAGGGCTCAAGGTTGCCATTCTTATCGATGAGTACGACTCTCCTCTCCAGCACTCGTGGAAAACTCCCGAGCATGAGGGTTGCACAGAAGTATATAGAAGTGTATTTTCCATCTTGAAAGCTGATGATGCGTACCAACGTTTCGTCTTCATTACGGGTATCACCAAGTTTACGCAGATTTCTCTTTTCTCAGTTCTCAACAACCTGACCAATATCAGTTTCCTTCCTGAATATGCAGCTATCTGCGGTATTACAGAAGAAGAAATCGGGGAGAACTTCAAGCCGGAACTGGAAAGAATGGCTGAAGTGAACGAGTGGACCTTGCAGCAAACTCATGATAACCTGAAGGATTACTACGATGGATACCATTTCAGTCGCAGAAACATGGTGGACATCTACAATCCTTTCAGTCTCCTTAATGCACTCGACGCACAAGACTTGAGCTGTTTCTGGGTTTCATCAGGAGCAACCTCCATGCTACCTAAGTTTGTGGACAACATGGAACTGCGCTTACGAAATTTCGAAAATTGTCCGATTTTACGCAAGACTCTTGAGAGTTCTGATGTCATAAATGGTGGTGCCGAACTCTTTCTCTATCAGACGGGTTACCTTACCATCAAGTCGAGCGATGAATTTGGCTATTTCTTAGGTTTCCCAAACCAAGAAGTGAAACAGGCTCTTTACGAGGTTGTACTGCCAAGCCTGACCATGAAATCAGAAAGCGATATTATCAGTCTGCAAGGCAGTCTGTTCCGCCAATTGGGTACCGGGCAAATCGCAGATGCCATGAAAACGTTGAAAGCATTGGTTGCCGATGTGCCTTACAGCAACAAGAAACTTGCCTCGATGGATATGGAAGAGCGCTACCGTCTCATCATCAGTACTATTCTGAATGCCATCGGTCTGAAAGTGGAGGTAGAGCATATGCTTGCAACAGGAAGAATCGACCTCATTGCCCAAACTTCACGCTACATCTACGTGATAGAACTGAAACTGAAAAATAATGGTGGTAAGAAGGCTGCCATCCAGCAGATACTGAATAACAAATACCTGGAGCCTTTCCAAGCAGACAAGCGAAAGGTGATAGGCCTCGGCATCGAACTGGACGAGGAAGGAAAAGGGCTATTGGATTGGGGAATTACTGAAGAATAAAAACATAGAAGAAGAGGGCGTGCAAAGACTATATCTTGCACACCCTCTTTTTTTCCATATCCCTACAATATCTCCAACTGATCCTTTACCGCCTTATAACAGCGGCGGGAAACCGTGATTTCCTCATGGTCGAAAGGAGGAGAAAAGATGCAGCGGAGCGTATAATTCTCGATGCAGAGAAGATAATCGAGATTGATGATGCAATCCTGACGAACCTGAGCCAGAGAAGGCGACATGGAAAGGATGGTCTTTGCCGTGGCCTGCCTCTTCAATTTATAAACCTGCCCATTCGACAACTTCAACTGCCAAAGATGAGTAGCCTCATCAAAAGTGCAACTGAACACATCATCGGGCTTCAACATCAATAAACCCGAAATGGTCTGAATGGCAAGACGCTTGGCTGCTGTTCCCAGCATCCCATTCATTCCCGAAAAATCCTGAGCCTTCTGAGAAGCCAAGACTGATTCAGAAGAACAGGAAGAGGACTCTGGAACGGAAGAAGCATCTTCATCCACATCATCTCCATCTTTCATTTTCTGCCGGATTCGGTCTACCACCAGTTCAAACTCATCCTGCTGATAAGGTTTCAACAGGAAATCGAAGGCAGAGGCTCTGAGCGCATCAATCATATACTTATCGAAGGCGCTGTAAAATACTACGATAAGTTCCATCGGAATTTCATCTCTCAGAGATTGCAACACCTCAAAACCCGTCTGTCCAGGCATTTCAACATCGATGAACAGCACATCGGGCTGTATGCTCATCACCAGATTCTTTGCCGATACCGCCGAAGAGGATGTGGCAATCACCTCAAAATCTTCCAGAGTTGCCAAATCATCCTGCAACCTGTGGATGCTCTGTGGCTCATCATCCACAATCACAACCTTGATTTTATCTTGCATTGCTTGCATATTAGTATGTTTTAAATTCTTATGAAAAGTTTCTTACTTAAAGACATTATAATCGTAATTACATGGAACTCCGATACTTACACATATTCCTCTATTCCTGGTACCACCCTCCTCTTCTGATGTTCCTCTGTTGCTCTGCATCTTGAAAAACATCTTGCGTTCGTTGCTTGCATTAAGCATTTCGATGGTACTGTTCAGAATTCTCAATCCGGTTCCCGTACTGGCAGCACAATTTTTCTTTTTCTTGCCAACGGTACCCGAAACTCCACATCCGTTGTCTGTAACATCTATGCGGAGCATATCGTCCTCAACCCAGATGTTTACATCCAGCAAAGGCTTATCTTCCGTCTCTTTCATTCCCACAAAAGCATGTTTCAAAGCATTCTCTACAGGAATCTGGATAATCATAGACGGCAGCATGAACTTCATATCCACATCCTTGGCAACATGGAACTGAGGCATCGGAAGGAACGGATTGGTTTCATGGCGAAGAGTAGAATAGCTCGTCACCATCTGCAGTTCTTCTTCCAAACTTACTGCCATCTTATCGCAAGAAAGCAAGTAGGCACGCAGTACCTGTATCAGGAGCTGAAGCGGTTTGACATTAACCCCCTTCGGAAGATTAGAGACAAAGATATTGAGCACATTAAATACAAAATGAGGCGAGAAACGATTGCGCACATTCTCCATCTTCAGAGCCATCATCCGGTTCATCTCCTCATGATGCTGATGCTTGCTGCGCATCCATTTGTAACGGATGAAAGCGATGAGAGCCAACACGCTCATTACCAGCAAGCCGATAATCAGGAGCAAGATGACTCTAAAGGATCTTACCTCTGCTTGCGTGGTGCTAAGGGATAAATCACGGCGAACGATGGCCGTATCCTGCTTGAATCTCAATTCATTCTCCTGAACATTCGAAACCATCGTGGCATTACGGAGCGAATCGTCGTACTGATTCATCAGTTTCTGATATTGCAGAGCCTTGGCATATTGTCCCTTGCGCTCACAAAGAGCCGCCAGTCCCTTATGATAAAGGTAAAGATAATTAGGCGACATCTTGGAGAGATCGTATGGCTTGTTCAAAATCTCAGTAGCCTTCGCCAGACTATCCTGCTTCAGAGCCAGAGATGCATTCAATCCATCCACATAGAATTGCACATCGCTCTGCATGGAGGGCTGGGCAAAGAAGAATTTCGTGGTAAGAGTCAGATATTTCTGTGCAGAATCCAACCGGTTGAGTTCCAGATAAGTCTGCCCGAGATTAGCATCAACAATAGCCGTCGCCAGGGGCTGTTCCATCTGCCGTGTAGCCTTTTGAGCCTTCAGAAAGCATTTCAGAGCCTCAGCCGGTTTTTCCTGACTGCTGTACACATTTCCCCAACTGTTGTAAAAGAAATGAACATCTTTCGGATTCTTTGGCGGATACAGGCGTTCAGCCTTCTGGAAATAATGATGCGCCAGCTGATAGTTCTGCAAATCATTATAAACCTGTCCCAGTCCTGAGAGAATACTATTCTGGGCTTCATGCTGATTCAGAGAATCTGCCAGGAAATAGGCACGGCGGTACCAGGAAGAAGCATCCGCCAGCTTACCCATCTGTCTTGACGCATCGGCAATATTGATACATACATCAATCGCCTCGCCGCAACTGTCAAGGTTCATGATTTCATGATAAGCTTTCTCATAATAAATTAAAGCCTCCTTCCTCTTGCCGGAAACCAGTAAAAGTATGCCTTGCAGATTATCAGCATAAGAAAGAATTCTGTTGTCAGGAGTTTGTTTGCAATAAGCGTTAACCGAATCTATCAACAACTGGCATTGGACATCAGCCCCCTTCATATAATAACATTTAGCTATTAATAATTTTTTCCATTGATCGCTTTTATCGGGATTACCTTCACATTTGAAATTTCTTATCAGCATGATCATCGAATCAGGATGACTCTGCATGAGAGATTGGTGACCGGACACAAATTCATCGATATCTTTATGCCACAACTCATCATCCTTCTGCCGATGAGAACAAGCGGCAAGCAACAGCATAAGAGCGAATATGCACAGAAGGCACAGTCCGTTCTTAATCTGCATCGTCTTTATCTTTCTATATACGCTTACCATGATAGACTATTTAAATGAATTTATGTTTCTGTTGCGAAAGTACAACAAAAAATCCAAATAGACAAAAAAATAACTGAAAAACTCATTTTTTATATAAAATATGAACTAAAACGCGTTTAAATGTGTATCTTTGTAGCATGGAAATGCATTTATTCAAAAATATAGAACTAAATAATATGCCTGAAAGGATGAACAATCCATTCAGCTACGAACCTCATCCGCTCTGCATCGAAGCATGCAGGGAGCTGCAGGATGAACTCTCACAGCGAAACGACTGGCGGGAGGAAATAGACCGTGGAAAGATGTTCGGCGTACTTATCGTAGAAGCCGACAACAGTAAGATTGGCTATCTGAGAGCTTATAGCGGACAGATTGGCGGCAGAAGCGACTGGGAAGGTTTTGTGCCAGCCGTGTTCGATTATCTCCAACCCGACGGATATTTTAAGGTACATGAGGCTGAGATTTCGGAAATGAACCAGCAAATCAGACAGTTTGAAGCCAACGAAACCCTGATAAAGGCGAAAAACCTGATTGATGATTTGCAGCAAAAGCGCCAGGAAGTTATCGCAAACTATCAGACAAAGATAAAAGAAGCAAAGGAAAAGCGAGATGCAAGGCGCCAGGAAGCCCTTTCGGCAGGAACGCCCCTGAGCGAGGAAGAGGAGAAAGCGATGATAAAAGAGAGCCAGTTTATGAAGGCAGAACTGAAGAGGCAGAAAAAGTCGATAAACGAAAAGACGGCATACGAAACGCTATATGAAAACTACGAAAAGGATTTGAAAAGTGCGAAACAGCTCCGCAAACAGTTATCTGAAGAACTTCAGCAATGGCTGTTTTCGAAATTCCAGATGCTGAATGCGGAAGGAGAAAGCAAGGACCTGCTGGAGATTTTCAAGGACGAGGCGGTTAAGATTCCACCTGCCGGAAGTGGAGAATGCTGCGAGCCGAAACTCCTGCAATACGCTTACCAGCATGGCTACAAGCCTCTGCAGATGGCGATGTTCTGGTGGGGAGAGAGTCCAAAAGAAGAAATCAGACATCATCTTCAGTTTTATCCTGCCTGCAACGGAAAATGCAAACCGATACTACATTGGATGCTGCCTAAAACAGTCTTTGAAACCCAACAGACCGAAACTACTATATATAATAAGGTGGAAACGCTCTACGAAGACCGTGAACTGGCAGTCATCTATAAGCCCGAAGGTTTACTCTCGGTTCCGGGGAAAGATGCAGCCCAGCCTTCCGTCTACGCTCTGATGCGCAGAAAATATCAGGAAGCTACCGGTCCGCTCATCGTCCATCGTCTGGACATGGCAACAAGCGGACTGATGATTATTGCCAAGACCGAGTTTGCCTATCATCGCCTGCAGAAGGAGTTTCTGAATCATCGGGTTCAGAAGAAGTATGTAGCCATCGTTTGCGGAAAAGACAAGGAATCGTGCAACCGGATTCTGAAAGAAGCTGAAGGCGGAAGAGGTTACATCTCGCTCCCCCTGATAGCAGATTTCCTAGACCGTCCACGACAGATGGTAAACCGCGAACAGGGCAAGGAAGCCATTACAGAATACGAGGTTCTAGAGCGTATAGACGATACCCATCTTCGCCTAGCGCTCTATCCGAAAACGGGCAGAACGCACCAGCTGAGAGTGCATTGTGCTCATCAGGAAGGTCTGAATGCCCCTATCATCGGCGATCCGCTCTACGGCAACGAGCCGGCAACAAGACTGCATCTTCATGCAGAGGAAATCACATTTGAGCACCCGATGACAGGAAAGAAGATGACTGTAACAAGAAAGGCTGATTTCTAACCGAAACCAGCCTTTCTTCATATCTGCGGATGACAGAATCCGCAGAAACAGATGAAAACATCGTAACATCAGACAAAGAACATCACGATAACCTGAGCTATCACCACTCTGATAAACATGCCGAGCGGATAAACCGTAGCATAACTGATACTTGGCGTATCGCCATCCAGCGTCTCGTTGGCGTAAGTAAGCGCCATCGGATTCGCCATACTTCCACAGAGGATTCCGCAGATACTGCCGAAGTCATACTTCTTGGACTTCAGGATGATGAGACCTACAATAACCACAGGCACAACCGTGATAAGGAAACCGATGCCTACCCACATCAAACCTTCCGGACGGACTACCGTCTCGAAGAACTGTCCACCAGCCGCCAATCCCAGACAACCGAGATAGAGGGCAAGACCCAGTTCTCGCAGCATCAGACCCGCACTTCGCGTCATGTAAGAGATGAAATGCACACGAGGCCCCAGCGCACCAATCAGAATACCCATCACGATAGGACCGCCGGCAATACCCAGACGCACAGGAGCCGTCATTCCAGGAATATCCAGAGGAATGGTTCCTACGGCAAGACCGAGAATGATTCCGAGGAAGATAGCGCCGAGGTTCGGCTCATTCAGGGTCTTTACGGCATTACCCAGAAACTGCTCTACATGGTCGATACTCGTAGGGTCGCCAACTACCGTCAGTCGGTCTCCGTACTGCAGACGGAGGTCATCTGTAGCAAGCAGACGGATATCACCACGAAGCACACGGCTCACATTCACGCCATAAGAATTTCGCATCTGCAGACTGCCCAGGCGCTTGCCGTTCAGTCCCGGACGGGTAACAACGATAATACGGCTTTCTACCTTCGCATCAATCGCATTCCAGTCTACCTTATCATTATTCCACTCCTTATCCACCTTCTTTCCGAAGAGAATCTGCATCGCCGAGACCTCTTCCTTATTGGTAACCACGAGCACATTATCATTCGTATGAAGTACCGTATCAGCCTGAGGAACTATCACCTGGTCGCCTCTCCACACACGGGAGATGATGAACTTGCGATGCGTCATCATCGTAATCTCTGCTATGGTATTGCCGTTCAGGGCAGGATTCACGATTACATATTGTCCGATAGACGTATGGTCGTCATCATCATTATTGCGAATCTCCAGATCTTCCGGTTTCACAAAGAGTTTGCGCAAGAGCATCATCGCCAGGATAACGCCCACAACACCCAACGGATAAGTAACGGCACAGCCCAGAGCCGCACCTTCGCTAGGCAAGCCCAACTGCTGTAACGCCTGCTGGGCAGCACCAAGGGCAGGCGTATTGGTTGTGGCGCCACACAGGATGCCCATCATATCAGGCAGACTGATTGGCAAAATCCAGCACAAGCCGAGCGAGAACAAGGTTCCCACCAGGATGACAGCCAGACTCCAGAGATTGAGCGAAATGCCTTCGTGACGCATCGAACCGAAGAAGTTAGGACCCACATAAAGACCCAGCACATACACAAACATGGTAAGGCCGAAGCTTTCTGCAAACTCCAGCATGTTCTGGTCAATAGAGATTCCTAGATGCCCCGCTATAATACCCACGAAGAATACGAAGGCTATGCCAAGAGAGATTCCTTTGACATGAATCTTGCCGAGAGCAAGACCCAAAGTACAAATCAAAGACAGGATGACGATGCCTTGCACCGCCGAATGCACGTTGATTAAATTATCAAACCACATAATGTTTCTTTATATCTATTCTAGATAATATTAAAAAAATTGCTTTTTCTCGATGCAAAGGTACATTAAAAAGCGAACAAAACAAAATAATTCCCATTTTTTTTTGTATTATTCTCGATTTGCAGTACCTTTGCATCCGCAAAATGTAATAAAAATGAAAGATATTTGTTGTATTGGGCACGTAACAAAGGATAAAATCGTGACCCCGAGCAGTACAGTTTACATGGCTGGCGGCACCTCTTTTTATTTTGCCTACGCCATCAACCAATTGCCAAAGGATGTAAGTTTCTCGCTCATTACGGCGATGGATCCTACCGAGAAGGAACCGGTTGAAAAGATGCTCAAGGCTGGAATAGACGTCACCTTGAACCCATCGCGCAATACGGTTTTCTTCGAGAATATCTATGGCGATAATCCTAACGACCGTAAGCAGCGTGTGCTTGCCAAGGCAGATCCTTTCACCATCCAGCAGCTGGAGCATGTAGAGGCCAAGGTCTTCCACCTGGGCAGTCTGCTGAGCGATGATTTCTCGCCAGAAGTGGTTGCCTTTCTTGCCAAGAAGGGAAAAGTTTCCATCGATGTGCAGGGATATCTGCGCGAGGTGAGAGACGAGAAAGTTTACGCCATCGACTGGAAGGACAAGCTCGATGTGCTCAAGAACACCTATTATCTGAAGGTGAACGAGACCGAGATGGAGACCATTACCGGGCTGAAGGACCCGAAGGAAGCCGCCAAGCTGATTCATGCCTGGGGCGTAGCCGAAGTGATCATCACCCTGGGTAGTGAGGGTTCGCTGGTTTATGTAGATGATACGTTCTACGACATTCCAGCCTATCCTCCTCATGAAGTAGTAGATGCTACCGGATGCGGCGATACCTATTCGGCAGGCTATCTCTACAAGCGCCTGCAGGGAGCCAATCCGGTAGAAGCCGGCAAGTTTGCGGCAGCCATGTGTACCATCAAACTGGAGCACAACGGACCATTCAACCGCACCATCCAGGACGTAGGACGCGTTATGAAATAAATTTTAGATAATTTATCCTATTATCTTCTTATTTTTGCCTAAATTGGTGTAACTTTGCATTCAATTATGGAACAGATTTCACCAATTCAGGCATTATTGCAGCAACGCACCCTGCTCCAGCTGGAGTATTATACCGAGAAAGAAGCCTTCCGCAAGCTTACCGAACAGATGGGAATGCAGCGGAAGGTGAAACGAGGTGATGCCTGGTTCCCGCTACAGGTGGGAAAGAGCTTTTATAATTCGCTGAACCAGACAGCCATAGAGGTTTTCCGAACCTCTGACCAGGATATCGAGCACAATTTTGAGTTCGGTCGCCCCGTCATGTTCTTTATGGTCAAGAAGATGGGCAAGAATGAGAACCAGGGCAACACAGCCCTTCAGCAGCCAGAAAACGCTTCAGACGCTAATCATAAAGTTCAAAATTCAAATCTCAAAGGTCAAAGTATTAAATATTTTTCCTTTACGGGAACCGTAAGCTATGTGGATGGCGACAGAATGGTGATTACCGTTCCCGATTCTGCCCCATTGCTCGACTTGCAGCAATCTACGGAGCCAATCGGCGTGCAGCTATCCTTTGACGAAACCAGCTACAAACTGATGTTCGAGGCCTTGGACCGCGTGATGAAGGCGAAGAACAACCGTCTGGCTTATCTCCGCGATTTATTCTATTCTCATCAAAAGGCAGGAAGATTCTCCTTCGAACCGATGAAGTTCCCATGGCTCAACCCTACCCAAGAAAGAGCTGTGAACGAGGTGCTTTGGGCGAAGGACGTGGCGATTGTTCACGGACCTCCGGGAACCGGAAAGACTACAACCCTGGTGGAAGCCATCAACGAAACCCTGATGCGAGAGACTCAGGTGCTGGTGTGTGCACAGAGCAACATGGCGGTAGACTGGATATCAGAAAAACTGGTAGACAGAGGCATCAACGTGCTCCGTATCGGAAACCCGACCCGCGTGAACGACAAGATGCTGGGCTTCACCTACGAGCGCCGCTTTGAGAGCCATGCTGATTACCCTCAGCTTTGGGCAATCCGCAAGGCAATCAGGGAATTAAGAAAGAACAGAAAGAAGGGTAGCGAAAACTATCATCAGAAGATGGACAGGCTGAAGAGCCGTGCTGCCGAAATAGAACTCCGCATCAACGCAGAACTCTTTGGCGAGGCGCGTGTCATCGCCTGTACCCTGGTAGGCTCAGCCCATCATCTGCTGGAAGGCATGAAGTTCGGTACCCTCTTTATCGACGAGGCTGCGCAGGCTTTGGAAGCTGCCTGCTGGATTCCGATGAGAAGAGCCAGCCGGGTGATTCTGGCAGGCGACCATTGTCAGCTGCCGCCTACCGTAAAGAGTATTGCGGCATTAAGAGCCGGACTGGGCAAGACCCTGATGGAGCGCATCGCCGAAAACAAGCCGGAGGTGGTAACCCTGCTGAAAATCCAATACCGCATGAACGACGAAATCATGCGATTCTCCAGCGACTGGTTCTACGGGGGCAAGGTGGAGAGTGCGCCTCAGATCAAATACCGGAGCGTATTGGATTATGACCATCCGATAACGTGGATTGATACTTCGAACGAGGAGAATCAGATAACGATAGAAGGAGAAGATGCTCCTGAGGATTCTGTTTCCACATCATCTTCTGTATCTGCAGCCAATCAGAATTCTGATTTGAACTTCAAGGAACAGTTTGTGGGTGAGAGTTTCGGGCGTATCAACAAGGCAGAAGCCGAGCTTACCCTGCTGACTCTGGCGGAATACTTCACCAAGATAGGCAAACAGCGCGTTTTGGAGGAAAGAATCGATGTAGGCATCATTTCGCCTTACCGTGCCCAGGTACAATATCTCAAGAAGCTCATCAAGAAGTATGAGTTCTTCAAGCCTTACCGCCGCCTGATAAGCGTGAATACGGTAGATGGTTTCCAGGGGCAGGAAAGAGACGTGATCCTCATCTCCCTGGTACGTTCCAACGACGAGGGACAGATCGGATTCCTGAAAGACCTCCGCCGCATGAACGTGGCGATGACGAGAGCCCGAATGAAGCTCATCATCCTGGGCAACAAGGACACGATGACGAAACATCCTTTCTACAAGAAACTGTGGGAGTATGTGGAAGCTATCAACAACAACGAATAAAATAAAGACTATTTTATGCTACAACGAGACTACATACAGCGACTGATTCGCGAGTTTATGGCGGCACTCGAAAGAATGCTCGAAAAGAAAGAGGTGGAGGAGAGACGTGAGAAGATCAGGGAACTCTACAATCAATACGTAGGTCCTTACGCCTTCTACAGCGTAGCCACCATAGAAGACGTGATGAAGGCGATGGCAGGAATAGAGGACGAGGAGAAGCGACTCTCCAAGATGGACATGCTTGCCGAACTCTACTATCACGAGGCAGATACCGTGGGGCAGCCTACAAGAGATGAACTCCTGAACAAGGCTTTCATGCTCTTCGATTATGTGGAAGCCCACGGAGATACCTTCTCCATCGAGCGCCGCAACAAAATGGCACAAATCAAACAGAAAATAGGAGATGCGCTCAAATAAAGAGTGCATCCTCCTTTTTTATATTTCTAGGATAACAAAAACTAATCATAAAGTTCAATGGTCAAAACTCAAAGTTCAAATTTCGATGCTGAGTGGCGTGATGGAAATGATAGCGAGATGCGGTGTGAGTCTCTGGCTGGTGCCTGCCCTGGCATGGACGGGAGTCTGCTTCGGCGACCCAGTAGCGTGGATCATGGCAGATCTCTTCCTCATTCCCGCCTTCCTGTGGCTTTATAAGCATCTGAAGAAGGAATCAGAATTCCAGCAGCCATTTCCATAGAGGGATTATCTCTATGCGGCAACCATCCTTCTCTACAATATCCTCCTCGTCCTTTGTCACAACAATCATCCGCTTGACATTCTGGACAGAAGAAAGCTTGATCAGCCCATCTGTCTCCCGCCGGAAAGTATCGGGATCTGCCATAGAGTAGGAAACCTGTATGGCCAATTCTTCTTCCGGAATCACAAAATCTACCTCGGCATTCCTGCTGTTCCAGAAATAGCTGCCGTCACCATATTTCCGCCTGAGTGTGACGGCAACTATGTTTTCCAGCAACGAAGTGTCTGCATCTACAAGAAAAAGATGAAGCAAACCATTGTCCGTAAAATAATACTTGCGGTTGGATTCCTTGTCCTGCAACTTTCCGAACAAATTCTCATACGGCAAAATGAGCCAGGTGTCAGCCATGTAGCCGACATAATCTATCGTGGCATCCGTACTGAGTTTTTTTCCGGTACTACTCACGATACTGGCTATTCTGCTGTAAGATAATGGCTGCTTCACGCTTTCTGCCATCTTGCGAATCATTACCCGCAGGGCATAGTCATTACGAATCTTATATCGAGCCACCAAATCACCGAAGAAGATTTTGCTGAAGAGATTGCTCATCCACGACCTCGGCTCCTTCATCCCCACAGTCTCAGGCAAACCTCCATGCTGGAAATAGATATTAGAGAGTCTTACAATATCCTTAGCGTAAGCATAGAGGGCATTCTTTGCCTTTACATCAATACCGCTTGCCTTCAGATATTCGGCAAAGGAATAGGGATACACCTCATGTATCATGTACCTGCCACCGAGTGTTGTCGCTATCTCGCTGCTCAACATCTTGGCATTACTACCCGTGATGTAAACCTGATATTTCTGATCTGCTAACCTGCGGGCAAACTTTTCCCATCTATCTACCAGCTGAACCTCGTCGAGGAAGAAGATAGGTCGACAGTCATACATTTCTTCATAACAGGTTTTTATCAGGTCAAGGTCGGTCACATCCAAGGAGTCAATACGGTCATCCTCGAAGTTGAAGTACAGGATTTCCTCCTGCTTATGCCCCTGTTCCAGCAGCTGTGCTATGCGCTGATACATCAGATACGATTTTCCTGCGTGTCTCAATCCTACAAACACGTAATTCAGTCTATCCATGAGCTCTACGTCACGATGAACCAGTTCTACCTGAGTAACATAAGCCTGATACTCAATTATCAGTAATTTAATCAAATCCTTCGTCATAATTCCCTTTCTTTTTACTGAATCCGGTGCAAAGATACACATTTTATCGTTTATAGACGACAAAAACAACAACTTTTTATCGTTTATAGACGATAAAAACGCATCAATTCTATCGTTTATAGACGACAAGCATCATTTTTAGGGCAATTTTGCGCTGGGACAATTACCCTTCTAAGAGAAGAAAATAATATTTCCAGGTAGGAAAATAAAAATCTCTAACTGGGAAAATATTTAGGATGAAAATAACTCAAAACAGACAGCTGAGACTCACTTTCCGGTTTTTCCGGCTCTAAATCGGGCAATAGTCTCAGTTATCCCGTTTTTACTTGCATTTTTTAGGAGAATATGATTTTGTATTTCAGCAAGGTCTAAATCTACTTTAAAGCAAAAAACAAAGCAATTTTGAGGGTTTGGGAGACCTAAAAAGAATGCTTTTGTAAAATCTTTCGAATAATCTATAGGGCTGAGACCGAAAATAAAAAACTGCAAAACCATCATAAGTCGTTGCTTTCTAAGGAATTAGGTTATCGCCTCTTTTCCTTTTACTTGTTTCCATAGTCTCAGTCTCAGAGTCTCAGTTGTTTTTCAAGCACCCCCTCTTCTTCTTATATACTTATATATTAATATATAATTAATTAATAATCAATAAGTTATAAAGATAAAGAAAGAGAGATCGGAAGAATGGTACCCCCTTTATTTATAACTGAGACTCTGAGACTGAGACTCCTTTCAATTAATTGGAACGCCACTTCATTACATTAACCTTCTGATAATAAGCCTTTTAGAAGAAAACAACTTAGAGAATCTTCCAGATTCCAGTTCTTCCAATTAATTTTTCAGCATATCCCTCCTACCCTCCTTTTTATATATATTTATATATATTATATATATAATTAATTAATAATCAATAAGTTATACAACACAAAGAAGTAAAGAAGAAGGACAAACAGAAGTTGCATACCCTCTTAAAATTAATTGGAAGAACTGGAATCTGGAAGATTTAGCAGGGTAACTGGAACGCTATCATTTCATTAACTATCTGATAATAAGCCTTCTAGGAAAAGAGGAAGCGTTCCAGTTCCAGTTGTTCCAATTATTTTTTCAGCATATCCCTTCTACCCCTATTTTTATATATATTTATATATATAATATATATAATTAATTAATAATCAATAAGTTATATAATACAAAGAAGTAAAAAAGGAGAACAAACTGAAGATGCATACCCACTCAAAATTAATTGGAACAACTGGAACAACTGGAACGCAGCCAACAGGAGCAAGCTAATTGGAACGCAGCCCCCAAGGAAATCCCCTTTTCTCTAGAAGGCAAGCCCAATCCATTTGCTTTTCACCTTAGGAACAGAAAATCATAGGAAAAACATTAAATTTCCTTAAACAAGCCACCTTCTAGGATTATTTCAAAGTATAGTTAGAAATATTTTCGTATCTTTGCAACCGAAAGTCCCTTGAAAAAGTGGCAGAACAGAGCAAAAAGTCCCTTGAAAAACGTGCATGAATTCAAGAAAAGTCCCTTGAAACACGTGCACAGCATAAACGGCAATACATCATAAATCATTAGAAAACAGATGTTTAAACGAAAAATCGAGAAATATCTCAAAGAATGGAAAAGTGATGAGCACAAAATGCCTCTCATCATCAAAGGATGTCGCCAATGCGGAAAGACATTCTCTGTACTCGATTTTGCCCATAAGAATTATGAGCATGTTGTGTATATTGACTTTTTCCAGCACCCAGAATACAAGTCGGTATTTGATGGTGGCCTGGACATCGATCTTCTCTGCATGACACTTTCTACCTTAATACCTGATGCCTATTTCGTATCGGGCAAGACCTGCATCATCTTTGACGAGATACAGGAATGCCCACGTGCTCGCACAGCCTTGAAATTCTTCAAGACTGATGGCAGATACGATGTCATCGGTACAGGTCCCCTGCTAGGAGTCAGCGGTTACCATACCAATGCTTCGTCAGAGGCTCCAATTCCTGTTGGTTACGAGACTATCATAGACATGTATCCAATGGATTTTGAGGAATGGCTCTGGGCAAATGGCATTAAGAAAATGACCATCGACTACCTGCATCGCTGCCTGGAAGAAAAGACTCCAGTACAAGAAGCCATCCACGAAAGAATGCGCCAACTGCTGCTACAATATTGCATTGTTGGCGGAATGCCAAGAGCCGTGAGCGTATTTATGGAAACTCATAATATGCAAAACGTGCTACGGATGCAGCAAGCCATCATCGAAGAATACAAAGTAGATATGCTGAAATATGCTCCACAAGCAGACAAGTCGAGAATCAGAGAATGCTTCGAGTCAATTCCGCGTCAACTGAGTAAGGAAAACAAGAAATTCGCATACGCCACAGTACGATCCTACGGAAGAGGACGTGACTATCAGGGCAGTTTGCAATGGATAGAAGATGCTGGCATTATCCGCCGTTGCTACAACCTGTCAGCGCCCGAACTTCCACTTGATGGCAACTCCATTCCCAACCAGTTTAAAGTTTACATGGCAGATACAGGGCTTTTCATCAGTATGCTCGAACCAGGAACGGCAGCTGACATTCTACAAGGCAATCTCTATGGATACAAGGGAGCCATTTTTGAAAATCTGGTAGCCGACATTTTTGGCAAGATGAATCGCAAACTCTATTATTTCCGCAAGGACTCGGGTTTGGAAATCGACTTTGTTACAAGATACGAAGGCAAATGCACGCTGGTAGAAGTAAAGGCGAGCAACGGAAACATTAAAAGTGCCAAGACCATCCTTTCGAACCCCGAAAAGTATCACGTATCTCAAGCCATCAAACTGGGAGATGTAAATGTGGGAACAGCCCCACAAACACTCATTTTTCCCCTCTACATGGCTTTTCTGCTGAAAAACAAATAATCTTCATTAAAATATCGGAATTCCAAGAATAATCCCGACAGAAATGATTATTTTTGCAAACAAAAACAGAATACTGTAGATACATGCAGAGGATAACGCATAAGAGAATCAGAATTTCCTGGCTGCTGCTATTGGTTTACCTGCCGATGCTGCTTGCCGTTACGTTTCACCATCATGGTGAAGCGCAGGGAACTCATGCTGATTTCTATTGTGCCGATTGTGCCCATCATGTTCATCACGACGGGCATCTGATAGCCCTGCAGCATACCATGCACGACTGTGTGCTTTGCCAATTGCAAAGCACTCCTTATCTGGCTCCATCCCTCGTGGTTTGGGTTGCCATCGCCGTGCTCCATCTCTCCCCTCGCCGTGCCTTCTGCTCTCCTTGCTTGTGCAAGACGAAGGGGATAAAATCTACCCGTGCTCCACCTTATTCTCTGTTTTTATAAATAATTGAATATTAACAGAATAAGGTAACAAATAACATAATGAGAACAATATTGAAAGCAATATTGCTGATGAGTCTGTGCTCATCGGCAACAGCCCCTGCTATGGCTATAAACAGAGCAAATCATGATAAGAAGGAAGCAAACATTCATGAAGAAGAGGCAAACGATTCTACCAGACACCAGCCGCTGACGGAATCGGGCGTGAAACTGAACGAAGTGGTAGTAACAGGCTTGACGGGCAGCCAGAAACTGAAGCAATCGCCGGCACCAATCTCCTTTGTTTCTGCCCGCCAGCTCGAAATGCAACCTTCTACCAACATCATCGACGCCATCGCCCACCAGCCAGGCGTTTCGCAGATTACCACGGGAAGCGGAATTTCAAAGCCCGTGATCCGTGGCCTGGGCTATAACCGCGTGGTAGTGGTAAACGATGGAATCAGACAGGAAGGACAGCAATGGGGCGATGAACACGGAATAGAAATCGACCCCGCTTCGGTTCATTCCGTAGAGATTCTGAAAGGTCCGGCAAGTCTCATGTATGGATCGGATGCGATGGCAGGCGTCCTCATCTTCCACTCCGCTCCTACACTTGCCAAGGGCGACATGAGAGCAAATTTCTCTACAGGTTATCAAACCAACAACGGACTTTTTGATTATTCGCTCAACTTTGCCGGCAACCAGGGCGGATTTGTATGGAACACCCGCTACAGCGGAAAGATGGCGCATGCCTACAAGAACAAATACGATGGTTATGTATTCGGTTCATCACTCAGAGAGCAGGCATTCTCGCAGCTTCTTGGCTGGAACTACCGCCAGGGGCATTCGCATCTCACACTCGATTATTATCATCTCACTCCGGGCATCGTAGAGGGAGAAAGAGATGAGAAAACGGGCGAACTGGAAATTCCGGAAGGCTACGATGCCAAGAGTTACGGCAAGCCGATGCCTTATCAGCAGATTCATCATTACAAGGCTGTACTTGATAATTCCTGGTTCCTGGGCGACGGCAATCTGAAGTTTCTCCTGGGTTATCAGCAGAACCGCCGTCAGGAGTTTGAGGAGGAAGAGAATCCGAAGGAATGCGGACTCGATTTCATGCTCCATACCATGAATTACGACCTGCATTATCTCTCGCCGGAAATGAATGGATGGAAGTTCTCTACGGGCATCAACGGCATGTGGCAGCAGTCGGTTAATAAAGGTTCTGAATTTCTGATTCCAGCCTATCATCTCTTCGATTATGGCGTATTTGCCACGGTGAGCAAGGAGATAGGCAAACTGAACCTGAGCGGCGGCATCAGATACGATCATCGCCATCTGCACAGCGAGGCTTTGAGAGAAGAGGATGATGCAGAATCGCATGGTTCCGGTTTGAATGATTCCTTCCGCTTCCAGGCCTTTAAGCGCAGCTTTGAAGGAGTAACCGGAAGCATAGGATTGGCTTATGAAATCCTGCCCGATTTCAATCTGAAGCTGAACCTGGCAAGAGGATTCCGTGCTCCAAACATCAGCGAATTATCATCGAATGGTGTGCACGAGGGAACCCAGCGATACGAATTGGGAAATACCGGTTTGAAGCCAGAGAACAGCTGGCAATTCGACCTTGGTCTGGATTATTCTTCGCCTATCATTTCGGCAGAGCTCTCGCTGTTTGCCAATCGCATCAACCATTACATCTATAGCGAGAAGTTGGCAGATGAGAACAATCAGCCTGTCCTCATAGACGACACGCCAGCCTATCAGTTTACTTCGGGCGACGCCCGCATTCTGGGTGGTGAGGCGAGCATCGACATCCACCCTGTGGAGCATCTGCATATCGGCAACACCTTCTCGTATGTCAACTCGGTTCAGTTGCATCAGCCATCCGAATCAAAGTATCTGCCATTCACCCCAGCCCCTCGCTGGGTTTCGGATGTAAGGTATGAGTTTGTTTGCGACGGCAAGACTTTCGACCATCTCTTCGTAAAGCTACAGATGGATTGCAATCTCCGCCAGAACCATTATTTCGCAGCCAACGATACGGAGACCGCTACGCCATCGTACACCTTATTAAATATGTATGCCGGTACCGACGTGAAGCTCCATGGCAAACGCCTTCTCTCGCTCTATCTTTCGGGCGAGAACCTTGCCAACCGTGCTTACCAGAACCACCTGAGCCGTTTGAAGTATCTTGACGTAAACCAGGTTACAGGCAGAAGAGGCGTTTACAATATGGGCCGCAACTTCAGCATAAAGATAGTGGTTCCGATAGAGCTGTAACTCCCCTTTTGGAATAAGTAATTCCCCTTTTAGGATAAGCAATTCCTCATCAGGAATCAGAATTTTGAATAAACAAGTGCCGATAAAGATGCCAAAAGCTGCCGGAAAAGCAACTTTTGGCGCCATTATCGGCATTTTTTCGTCTAATTATTAGACAATCATTACCCATTTCCGATGATATTTCGTAACTTTGCACCATGATTAAGAAACAAGGAACGATATTGATTGTTGATGACAACCGCAACATTCTTACTACAGTAAGGATGCTGCTGGAACCCATATTCGATGGCATCATCACCATCGCCAACCCTAACTCCATCCCAGCCAAGCTGAGAGAGGAGCATCCCGACGTGGTGCTGCTCGACATGAACTTCTCCAGCGGAATCAATTCGGGAAACGAGGGACTGTACTGGCTCAGGGAAATCAAGAGCCTCAGCCCGAAAACCGAAGTGGTGCTCTTTACCGCCTATGCCGACATCCAACTTGCCGTAACTGGCATCAAGGAAGGTGCCGCCGACTTCATCGTGAAGCCTTTTGAAAACGAGAAGATGACACGTACGCTGGTAGAGGCTAGGGATAAGAACAAGGCTGTGGATAACGTTATCAACAGAAATGGTGGAAAACCTGGTGGAAAAGATGCGCAAAGCGCTATGTATTGGGGAGATAGCGAAGTTATGAACAATTTGAGAAGTATTGTGGAAAAAGTTGCCGCAACCGATGCAAATATCCTCATTACGGGCGAAAACGGAACAGGTAAAGAGGTGTTAGCCAACGAGATACATCGTTTATCCACAAGATGTGGAAAAAAGATGCTGCCTGTGGATATGGGAGCCATTACGGAAACCCTTTTCGAGAGCGAACTCTTCGGTCATGTGAAGGGTGCTTTTACTGATGCCAAGGTGGATAAACCGGGCAAGTTTGAGCTTGCCGACGGCAGTACCATCTTCCTGGATGAGATAGGAAACTTATCCTACGGTCTTCAGGCAAAACTCCTTACCGCCCTGCAACGCAGAAGCATCGTAAGAGTGGGCGGAAGTACGCAGATTCCCATCAACGTACGGCTGGTTTGCGCCACCAACCGCAACCTGCAGCAGATGGTAAACGTTGGCGAATTCAGAGAGGATCTGCTCTATCGCATCAACACCATCCATCTGGAATTGCCTGCCCTGAGACAGAGAAAATCAGACATCGTTCCGCTGGCAGAAAGATTCCTCCGTCAATATGGCGATTTATATAATAAGTTGAATCTCCGTCTTTCGGAAGAGGCTGAGAAAAAACTTACCAGTTTGCCTTGGTACGGAAACATCCGTGAACTCCAGCACGCCATCGAGAAAGCCGTGATTCTGTCTGATGGCGGAATGATTTCTGCCGAAGATATTGACGGCGGAAACCAGCAGAAAAGAGAGAAGCCCCTGGAAGAGGTTCAGACGCTCGACGAGATGGAGAGCCGAATGATAGAGAAAACCATCAGGGAATGTGAGGGAAACCTGTCGGTGGTAGCCGCAAGGTTAGGTATTTTCCGCCAGACGCTTTATAATAAGATTAAGCGATACGGGTTATGAATTTAGACACGGATTACACGGATTTTTAGTTATCAGATGAATAGTCAGTTAGCAATCATCGTTTTATTGGTGATTTTGGTAGTTTTAGTAGCAGTCAACATCTGGCTCTACCGCCACTATCGCCGTAACATCAAGAAGGTAACCTTCCTTTTTGATGCGATAGATAATGGGGATTTCTCCTTCAACTTTCCTACGGAGAAGAGGTTTAAGGAAGATAAGATTCTGCATCAATCCCTCAACCGCATCAAGCTCTTCCTGCAGCATACGAGAGAGGAGCAGATGGATCGGGAGAAATATTACGAGCAGATTCTGAATGCGGTGGATACGGGCATCCTGGTGGTAGATGGTCACGACAACATCCTGCAACATAATCAGGCAGCCCTCCGGTTGCTCGATACGGATGTGCTTACCCATATGAACCAGGTAAAAGAGAAACTGAAGGATGAACACTTGGCAAAGCATGAGACGCAAGCCATGCTGAAAGACAAGCACGTGCGTATCATCGCCCTGAGCGACGTGAGCCACGAGCTGAGCAATCAGGAGGTGGATTCTTGGATCAAACTGATTCGTGTGCTGACCCATGAAATCATGAATACCATCACGCCGGTTACTTCATTGAGCGAAACTCTGCTGAAAGAATTGGGCAGCAAGGAGTTGCTGATTGCAGATAACGAATCTGATGATTTACATTCTCCAGGCAAATTGATAAAGGTTTCAGAGAAGCCACAATCTGCTGAGCAAGCGAAGCTGAAGCAAGGCTTGAAAACCATCCACAAAACAGGAACCGAGCTGTTGGCTTTCGTCAACAACTATCGCCGCTTCACCCATGTTCCCCAGCCTCAGCCTGCTCTCTTCTATGTGGAGCCATTCCTGGAAAGAATGGCGTTACTTTGCAACCACGAAGTAGAGATAGAAGTTTCTCCCAAGGATTTGCTGGTTTACGCCGACGAGAGCCTCCTCTCTCACGTGGTAACGAATCTTCTGAAGAATGCCGTAGAAGCTTTCAAGGAAAAGGGAAAGTTATCTGCAGAAAGAAACAAGCAAGATGGAAATAAGCAGGGTAGGAACAAGCAGGAATGCCGCTCCGCGGATTTGCAATCCGCGGCAAGCAAGAAGGCATTTATCCGTCTCAAAGCCTACGCCAACGTCCAGGAATCCATCATCATCGACGTGAGCAACAACGCCGGTCTCATCCCCGAAGATGTAGCCTCCCACATTTTCATCCCGTTCTTCACCACGAAGCCGGAAGGAAGCGGAATCGGTCTCTCCCTCTCCCGCCAGATCATGCGAGTAAGCGGCGGCAGTCTCTCGCTCCATCAGGACAAGGCACAGGGAATCACCACCTTCCGCATCATCATCCCATAAAAAAGTATAATTTTGGGGAAGAAAGTTTGGCACTTTCGCTTTTTTACCATATCTTTGCCATTATAAAAGATTAAGCTTATGTCAACCGACGATAAGATCATATTAAAGATAAAAGATATAGCTAAATCTGCTATTCCTTCAGGAAGCAAGGCTATATTGTATGGATCAAGAGCGAGAGGTGATGCTCGCAACGATTCAGACTGGGACATTCTTATCCTTTTAGACAAAGACAAACTGGAACAAACAGACTATGACAAAGTAAGTTACCCGTTTGTCTTGTTAGGTTGCGACCTCGGCACAGAAATCAATCCAATTCTTTACACAAAGAAAGAATGGGAATCGTATAACTTCACCCCTTTTTACGAGAATGTAAATCGAGACGGCATTAGTTTAATATAAAAGTTATGGATCAAGTAAACAAAGACACATTAATCAGTCTGCAAGTAGAAAAAGCCAAGCGATTTTTAACTCAAGCAGATGAAATGGTTGAACTAAAGCATTGGGATTTAGCAGCCAATCGCTATTATTATGCCTGCTTCCATGCCGTACAAGCTCTATTCATAGCAAAAGGTGTTAATGCCCACACTCATGCTGGCATTAACACCCAATTCAGCTTACACTTCGTAAAGACTGGTATCGTAGATATCTCTTATGGCAGTTTCCTCGCCCGTATGTTCCAATTAAGGCAAAAAGCCGATTACAACTGCGCCTACGAAATTTCCGAAAATGACATCCTGGAAATTATTGGCTTATCACACGATTTTATAAAAACCATATTAAACTTAGTCAAATAATTACTGATTGCCCTCCGTTTCCACAATCTGTCCATCAAACAGGCGGATGGTGCGATGGGCTATCTTGGCATCATGCTCATTATGCGTTACCATGACGATGGTGGTGCCCTCGTGGTTCAGCTCGGTAAGCAGATGCATCACCTCGGCTCCATTCTTGGAATCGAGGTTACCCGTAGGCTCATCGGCAAGGATGAGCTTGGGACCGAAGACCACGGCACGGGCGATGGCTACTCGCTGCTGCTGACCACCCGAAAGCTGGTGAGGGAAGTGCTTGGCACGATGGCTGATGGCCATTCGCTTCATAATTGCCTGCACCTTTGCCTTGCGCTCCGCCTTCGGAATGTTGAGGTAAGTAAGAGGAAGCTCGATGTTCTCCTCTACATTCAATTCATCTATCAGGTTGAAGCTCTGGAACACAAATCCGATTTCTCCCTTTCTCACATCCGTGCGCTCTTTTTCCTTCAGGTTTGCCACCTCGTAATTACCCAGGAAATATTTTCCCGAAGTTGGGTTATCCAATAATCCAAGGATATTGAGTAAAGTGGATTTACCGCAACCGGATGGTCCCATAATGGCGACAAATTCGCCGTCTTCTACTGTGAAAGATACGTTATTTAAAGCAATCGTCTCCACATCTTCTGTGCGGAATGACTTGCAAAGATTCTCTACTTTTATCATTTTGTTCAATGTTAAGTGTTAAATGTTGAATGTTAAATTAGGGTATACGCCCTTAAATCTGTGTCATCTGTGAAAATCTGTGGGAGACTTATTCATCCTTGAGATATTTCACAGGATTACTGTTCGCCACCTTGTAGCAGTTGATGATGACGGAAAGCCCGATGATGACGAGCAAGATGATGGTAACGCCAATAAACAGCAAAGGCGTCATCGTAATCTTCTCGCTGAACGACATCAGCCATTGTCTGGCTATCAGCCAAGCCCCCAAGTCGCCCACGATGATGCAAGGCAAGGCAATCTTCATAATGTCCTTCAGGAAAATGCGAAGAATATCCTGCACCTTCGCTCCGTTCACCTTTCTTATCGCAATCTCCTTGCGGCGGCGGTTCACC
Source organism: Segatella copri DSM 18205 (assembly GCF_025151535.1). NCBI lineage: Bacteria > Pseudomonadati > Bacteroidota > Bacteroidia > Bacteroidales > Prevotellaceae > Segatella > Segatella copri. The sequence continues at coordinate 2,602,582 of NZ_CP102288.1, forward strand.
TCATCACTCGTATAGCCCACCAATCCGAAGAGGGCGATAATCATCGTTACGATGCCGGCTACCAGGATTCCGTTGCGGAAATTAAGCTGGGAAGCATACTGGTTAGCCAATTCAGAAGCATAACTCTTCACGATGACCTTATTGTTCGGATACATCGCCTGTACCTTCGATTGCAACTCCGACAACGATTCTTCCCTTAGTTCTTTAAACTTAACCAACATATAATAAGCTGTCTTGGCAGCATAGAAATACAGTACAGGAAACTCCTTCATATCATCGCCATCGGCCGACATGTCACCCCAGCGGATATTCCTGCACACGCCACAAACCGTCAGCTTGAGCGGATTTACACCGTCATCATGTCCCGAACAAGTAATTAGCTTGCCTACTACGCCATCTTTCCAATGCCACGTTTTGATGAGTTTCTCAGCACCTCGTTCGTCAATAATCACCTGACGGCAACTGTCATTGCGCTCTGTAAAGAACGTACCCTGTACTATAGGGATGTTCATCATCTTGAAGAAATTGTCATCCACACCTTCCATATCGATGATGTTGAAGGTATTAGTATCGTCACCAGGCTTTTGCACCATATTTCCGCTTCTGCCGTATCCATTGAGCGGAATATGATAAGTGGAACAGCACTCCTTGACATTCGGCATTCGCTTGATTTCGGCAAGACACTGGTTGCGCTGGTCGCGATTGATGCCATCTACCGAGACGATGGCAACATTATCGTAATCATAGCCGGGATTGGTGCTCAGCATCAGCTGATACTGATTATTGATGATGTAGAGCAAGCTGAACAGCAAACCTGATATAACGAACTGGATGCCCAACAAGGCAAGCTTCCATCGGTTGCGGTTCTCATTATAACCACGGAAAGCAATGGCTACTGGAATCTTATTGTAAAGCCAACCAGGCACAAAACCGCCAATTAGCAATACCAAAAGACAAATAACCACCAATATCCAACTGCCACGATTAACCCACATTGCAGTCACCCGTCATGTAACTCCCTGATTTCCAATATCCAGATTTTTTGAGGTATGATTTGGGTGTAGCATGGATTTTCTTTTCCCGAGCGGTTTGGGGTTAATGTAGAGCAAATCATAGATGGCGGAGAGTTTACTCTCTGCCTCTGTGCTCTGTCTTATACTAATGACCTGCCCATCTACGGTTTCAACTTTTGCAGTAACCACAACCTGTGTGCTGGCAATGCGCATGATTTCATCCCATCTCACATTCTCATGCTTCTTCAATTTCAGGCGATACTTGGTGACGCTGACCACCCAATATGCCAGTATGGCAAGGTTGAGATGAGCCTTGATTCCATTGTCGCTCTTATGATAGACAGGACGGATATCCAAGTCTGTCTTCAACACATGGAAAGTCTCCTCTACGGTTCTGATTACATTATAAAATTTCCAGATGTTCAATTCCTGGCTTTCATCAAGGCTCGTCAGCAAGACATATTTTCCATGGAACTTTCTTCTCTGAGCAGCCTTGTCCTCTCTGCATTCCCAGGTCATGGAAGTAGCAACCTCGTTCTTTCCTGTACCCTCATAGGTAAAGGTAACGTTGTATGACAGGCGAATGGCTCCATATTGCTTGTCCAATTTGCCCAATCGCTTGTTCACGGCGTCACGTTTCTTGGTTCCGCCCTTGGTAAGAATACCCTTTTTGATTGCTTCCAATCCCTCCTCATAGCGTTTGCATGCCTGCTCATACATGGAGCGTTCCTTGGCCCCCTTTGCGTCACTATCCACCATGAGAGCCTTGACGGATTCTCCATCCATGTCAACCTTACCCATCTGCAAGCGTATCTGCTGTCCCTTTTTGTCGGTATGATTGATGATTTCTGAACTTGTAGACTCGAACTTGCTATCGCCGGAAGGGAGTACGGTAATGTAGTCGAATCCATTGGCTTTTAACCAATTGACATTCGGCTTGGAGTAGAAGCCTGCATCCATCACTACGACACGTTTGGCTTCCTGAGTGGTGGTCTTGGCCAAAGTGCCAACGACTTCCTCAACGGTAGTAGAATCATGACGGTTTCCCTCGTATATCATTGTGCGGACGAGTAATCCCTCTGTGTTTACTACAGCAGCAAGGACAACAATCCTGCAGTCGTCCCTTTTCTCTTTGGAACGACCATACTGACAGAGTTCACTGTTCTCCATTTTCCCCTCAAAGTAGGAGTTTGTGATGTCAAACAGAAGGATTTTCTCCTCGATGCCGAACATGCTGCATACCCTGTCATGGAGCCAGTCCTCAAGACCATGGTGCTCGTCCCACAGACGCTTGGCACTTTCGTACAAGGCATCTTTGGTTATTTTCTCCTTAGGAATGCCGAACATCTCTGCAAGTGCAGTGTTCTCACGAAGATAGCGGACGGTCTTCAATTCTGAATATGGATAGATGGCACGTGCGATAATCTGCATGAGGGCAAAGTTTATATGGTCACGCTTCCATCCCCTGGAGGTCAGATATTTACGAATATCAAGCATACGCATGGTAGAGTTGCAGAGGTTCTCGCAACCGATGATGCGAGCTTCATGCTGGGTGAGCGTTTCAAGCTTAACGGCAACTGCTTTCTTGCGCTCCTCTTCTTCGCGAACCTTGCGCTCGGCGATGAGACGGGGATCGTTTTCCTGGGCATACTTGCTGCTGCGGTACTTCACGTATTGAGACATGGCTTCCTCGTAGAGCTTTTTGTTATCACACATCACGCTTTGTCCATCCTCAATCATAGTGGTAAGCATGGCTGCCAGTCGGTTACGTTCATCCTTGTCAAAGCCGGGAAGTTCTCCAAGGCAAAGAACACTACGATGCTTAGTCTTGCCATCTTTGTCGATGTAAGACTTCGTGAGACGATAGTAATCATATGCGATTGCTGTACCATCTCCCTGATCGCGATATTTCTTTGCCTTGGATATATACATTTCGGGGGCAAAGGTACACACAATTTTTTAACTGGCAAAACGGGCGGGTGTAGCATTTTGGGGATTTTCCCGAACATTCGCCGCAAATTAGGATTCTTTATGCAAAATCAGCTAGGTAATTGGCTGAAAACTGCCAAAATCTAGGATTTCGTTAGGAATCTTTAAGTTTTTCATCAAAGACTGCTGCAATGTGGGTTAAGCACCAACGTGCTTACCGGAGCAGAAAGGAAGTTTTCGATGGTTCCCTTGCAAAGAAACACAAGAACAGCCGCAAGAACAACCGCCAGCCCCACATGCACCAAAGCCTCGGAGAAAATGATGGCATGAATGTTCTTCGATTCGGCACCATAGCACTTGCGGACAGCCATTTCGCGCGAACGGCTTACCAAATTGCCCACGATGATAAGCAGATAGTTCATCACCGAAGTAAAAAGGAGGACAAAAGCCACAATAGACATAATCCATCCCATCTTCTTGATATAAGGATTTTGGGTGTAAACATCGCTCAATACCGTGAAATCATAGTTCAGTTCTATTCCCATATTCTTCATCTCCTTCAAAGGGAAATGATCCTCTCTCATCTTATTCACGTAAGGCTTGAGTTCTTTTGCATCATGTCCCTTTGCCAATCGGATGTAGGACCCATAGGAATCATTTCCCACCCATTGGCCTCTGCCATCGTAGGAATATACGTATGGCACACTACACATCGACAGAATCATCTGCGTACCATGAAAGGAAGAGCCCCAAGGAAACGCTTCGAAAACACCATAGATGGTAAAAGTGGTTCCCGGATAATTAGAAAGCGTGAAATGCTTGCCTACAACATTACCGCCAATCTTTGCTGCCGTTTCTGAATCGATGAGACAGGATAAGGGTTGGGATAAAATCTGTTTAGCCTTGCCTATCAATATCTTCTGTGGAAAGACATCAAAGAAACAACTGTCTGCCATCCTGATATTGGCAGAAACGATGTTCTGGTCTTCCATCTTGCATTGGGCACCATCATAAAAATAGAGAGTACTGGTAGCAGCTTCCACCATAGGCGCATATTGCTTTACACCTTGGGCGGTGGCTCCAGAAGTATTAGTAAACTCCATGGTTTCGCCATGGTTAGTACCCACTTCCGAAATCTGATACGTCCTTTCCCATCCTGGGAAATACGTATCGTAAGTCTGCTCGAAATAAATCTCGGCAATAATTACCGAACTGATTGCCAATCCGAGCGCCAGACACAACATCTTCACGAAATTGTGCTGACCTCTTCGAGGCAGATTCTTGAATGCGTTAATAATATGATTCATATCAAATATCCTGTTTCAAGGGCGTTAGCCCAATTTATCACTAATCACTACTAATTAATCATTACTAACTAATCACTACTAATTAAAAACTAAGACATCATTATCCTTATAGGCTTCATAGCCGCTAACGATAACCTGCTCACCCGGCTCCAAACCTTCAATCACCTCATAATACTGAGGATTCTGGCGACCGATGGTGATCTTTCGGCGATAAGCCTTCTTGCCACTCTTGTCTAATACAAAAATCCATTGACCACCCGTTACACTATAGAACGTGCCTTTAGGGATAATTATTGCCTGCTTAGACTGACCGAGCTGCAAATCTACATAATAAGTCTGACCGGTTCGGATGTTGCCTGGGCGAACGCCTTTGAAGACGAAGTCGATGCGGAATCTGCCGTCTCTTACCTCGGGATAAACCTTGCGAACCTGCAGGAGATAATGCTTACCGTTCTGGTCGAAAGTGGCAGTAAGTCCCGGTTTTACCCGGTCAATGTAATGCTCATCCACCTGCGCCTGCACCTTGAAATCGCTGAGGTCGTTGATGACTCCAATCTTCTGTCCAGCCTGGATGCTCTGTCCCAGCTCCACATCTAGCAAGCCGATTTCACCCGAAATGGTGCTGCGGATGTTCAGCTTCTCCTTGCGCTGGCGAACCAGTTGCACATTCTTCTGCATGGCTTCCAGATTATCGCCCATCTGATCCATCTGCGAACGGCGGAGCTGTGCATCCTTCTTCAATCGCTTGCTGATGAGCGCATGCTTCTTGACGGCAAGGTCGTAATCTTCCTTAGCCTTCAGATACTCCTCGCGCGAATTGAGTTCTTCCTTGTGCAACGCCTCCTGATGCTGATAGGAACGGCGCTTGGTAATGACATCCTGCGAAAGCGACAGTTCCTCGTTGCTATTGTTCAGACGGTCCTGCTCCATCGAAATCTGGGTGTTGCGAAGCATGTCCTGCTTTTCGGCAAGTTCGCTTTCGGCATTCAGAATCTCCAGGTCGAGATTCGAATTGCTCAGTTTCACGATCACATCACCCTTGTTCACGTGGGCACCTTCATCCACCACTTTCTCCAGAACAATACCGCCTTCCTCGGAACTGATCTGCACCACGGAGATAGGAACCACCTGTCCATCCACCGAAACATAATCGTTGAACTGCGCCTTCTCCACGGTTCCGATGCTCAATCCCTTCCTGTCCACCTTCAGAGTGGAAGAGAAATTGCTCAATCCCAACCAAATGAGGACTGCGATCAAAACCGCTCCTCCGCCAATCCATGCCCAGTACTTGCGAGGCACGAGATATTTTTTCTTTTCTATTTTTATATCCATAATTTAAGTGAAGAGTGAAGAGTGAAGAACGAAAAGTGAAGAATTCACTTGCATTCTCCAGGTTTATTTAATTAAATTTTCTCCCTGATAATAACCTACTAACCTCTGTTTGATGATGAGCAACATCTGCATCTGGAGTTCCTTGATTCTGCTTTCCAGAAGCGTCTGGGCTGCGGTATGAAGATCGAAGGTGGAAAGCATTCCTTCTTCAAACTTCCGGCTCGACATGTGATAGGCGAGCGAATCTGAGGCCACCTTCTTCTGCATCTGATGCAACTCCTTGGCGTAACCCTCTGCATCCATTACCGCCTGGGCTATCTGGTCGTGAAGCTTGCGACGGGTTTCCTCCAGGTTCACCTGTGCCAGTTGCCAGTCGTTGCGTGCCTTCTTCACGCTGTGCCAGCGGTCGCTATTATAAATAGGGATGGAAAGGGTCAACGCGAGGTATTCGCCCTGATTGTTGCGAAACTGCGAGGCAAACCCATCGTATTGCCCTTTCTGAGAGAGATTCTTATAATAGTTGGTAGAAATGCCGCCACCGAGAGAGAGTGATGGCAGCAATCTGCCTTTTGCTATCTTGTAATCATACCGTGCCCGCTCCACTTCGTATTCTGCCGACTTCAAATCGGGAGAAATATGCTGGAAGCCCTGGTAAACGGTTTCGTAGTTTACTCCAGATTCAGGAACCTCTTTATTTTCTGCCTTTAGCTTCAGATTCCGCTCTTCAGTTATCTGGATTTTCAGCTCTTCATCCACCGGAAAATTCATCGCGGATTTCAAGGCGAGCAGACTCTGTTTTGCCACATTCTCCTGATGCGTAAGATTGTATTCATCTTCCGCCACCTGCGATTCCATCTGCACCACATCCGGGCGTCCCTTCTCGCCCAGCTCATACAGGCGCTTCATCTTAGCCAGCATCCGCTTGCTTTCGTTCAGTTTCTCGCTTGCTATCTGAATGCTTGCCTCCGCATAGGCAGCATCCACATATTTCTGCATCACGTCGATGGCTCGGTCGTCCTGAATCTTCTGCATCGCCGTGGCTGAATAATCACGGCTCAGCTTAGCCTGCTTCAAGGCGTTGATGGTGGCGAAACCATCGAAGACATTCAGTTCGGCATAAAGCTGATAGTAGTTGTTGAATGTCGTTACATGATTATAAGTATTGGTTTCTGGGTCGATGTTTCGTCCCCAGGCGTACTGTCCCTGTACGCCACCCGTAACGGTAGGCAGGAATCCAGCCACAGCATGCTGGTAATCCTGCTTGCGCTGGCGGGCATTCACCACCTCCCGCTTCACCTCCGTGGCGTGCTCCACGGCGTATTTCATACAGTCGTCAAGGCTCCAGCTCTGTGCCGAGACTCCAGCCGCCCAGACCAACCATCCTATCAATATTCCTATTCTTTTCATAATTTTCTTCATTTTGGTATGATAAGGACAAGAGCCGTGCCAAAACAGCATTTCTCCTGATAATCAAGCCATTATATAAAATTCCTCATTAAACAAACTGTCCAACAATTAGACACCACCGTCTAATTGTTGGACAGAAAACCGCAGATTAAAGCTAAATACTCTTCACTCTTCACCTTTCGGCCGGGAACCCCTGTGTTTATCGGCATTCCGAGGGGTGAAGAGTTCTTTTCATCTCTTCACCCACTCTTCACCACTCTTCACCACTCTGTTTTGGAGGATTTGCAAACCGCTAAGAGAATTGGCGCAAGATACGCCTGAAGGGTGAAGAGTGGTGAAGAGTAGGTGAAGAGTGCCCGAATACTCTTCACCCCTCGGAATGCCGATAAACACAGGGGATTCGGGGCTTTTGGTGAAGGGTGAAGAGTATTTGGCAGGAAGCCTATACGAAAACAAAATAAAGGAGTTTTCGATAACTGTTCCAGTAAAACAGCCGACTAGCCACTCATGCGCTAGTCGGCTGTTTGCGTTTTGCCAGTTAGCTATTTATATTTTGCCAGTTGGCTATTTTCGGTTCTCGCATCAGCTGTTCCCGACATTTTCTAATAATGCTCCATATAACCCTTGGTAAACATATCGTAGGACAGGGCTTCCAGTTCTGAGAGCGTCATCTGCTCTACCGAATGCTCAATCTTACGTATCAGTTCGTCTCGCTTGAAATCGTCGTCATCGCTCAGACGCGATGTAAATCTGTTACTCATTTTCTTGAATGTTAAGTGTTGAATGTTAAATGTTGAATTGGGCATACGCCACTAAATCTGTGTCATCTGTGAATTGAAAATCGCTGGCCGAAGGGAAAAGCAAATCTATGAGAAGATTACATCCGCTCGTAGGTATTGATAACATTTCCATCATACGCCTCGTGGCTGATTAACCGGACGTTATGAGGAAGCATAGGCGCTGGCGTTCCAGAAGTTACGGAGTTTTCCACAGATGTGGATAACAACGTTTCTGCCCTGATTTCATCCCAAAGTCCAGCATCGAGGAATGCCTGATGGGTGATGGCGCCTCCCTCTACTATCAGCGACTGCACCTTATTATTATATAAGTACTGCATGATTTGCTGCAACACTTCCGTCTTGCCCCGTGAGAAATCCAGACCTTCGAAACAAGGATGATGGCGGTCGATGACCAGGCGCATCGGGTCCTTGCCGCTCCAATCTCTAACGTTGAGCTGACTGTGGTCGCGCTCATCGGTTACGCGGCCTATGAGGATGGCATCGTTCTCAGCACGCAACTTGTGGGAGAGCATCTTGGTGAAAGGCGAGGAAATAGCCATACCCCTACCCCCGTTGTCAAGAAAGCCATTCGCGGTCTGCGCCCATTTCAGGATGATGTAAGGACGCTGATGGGTGTTGAAGGTGATGAAGCGCTTGTTGAGTTCGAGACATTCCGCCTCCAGAACGCCTACTGTTACTTCGATGCCTGCCTCGCGAATCTTGCGGATACCGCGGCCCTGAACCTTGGCAAAGGGATCTACGCAGCCGCAAACGCATCGCTTTACTCCTTTTCTTACTATCAAATCGGCGCAAGGCGGCGTCTTGCCGTAATGAGAGCAGGGTTCGAGACTCACATAGATGGTAGCTTGGCTTAATAGATGCTCATCCTCGGGCTTAACAGATGCAAAGGCGTTGACTTCAGCATGCCCTTCTCCGCATCTTACATGATAGCCTTCGCCGATGATTCTGCCATCCCCACTCACGATAACGGCTCCCACCATCGGATTGGGTTTGGCATTCTCTCTTCCGTTTTTCGCCAGCTGCAGACAGCGGCGCATAAACATTTCGTCTATTTCCTTTTGCGACAACGGTTCGCCCGTCTTCACATTCTGAAAAGAAACATTATTTTGTTCCATATCTAAAACTTTTCTTCGTTTTTTACTTACTTTTCGATAAAATGTCGTACCTTTGCTCTCAAATCATAATATACGATTTAGAGATGAAAACGTATCAACAACTTTGGCAATCCATTACCCCTCTATATGAGGCGGGCGAAGCACAGGCTATCGTCCGCACCGTGCTCGATGTAAAGTACGGAATGACGCTGACCGACATAATCTGCGGCAAAGTTAATGAATTATCTGCAGATGAAGAAAGAAAACTGGAAGAAATTATCAGAAGATTGCAAAAAGGCGAACCTGTACAGTATGTTCTGGGCGAAGCTGACTTTGCAGGAAGAACCTTCCATGTAGAGCCGGGCGTGCTGATTCCGAGACCCGAAACGGCGGAACTCTGCGAGTGGATAGAAAAAGATGCGACTGAAAACAAAGGGATTACGGAAGGAGAGAATGAAGAAAACGCCATCCGCATCCTGGACATCTGTACGGGTTCGGGCTGCATCGCCATTACGTTGGGACTGGACATCGGCGGCTCGGAGGTTACGGGTTGGGATATTTCGGAAGATGCCTTGAAGATAGCACAGGGAAATGTTGCGCTTCTGGATGCCGGTAACGTAAAAATAGAATATCAGGATGCCCTGAAGTTGGCGGAAACATCGGATGCCGGAAGATGGAACATCATCGTGAGCAATCCCCCGTATATCTGCGAAAAAGAGAAAGCGGATATGGAGAAGAATGTGTTGGAACACGAACCCGGAATCGCCCTCTTCGTGCCCGATGAAGAGCCTCTGAAGTTCTACAGAGCCATCGCCGAATATGCCTCTTCTGCCCTCAAATCCGGAGGTGCATTATACTTCGAAATCAATCCTATCTACGAAAAAGAAACAAGGGAAATGCTGGAAGGATTGGGGTTTAAAGCTATTGATACAAAGGAAGATGCCTTCGGAAAGCAGAGAATGATGCGAGCCGGAAAATCATAAAGTTCAATGTTCAAATCTCAAAGTTCAAAGTAAAATCATCATGTTCAAATCTCAAAGTTCAAAGTATAAAAAGCCGATGACCGAGCAGCAGGCGCTCCTGAAGCTCACCACCCTCTGCACCCAAGCCGAACATTGCTCGCAAGAGATGATCGACAAGATGAAGAAGTGGGAACTGCCCGAAGATGCCATCGCCAGAAACATGGAATTCCTGACCGAGAAGAAATTCATCGACGACGAACGTTTCGCACGCTTCTTTATCAACGACAAGATAAAATACAACAAGTGGGGACGCCGGAAGGTGGAACAGGCGCTGTGGATGAAACATATTCCGAAGGACATCTCTGACCCTATCTTCGAAGAGATTGAAGACGACCTGTATATGGAAACCCTCCTGCCCCTGATGAAAAACAAATATAAAACCATCAAGGCAAAGAACGACTATGAACGCTCGATGAAACTCATCCGCTTTGCCCTGGGAAGAGGATACAACATGGAGGTTATCCACAAATGCATCGACCGGATGAAGGAAGAAGATCTGGGAGACATCGATTTCGAAGAGGAATTCTAAAGCAAAGCATCAAGTTCAATATCCGAACCTCAAAATTGAGAGTAAAGCCATGCGTACCAGCCTGTTAAGAGACATATTAGATTTATTCTTCCCCCGAACCTGCGCCATCTGTGGAAATGTGCTCGCTGGCGGGGAGGAGATGATATGCATAAAATGTCTGTTCCGCATGCCGGGAACCGATACCTGGAAACAGCCCTACGACAACGAGATGGCAAAACTCTTCTGGCATCTGATTCCCATCGAACGCTGCTGCGCTCTCTTCCATCACATCAGCCATGCCACATCGGCTAGAGCCGTCTACCAGCTGAAATACATGCATCATCCAGAAATGGGAATCTATCTGGGCAGAATGCTGGCAAAGAAGGGGTTAGGCATTCAGTTCTTCGACGGAATAGACGCCATCATCCCCATCCCGCTCACCCGAAAACGAGAAAAAGAACGCGGCTATAACCAGAGCCTTCTCATCGCCAAAGGCATCCAGCAACTCACCCATCTGACCATCATCAAGGATGCCGTAAGAAGGAAAAAGTTTAGCGAAAGCCAAACCCACAAGAACCGGCAGGAAAGACAGGAAAACGTGAGCCAGGTTTTTGAAGCCGCAGCAACCTATCATGACGGGCAGGGCGAGCACCCCATCACGCAACTTGAGGGCAAACATATCCTCATCATCGACGACGTATGCACCACCGGAGCCACCATCATCTCCTGTGCGGAAACCCTGATAAAAGCAGCCGGAAAGATGAAGATAAGCGTGCTGACTGTAGGTTTCGCACACGACTAAAGGCCCTTTTTGCCGAGAGTTAAAACATTTTAACCCTAAATATAGCCGCCGTGTGCAAAAATCATTGTACCTTTGCAAAATAATTAATAATAATTTAATCCTTTAAAGATTATGGACAAACTGAAGAAAGAATTCGCATCTAAGTTATTGAAAGTAAAGGCTATCAAGTTGCAGCCTAATGATCCATTCACATGGGCTTCTGGCTGGAAGTCACCATTCTATTGCGATAACCGCAAGACTCTCTCATTCCCAGAACTCCGCAATTATGTAAAGCTTGAGCTCGTTCACGCTATCCTGGAGCAGTTCCCAGAGGCTGATGCTGTAGCCGGAGTAGCTACTGGTGCCATCGCGCAGGGTGCTTTGGTTGCTGACGAACTGAACATGCCTTTCGTATACGTTCGTTCTAAACCAAAGGATCACGGTATGCAGAACCTCATCGAAGGTCAGCTCGACCCTAAGGCTAAGGTTGTGGTAGTAGAAGACTTGATTTCTACCGGCGGCAGCTCTCTCAAGGCAGTAGAAGCTCTCCGCAAGAACGGCAACGAGATTGTGGGCATGGTAGCTAGCTACACCTATGGTTTCCCTATCGCCGAGAAGGCTTTTGCTGATGCTAACGTAAAGCTGGTTACTTTGACCGACTATGAGCACGTAGTGGCAGAGGCTCTGGAGACGGGCTATATCAAGCAGGAAGATGTAGAGCTGCTCCACGAGTGGCGCAAGGACCCAGCTAACTGGAAGAAGTAATCAAGCTGACCCATCAATAATGAGTACAAGTACATTCGAAAGTAATATCAAACAGATTCCTCACAAGCAGGAATCTGTTTACCGTACATTGAGCGATCTGAACAACCTGCAGATGCTCAAAGACCGCTTCGAGCAGGTGAAAGAGCAGATTCCTGAGGACAAGAGAAAGGAAATGGAAAAGCTGAAGGACCTCAAGTTTGATAGCGACAGCATCTCTATCACAGCACCTATGGTGGGTGAAATCAAGATGCGCATCATCGACCGCGAGGAGCCTAAGACCATCAAGTTTGAAACAGAAAACAGCCCTGTTCCTTTCAACTTCTGGATTCAGCTGCTCCCTACAGGCGAGTTCTCATGCAAAATGAAACTCACCATCAAGGCAGAACTTAACATGTTTATCAAGGGTATGGTGAAGAAGCCATTGCAGGAAGGCATCGAAAAAATTGCTGATGCGCTTGCGATGATTCCTTACCAGGATTAATAAATAAAGAAATTATGGCACATAAACTTTGGGAAAAGAACTTCGAAGTAAACAAGGAAATTGAAAGATTCACCGTAGGAAGAGACCGCGAGCTCGACCTCTATCTCGCCAAGTATGACGTGCTGGGCAGTATGGCACACATCACCATGCTCGAAAGCATCGGACTCCTGGAGAAAGATGAACTCACCCAGCTCCTTGCCGAACTGAAAAACATCTACGCCATCGCCGACAAGGGCGAATTCGTAATAGAAGACGGCGTGGAAGACGTTCATTCCCAGGTAGAACTGATGCTCACCCAGAAACTGGGCGACATGGGCAAGAAGATTCATTCGGGTAGATCACGCAACGACCAGGTTCTCGTAGACCTCAAACTCTTCACCCGTCATGAGTTGAAGGAGATTGTGGACGCCGTGAAGATTCTCTTCGACGAGCTGATTCAGAAGAGCAACCAGTATAAGGACGTGCTGATGCCGGGCTACACCCATCTGCAGGTGGCTATGCCTTCATCATTCGGTCTCTGGTTTGGCGCTTATGCTGAAGGACTTGCCGATGACATGCTCTTCCTTCAGGCTGCTTACCGCATGACCAACCGCAACCCATTGGGTAGCGCTGCCGGCTATGGAAGTTCATTCCCATTGAACCGCACCATGACCACCGAACTTCTCGGTTTCGACAGCATGGACTATAATGTGGTTTATGCACAAATGGGCAGAGGAAAGATGGAGCGCAACGTGGCTTTCGCCATGGCTACCGTGGCAGGAACTTTGGCAAAGATGGCTTTCGACGCCTGCATGTTCAACTGTCAGAACTTCGGTTTCGTGAAATTGCCTAAGGAGTGCACCACCGGTTCGAGCATCATGCCACACAAGAAGAATCCAGACGTATTCGAGTTGATTCGCGCCAAGAGCAACAAGCTCCAGAGCCTTCCACAGCAGGTAATGCTCATCATGAACAACCTGCCAGTAGGCTATTTCCGCGATCTCCAGATTATCAAGGAAGTGTTCCTCCCTGCCTTCGACGAGTTGAAGGACTGTCTGCAGATGGCTGCCTACATCATCAACAAGATGGAGGTGAACGAGCATATTCTTGACGATCCTCGCTACGACCCTATGTTCTCAGTAGAAGAAGTGAACCAGCTTGCAGCCAACGGAATGCCATTCCGCGATGCTTACAAGAAGGTAGGACTGGAAATCGAGGCTGGCAAATTCAAGCCAAACAAGGATATTCATCATACTCACGAAGGCAGCATCGGCAATCTCTGCAACGACAAGATTCAGGCGCTGATGGAGCAGACCCTCTCTGAGTTCCACTTCGAGCGCATGGAGAATGCCGAGAAGAATCTTCTGAAATAAAGACTGAAAGGTTTCTGCATGAAGAATAGCATATATAATAAGGTATATATATATAATAAGGTGAAGAGCATAGCAGGAATAGCTATGCTCTTACTTTGTTCGTGCGATGCAGAAAACAGCATCAGCACCAAATATCCCTGCCAGTTCTATTTCAAGTCGCAATACCATCCGGGCACAAGTCTGGAAACAGCCCTCAACGGAACGGGCGTCTACACGATGGTTAGCGCTAAAAAGGTGAATGGAGCCTGGAATATCTATTCTACATTAAACGATGGGAAAAACCAGCCTGAAACCATCATCCTCTCTACAGCCAAGGAGAATTATGCCAACTATACCTATCTGGGAGCGGGCAACGACCCTAAAGATTCCAGGAAGAATGGCTTCATCATGGGACTTACAAACTTCAGCGGACCTGTAGCCTGGGACCGCCAATGCCCCAACTGTCTGGAACAATATGGCGGCACCAACTATCCGCTGGAATGGACCGGCAACCGCCAATCGGTTATTTGCGACAAATGCAAACGCATCTACAGCCTGGAAAACGGAACCATCTCAAGCGGCGGAAAGAGCAAAAGCGACAAGCCGCTGATGCAATATCGGGTAACCTACGGCGGCAAAGGAACCGATATATACGTGGGAAACTAAGCAGAAACGGAGGGCAAACGAAAAAAATGGCGCTTTCTTGTCTTAAAAAATGTAAATCGTTTGGAGATTTAAAGAAATAGCATTACCTTTGCACTCACATAACGCGGAAATAGCTCAGTTGGTAGAGCACAACCTTGCCAAGGTTGGGGTCGCGGGTCCGAGTCCCGTTTTCCGCTCAACTCTTAACGTTTACCATGCCGCAATGGTGGAATTGGTAGACACGAGGGACTTAAAATCCCTTGGCCAGTAATGGCTGTGCGGGTTCGAGTCCCGCTCGCGGCACCTTAAAGTTTTTCCTTATGAAAAAATTTGCTTACATCTTCATTTTATTCATTACGCTGGTTTTAACATCATGTGGTGTTAGCAGTGGGCATTTCAAGTTTGAAGGCAAATTTCTCAATATGAATCAAGGCGAGTTTTATGTATACAGTCCTGACGGGGGCTTCGAAGGCGTTGACACCATCAAGGTAGAAGGCGGCCGTTTCACTTTCGAAACCGAATGTAAGGAAGATTTTACCATCATGCTTGTTTTCCCTAATTTCTCTGAGCAGCCTATCTTCGCAAAATCGGGCAAATCAGTAGAAATCAAGGCAGATGCTTCGCACCTTAAGGAAATGGAGGTAAGCGGAACCGAGGATAACGAACTGATGACAAGATTCCGCAAGAACATCCTGAAAGATACGCCACCTGAGGCTAAAAAGCATGCTGAAGACTTCGTCAGAGAACATCCGAGTTCTGTGTGCAGCATCTATCTGATCAGAAAATACTTCATCACTTCTACACAACCTGATTACCGCAAGGCGCTCTCACTCATCAATATCGTAGAGAAGGAACAGCCTAAAAACGGACAGTTGGCTAAGATGAAGCAGTTGGCAGAAACCATGAAGAATGTAGGCACTGGTGCAACCCTGCCTTCATTTACAGCATACGATATCAACGGAAAACTCGTTTCTAGTACAGAAATGAGCAGCGCTCCGGTTGCCGTAATCTACACCTGGGCTACCTATAACTATGACAGCCAGGACATGCAGCGCGAACTGAAGAGCCGTCAGAAGAAATCGAACGGCAAGCTTAAGCTGATGGCTTTCTGTCTGGATGCCAGCAAGAGCGAATGCAAGAACAACATCAAACGCGACTCTATCGCATGCCCTATCATCTGCAACGGCGAAATGCTGGAAGACAGGACCTTGAAGAAGTTGGGATTGGGAAACCTTCCTGACAACATCATACTTCAAAATGGTAAAATCATCGCCCGAGGCATGAAAAAGCAAGAGCTTTACAATAAGCTCGACCAACTGCTAAAATAAATACTTTCGAGCTAGTCAAGAACCCATAAAAAGCACGCCTATATGTTAGTAAAGACATATTGTGCAGCAGTTAACGGACTAGAAGTAACTACTGTAACCGTAGAAGTAAGCCTCAACAGAGGCGTCATGTACCACCTCACAGGCTTAGGCGACGAGGCGGTCAAAGAGAGCCGCAACCGAATTTCAGCAGCTCTCCAGTATAGCGGCTTCAAATTTCCGATAGCCGACATCACTATCAATCTGGCTCCAGCTGACCTCCGGAAAGAGGGCAGCAGTTTCGACTTGCCGCTTGCAATCGGACTTCTAGGCGCCAACAACAACATTCCCGAAGATCATCTGAAAGAGTACATGATGGTAGGCGAGCTGAGCCTTGACGGTACGCTCCAGCCTATCAAAGGTGCCCTACCGATAGCCATCAGAGCAAGAGCAGAGCATTTTAAGGGACTGATTGTACCGGAACAGAACGCTCGGGAAGCGGCTGTCGTAAACAATCTTGAGGTTTACGGCATGAAAACACTTTTCGAAGTCATACAATTCATGAGCGACAGAAGCAATCCTTCTCCTACAATCGTTGACACCCGCAAGGAATTCTACGAAAACCAGACACATTGTGAATACGATTATGCCGATGTTCGCGGTCAGGAGAACGTGAAAAGAGCGCTCGAAGTGGCTGCGGCTGGCGGACACAACCTGATTATGGTAGGTCCTCCAGGTTCTGGAAAGTCGATGATGGCAAAACGTTTGCCGTCCATCCTCCCCCCTCTCACGCTATCTGAGAGTCTGGAAACAACACAAATTCACTCCATTGCAGGCAAACTGGGCAAGAATGTATCACTCATTTCCCAACGCCCGTTCCGGTCTCCTCACCATACCATCTCTCAAGTGGCTCTGGTAGGCGGTGGAACATCGCCACAACCGGGAGAAATATCGCTCGCCCATAATGGCGTTCTGTTCTGCGATGAACTTCCGGAGTTCAATAAAACCACTCTGGAAGTACTCCGCCAGCCATTGGAAGACCGCCACATCAACATCAGCAGAGCGAAATATTCTACAGATTACCCATGTTCATTCATGTTTGTGGCAAGTATGAACCCTTGTCCATGCGGATATTATGGTGATCCGACACATCGCTGTGTCTGCACGCCAGGCCAGATTCAAAGATACATGAACAAGATTTCGGGTCCGTTACTCGACCGCATCGACATCCAATGTGAAATCAGTCCCGTTCCTTTCCAGGACATATCGAAGGCAGCACCAGGTGAGCCAAGTGCCAAGATCAGAGAAAGAGTCATCAAGGCAAGAGAAGTTCAAGCCGAAAGATTCAAAGATTATAAAGGCATCCATTGCAACGCCCAGATGACCGAAAGAATGATTCATCAGTTTGCCGAACCCGACGAACAAGGTATCGAACTGCTCCGAATGGCAATGGAGAAGCTTTCTTTGTCAGCCAGAGCCTATAACAGAATACTGAAAGTGGCACGAACCATTGCTGATTTGGCAGGAAGTGAACAGATTAAGCCTGACCATATAGCAGAAGCCGTGGGATACAGAACCCTCGACAGAGGCGATTGGGCAGAAAGAGGACATTTATAATCATAAAGAAGATATATGTAAAAGGATAAAAATCCGTTTTTTCCAATCATTCGCTCTAAAAAGTTGGATTTATAAAGGGAAAAAGGGAGAAAAAAAATAGAAGAATAGCCATTTTAAAATAGTTACAAACCTATTTTAGAATGGCTATTTTCTTTTGTCATTACGAAAATATTATCCCATAAAGACAAAAGTACCACAAAAAAACAGACAAAACGAATAGCAAAATCGTCCAAGACGGGGTGATTTCTATTCTCTAAGGTATAATAATTGATTTAAATTAGCTTTTAAATTTACGAAAATCTCTAATTCTAATAAAAATTACCCCACATAGGATAAAAAAATGCATTACCTTTGCAAACGTAAAAAGAAAGCTAGCACAACGCTAGTTTAATTATTAACAACAAAACTATTAAGATTTATGGATTGCATTTTTAAAATTACAAACGCAGTAAAGAAGATTGGTTTCGTAATTCTTCTTGCAGAGTTGGCCGTTATCGCCTATATGAACGTAATGTAAGAAATCTCTCTATAGATATAAATATATAAGGAGGAAGTTTTCTACATACTAAGGTAATTAGATTGTAAAAGGTCAACAACATAAGTTGTCAGAACGAATAAGCTCGTAGAAAAAGTAAATGATAATAATTAGGTACAATCCTATCAGGGAGGAGTCTGATGGAAATGTACAAGATGGGAGGCTCTTGCAGAGATGCGAAGGGCCTTTTTTGTATCCTGCCCTACGCTATCCTTACTATAAAAACACTAAAGAACCCAGCTTTTTACACCTTATTATATATATAAGTAAGAAAAAGCGACGATAATTCTTTCTTATCTCCAACATTTTTTGTAATTTTGCAGCCAAATAACAAAAATATATTAGCTAATATGGAACAAAAGAACTTTAAACGTACTACCGTGACTGCGGCTTTGCCTTATGCCAACGGTGGTGTGCACATTGGTCACCTGGCAGGTGTATACGTGCCAGCCGATATCTATGTTCGCTATCTCCGCCTCAAGAAGCAAGATGTTGTCTTCATCGGCGGTAGCGATGAGCATGGTGTACCTGTTACTATCCGTGCCAAGAAAGAAGGAATTACCGTACAGGAGGTGGTTGACCGCTATCATAACCTCATCAAGAAGAGTTTCGAGGACTTCGGTATCTCTTTTGATATTTACAGCCGTACCACTTCGCCTACTCACAATAAGTTTGCTTCAGACTTCTTCCGCACACTCTATGACAAGGGCGTATTGGAAGAAAAGGTAGAGGAGCAGTTCTGCGACGAGGTAACAGGCGAATTCCTTACCGACCGTAATATCGTGGGTACTTGTCCTCGCTGTGGTGCAGAGGGTGCTTATGGCGACCAATGCGAGAAATGTGGTGCTACCCTCTCTCCTGAGGAGCTCATCAACCCTACCAACAAGAACAACCCTGGTCATGGTCTCGTAAAGAAGCCTACCAAGAACTGGTATCTTCCATTGAACAAGTATCAGGATTGGTTGAAGAAGTGGATTCTGGAAGGCCACAAAGAGTGGCGTACCAATGTTTACGGCCAATGCAAGAGCTGGTTGGACATGGATCTTCAGCCACGTGCCATGACACGCGACTTGGACTGGGGTATTCCTGTTCCAGTAGAGGGTGCAGATGGAAAGGTGCTCTACGTTTGGTTCGATGCACCAATCGGCTACATCTCAAACACCAAGGAACTCTGCGATGCTCATCCAGAAAAGTGGGGAACATGGCAGAAGTGGTGGCAGGATCCTGAGACCCGTCTTGTTCACTTCATCGGTAAGGACAATATCGTGTTCCACTGCATCATCTTCCCTACTATGCTGAAGGCTCACGGCGACTATATCTTGCCAGACAACGTACCAGCCAACGAGTTCCTGAACCTGGAGGATGATAAGATTTCAACATCCCGCAACTGGGCTGTATGGTTGCACGAGTATCTCGTAGATTTGCCAGGCAAGCAGGATGTATTGCGCTATGTATTGACAGCCAATGCGCCTGAGACCAAGGACAACAACTTTACCTGGAAGGATTTCCAGGAGCGCAACAACTCTGAGTTGGTTGCCGTTTACGGTAACTTCGTAAACCGTGCCCTCCAGCTCACCAAGAAGTATTGGGGCGGCGTAGTTCCTGCCTGTGGCGAATTGCAGGAGGTAGATGAGAAGGCTATCGCTGAGTTCAAGGACGTGAAGGAGAAGGTAGAGCAGTATCTCAACGTATTCAAGTTCCGCGAGGCTCAGAAAGAGGCTATGAACCTGGCTCGTATCGGTAACCGATACATCACAGAGTGTGAGCCTTGGAAGGTTTGGAAGACCGATCCTAAGCGTGTGGAGACCATCCTGAACATCTCCCTCCAGTTGGTTGCCAACCTCGCTATCGCCTTCGAGCCATTCTTGCCATTCTCTTCTGAGAAGCTCCGCAAGATGATCAATATGCCTAACTTCGAGTGGACTCAGCTCGGCAGCACAGATTTGCTCAAGGCTGGTACCCAGCTCGGTGAGCCTGAATTGCTCTTCGAGAAGATTGAGGATGAGGTTATCGAAAGACAGCTCCAGAAGCTTGCTGACACCAAGAAGGCTAACGAGGAGGCTTCTTATCAGGCTGCTCCTATCAAGCCAGAGGTTAGCTTCGATGATTTCGAGAAACTCGATATCCGCGTAGGTCACATTCTGAACTGCGAGAAGGTAAAGAAGTCTAAGAAACTCCTGAAGTTCACCATCGACGATGGTTCTGGCGTAGAGCGCACCATCTGCTCAGGTATCGCAGCCTACTACGAGCCAGAGCAGCTGATTGGCAAGGATGTATTGTTCGTAGCCAACTTTGCTCCTCGCAAGATGATGGGCATCGAGAGTCAGGGTATGATTCTGAGTGCTGTCAACTTCGACGGCTCATTGAACGTAACTTCTCTCCTTGGCAAGGTTAAGCCAGGAAGCCAGGTTGGATAAAGAATCATAGAATCATCTGATTATCAGATAAGGTAAAAGCCTCAAATCCGCAAAGGATTTGAGGCTTTTCTTATTTCTATCCAAATATTCTCTTACAATGTAAACCGATACCCCACGGTAAAGGTCAAAGCCTTGTTCTTACAGTTATCCCAATCACCCTTGCCAGCCTTCGTCAGGCTCACGTTGTAACGGGCATCCAGAATCACGTTCATATATTCATAGCTCAAGCCCAAAGGAATGGCTACATCCACCTTCTTGGCAGGCCAAGGAGCTTCGATTTCCTGCATATCCTTGTATGTAATAGACCCGTTTTTGTCCTTCTGAAGGTCGGTTTCCTCTCTTTTCACCTTGCCGTCGCCACAAAGGAATCCCACCTGAACGCCTGCATTCACCGACAAGCCCTCTACAAGATAGGCCTTCAGCATCAGCGGCACCTGGATATAATCGAGGTTCACATGATGATTCTTAATACCTGTATATTCCCCTTTTTCAGCATTCTCAGTCAACTCACAGTCAGGGAAACGCATACCCTGTCGGGCATAATAAGCACCCAGCGTAATACCCAGGCTCTTATCTATGCGATATTCCACATCTGCGCCGCCCATGAATCCAGCCTGATACTTAGACTCTAGCGAGATTCCCTCCGAAGTTTCCGGAGGCAACCCGCTCCAGTTAGCCAGAGATACACCTATACGAGGAATTACCGAGAATCTGCCTACCGGATTCTCCACTTCTTGTGCCTTTGCTCCCACCACAGCAAGCAGCAGCACCATCATTATAACTATTTTCTTTTTCATTTCCACAACAGTTTGTATATCATATATAACAAGAAACAAGGGATAATATTGCATCCTACTATCATTTTTCTCCATGAAAGACCTGTTCTCGTAAAGTGTTAACAAATACAACTCATAGTTTTCTTCCCTCCAACTCACCGTTTTCTGGAGCATAAGTCATAGTTTGCACCATGACAAAGCTGTGTTTATGCCCAAAAAATATAACACGGACAAATTGAATTTGTCCGTGTTTTTTTTCTTGGAAAGAAGCGAGCTTTAAAGCCAGCATTCTTACCCCTGTATTCGTCAAAAGTGTGATTTATCACAAAAAAATCGAATAATATTTGGTGATTACATATAATATTCCTAACTTTGCACTCGGCAAAAGTGTGACAAATCACAAAAAAATCGAACAACATGGAGATAAAACGTAATATTCACTTAAATAGAATCATTGCCCGCAAGGGTAATGGCATGATAAAGGTAATAACAGGAATGCGCCGATGTGGCAAATCATACCTTCTCTTCACCTTATTTCATAACTATCTCTTAGAACAAGGAGTAGATGAACTGCATATTATCAAGGTTGATATGGAAGACCGCCGTAATGCCGCTCTAAGAAATCCTGATGCTTTGTTGAACTATATAGATTCAAGGATGACAGACTCTCAACAATATTACATCCTCCTTGATGAAGTACAGTTGGTGGCAGAGTTTGAGGATGTACTCAATAGCTATCTCAAAATCACAAATGCAGACGTTTATGTAACAGGTAGTAATGCAAAATTCCTTTCTAAAGATGTAATTACAGAGTTCAGAGGACGAGGCGACGAAATACGTATCACGCCTTTAAGCTTTCAAGAGTTTATGTCTGCAAAAGAAGGTAATCGTGAAGATTTATTGAATGAATATCTCACCTATGGTGGACTTCCACAAGTGGTCACAATGGATGAAATTGAGCGAAAAGTAGAGTACCTCAAGAACCTTTTTACTCATACCTATATCCGTGACATCAAGGAACGATATGAAATAAAGAAAGATGACGATTTGGAAGAGCTAATCAACTTGGTTGCCTCAAATATTGGCAGCCTAACCAATCCAACAAAGTTGGAAAATTGCTTCAAATCTGTTAAACAAAGCAGTCTTTCAAAAGATACCATCAAGAACTATCTAGACTTGATGCAAGATGCTTTTATCATCGAGAAATCCATCAGATTTGACATCAAAGGCAAGAAATACATTGACACACCATCAAAATATTACTTCACAGACTTAGGGTTACGTAACGCCAGACTTAATTTTCGCCAGACAGAATTTACACATCTCTTGGAAAACGCAATATACAATGAATTGCGTCTTAGAGGCTATTCTGTTGATGTGGGACAAATACCAATTTTTACGATTGGAGAGGATGGTAAGCGGCAACGCAGTACACTAGAAGTCGATTTCGTTTGCAATCTGGGCTATAAGAGATGCTACATACAGTCAGCATATGCCTTGCCAACAGAAGACAAAATGAAACAAGAGTTCAACTCTCTTTTGCGCATAAAAGACAGTTTCAAGAAAATCGTCATCGTAGGAACGCCCACTCCGACTTACCAGAACGAGGAAGGTATCCTTACCATGAACATTTATGATTTCTTGATGAATCCAGACAGTTTGAACATCTAAAATCGAAAAAGAGAGGCGAGCTTCACAGCCAGCCTCTCCCGAGAGATTTATAGAAAATGCCACTCATGGCATTCCTATATCTTGATTAAAAATATTATCTTATTAATATTCAGGGTTCTGTTGAAGAGCCTTGTTGTAATCAATCTCAGACTGTGGGATAGCCATAATGGTACGATAATCATTGTACTTCACCTCCTGATTAGCCTGGTTTGTTACACTCTGACGATTACGCCAGTAAGCGAATGTAATCTGGTTCTCGCAGAACATCTCGATTTCATATTCATGAAGAATGTCTGCAAGTGTAACAGAAGTCTTATCTGTATAACCGGCAATACGGTTCTTGTCGATAGCATTGATATACTGAGCTGCTTTGGCACTTGTCTTTGCCAAATCGTATGAACCAGAGTTGTCAAGATGCCACTGTGCCTCAGCAGCAATCAGATACATCTCTGAGAGGCGGAGCAACTTAGTGTTGTTAACATAGAGGTTGCCGTTACGGCCTGGATACTTGTTAGGATAGAAACCTGCAGCCTTCTTGTAGCTAGCTGCAGACTGATCCTTGATCAAGCCAGCACGAATATCCTTATCCTTGTTGGCTACAAGATACTTATACAGGTAACCCTCCTCGTTGAAAGCATTCTCTGAGTAACCATCAGCATCACAGTAGTAACCAGGAGCATAACGCTGCTGGTTATACTTGTCGGTCTGCATGAACTCCAGAATGGTTTCATCTGCCTTCTCCTTAGTCCAAGCCTCAACATAATTGTCGCGGTTCAACATCTTGAAACCACCCTCACCAATTACTTCCTTAGCATCTGCCAAAGCCTCTGCATACTGACCATTATAGAGGTAAGCACGGGCACGAAGACCTAGAGCTGCATAATAGTTGAAGTAACCATTATCAGACTTCTTCTCCAACAAAGGAAGTGCATCTGTAAACTGCTTGATAATGAATGTGTATGTAGATGCCAAATCTGTACGAGTACCCTTGTAATCCTTGTCAAATACCTGGTCAGAAAGAACCAGACCGAGTTCGCTTGCTGGATTCTCTACAGTAGTAGGGATGTGGCAGAACATACGAGCCAAGTCGAAGTGCAACATACCTCTCCAAGCTAACAGCTGTCCTTTATAGTTATTGATTTCGGCAGCATCGCCTTCAACCTGGCCATTTTCGATAGACTTCAATGCGCTATTCACATTACCCAAAGCCTGGTAGAATGCGAAATATGCATAATCATTGAATGAACCTTTAGAATTGTACATGTAAAATCTGAGCTCACCCAACTGATTGTTGTCTGCAGTTACCTTGAAATCGTTGCAGCGAGTATCTGCAAAGAGGGCGAATTCTGACGCATAAGTCATTCTGCTTTCTGTCAATACATAAGCAATACCATTCACTGCATTACGCAAGTCAGATGTAGTTGTGATAGCAGACTCAGTAGGCAACTCAATAGATGGCTCCTGGTCCAGGAAGTCGCTGCATGATGAGAACATCATGCCAACGGCAATACCCAATGCTAAATATATCTTTTTCATATCCTTTTTCCTATGAATTAATTAAAAACTAAAGTTGAGACCGAACAAGAACTGACGTGTTGTAGGAGTATCGGTCTGGCGATAACCATTGATATCAACATCTGGATCAATATCCTTAGCTGCGTTGTAAATCAGGAATGGGTTGGTTGCACGGAAATAAATGCGCAAGTTGCTGATATACTTCTTGAAGTAAGGCACAGTCCAACCGAATGTGATGTCACGTACGCGGATGTTGTCTGTTGAGATAATCTCACGGGTAGAGAACTTATCAGAACGGAATGGGTTAAAGTAGATAGGACGTGGGAACTCGGTCTGGTCACCTGGCTTCTGCCAGTAATTGCCAGCCACACGCTTAGATACATTAAATGAACCCACACGGAAACCATCACTATAGGTAAGGAAGTAACCTGGATAATCGAACATGTCGGCACCAAACTGATATGAAATCATGAATGAAAGGTCAAAATCCTTATAGCGGAAGGTATTGGTCATACCGCCTACCCAGTCAGGCACACCCTTGCCTACAATGGTGCTACCAGCCTTGCTATACTCGTTGGTTACACCCTTAGACTCATCCTCAGGATCAATCCAGAATTCCATCAAACCAGTCTCTGAGTTTACACCCTTAGCCTTTGGCAGGAAGAATGTATGCATAGACTCGCCCTCACGGAGGATATACATGTTACCGTCGCCATACTGAACGTCGTCACCATTAGGCAACTTGTTTACCTTGATACTCTGCTTGGTAAGGTTGAAGTCTGTGGTCCAGGTGAAATCCTTTGTGCGGATATTCTGAGAACTGATAGAGAACTCAAGACCCTGGTTCTTCAACTCACCGATGTTGTTCCAGTATGAGCTGAAACCTGTTACATAAGAAGTTGGTGAAAGGAAGAGAAGATCCTTTGTCAACTTGTTATAGTAATCGAAGGTAAGAGTTACTCGGTTGAAGAGTGTCCAATCCAAACCTACGTTAAAGTTGTGAGACTTCTCCCAACCCAATGTTGGGTTAGAGATGTTGCTCCAATAGATACCTGGCTCAGAGCCGTAACCACCGGTTGTTGCGTATGTACCCATATAACCATAGTAGTCTGTTGGCAAGTTACCATTGGTACCATAAGAGAGACGGAGCTTCAAATCACTGAACAGGTTGTTACCCTCCAAGAACTTCTCGCTACTGATGCGCCATGCACCTGATACAGAGAAGAAGTCTGCCCAACGGTTGTCTGAAGAAAGACGTGAAGAACCGTCACGACGATAGCTAGCAGACAAGTAATACTTGTTGTCGTAGTTATAGTTTACGCTACCCAACCAAGACATCATGGTTGCACAGTTGGTGTAGCTGGCATTGCTGTTAGCCTGACCATTAGACAACTCTGGCAACTTATGTGTAGAGTAGTTTTGAGAGCTGGCAGTCAATGTCATCAAGTTACGCTTCTCTGCCTCATAACCTACCATCGCAGTGAGATTATGCTTGTCAAAGCTGCGGGCATAGTTCAAAGTGTTGGATGAAGTCAAAGTCTTGCTGGTGTAGTTCCAACGCTGACCCATACCGTTCAGTGACTGACCATTACCACTATTAGGAGCCCAGAATTCACGGATGTTGTTGGTCATATAGTCGAAACCGAAGATTGAACGCAATGTCAGATTGAATGGCAACTTGAGTTCACCCTCCACATTGGTCAAGCTACGCATCAACTCTGAATCCAAAGTCTCAGCATATTCACCACCCTCCTGTCCGAACATCAGGTTTGGATTTGAAACATTCGTTGAGAATGAAGCGCTAGTGTTATATGAACCATCCTCGTTCTTTACAGGAGCGGTAGGGTCCATTGAGAAGAGTACAGACATTGGAGCGGTAGTACCGAAGCCCTGCGCCTGGGCACCCTGGTCGCGGAAACCAGCCTGATTAGAGAATGACAGCATTTCCTTGGCAGAAATCTTGAACCAGTCAGTTACCTTGTGATCCAAGTTCAAACGTCCACTATAACGCTGGAAAGAGCTGCCTTTTACGGTACCTTCAACCTTGTTGTAGCCAAAACTGGTGAAGAACTTAGTACGGTCGTTACCACCATTGATAGATACCTGATGGTCGGTAGTCAAACCAGTACGATAAACCTCTTTGTACCAATCTGTTGTCTCGTCTGTATTATAGTTGTTGAACCAGCTAGGAATTTCTTCTGCAGCAGCGGCAGCAGCGGCAGTTTCATCCATACCTCCATAATATACGAAGTAACCCTGGAGTGCATCCTTCCAATACTGCTTCATCTCGGCGCTGTTCATAGTTTCCAAAGCACTCTTCTTGGCAATATTGCTCCAACCAATCTGCATATCATAGTTTACGTGAGTCTTACCTTCCTTACCCTTCTTGGTAGTGATGATGATGACACCATTGGCAGCACGTGAACCATAGAGAGAAGATGCGGCAGCATCCTTCAATACGGTCATGCTCTCGATATCATTAGGGTTGATAGAAGAAAGAATAGACTGTGAACGGAGACCGCTACTCTGCATGTCAGAGTTAGAAACTGGCACACCATCAATCACATACAATGGCTGGGTAGAAGCGCTGATAGAACCGATACCACGGATCAACACCTTCTGGTCAGCACCTGGGTCACCTGTTGAAGCACCAATGTTGACACCAGCCATTTTGCCTTCCAACGACTTGATGAGTGAAGATTTAGCTGCAGACATATCCTTGTCTTTCATTACAGCTGCAGAACCTGTAAAGGAAGCCTTAGTGGTTGTACCATAAGCAACAACTACGACCTCGTCCAAGGTTTTGTTGTCAGAAGTCAAAGCAATCTTCATGTTAGAACTTGCTTTAACAGTTTGTGGATTCATACCTATATAGGTAATCTCCAACTTGGAGCCGGCTGGAACATTCAAACTGAAGTTTCCATCGACGTCCGTAACAGTACCCGTATTAGTACCAGCTACTTTGATTGATGCGCCAATAACAGGCTCACCATTCTCAGAAGCTACTACCTTACCGGTAACAGATGTTTGGGCAAAGGCTACTCCACAACTGAAAATTGCCCCCCCACAAATAAAGCGATTCTTTTAAACATAATCTCTCTCTTTATTAGATAATAATTTATAAATTTATAATAATCGGCTGCAAAATTAGATTTTTTTTCGGATATTTGCAAATATTTTGAAAGAAAAATTTAATAACGCACATAAAAAAGTCTGTTTTTAACACTTCTACCTTGTCATATTGCAACAAAAAGGACATTTTTGCAGTAATAAGGCTATAATTTGTAAGAACAGAAATAAGAAGGTTCTTAAGTTATCTATACAGGCATCTGCCGGGTAAGACGTATTGCTTAAATACGTAGAACAAACAGATTAAATAGTCACAGTTCTACGGTTCATCGGTTCTAACAATTAGTTCCGTTCGGTTGCCGGCAGTTGCCAACAAGGTTGCTGACATATGTCGATAATTCTGTTGGCATATGTCAGGAACCTTGTTGGCATATGTCAGGAACATTGTTGACATATGTCAGGAACATTGTTGACATATGCCAACAATTCTGCTGGGATATGGCAGCAACCCTACAAATCTAATTCCTCAGACCAACAGATACGTTATCTATAAGCATAAGATATATCTGTTTCAGACTTATTATCTGCAAAGAATAAATAGAATATCATACTGACTGCAGGGAGCGAAATACTTGACATACCACAAAAAAGAAAACGTTTACGGCACTTTTTAGTTAAAAAATTTGGGTATATTGCACATTTTTCGTAATTTTGCGCACGATTTCAACGACTAGAACCAAACAAAGTGGTTTTACACCTTATTATATATATAGAGAATGATATATGTAGGGGATTGTCGTTAGTATAAACAAAAGTATTAAGATAACAATGACTCACAATTTGTTAAAAGGCAAGCGTGGCATCATCTTCGGTGCACTCAATGAGGAATCAATCGCTTGGAAAGTAGCTGTAAAGGCTGCTGAAGAGGGTGCTACTATCGCACTTAGTAATACAGCTATGGCTTTGCGTATGGGTACGCTGGATAAGCTCGCTGAACAGATCAACGCTCCTATCATCGCAGCTGATGCGACTAGCGTAGAAGACTTGGAAAAGGTATTCACAGAGGCTCAGGAGAAACTCGGTGGCAAAATCGACTTCGTGCTCCACTCTGTAGCTATGAGCCCTAACGTTCGCAAGCATCGTACATACGATGACCTCGACTACAACTTCCTGAACAAGACATTGGACATCTCTGCTATCTCTTTCCACAAGATGTTGCAGGTAGCCAAGAAGTTGGATGCTATCAATGAGTGGGGTTCTGTAGTAGCTCTCACATACGTAGCTTCTCAGCGTACATTCTTCGGTTACAACGATATGGCTGATGCCAAGAGCATGCTCGAAAGTATCGCCCGCAGCTTCGGTTACATCTACGGTCGTGAGAAGCACGTGCGTATCAACACCATCTCTCAGAGCCCTACAGCTACAACAGCAGGTAAGGGTATCAAGGATATCGAGAACATGATGGACTTCGCCGACAAGATGTCTCCACTCGGAAACGCCGTAGCTGAGGATTGCGCTAACTACTGCGTGATGATGTTCTCTGACTTCACCCGCAAGGTAACCATGCAGAACCTCTTCCACGATGGTGGTTTCTCATCAATGGGTATGAGCCTCCGTGCCATGAACCAGTATGCTAAGGATATGGCTCCTTATGAGGATGAGAACGGTAATGTTATCTACGGATAATCAGGCAGAAGAGAAAAAATCTCACTAATATACAAACAGGTATGTTCAGTAAAAAATCTGAGCATACCTGTTTTTTTATTCATATCCACCCTCTATCTTAAACTTGGCAACAAGCGGAAGATGATCGCTGTATCCACCCAAATATCGTGGACCGAGATAGGTGCGGAAAGGTTTCTTTCCGCCATATTTCTCATCATCTTCTAAGAGAAATGGCAAATCTCCTATCTGACAACTCATCTTAAGCCGGGAAAGCGAAGGACTGAAGAGAATCTGGTCAAGACTTCGCCAATCTCCATGCCAGCGATAAGTAGCCTTGGCACCATGAGAGCCTTTGACACCAACAGATATATTAACAAGGTGATGCTGATAAAGATAACAAAGAGCCGGAGAATCGGAATAATCGTTGAAATCGCCGGCTACGATAATCCTTGCACTATCATTGAGCGCATAGATAGAATCTACAGCAGAAACCAGCTGGCTGGCTACCTGCAGGCGGTAGGGACGCGAAACCTGTTCGCCGCCACGACGGCTAGGCGCATGCAATACAAAGACATGGAGCGTATCATCATTCATAATCCGCCCCGAAGCGTAGAGAATATCTCTCGTAGGACGAGTATCAGGCAGCGGCTTGATGCGGATGGACCGGAACTGTATAAGCGCAAAAGAAGATGGCTGATAAAGCAAAGCCACATCTATGCCCCGTTCATCAGGCGAATCGGTCATCACATAATCATAATTCACACCGCGAAGAGCTGAACGCCGGGTTAAATCAAACAGCACACTATCGTTCTCCACTTCGCAAAGCGCCACAAAATCGGGAACATGCCAGGACTTCTCCGAGGGTCTTGACGGATTATCTGGGGAGGCGGTACCAACAAGCGACAAATCTTCATACCCCAAAGCTACTATAGTCTTGGAAAGATTTGCCAGCTTGCGCCAATAACGATAAGGCGTCCACTTGTAACTGCTCTGTGGCAGGAATTCATAGTCATTCTTCAACGAATCATGCCTCGTATCGAAGAGGTTTTCGCAGTTCAACTCCACAAAAGTGAGGAAACTTGATAAGATGAGAGTGAAAAACATAACATTTTATTTTGTATTGTCAACGATTTGATGTATCTTTGCAGTCGGTTTACAATGGTCCTATAGTTTAACGGATAGAACGGAGGTTTCCTAAACCTTTGATCCGAGTTCGATTCTCGGTGGGACCACGTACTTTCCTTATCATTCCAGAGATGATAAAACAATAAAGGTCGCTCCTGACAATCAGGAAGCGACCTTTATTATTTTTATATTCTTTCCAGTATCTTTCTCTATCCGACATACATCGGAAAGAGAAAGAATGAAGAGTTTCTGATTACTTAACTTCTGCAACCACCTCAGCTGGCTCTTCCTTAATCTTACGACCAAGAACGATGTAAGCCATTGGAGATGCAATGAAGATAGATGACAATGTACCGAATACAACACCCAGGATCATTGCGAATGAGAAGCTGCGGATGCTGTCACCACCGAGGATGAAGATACAGAGCAACACGAGCAATGTAGATGTAGATGTATTGATGGTACGAGCCAATGTCTCATTGATAGATGCATTGAAGAGCTGCTGACGGTCGCCCTTAGGATGCAACTTCAAGTTCTCACGGATACGGTCGAACACAACCACCTTATCGTTGATAGAGTAACCTACCACGGTCAGGATAGCACCGATGAAGGTCTGGTCAATCTCCAATGAGAATGGAACGAGACCCCACAGGAGTGAGTAGAAACCGATTACTGTCAAGGCATCGAATGCCAACGCAATAGTAGAACCTACAGAGAAGGCCACGTTGCGGAAACGTACCAGGATGTAGAGGAAGATAGCAATCAATGCGAAGAGCACACTATAGATAGCACCCATAGTGATATCCTTAGCCACAGAAGGACCTACCTTTGTACTACTGATGATAGAACCACCCTGACGAACGTCTGGATTCTTGAATGCCTCAACACTCTTCTGAGAAACCAGGTTGGCCTTCTTCAAGGCGTTGTAAAGGATAGTCTCAGCCTCATCGTCAACAGTTGGACTGTTGCTCTCAATCATATAGTTGGTAGATACACGGATAGTCTTACCGTCTGTACCGATAGCGATAGCGCCAGTATTTGCCTTGGTGCCGTCTGCATTGACGAAAGCATCGCCAAGAACAGTACGGATCTGCTCAGGCTCTACAGGATTCTCGAACTGTACTACATAGTTACGACCACCAGTGAAGTCGATACTCTTGCTCAAGCCACGAACAAAGAAGCTACCGATGAATACCACAGCTGCTACGATGGCAACGGTGAAGGTAGTCTTGTACATAGACATGAACTTATACTTCTTGCCCTGCATCAGGTTGTGAGAAACTGGAGTATCAAACTTGCAGTGCATCCACTTATCGTGGTTCAACTTGTAATCGTAAACCAGACGAGTCAGGAACACAGCAGTGAAGAATGAAACTACGATACCGATGATCCATGTAGTAGCGAAACCACGGATAGGACCTGTACCGGTAGTCAACAGGATAACACCAGTAATCAAAGATGTCAAGTTAGAGTCGAAGATAGCAGAGAAAGCGTTGCCATAACCGGCAGCTACAGCCTGCTTCATACCCTTACCGGAGCGGAGCTCCTCCTTGATACGCTCATAGATAAGCACGTTGGCATCCACGGCAGTACCCAGAGACAAGACCATACCGGCAAGACCTGGCAATGTCAAGGCTGCCTGGAAGGACGTCAGAATACCGAGTGTGAAGAATACATTGACGAGCAATGCCAGGTTAGCCATCATACCAGGAATGATGTTGTACATCATCACCATGTAAACCATCAGGAGTACGAAAGCTACAACGAATGATACAATACCCATCTGGATAGACTGTGCACCGAGTGTAGGACCTACAACCTCCTCCTGAACGATACGTGCAGGAGCTGGCATACGACCAGACTTCAATGTGTTAGCCAAGTCCTTGGTATCCTCGATAGTGAAGTTACCGGAAATCTGAGAGCTACCACCATCAATCTCGCCGTTTACACGAGGAGCAGAGTAAACTACGCCATCCAAAACGATAGCAATAGCCTTACCTACGTTAGCCTTGGTCATCTGAGCCCACTTACGTGCGCCCTCAGTATTCATCTTCATGCTAACAACAGGTGAACCCATCTGGTCGAACTCATCCTTAGCATCGGTAATTACATCACCCTCCAAAGGAGCACGACCTGTAGTGGTAGTCACCTTCAAGGCGTGAAGCTCGAAGATATTCTTAGCCTTCAGGTTATCAGCTGGCTTAGCACTCCAAAGCAGACGCAAGTCTGATGGCAAAACGCGCTTAGCCACAGCAGAGTAGATAATCTTGTTGATAGCAGCAGTATCGCGAACGCTAGCATAACCAACAGTGCTCAAACCACCACCGAGCTGCAAACGAGCCAACAATGGGTGAGCCTTGATAGCAGCAGCATTCTGAGCATCCTCGCCTACCTTGCTTGCAGCATCGTCCTTCTTCTTGATAGAGAACTTAGCCTCAGCCTTCTTTGGTTCAGCCTTAGCAACTTCTTTCTTTGCAACAGTTGAATCAGCAGCAACAGAGTCTGTCTTCTCCTCACCGTTATCACCATTAGCGATACGAGTATCAAGCTGCTGGAGATAAGGAGCGATTTCCTCTGAGTTGTATGTCTCCCAGAACTCAAGGTTTGCACTACCCTGGAGCATCTTACGCATACGCTCTGGCTGGCTGATACCTGGCATTTCTACCATGATACGGCCCTGCTGACCTTCCAACTTCTGGATGTTAGGCTGTACAACACCAAACTTATCGATACGGGTGCGGACAACATTGAAAGAGTTATCAATAGCATCCTGTACAGAAGCGCGGATAGCCTTCTCTACCTCTGCGTCGCTGCTCTGAGGAGAAACCTTGCCCTGCAACTGCTGGGTAGCGAACACTTCTGCGAGTTTATGACCTGGTGCGCTCTTATGATAAGCGTTAATGAAAAGTGACACGAAGTCACCACCGTTAGCTTCTTCCTGAGCTCTAGCTTCCTTCATGGCATTGGTAAAACCAGCGTCGGTCTTATGATCGGCAAGGTTTTCAAGTACATCAGGTACAGAAATCTCAAGAATTACATTCATACCGCCCTTAAGGTCAAGTCCAAGACCAATCTGAGTCTCCAAGCAGTTCTGGTAAGAATAAACACCTAAATACTTAACAGAATCCTTATAATCCTGCTGAGCAATAGGATCTTTAATCTTTGCAGCCTCGCTGTCATAGTAACGTGTGGCAAACGAGAATGACAAATAGAAGATACTTGCGAGTGTCAGTAAGACGGCTACACAAATTACAATTCCTTTGTTTTGCATTTCTATTTATTGTTATTAATTATTTGTTTCTTTTCAATTACTTTTAGGGATTCTTTCAAAAACCTCCATAAAGTTGTGCAAAAATAAGCATTTTTTTTCTTATATAAGAATAATTTGCTCTATTTTTGCTTTTTAGGGCGCATTTTTAGCTTACAAATGATAGGATAGTGGTCTGAAACGGCGATTTTATCATCAACTTTACATTCATAAGGCTCCCAATCGTCTGAACACATGATATTGTCAATGCGAACAAAAAAGCCTCCATGATGATAGCTGATACCCGGTCCGTTACCACTTGCAATGTAGCAATCCGTCAAATCTTTAGCTATCGTTCGATGAGCATAAGAGATAGGACCATCATTAAAGTCACCGCACAAAATAATACTCTGTTCTTTATGCTGCTGAATGTATTTTGCTACAGCCTCAGCCTCCGGAGCCCGTTTCTTTGTTGCCTCGGCAAGTTTTACAACGAGCAGTTTGGACGTTTCTTCTGCAGTATCAACCTGCAATTTTCCGATAACCAGATTCTTGAACTGGCGTCTGTCCTCTAAACTTAAGCCGGTAGTTTCCAAATGATTATTGATGAGAAGGACCTCTCTATCTTTCACTTTCAGACGATACGCTACACTCATATTTCCTTTCGATTCATAAGGAATTCGCTCTTTCGAAAGAATGGGGTATTTACTGAGCAACATAAGACAATTTCCGCCATTCACGTGCATCGTTGTATCCTGATAAGCATACATAGGCTTGAGCATACTATCTATCTGTTCAATATTCCGGGAAGTAGGACATGCTTCCTGCAGACAAACAATATCAGCATCCTGCTCCTGCAGATAAGCAATACAGATATTAGTTCCTTCGGCATCCTCTGTCTGTGCACCAAAATTCCAGGTATTATATGATAGAACTTTGATACAACCTTTTGGAGTTTCGCCAGAAAAGTTGATTGGCATATACTTGCGGACAGGAACAAAACAGATCAAGAAGCCTAAGAATGGAATAATGGCATACTTAGACCGGAAGAGCAACCAGAAAAGCAAAAAACCTAAGTTAACTATAAGAAAAACCGGGAAAAGTAAGCCAAGATTAGCCAATGCGGCGAACTTTTCCGGCTGAAAAAAGTCAGAAAAGCCCACCAGCAACATGATGATGATAGTTGCCACATTAGCACCAGCTACCATCTTATATGTAAATTCCTTAAATCCTTTAAACATTGTTTCCTACTTATTACTCTGATCAAAGAGCATCTGCTTTTCACTCTGAGTCAAGCTATCATAACCGCTTTTCCTTATCTTATCCAAGATTCTATCTATCTCTTCCTGAGATACGACCTTTTCATTGGTCTTACATTCAGCATCCTGTTCATAAGTCTGATTATAAGATTCATTCTTGGTATAAGTAAAATGCGTTCTACCTGCCCGACGCTTTCCACCGAACATACCTTTCAACTTATCGAATGCATCAGCAGAATTAGACTGATAGTAACCATTACCAATCTGCTTACGCCAATAACGGATCAGGAAGAATCCAAAGACCATACCTCCCAAATGGGCAATATGAGCCACACCGTCATCAGAGAGAGAGAATGTTGAAACCAATTCAATGACAGCATAGCCTATCACGAAGAATTTAGCTTTAATAGGAACTGGCAACGGGAAAATGAAGAGACGCTCGTTTGGATAAATCATACCAAAGGCAAGCAATATGGCATAAATAGCTCCTGAAGCACCCACGGTAGTCCATAGGTTCAGATATTGCTCCATTGTTATTCTGGCACCATTAACACTAACATAATCATAAGCTGCCATATCCTTTGCCACATAGGTAATATACTGTGCAGCTTCCTGGAACAAACCTGCTCCCACTCCACACACTATGTAATAAAAAAGGAATTTCTTTGGTCCCCAAACTCTTTCAACCACACAGCCAAACATCCATAAGGCAAACATATTAAAGAGAATATGCTGGAAACCACCATGCATAAACATGTAGGTAACTAACTGATAAATATGGAAATCGGATGCCAGGAAGAAATGAAGCCCAAACATATCTGTCAGGCCAGAACCGCCACCCATACTCTTGTCCATCAGCATGCATGCCAGGAATGCTACTACATTCACTATCAGCAAATTCTTTGTTACAATTGGAATATTGCGCATAACTTTATTTCTATAAACAGTTTAATAATCTGACTAATATTTGCATTTTGGCGACAAAATTACGAAAAATATCCGTGAAAACACCAAAAAATAGACTTATTACACTTAAATTTCAATAATTTCATCACTTTTCTGCTTTTTTTATTTGAACTTTCACAAGAAAAAGCTATATTTGTAAACGAATTCAACTAAGAAACAACAATATTATTCATTTAATAACGAAAAATTATGAACAAGACAGAATTGATTGACAAGATTGCAGCAGGTGCTGAGATTACAAAGGCACAGGCTAAGGCCGCTCTTGAAGCTACAACAAACGCATTGAAGGAAGCCCTCATTGCAGGTGACAAGATCCAGTTGGTAGGTTTCGGTACATTCAGCATTAACGAGCGTCCTGCTCGTGAGGGTATCAATCCAGCTACTAAGGAGAAGATCCAGATTGCAGCTAAAAAGGTTGCTAAGTTCAAGGCTGGTGCTGAGCTTGCAGATGCAATCAACAAATAATTGTAAAGATTATTTTAATTACAAATATAGGGCAGTCCTTTATGGCTGCCCTATATTTTTTTATTCTATTCAAGTTTATTCAAATTTAAATCTTCATGTTTGATCCTTTATTTTGGCTGCTTTCCGATATATGCCAAGATACCACCATCTACGTAGAGAATGTGACCATTCACTGCATTAGAAGCATCTGAAGCCAAGAAAACAGCAGGACCTGCCAACTCTTCGGGTTCCAACCAGCGACCTGCAGGAGTCTTTGCACAGATAAAGCTGTCGAATGGATGACGGCTACCATCAGCCTGACGCTCACGGAGAGGTGCTGTCTGAGAAGTTGCGATGTAACCAGGGCCCAAGCCATTGCACTGGATGTTGTACTCACCATACTCTGAGCAGATGTTACGTGTCAACATCTTCAAGCCACCCTTGGCAGCTGCGTATGCAGAAATTGTCTCGCGGCCCAGCTCGCTCATCATAGAACAGATGTTGATAATCTTACCATGACCCTTCTTGATCATACCAGGGATAACTGCCTTAGATACGATGAAAGGTGCAGTGAGGTCAATGTCAATAACCTGCTTAAAGTCATCTACAGACATCTCTGTCATAGGAATACGCTTGATAATACCTGCGTTGTTTACCAAAATATCAATAACACCAAGTTCCTTCTCGATGTCAGCTACCATGTTTTTCACCTGTTCCTCATCTGTTACATCACAGATATAACCCTTTGCCTCAATACCCTTTGCTTTGTAATCTGCAAGAGCCTGATCCATGTGGTGCTGGCTGCGGCAATTGAAAGCAATCTTAGCACCAGCCTTGGCATAAGCCTCAGCAATAGCGAAACCGATACCGTATGCGGCACCTGTTACGAGGGCAACCTTACCCTCCAATGAGAATAGTTTGTTAAAGTCCATACTTTTATTTTTTATAAATTGTTTGATTTGTTACGAGGGCAAAGATACAAAATAATTTTGAATATCACCCTAAATCAATACGAAAGATGCACCCTTTTTACTTATTTTCTCATTTTATTGCCTACTTTTCATCAAAATTGACCTATAATAGATGCAAAGAGCTTGTTGTATCCGAACTTTATTATAAACAAAATAACCCTCCAAATCCGCAAAGACTTGAAGGGTTATTTATGACCTGTTGTCCCAGGCGGATTCGAACCACCACTGACAGAACCAAAAACTGTAGTGCTACCATTACACCATAGGACAAGCAAATCGAATGCAAAGGTAGTGGATTTTTTCTCCACTACCAAATATTTTCAATACTTTTAACGATTACTTAACGGTAATCAAGAAGTAGTTCTTCTTACCTTTCTGAACCAAAAGATACTTACCGTCAATCAGGTCATCAGCAGTTACAACCTGATCGAAAGCAGCGAGTTTCTCCTTGTTGAGTGAAACGCCACCACCCTTAACGAGCTTGCGCATCTCGCTCTTGCTTGGGAAAATCTGCATGCCCTCCTGATTGAAGAGATCTACAGCAGTTCCACCGAGCAGGTTCTTGTCGAGGTCGTAGTGAGGAACATTAGCGAATACATCATTCAATGTAGCCTCATCGAGCTGCGCCAAGTTCTCCTTGGTTGCCTTACCGAAGAGGATGTTGCTGGCTGCGATAGCCATATCCAAATCCTCCTGAGAATGAACCATTATGGTAACCTCCTCAGCCAAACGCTTCTGAAGTACACGGCGGCCTGGGTCCTGCTTGTGCTCCTCTACGAGAGCATCAATAGTCTCCTTATCGAGGTCGGTAAAGATCTTGATATACTTCTCTGCGTCGTCATCGCTTACGTTCAACCAGAACTGGTAGAAAGCGTAAGGAGTAGTGCGGTTACGGTCCAACCAGATGTTACCGCTCTCTGTCTTACCGAACTTCTTACCGTCTGCCTTGGTAATCAATGGGCAAGTGAGGCAGAAGCACTCTGCATCGTTACCCAATGTACGGTGAATCAGCTCAGTACCGGTAGTCATGTTACCCCACTGGTCGTTACCACCCAACTGGAGACGAACACCATACTTCTCATACTGATAGAGGAAGTCGTAGCCCTGGAGCA
Source organism: Segatella copri DSM 18205 (assembly GCF_025151535.1). Taxonomy (NCBI): domain Bacteria; kingdom Pseudomonadati; phylum Bacteroidota; class Bacteroidia; order Bacteroidales; family Prevotellaceae; genus Segatella; species Segatella copri. The sequence goes on from NZ_CP102288.1 coordinate 2,640,690, forward strand.
ACTGATAGGTGAACTCAGTGAAAGACAAGCCGTCGCGAGCCTCACCGTTCAAGCGCTTCTGCACGCTATCCTTCGCCATCATGTAGTTTACAGTGATATGCTTACCAACCACACGAGCGAAATCGAGGAAGGTGAAGTCCTTCATCCAGTCGTAGTTGTTCACCAACTCTGCCTTGTTAGGCTCATTGCCATCGAAGTCGAGGAACTTAGATACCTGCTTCTTGATAGCTTCCTGGTTATGATAGAGAGTCTCTGAATCGAGAAGATTGCGCTCCTGGCTCTTGCCAGAAGGGTCGCCAATCATACCCGTGGCACCGCCGACGAGGAGATAAGGCTTATGGCCACAACGCTGCAAGTGGCGCAACATCATGATACCACAAAGGTGACCGATGTGCAGAGAGTCTGCAGTAGGGTCGGTTCCGAGATAGGCAGACACCATGTGGGTGTTGAGATATTCCTCAGTACCTGGCATTATCTGCGCCAGCATACCACGCCATTTCAATTCTTCAACAAAATTTTTTGCCATAGAATATGATTTTTTATTATATTATATAATATGTATAAGGGGCCCAACAATACAGTCGGAAACTTACGGTACGGGATCATAACCCGAACCACCCCAAGGATTGCATCTTAAGATGCGCCAAACAGCCAAAGCCAGTCCCTTAAAGGGACCATGCTTCAGGATGGCTTGTCTCGCATACTCTGAGCAAGTGGGCTGAAAGCGACAGGAAGGTGGCGTATAAGGAGTAATACACTTCTGATAAAACAATATCGGCAGTATAAGAATCCATACCAACACCTTTCTCATGCCATGTGCTATCATAAAGAGAATCTTCATCATAAACTGCTCTCTTTCATAACTGTTTCAGATTGCATCTCCTTGATATTATCAACCAATCTTTCCAAAAGTTTAGTCATTTTGGTTGAAACCAGCTTTGAAGGCTGCAATTGTTCTGTTTGCCAAACAAAAGCCACAAGCAATTGTTTTCCAACATAATTCTGCATACAAGTCTCCAGCTCTTGTTTTTGATAACGAAAAGCTTCACGTATCTGTCGCTTTACCCGATTGCGTTTTACTGCGTGCTTAAAATAACGCTTTGATACACTGATAAGAACTTGAACAGAAGGGGCTTGCTCATCTTTCTTGTCAACAAGAAGAAACACCATTCTCATTGGCCATGCCGTCATTGCTTTAGCACCACCTCCAAAGAGCTGTTCTATAAGTGTCAGTTTACATAGATGCTCTTTCTTTCCGAATGTTTTATTTCTGTCTGTTGACATATCTATTCTATTAAATATTTCCTATTTATTATGACGTTTCAGATAATCTGCCAAGGCACCTGTCATAGATGGAAAAGCTTTATTAGGAGCCTCCAGATCAAGGCGTAAGCCCTCTTCTTCAACCGTTTTTGCTGTAGCAGGACCAAAAGCGCCAACAGCGATATTCCCTTGTTCAAAATTAGGGAAATTCTTCTTCAGAGCCTTTACACCTGTTGGGCTAAAGAAAAGCATCATATCATAATCGAAGTTCTTGATTTCCTCTTCTGAGAAATCATTGCTTACAGTACGATACATTACACATTCTGTATGATTGAGTTTTTTCTCATCAAGCAAGTTGGCAATATCATCATTATGAACACTGCTTAATGGTACCAGATATTTCTCGGTTTTATGTCGAGCCATCTGTCCCATCAACCCATCAATTTTACCTGTATCACCAAAGAACACCTTACGCTTGCGATACTGAACATACTTTTGGATGTAGAGAGCGATAGTCTCTATCACACAGAAATATTTCATATCTTCAGGAATTGTGATACGCATCTCCTTAGCTAATTTAAAGTAGTTGTCTACTGCATGACGAGATGTAAATACGACAGCAGTATAGTCAAGCAAATTTATTTTCTGCTGACGGAATTCTTTAGAAGAGAGTCCCTCTACCTTAAAGAATGGACGGAACACGCATTCTACTCCATATTGAGCCTGGATATCGAAGTAAGGAGACTTCTCACTTGCAGGTTTTGGCTGAGAAACTAAAATTTTCTTTATCATTTTGTCTTAAAAGTTTATTTTCAAATAATGACTGATTAACACAAGTCCACCCCAAAGAGCGAACAAGGGTATCACTTCAAGGGCACAAAAGTACAAAAATATTTGCAGAAACACGCCATTTCTTCTAAAAAAGATAATGTAAGCCTTCAAAAAAGCCAATAATTTAACTAATCCAAGGATAGTCAACGTGTATATCACTGCTATTTGCAATGGAAAATCGAAATACGACAAAAGCATCACCATCGGGAACAAGGCCACTCCTTGACATGATATAAGGAACAAGTATGCCTTGAGCCATTGTACATTTTTTTTCTTTTCAAAGAATAGCCAACCAGAAATCACATAGAGGAACGCCTTCAACAAGAAATAGCCCCCCATACAACCAGCATATATACTGATTACCTGATATTGGTCTACGATAAACGTATCGCTGATAGATGCTTTCGAATAAATGAAATACCCGATTGCCAGCAAAAGACAGGTCTGCAACACGAAGAAGAACTGGTATCTTACTTCAGAACTGGTCTCCGTCACCTCTGTTGTACCGATGCGTGGAGTACGGAAGAAGGTTTTTGCCTGGCGTATAACAAAATGCTTAGATTTAGAGAATGCTATACAAGCCAAGAGAAAACAGACCAACAGCAATGAAGTAATAAAGCTATCACCAGCTACCGTATAGGGAACAGGATCACCTGCCACCCCTAAGCGTCCACCCTTTAATTCCGGATGAAACAGAGAATCTTTTGAAAAGAATGACTCACGATAATATTGTGGCAAACTTACATCCCTAAAACTCTTACCTGCCTTATGTCCTGGCAAGTGTAATGTATCCGGCATCTCGCTCCAATGAATCTCACTGGGCTTGATATGTGCCCTAATCATGGAGTCCTGCTGAGCTGGCGTTGCATTCTTAGGCAGCCAGCTCAACACCTCTTTGGGTGTGAGCTGGCTGCTATGTTGCCTGAGCACTTGCTGTTGCGATTCAGCCTCAAGTGCGGCATCTGTCTGTATCGAATCTGCCTGTTGCACCATTCCTTAAAGTCCGAAAACTTTCTTGATTTCGTCTACCTTATCTAATTTTTCCCATGTAAAGAGTTCTACCTTCACAGTTTTAGCCTCATGATATCGGCTGGTGAAGGTTTTCTCTACTATCTCATTCTTACGTCCCATGTGTCCATATGCCGCAGTTTCCTGGAACATTGGCTGGCGCAATTTCAACTGGCGCTCGATTGCTTTAGGACGAAGATCAAACATTTCTGCAATTTTCTTTGCAATCTCGCCGTCAGTCATATTCACATGGCTTCTACCGTAAGTATTTACATAGATACTAACCGGTTCTGCCACACCGATAGCATAACTTACCTGAACCAACATTTCATCTGCAACGCCGGCAGCAACCATATTCTTTGCAATATAACGGGCAGCATAAGCAGCCGAACGGTCAACCTTACTGCTATCCTTTCCTGAGAAAGCACCACCACCATGAGCGCCCTTACCTCCATAAGTATCTACAATGATCTTACGACCGGTAAGCCCTGTATCTCCATGAGGACCACCAATCACGAACTTACCTGTAGGGTTTACGAAGTACTTGATGTCATCATTGAAGAGAGCCAACACCTTATCACTCAGGTGAGTCTTTACTCTTGGAATCAGGATATTGATTACATCCTCACGAATCTTTGCCAGCATAGCATCATCATCGTCCTCACCATTTGCCTTCTTGATGAAATCATCATGCTGGGTAGAAACTACGATGGTATCGATGCGCTGTGGGATATTATCGTCTGAGTATTCGATAGTTACCTGGCTCTTAGAGTCAGGACGGAGATAAGTCATCACCTTGCCCTCCTTGCGGATATCTGCAAGTACACGCATGATGAGCTGAGCCAAGTCGAGTGATACCGGCATATAATTTTCGGTTTCCGTTGTAGCATAACCGAACATCATACCCTGGTCGCCTGCACCCTGATTCTCATCCTCCTCACGACTTACACCGCGGTTAATATCATCGCTCTGTTCATGAATAGCAGTAAGCACACCACAAGAGTCGCCGTCAAACTGATATTCGCTCTTGGTATAACCGATTTTCTTGATAGTCTTGCGGGCAATGGTCTGCAAATCAACATAAACGTTAGAGCGAACCTCACCCATGATTACTACCTGACCAGTAGTACAAAAGGTTTCGATGGCGCAATGAGCGTGGTCATCGTAAGCCAAAAACTGGTCAAGCAATGCATCTGAAATCTGATCAGCCACTTTATCTGGATGTCCTTCAGAAACTGATTCTGATGAAAAAAAATATGCCATATTTTCTTACTTTATTTCTATTAATTATTGATATTCATTATTTTGCGGCTGCAAAGTTACTCATATTTTTTCAGATTTTGTCATATTCCTATATAAAAAACGTCAATTCCTTGTGCTTTATCTGTTATTCGGGCATCTTTTGTCTGTTTTATCAGAATCAAGCACTTGGTTTTCTTCACTATATTTGATATTTCGAGGATGATGTTCCAAGATAGCTCTGCGCAAATCTGAAGTTTCAAGATGAGTATAAATCTCTGTGGTTCCAATATCTTCATGCCCCAACAAGGCCTGAATTACCCTCAGATCGGCTCCACCTTTCAACAAGGCTGTAGCAAAACTATGGCGTAAAGTATGAGGAGAAATGGTTTTCTTGATTCCTGCATCATAAGCCGCATTTTTTATCATGATAAGTATCATATTGCGTGTGAGATGAGCACCTCTACGATTCAAGAAGACATAGTCTTCCTCACCTGGCTTGATTGTCATCAGATTCCGGTCTATATACCAAAGATTGATTTCTTTCAGAGCCTTACCAGAAATAGGAACGATGCGTTCCTTGTTACCTTTACCTATGACCCTAATAAACTTTTCTTCTTCAAACACATCGCTTTTCTTTAGATTCACAAGTTCCGAAACGCGAAGGCCACAGGAGAACAGGATTTCTATAATCGCCTTATTACGCTGTCCCTCCCATTTTTCCAAATCGATAGCCGCTTCAAGCATGTCAACCTCTTCTACAGATAAATACTCCGGCAAATGCTTTCCTATTTGGGGAGAAACCAGCAATTCGGTCGGATCGTCTTTTATATAATCATCAAGCACCAGATACCGGTAGAAAGAACGGATTCCGCTCAAAATCCGAGCTTGTGAACGAGCAGAAACACCACGATCATGCAAACTTGCAGAAAAATTCTCCAAGTCTTCCAATTTCATTTCCGTCAGCACCAAATTGTTCTTATCAGCATACTCCAAGAGAAAATTCAAGTCATGGTAATAGGCATCCAACGTATTTTTGGAGAAATTACGCCCCAACTTGAGGTATCTCATATAGTTCTTTATAATTTCATTCCTCATTTTTTGTCTGTTTCCTTAATTTATTGTATCTTTGCATCGTCTTTGCATAAGACAGGAGAGTACAAAAGATCTCTGCCGCAAAGATACGAAAAAAATATGGATTACGATTAAAAATCAAGTAAATATGAAGATACAAATTATTAATGGTCCAAACTTGAACCTTCTTGGTGTAAGAGAACCCGGTATTTATGGTAGCAATTCTTTCGAGAGTTATCTGCCTAAGCTGAAAGCGAAATTCCCTGATATTGAGATAGAGTACTTTCAGAGCAACATTGAAGGCGAGTTAATCAACAAGCTGCAGGAAGTAGGTTTTTCCTATGATGGTGTAGTACTCAATGCTGGCGCCTATACTCATACCAGCATCGCCTTGCAGGATTGTATTCGCAGTTTGAAATGCCCTTGCGTTGAAGTACACATCTCTAATGTGCATAAACGTGAAGAGTTCCGCCATCATTCATATATTTCCTGTGCTTGCCTGGGCGTAATCTGCGGTTTCGGTCTGGCTTCTTACGAACTTGCCATTTCAGGAATCTTAGCACAGAAAGAAACAGAAGAGTAAGATTTCCGTTACTCTAAATCTATCAGATTATGACAGAGACTGAACTCATAGACAAATATATCTGCCAGCATATAGAGCCTGAAGGCGATTATCTGTATCGTCTTTACCGCGCCACCAATATACATACTATCCATGGACGTATGGCTAGCGGCCATATTCAGGGCAGACTTCTCAAGATGCTTGTAGAGATGATTCGCCCGAAGAATATTCTGGAAGTAGGCACATTTAGTGGATATAGTGCTATCTGCCTGGCCCAGGGATTGCAGGAAGGTGGAAAACTCTACACTTTCGAAATCAATGATGAGATGGAAGATTTTACCCGTCCCTGGATAGAAGGTTCGAATGTTGCCGACAAGATTGACTTCCGCATCGGTGATGCCAACATAGAAGCGCCCCAACTAGGCGTAAAATTCGATATGGCTTTTGTTGATGGCGATAAGCGTACCTATATAGAAACGTATGAAATGGTTATGAGCATCCTGAACCCTGGAGGCTACATCCTTGCAGACAATACTCTTTGGGATGGTCACGTCATCGATCCTGCCTACGACCGAGACCACCAGACTCAAGGCATTCGGGCTTTCAATGATTTAATAGCAAAAGATCCTAGGGTAGAGGTTGTTATCTTACCACTACGCGATGGTCTTACACTCATCAGGAAAAAATAAAAAATCAATTAGAACAAGAAATGGCATGAATCCCCCATGAAAGATTCATGCCATTTCTTTTAGTATATGCACCCAAGTATAAGAAATTATGTAGGTTTTAACTCAACAGCCTTTTACTCAGCGCTCTTACTGGATACCATACAGCAAGCCAACCTACAGCAATTACAGTAACGAAGATAATGGCAACATCTGAGTAATGGACACTTACCGGATAAGCATCAACAATAAAGGAGCCTTCAGAATCTCCCAGACGTACAAATCCATATTGCTGCTGCAAAAAGCAGAGGAGCAAGCCCAATCCAATACCGATAACAGCACCTATCACAGCTATCATTCTACCTTCAAAAAGAAATACTCTGGTAATCTGCTTATCGTTAGCTCCAAGATTACGAAGAGTCACTACATCATTTTTCTTATCAATAATAAGCATAGAAAGCGACCCGATGATATTGAAACATGCAACAACTAAGATAAAGGTCAGGAAGATATAAGCAATCATCTTCTCTATCGACATAATTTTAAAGGTATCTTCCTGTTGTTCAAATCTGTCAAGCACTTTATATTTATTACCAGCTATCTGCTGCATCTCAGCCTTTACAGCATCCAGATTGCTACCTGGTTTCAAGCGTAATTCCAAATCAGAGAGCATACCTTGCTGTCCAAAGAGATTACGGGCAAATGAAATAGAAGTGATGATGTAGTTTTTATCATACTTAGCCTGTTTGACGGCAAAAAGTACGCCAGGAGAGTTGAGCGAGTCAACAACAAAGCCATCACCTGGGTTAGTCATATCCAGCTGTCCTTCCTTTTTAGGAGCATAGATTTTCAGGAAACCATCCCATTGTGCTCCTATGCCTAAATTCTGGGCAAGACGGATACCTACTGTTCCATATTCCAGATTGGCAGCATGCAAGGAGAAGGAGCCATCACCATATAAAATATCTGTAATATGAGAAAGTTCTGCAAAATTATCATCTACACCCTTGATTTTCACCATAGCCTGATGATCATTATAGATTGCAAGAGCTTGATCTTCTACGGTTTCTGTTGCAACATCTACCTGCGGCAAAAGACGAATCTTAGTAAGAATAGGATCATCTGCAGGTGCAGTCTTTCCCTCAACAGGCACAACCTTGAGTTGTGGGTCAAAACTCGTAAAGAGTGAAGCTACCAGGTCATGGAAGCCGTTAAAAACACTCAGAACGATGACCAGAGCCATCGTAGCTACCGCCACTCCTATTACAGAAATAGAACTGATGACGTTGATGACGTGCGTACTTTTCTTTGAGAAAAGATACCTGCGAGCTATAAAGAATGGGAAATTCATAATTCTATCTTACCTTATTTATATAACAGTATAGGGAGTCAAGAATTGCCGTCTTAACTCCCTTGTCTTTTTACTTCCTTACTCTTTTACTTTTTCAAGAGTTCATCAATGTGCTCCAAATAATCGAGACTATCATCAAGGAAGAAACGGAGTTCAGGAATAATACGTAACTGGTTTCTCACTTTTTTACCCAAGTCGAAACGGATCGTCTTCTCATTTGCATTGATATTCTTCAAAATCTCCTCTCCTTTTTCAGAAGGGAACACACTCAAGTAAGCAGTACAGATACTGAGATCTGGACTTACTCTAACCTTAGTAACACTTACCATCACACCATGCATCATGCGGGTTTGTGACTGGAAGATAAGACTCAACTCCTTCTGGAGAAGTCTTGATATACGGTTTTGTCTTGTTTCTTGCATAACTATTAACTATAAATTATTAACTATAATACTATTCAAGATCTACATGTGTAACCTCCACCTGTTCATGAAGGAAAATCTGTGCAGATTCCTTGAATTTATCCTCACTCTCTGTTGTGAGATATCGGCAAGAGCCTGTTTTGGTTATCATCTGTTCCATCTGCGGATGGCGGTTCAGATAATCTTTCAGACTGTTTGCTACATATTGTCCTTGCGGAACCACTCTTACGCCATCAGGAAGATTCTTCACAATGCTGCTCATAAGAAGCGGATAATGCGTGCAACCCAAAATAATGGTATCAATATCAGCGTCCTTCAGCATCAGCTGGTCGATGCGTTTCTTTACGAAATAATCAGCTCCCGGACTATCTGCTTCATTGGCTTCCACGATGGCAGCCCAAAGCGGACAAGCCACGCCACTCACCTGAATCTCTGGCCAAAGTTTCGAAATTTCCATATTATAACTTTGGCTTTTAATAGTACCTTCTGTAGCCAGAAGTCCCACGTGATTACTCTTGGTAATAGTACCAATTACTTCGGCAGTAGGGCGGATAATACCCAGAACTCTTCTGCTGGGATCCAACTCAGGAATATCGCGCTGCTGCAAAGAACGTAGTGCTTTAGCCGAAGCCGTATTACATCCCAGGATAACGAGATGACACCCCATAGAGAAAAGTTTAAGCACAGCCTGGCGTGTGAACTTATAAACCACCTCAAACGAACGCGAGCCATAAGGAGCACGAGCGTTATCACCCAAGTACATATAATCATACTGAGGCATCGTCTGGCGCAACCCATGCAGGATGGTCAGTCCGCCATAACCAGAATCAAAGACACCGATTGGTCCGGGATTAGAAGGCAACATCATTTCAAAGTCTCCTCCAGCAAAGCTGTAATATCCTCCCCCATCTCTTCGTTGAGATAAGGAGCTGCATTATTGTCCGTATTGATGATAAAGGCAAAGCCCTTCTGCTTGCCAATCTTTTTAGCTTCCTCGTTTATTTTTGCTTTGAGCGGAGCATAAGCATCATTCTCTGCTTGCTGCAACAGGCGGGTAGCCTCAGCCTTGAAGGCAATATTTTTCTCCATCAATTCACGCAATTCAGCCTGACGTTTCTCCAGGATTGTCTTGGCATAAGTGCGCTGTCCATCAAGAAATTCCTCATACTTAGCATTAAACTCTGTTTCTACACGTTTCGTTTCTGCATCGTATTTCTCACGGAGTTCATCCATATTATGCTTGGCTATAGCGTAACCAGGCATAGTATGAAAAACCTTATCAAAACTAAAGTAGCCAAAATGCAAAGGAGCAGATACAGCAATCTGTTGTTGCTGAACCTTTGCTGCAGGCGTTGTATGCTGGGCTGAAACAGTCAAAGAGATGAGAGCAAAAGCCAGAAATAAGAGATTCTTTTTCATGATGAGTGATACCGTTTATGATGAATACCTTATAAATACCTCGTTATTGAAAATGAGAAATAAGGGCAAGCACTTCTGCCTGCCCTCAATCTATATTCTTTTTATTTGCCTTGATTACTTAATCTTAGCCTGTACTTCCTTAGTAACGTCTACTACGTTAGTACCTGTATATACAGCTGCACCATCCTCGAAGATGAAGGTGTAGTTGCCAGCCTTGCCTACAGCCTCGATAGCTGTACGTACCTTTGCTACGATAGGCTGCATGAGTTCGCTGCTCTTCTTCTGCAACTCCTGCTGACCATCCTGGTAAGCCTGCTGAATTTTCTGCTGGAGAGTCTGCAACTCAGTTTCCTTCTGCTGCTTTGCTGTAGCGTTCATTGTGCTGGAACCCTTCTGATACTCGTCAGCCTTACGCTGGAACTCATCCTGCATAGACTTCAAGTCATTCTCCTTCTGCTTCTGGAGAGCTTCCATCTCGCCATTAGCCTTAGCTACATCTGGCAAAGACTGCATAATCTGCTGAGTATTTACTTTACCAAACTTCTGAGCCATCATAGTCATTGGTGCACAGAGCATCAACATTAAAATAAGCTTTTTCATTGTTCTATTCTTTTTAATTATTAATTTCTAAATGAAGTTTTCATGCCGCCAACCATTGGCACATGCACTTACCGGCTGCAAATATACAATTATTATTTGGAATAACCTAATTTTTGGAGCACTTCGTTGCTAATATCTATCTTAGGAGAGCCAAAGATGATGCCGCTGTTGCTAGCTCTATCGAGAACAAGCGAATATCCGCGCAGGTCTGAAATCTCTTTTACGGCTGTATAAATCTCTTCCTGAATAGGTCCCATCAATGCCTCACGCATCTTATAAAGGTCGCCCTCTGCACCAAAATATTTTTTCTTCAAATCGCTAGCCTCCTTCTCTTTCTGCATGATGGCATCCTGCTTAGCCTTCTTCTGCTCCTGGGAAAGGAACACTACCTCGTTCTGATAGTTCTTATACATGGTGCTTGCCTCTGTGTTAAGAGCTTCTACCTCAGCCTGCCATTTGCGGCTTACCTGATTCAGCTGCTCGTTAGCACGCTCATAAGCGGGTACATTCTTCAAGATGTACTCCATATCTATCAATGCATATTTCTGTGCATGTGCTGAGATGGCTGCTACAGCCATCATCAGCATCAATACTATTTTCTTCATAAAACCCATTTTTAGAATTCCTGACCTAAGATGAAGTGGAACTGGCTTCCACCCTTCTTATATGAGCTACCATTCCATACTGTATCGAAACCGTAAGCCCAGTCAATACCCATCAGACCAACCATAGGCAAGAAGATACGTACACCGACACCGGCACTACGTTTCATGCTGAATGGGTTGAACTTCTTGGTTTCATACCAGGCGTTACCAGCCTCTACGAAGGTCAAACCGTAAATGGTTGTGTTACCTAAGAGGAATGGATAGCGAAGCTCCAATGAGAAGCGGTCGTATGCATAAGCATAGTAACCGGTTGTAGGACTGTAAGATACAGAACCATTCTCATAACCGCGGAGTCCGATTGTTTCCTCACCATAATATGATGAGTATCCACTCATACCGTCACCACCCACATAGTAGGTCTCGAACGGACTCTTCTTATACTTGTTATAAGAACCGAGCAAACCGAGTTCTACACGGGTCATCAATACGAAGCACTTCTGACCCTCTGTGAGTGCAGTATAAGTCTTTGCCTTGAACTTCCACTTATGGTATTCAATCCATCTGTACTTCTCCTGCTGCTCTGCAGAATAGGTTGGCGACTTAGAATCCTTGGCAAGATTCTTGTAGTCCTTGTTGTCGAACGCACTCCATGGTGGAGTAAGGTTGACACTTGCCTCAAACTCAGAACCACGACGTGGGAAGAGTTGGTTATCGGTTGATGTTCGGTTCAATGCGATGGTCAAGTTCAAGTTGTTCGCATTACCGTTGGTCATCAACATATAGCTCCAGTTCTTCATCATGTAGCGCTGGTAAGCCAACTGTACAGACAAGGTGAAGTAATCATCCGGCCAACGGAGGCGCTTACCCCAACCGAGGCTTACACCCACCATCTGGATATACTTGTCTGGATCGTAATAATTCTCGTAGTTATTATAGTAACTGGAACCATAACCATACATATAGCTGTAATAGTTGTTCATGTAAGCACTATTGTAATAGTTGCTTGACACGTCGGTACTCTTACTGTAGTATGCACCTACGCTGAACTGGATAGGGCGCTTGCCGCCAAACCAGTTGGTAGAGTAGCTTACGTTATAGCTCTGGTAGTAGGTACCATTGGTCTGTGCACCGATACTCAGCACCTCACCATCACCGATAGGCATGATACCACGATGCTCCTTGTTCTTGTTGAAGAGGTTTGCCATAGAGAAGTTGTTGAGCTTCAAGCCCACACGTCCGATGACACCCGTCTGACCCCAACCGAGCGAGAACTCAATCTGGTCGTTACTCTTCTGCTCCAGGTTCCAGTTTACATCAACCGTACCATCTTCAGGATTAGGCTTTACATCCGGGCTAACCTTCTCAGGATCAAAGTGTCCCATAGAAGCAAGTTCACGAGCCGAACGCATCAGAGCATCCTTAGAGAAAAGGTCGCCTGGCTTGGTACGAAGTTCACGGCGCACTACGTTTTCGTAAAGACGGGTATTACCATTGATACGTACATGGCTCAGATAAGCTTGAGGTCCCTCTGTTACGCGCATCTCCAAATCGATAGAATCGCCATCAATATTGATTTCAGTCGGTTCGATACGAGAGAACACATAACCATTATTATAGTAGAGGTTAGAAACAGCGTCATCATCTTCATTCAGGCGCTTACCCAATATCTTCTGGTTATATACATCGCCCTTCTTCATGCCGAGCAATGCTTCGAGATAAGCTGAAGAGTAAACGGTATTACCTGCCCAGGAGATGTTACGGATATAGTATTTCTTACCTTCATCTACCTTGATGTAGATATTAACGTGCTTCTCATCGAAGTTGCTCACGCTATCTTCCAGAATCTGAGCATCACGGAAACCATACTCATTATATTTGTCGATGAGTTTCTGCTTATCTTCCTTCCATCTCTCAGGAGTAAACTTCTTCGACTTGAAGAAAGAGGCGAACTTACCAGCCTCATGCGTCTTGGCAAAAGCACCCTTCGAGAAGAGTCCACCCTTAATCTTGCGGTCAGAAAGCTGTTCGTTTCCATCGATTGTTATCTGATGTACCTTGATTTTTTCTTTCTTGTCAACAACAACATCCAGGATTACCTGTCCCTTGTTGGCAATATCATCGCGCTGGTTAATCTGGATATCAGCGTTCTTGAAACCCTTATCATCGAAATACTTCTTGGCGAGAATCTTGGCACGGTCGAGCATATTCGGAGTTACCTGAGTGCCCTTTACCATACCCAACTTCTGCTCCATATCTTCACGCTCGCTCTTCTTCAAACCAACATAGTTGATATTAGAGATACGTGGACGAACCGCAAGATAGATATGGAGATAAAGCTTCTCACCTACAATAGAGTCGGCAGCGATAGTCACCTTCGAGAAGAGTCCATGTTTCCAGTAGCGCTTTACGGCATTGGTAATCTCGTCGCCAGGCACAGTAATCTCATCGCCCACACTGAGGCCTGAGATACCTGTGAGAACATAGTCTTCGTAGCCCTCAACACCCGAAACATTGATACCACCAATCTTAAGGGTGCGAGGTGTACCAGCATACGAGATGTCAGGGTTTACGATTTTATCTTGTGCCTGAATCTGCATGCATGCCATTACGCCGAACAGCAGGATGAAAATCTTTTTAAATCTATTCATTTATACCTTATTATATATAATATGATTTTTCTATGCTTGTATGAGGTTTTCCTATTTCTCCTCCTCTTCCACCTGTGCCTCGGTTTTTCCAAATCGACGTTGGCGGTTCTGATAACTTGCTATTGCCTTATGCAGATCTTCTTCATTGAAGTCAGGCCAGAAGGTATCACAGAAATACAACTCAGAATAAGCTATCTGCCAAAGAAGATAGTTGCTGATACGGAGTTCACCTCCTGTACGTATCAGAAGTTCAGGATCTGGCATGAAACTGGTCTCAAGATGCTTCTCGAAGTTCTCCTCTGTCAGTTTATCCTCTATCTGCTCATAGGTTGAACCTGACTCGAGCGCTTCTTTTACCATTTTCTTTGTAGCATTCAGGATTTCCCAACGTGAAGAATAGCTCAATGCCACTACCATAGTCATCGAATCGTTCTTCGCAGTATGGTCCATGGTCTCCTGAAGCTTGTCCTGTACCTGTTGTGGCAGGCGTTTCAAATCGCCTATCACACGGAAGCGGACATTATTCTTCATGAAGATTTCATCTTCGAGCGAAGTCAGTACCAGTCCCATCAAGGCAGCAACCTCATCGGCCGGACGGTTCCAATTCTCTGTAGAGAAAGTATAGAGGGTGAGATATTTTACCCCCAACCTGGTACACTCCGATGTAATTCGGCGCACGGTTTCTACTCCAGCCTGATGGCCGTAGCTACGCTCCTTGCCCCGTACTGTTGCCCAGCGACCATTGCCATCCATAATGATAGCAATGTGCTCAGGAATCCTGTTCATATCTAAGTTGTCCATCATTCTTCTTTATTACAAGTTTTACATTTTGCACTGAAACTATAGGTCACCGAAACGGCTATGGTAGAATAGCAGTCGGTATTCTTGAAAATGCCACTGCTCTTTACCCGGTAAGGGTCTTTCACACCATCCAGTTCATCGCTGAGCGAGAAATGGAAAGTCCAGGCCAGTCCCAAGTTCAACCTTTCGTTTACTTTATATTTTGCGCCGATGCCTAAAGGCACGTTGGCTGTAAATACATTTTTTTCGTTACCTTTTACATAGGTTGCTCCCAGACCACCCAGTATATAAGGAACCAGGCGCTGGGCTCCGCGATAGTCTCTGCCTGTTCCGTAAGGCCAGAAGTTGTACTCAAACACCAGATTCATATCCACCAGCGTATGATTGAAACTATAGGGATTCTCCGCATAATCAGGATAGAAAGTATCCACATTTGCCGAAGAACCTTTTATTTTTCCAAAGCCCACGCTCAGTTTCAAGTCCTTGTAGGGGTCGAAATTATATCTTCCCACCAGGAAACCGGCAGGTTGCATGTCGCCAAGCACATTTCCGTTAAAGTCGCCTTCATAGGTCATTACTCCCACACCGACGCCTATCTCCATGCGATATTGCGGATCGTCCTGTGCACGAACCGCCATACAGCCCAGAGTTAAGAAGGCAAGCAGGATGATTAATCTTCCTTGCTCCAGCCATCTATATTGAAACGTCCTCTCCATACGTATCCGTTTCTGATAATCCAATAATAATGTTGCTTGTCACGGCAGAAAGCGAAACGACCTTCATCAGCAAACTTAGCAGGCAGAACAACCATCTTATCCTGCTTCCAAGTCAATCCGGCATCCTGGCTCTTATACCATTTGCCGTTACTGCCTAAAGCCACGAAGCCTGTATCGGCAGCACAGGTAATTATCTGATCCAGCCAAGGCATCTTTCCACTTTTATTGTTTTCGATTTCCAGATAGTTCCACTGTCCGTCTTCATTTGCATCATAGTCAACCGTGCGCAACCATGTGGTAGCAACCGTATCATTCAAAGCCTTGTCGCGAGTACCCAGCAGCATTACGTTCTCTACATCCTTAGCAGAGAGTACGCCAGCCACATTCATTGAGATATTCTGTGTTGGCAAATAGGCTTTATCTGTATCAAGTTTCTCCTGCTCCCAGCTGACACCCTTGTCTTTTGAAACAGAGATACCTGCAGCAGTATTATAAGCATAGAGATTCTTGCTGCTTGCACCAATGAGCTGCTTGACATCTGCATTTTCAGAAACCAATGCCCATGTTTCTGCATCGGCAGAAGCATAGACCTTGCCGCCATCTGAGATATAGAGTTTGCCATCCAGCGCTACTGCACTCTGATAAGCGCCACTACTTAAGCCTACGTTCATCGTAATAGATGACCAGGCGCTGCCATCATTGATGGCTGACTTCAGCACCTGAGTACCCTCGGCAGTCTTGCCGAATACATAGATGTCATCACCACAAGCTACAGCCTTCAAATCAGAGAATGCTGCCAACTGACTGTTGTTCTGAGCCAGCTCATGCCACTTAAACTCATAAGGCAGCTCCTTATGTACGTTTACGTCAACCTTATACTCGGCATAGGCAGAGTAGTCGCTGCTGTAAACTCTAATAAAGCGACGCTTTGAGAAGTTGATGGAATCAGAGCTTGAATAGTATGCTGCGACAGAATCAGGCTTGTTGATATCCATCAGGAGAATAGGGCTGCTATTCTTGCTGCTGATAGTAGCCAATATGGCAGTATCCCTCACCCCACAAGGCAAGGAATCTACATTATAAATCCAGCGTTGTGCCTGATCTATGTAAAATTTATAGTCAGAGCCCTTCACATTAGCCTTGAGCAAGGTATCTTTACCTGCCTTCGTTTTGGTATATCTGTCAAGACTACCCAACGAAAAAGCAGTGATGGCTGTATCATGTGTATATTCTACTGTTGTTTCATCGCTGCTCAAGCAAGAAGAGAGCGAGAGCGTAGCTGTAATCAGCGCTATGAAAGCAAAAAACTTCCTTTTCATTCTATCCTATTTTATTTTTAGCTGCAAATTTACTGAGAATTCTTTAAAAACTCGACCTTTTCTCCTTATTATTATGCAAATTATTCATTTTAGGCGCATTTTTTAAGTTTTTTAGTGATTTCGAGGCATAAAAAAGAAGAAATCCCGCTTCTTTTGCAAGAAACGGGATTCCATATTTAGTATAAATTCGAAGTGTCGAATTAGAGCTGTGGACCAGCAGCAACGAGAGCCTTACCAGCCTCATTGTTTGTATACTTAGCGAAGTTCTTGATGAAACGAGCAGCCAAATCCTTAGCCTTCTCCTCCCACTGAGAAGCCTCAGCGTATGTATCACGTGGATCCAAGATCTCAGTAGCTACACCTGGCAACTCTGTTGGAACCTTGAAGTCGAACATAGGGATCTGCTTTGTAGGAGCCTTGTCGATGTCACCGTTCAGGATAGCGTCGATGATACCACGTGTATCGCGGATAGAGATACGCTTGCCAGTACCATTCCAACCTGTGTTAACGAGATATGCCTTAGCGTTGTTCTTGTTCATCTTCTTAACCAACTCCTGAGCGTACTTTGTTGGGTGCAACTCCAAGAATGCCTGACCGAAGCAAGCAGAGAATGTTGGAGTAGGCTCTGTGATACCGCGCTCTGTACCTGCCAACTTAGCTGTGAAGCCAGAGAGGAAGTAGTACTGAGTCTGCTCTGGAGTCAGGATAGATACTGGAGGCAATACACCAAATGCATCAGCTGAAAGGAAGATAACCTGCTTAGCAGCTGGAGCAGAAGAACCTGGCTGGATGTTGTTGATGTGGAAGATTGGGTAAGAAACACGAGTGTTCTCAGTTACGCTCTTATCAGCGAAATCAATCTTACCATCAGCAGCTACAGTTACGTTCTCGAGGAGAGCGTTGCGCTTGATAGCGTTGTAGATATCTGGCTCAGACTCCTTGTCAAGGTTGATAACCTTAGCGTAGCAACCACCTTCGAAGTTGAACACACCATTGTCATCCCATCCGTGCTCATCGTCACCGATCAACTTACGCTTAGGGTCTGTAGACAATGTAGTCTTACCTGTACCAGAAAGACCGAAGAAGATAGCTGTATTCTCACCGTTCATATCGCAGTTAGCAGAGCAGTGCATAGAAGCCATACCCTTCAATGGCAAGAAGTAGTTCATCATAGAGAACATACCCTTCTTCATCTCACCACCATACCATGTGTTGATGATAACCTGCTCCTTAGATGTTACGTTGAAAGCAACGCAAGTCTCAGAGTTCAAGCCGAGTTCCTTGTAGTTCTCAACCTTAGCCTTAGAAGCGTTGTAAACAACGAAGTCTGGCTCGAATGCCTCGAGCTCCTCAGCTGTAGGACGGATGAACATGTTTGTTACGAAGTGAGCCTGCCAAGCAACCTCAACGATGAAACGAACAGCCATACGAGTATCCTTGTTAGCACCGCAGAAACCATCTACTACATAGAGGTTCTTGTTGCAGAGCTCCTTAACAGCGAGATCCTTCACTGTACCCCAAACCTCCTCAGACATTGGGTGGTTATCATTCTTATATTCATCAGTAGTCCACCATACAGTGTCCTTTGAGTTCTCATCCATTACGATGTACTTATCCTTAGGTGAACGGCCTGTGTAGATACCAGTCATTACGTTAACTGCACCTAATTCTGTCTGCTGACCAACTTCATAACCTTCGAGACCAGCCTTTGTCTCCTCCTCGAACAACTTCTCGTAAGAAGGATTGTGAGCGATTACTGTAGCACCAGTAATGCCATACTTTGTCAAATCTAACTTTGCCATTTTACTTTAAATGTATTTAAGTTGTGAAATATTTGTTCGTTTCCTAAATCGCCGCAAAGTTACGAAAAATATGTTTTATAGCAAAGATTCTCATGCATAAAAAATGAATTTTAAAATCTTTTTAGGTTAAAGAAATTAAAAACGAAAGATTTCATCTGATATTTGCCACGTTGACTTTGCAAAAAATCTCTGCTTGGAGAAAAATAAGCAGAGATTTACACCTATTCATATATAAGAGGATATTTGAAGGAAAAATAAGATAGTAACATGTTCTTTCATTCCTCCAGAGAGAAAATAATTGCCCAAACATTTTGCCGTTTCCTAGATTTGTTTTATCTTTGCAGAAAAACTACAGCTATATGAAGATAAATAATCTGAGCGAGCACAACTGCATCATCAACCGCTATCTGGCTGAGATGCGTGACTGCGATTATCAAAAGAACCGATTGCTCTTCCGCAACAACATTATGAGAATCGGTGAGTATGAAGCCTTTGAAATATCAAAGACTCTTAATTACGAAAAGACTGAGGTGACTACACCGCTCGGTGTGGCCCAGGTTAATCTTCCTACCGAAAAGATTGTCATCGGTACGATCTTCCGTGCCGGACTTCCTTTCCACGAAGGTTTCCTCAATATTTTCGACCACTCTGGCAATGCCTTTGTGAGTGCTTATCGCGAGTATACCAACAAGGAGCATACTGAGGTGGGCGTACATATCGAATACCTCGCCACACCTGATCTTACTGATAAGGTGCTCATCATTGCCGACCCTATGCTTGCCACAGGTATCAGTATGGAGATGGGTATGAAGGCTTTCCTCACCAAGGGCAATCCTAAACATATCCACATTGCCTGTGTTCTCGCTGCACCTGAGGGCATTGAGCACGTCAAGAAGACCTTCCCAGAGGACAAGACTACTATCTGGTGTGCCTCTATTGATGAGGGCTTGAACGAGCATAAGTATATCGTGCCAGGCTTCGGCGACGCCGGCGACTTGTGCTATGGCAGCAAGCTCTAAGCCGCAGGCTTTATAAATTCGTACGCTTTATAAAAAGTATAGCAACTCTACTCCAAAATACTCTTCACTCTTCACCTTTCGGCCCGAAACCCCTGTGTTTATCGGCATTCCGAGGGGTGAAGAGTTATTTGTATCTCTTCACCCTCTCTTCACCACTCTTCACCGACAGACATAAAAAAGACTGGAATCTCTTTAGTATGGTCAAGAACGGGCTGAAGGCCCAAAAGCTCCTAGCCCAGGGCATCGCCCTGGGTATAATAGCAATCAGCAAGGCGCCCTGTAAGGGCAAAAGCTTTATGTTTTGCCTGGAGTTTTAAAGCTTTTGCCCTTACAGGGCGACAGGGTTGCGTCCGTAATTACCCAGGGCGATGCCCTGGGCTAGGAGTTTCTGCCCCTTCAGGGCGTGTGGGGCAAAACTTAAGAAAGTTCAATTTAAAAGAGGTACAAGACCGCTGCGACCGAAGGTGAAGAGTGGTGAAGAGTGGGTGAAGAGTGCCCGAACACTCTTCACCCCTCGGAATGCCCATAAACACTAGGGATTCGGAGCATTTGGTGAAGAGTGAAGAGATTTTCGTCTATCGCCCCGAAAAGCGAACCAGACCCCTAAAAGAAAATCAGATAAACCCATTTCCGAGGACTGTTAAAGACAAACAGCCGACTAGCGGATAAGGCGCTAGTCGGCTGTCCGGCTTCTGCCAGTTGGCTGTCCTACTCAAACAGCCAACTTATCTCCGAAAGATAAAACCTTTAATAATGGAACGAGCTTCCCCCCAGGAACTCTCGCAGAAGCGAAGTAGGCGGCAGATTGTTATAAGGTATACCCTTGAAATATTTCAGGAACTTAAGCAACCGGTAAGCCTCAGCATATTCCTCGCAATTCTCCGGAACCTGCTGCAGCAGCGGCTCTGCCTGCGTCTTAATCACAGCCAGCTCATAAAGCATCGCCGTATTGAGCATCGCATCGGCATTCTCCTGGAACGGGAATATCCACTTGTTCTCACCTGCCCTTACCGAAGGCCAGCGATGAATGGTTTCCTGGGCAGAGACACCCCGATACTTGTAATCGCGGATGATGCGGCGAAGCAAACGGTTGTCTGTTGTCGGGATATAATTGTGATTGTCCAGAAGAATCGTGGTCAGCGCCGAAGCATATACTCTGAATATCTGCTCCTGCGGGATGTGGGCCGTCAGCTCTGGGTTCAATGCATGAATGCCCTCTACCACCAGCACATTGTTATCGTTCATCTTCAGCTTGTTGCCGCTCTTTTTACTCTTTCCGCTCTGGAAATCATACTTCGGCAATTCTACCTCCTCACCACGGAAGAGGGCGTTGAACTGCTCGTTGATCAAATCGAGATCCAGGGCATAGATGCTCTCATAATCATATTCGCCCGAAGCATCCTTCGGCGTTTTCTCCCTATCTACGAAATAATCATCGAGCGAAATCTGGAGCGGTTTCAATCCGTTTACGGCAAGCTGTATGCTCAGGCGCTTGCACGAAGTGGTCTTGCCCGAAGAAGAAGGACCTGCCAGCAGCACCAGTTTCACGCCCTTGCGGCTGGCAATCTCCTCAGCAATCTTGGCAATCTTCTTCTCCTGCAGCGCCTCGCTGATATTGATGATGCCGGTAGAATAATTGGCATCTATCGCCTGGTTAAAATCGCCTACAGTCCTGATGCCCAGGATACTCTGCCAGCGATGATGCTCCTTGAATATCTCAAACATCTTGTCCTGCCGGGTCATTTCGCCCAGCACATCCGGGTTCTTGAGCGAAGGAATGCGCAGGAGCATGCCATCATAATATTTCTCCAGCCCGAAGAGATAGAGCTGCGAGGTATTGGTGAGCAGCGTGCCGTAGTAATAATCTACATAATCACCTATTTTATAATAGGTAGTATAGATAGCGCCCGATGTCTTGAGCAGTTTCACCTTCTCAACATCCCCTTTCTCCTGGAACAGCGCAACAGCCTCTTCGGTAGGCACGGTGAAGCGGCGTATCGGCATTCTGGCATCGATAATCTCCTGCATGCGACGGCGGATGATGTTCACATCTTCATCAACAACAGGTCTGCCCAGGCGGATATCTACGTAGAAACCATTCGATACGGGGATATCAATCACCACATCTGTAGCAGGATAAATGTCCTGTACCGCCTTGCAGAGAACAAAGAAGAGGGTACGGGTATATGTACGCGAACCGGATGAAGAAGTCATATCAAGGAATTCTACATCTTTAGAATTATAAACACGATAATGCATGCCTTCAACCTTGTTATTTACCCTTGCAGACACCGGTCCGTGGGTCATTTTGAGGTCAAATGCTGAAAAAATATCAAAAAGTGTGCTTCCGATTTCTACTTTCTGAGATTTTTTATTATTTTTGCAACGGATTTGAATTACTTGTTTCATTTGTATTAAAACTATGTTACAAAATTAAACTAATCTACTCGCTCTCGAAGCCCCCGAAGGTGCTTTTTGAGCATCGGCTTACTCTTTTTAGAAGAGAGACGCCTACAGAGTGTAAAGTTACGAAGAAATTCGGAAACTTGATGTATTTGACAACATTAATTAAGTTATTATATGTCGATTTGGATATTTTTTAAGCTTATTGGAGCACTCGCCCTACTGATGTTCGGTATGAAGACCATGAGCGACAGTTTGCAGAAGATGGCAGGACCACAGCTCCGCCATGTGTTAGGAACCATGACCACCAATCGTTTGACGGGCATCCTCTCGGGTATGCTCATCACCGCAGCGGTGCAGTCTTCTACAGCCACAACGGTGATGACCGTATCATTCGTTAATGCTGGTCTCCTTACTCTAGCCCAGGCTATCTCCGTTATCATGGGCGCCAACATCGGAACCACGCTCACCGCATGGATCATGAGTGCCGGTTTCTCGTTTAACATCACAGATTTTGTATGGCCGGCATTCTTCATCGCCATCATCCTGATTTACAGCAAGAAACGAAAGATTATCGGCGACTTCATCTTCGGTATATCCTTTATGTTTCTCGGTTTGGGTACTTTACGCCAAACCGGTATCGACATGGATCTGGCTCATAATCAGCCGGTTCTTGAATTCTTTGCAAGTTTCGATCCTCACAGTTTCCAGACTACCATCACCTTCCTGATTATCGGTAGTATACTCACTATGTGCGTGCAGAGTTCGGCAGCCGTCATGGCGATTACGATGATACTCTGCTCTACCGGCGTATTGCCTATCTATCAGGGTATTGCGCTTGTGATGGGTGAGAATATCGGTACAACCGTAACCTCCAACGTGGCAGCGCTCACCGCCAACACCCAGGCCCGGAGAGCGGCGATGGCGCACATGGTATTCAACATCTTTGGTGTGCTTTGGATACTCTGCGTATTCCGCCCGTTCATCCATCTGGTTTGCGGCTGGGTAGGTTATGACGACATGATGGAGAAGACCGATCCTCATTTCGTAGCCAATGCCGCCAAGCTATCCTTTGTGCTTGCCGCCTTCCATACCACCTTTAACCTATCCAACACCTTTATCCTGGTTTGGTTCATTCCACAGATAGAGAAGCTGGTATGCAAGATTATCCGTCCTAAGAAGAATACCGATGAAGACGATTTCCGCCTGCGCTTTATCCAGAGCGGTATCATGAAGACACCGGAAATCTCTGTCTTGGAGGCACAGAAGGAAATCCATTGTTTTGCCGAGCGCATCCAGCGCATGTTCGGCATGGTGAAGACGCTTCTTGGCGAGACCAATGAAGAAAAGTTTGTAAAACTCTATAGCCGCATCGAGAAATACGAGGGCATCTCTGACAGCATGGAGATAGAGATTGCCAAGTATCTCGACCAGGTGAGCGATTCTCATCTTTCTGACGAGACCAAGGCAAAGATTCGTGCCATGCTCCGTGAGATTTCTGAAATCGAGAGTATCGGTGACAGCTGCTTCAACATCGCACGCACGCTGAACCGCCGTTTCAAGGGCAAGGAAGACTTCATCACTTCACAGTATGAGCACATGCATCAGATGATGGAACTTACCGACAATGCCCTTACCCAGATGAACATCACCCTCGTAGGTCATAAGGGAGACAACGATGCCAACCTCTCTTTCAACATCGAGAACGAGATCAACAACTATCGCAATCAGTTGAAGAGCCAGAACATCAACGATGTAAACAACCATCTCTATACCTACGCCATCGGTACCATGTATATGGACATCATCCAGGAATGCGAGAAACTCGGCGACTACGTGGTGAACGTAGTGGAGGCCCGCATGGGTGTAAGACAGCATGAGGCATAATACCTCTTTATATATATATATATATCATCAAAAGCTTCAAACCGTCGTTGCGGTTTGAAGATTTTGATGAGTTTATCGGTTTCTTTGATACAAAGCCCGAATAATATAGTAAATCTGCAATTAACTTGGTTGGCAAGGGTCTATATGCCACGATGAAAAAGTGGCGTATAGACCCTTTTTGAGAATCAAGGATGACGAAGAATGACACTACACGCCATGAAAAAGCTTTATTAATAGATTTTATTCGGTATCAGCGAAAAGAAACAAAACATTTTATTCGTTGCTACCGAATAAAAAATACCGTTTTTATTTTGTGGTATCGAATAAATTTTGTACTTTTGCCGCAAAAAGTAAGTATATGGAAAAGGAATTGTTTCGAGCGATAATAGCTGAGAACCAGGAATATATAGGTCGTATTCCTTTGGTACAGCGTCCTCTAGACCTAGAGGAGTATGGCAATTATGTGTTTGTTGGAGTCAGGCAAGCAGGAAAATCCTATTTGCTATACCAGAGAATTCAGCAATTGCTGGCACATGGAATTGAGATAGAAAATATAGTATATATCAACTTTGACGATGAACGCTTGCAAGGAATGTCGGTAACAGACTTCGACCTTATATTGCAAGCCTATCATAGCATGTATGAGAGTCAGCCCATCTTCTTCTTTGATGAGATACAGAATGTGGAAGGGTGGGCAAACTTTGCACGCCGTCTTGCCAACCAAAAATATCGCATCTATATAACTGGCAGCAATGCCAAAATGCTAAGCCGTGACATAGAGACTGTTTTGGGAGGAAGATATCTGGATATCAGCGTATTTCCATATAGCTTTTCAGAATATCTGAAAGCTGTAGGAGTGTTGCTTTCAAAGAATTGGCAATATGGACGAAAAGCAAATGAACTGCAGCGCCACTTCCGAACCTACTTCGACTGGGGTGGGTTCCCTGAGCTTGTACATTTTCAAGAAAAGAGAGTATGGTTAAACAGCTTGTATAATCGTATTTTCTTTAATGACCTGGTGGTTCGTCACAAGATAAAAAACGAGGATGCCTTACGCCTATGTGTAAGAAGATTGGCAGAAAGCGTGAAACAGCCCTGCTCCTTGAACCGTTTGAGCAATCTGATAAAAGCAACCGGTACTTCATGTAGCCCATCAACAGTAATGGAGTATGTTCGCTATCTACAGGAATCATGCTTATTGATTTCTATCGATAATTATGTCTCCAAGTTCGTGGAGAAAGAAACAATTAAAAAACATTATTTTGTAGATAATGGGCTGCTGCATCTCTTCATCAGCAATCCGAATACCTCTTTACTGGAGAATCTTTGCGCAATTACATTGTATAAGAAATACGGCAAGGGCTTATACTATTACAATAAAAACATAGAGGTGGATTTCCATGTGCCTGATGAGGGACTGGCTGTGCAAGCGAGCTATCAGATGAGCGACGGAGAAACCATAGAGCGGGAAGTGAAAGCATTAGTAGCCTTGCATGGTTTGTATCCTCTGAAGCGAGCCATGATAATCACCTACGAGGATGAAGGAGAGATTGTGCGTGATGGACTCAAGATAGAAATAAGACCGGCATGGAAATGGGTGTTGGAAGGTTAGCAGAAGAAACGACAAGGGGCTATATGCCACGATGAAAAAGTGGCGTATAGACCCTTGATTATATGGTGAAAGAACCGTACAGTTTATCCTTCAAGAACATTCCACTTGATGCCTCCATTCTGTCCTGCCACATAGTTGCAGAGAGGAATGCCGGGATGGGTCAGGTTGGAAAGATAAAGAGGCTCATCAGCCACAAACTGGTGGCAGGTAAACGTATCCCCGGCAGCCAGTTTGCTGTTCAGCGATTCCATCACCTTGAAATTGTCATTTCCCAGATACTTGATGGTAAGAATACGGCCGGGCTCCCAGGTCAGTCTAACCAGATCATTTACGACAAGAGCATCAGCAATCAGCTTGCTCTTGATAAAGAATCGGCTGGAAGCAACAGCATCCTTACTCTCTACGAACGCTTTCCAGCTGGGATATCCCACCATGCGGGAGAGCAATTCCAGATTGAACCTGCTCGGCTTGCAGGAACATGCCACATATCCCCACAGACGCTTCAGCGTGCTCACCGAAACCGTTTCCTGGGTATAACCCTCTATCTGTCGGGAAAGGAAATCAAAATCCCTTGGTGAAACAATCTTTCGTCCCACCAGCGTTTCGACCTCATTCTTGAGTCTATCAAAATCTTCTTTTTTATAATCTTCCATCATTATATATTCATCTATTTGCTTTTTACAGATTGCAAAGATAAGCAATATTTGCCGTTTTTCCCACAAAAAATGTACCTTTTATTGCAATAAACTGAAATTGAACCGTTTTGAACCAATCCACTTTCGTTCTTTTTATGTATTTTTGAAGCCAGAAAGTAAAGATTGATTTGGGAGATAAAATAAAATCTGAAAGCGTATTTATAGTCATTTGAATCATTTTCTATGAACCCAGGATATTAGAGCAGGACAGATATAACATCCCTGCGGTCTGAGATTCTATATGAATCTCAAACCATATCCTTTTAACAAAGAAATGGCATCCCCTCAAAAACAGGGAGTGCCATTTTTAATTTTATCGTTGTCATTTCTCAAACTCCACAATATAAGTAAAGCGCCCCCACGGAGAACGGCAATAAGCATCTTTGCTACCCTTAGGAACATAGAGAACAATCTTCCTAAAACTAAGAGCCTCAAAGATATCATCCATCGTCACCTTCCAAATTGCATTTCCCAACCTAGGTGGCGTCTTGCTACGGAAATATATACTCTCCAGATTAGGACTGCCGTCAAAGACATGTTTCATCACGTGCAACTTGGGATTATCTGGCATCACGACCCGCTTCAGGAAAGGATGCACAGCAAAAGCACTATCCTCCAACTCATCTACACGATAACTCACACCCTGATATTTCACGGTAGCTGGTATCTCGATGACAGAATCCCGGTCATTGGCAGCACTTACTGTAACCAAACCGCCACCCCACGACTTATATTCCAGGTTGCCAACAGTAAACTGAGCAACCACATCGTATAGTATCTCTGGCTTTACCACCTTATTATATAAAACAATACCTGATGTGCCCAAAACTAAAAAAGCGAGAAGACAGTTTAAAGCTATTAGGCGACGATGAAGCGACTGAATATGCATCCTTAAAGCTAACACATTAGGATACCGATACTCTAAAGGAAGAAAACATCTCTTGACAGCCCAACGGCAAGACCATCCCAGCCGCATCTCCTTCAAGATGACTCCCAGGCTGTAGATATCATTGCGCACATCAGGCACACTCTCCTCCTGCTGCTCAGGCGAAACATACCCTTCGGTACCGGCAGGGCTCTTCAGAATGGTATAGCTATCGGCATCAGAGAGCCCGAAATCAATCAACTTGATCGTACCTCCGTTACGGGCTATCATGATATTGGCAGGTTTCAGGTCGCGATGCACAATCTGCTGATTGTGCACATACTCCATCACCTGCAAAAGCTGGCGGGCTATCTGCCTGCGTTCAAAACCGGAATGCCCTTGGGTGAGCCATTCTTCAAGCGTCACACCATCTATCCATTCCATCACGATACATCTGCCGTATCCCTCAACTTCCTCCAACCCTTCAACCTTCACAATACCGGGATGGTCAAGGCGGGCTAGGATGTCGTATTCCTTCTGCTGAAGCTGCAGGAAGATAGAATCATAACACACATCAGGCTTCAACGATTTCAATATCCACCACTGACCGTTGCGCTTGGCACGGAGCAGGACATTAAAACCGCTGGTAGAGAGCTCGGAGATTTCCGTGAATCTATCCGAAACTGCATCTACAGGAGACAATATAAAACCTGATACTTGCGTCATAAGTGCAAAGATAATACTTTTTGTGAAGAAACAGAAGAATTTAAAATAATTTTTGCATAACAATATGGATAACTCATGAAAAAATAGTATCTTTGCACCCAAAATTGCAATTTTATTAATAATTAATGAAGATTCTAGTAACGGGTGCGTCGGGCTTTATCGGCAGCTACATCGTGGAAGAGGCCTTAAGACAGGGCATGGAAACCTGGGCGGCAGTACGCCCTACCAGTTCCAGAAAGTATCTGCAAGACGAGCGCATCCATTTTATCAATCTCAATCTTTCTTCAGAGGAAGAGTTGGAGAAAGAACTCGCCCCGCACGAGTTCGACTATATAGTGCATGCAGCCGGCGCAACGAAGTGCCTGCATGCAGAGGACTTTTATAAGGTAAACACAGAGGGAACCAAGCATCTGGTGAACGTCCTTCTGCGCCTCCAGATGCCTATCAGGCGATTTGTCTTTGTCAGTTCGCTCAGCATCTTTGGAGCCATCCGCGAAGAGCAGCCTTATCAGGAAATCTCAGAACATGATACTCCTAAGCCTAATACAGCATACGGAAAGAGTAAGCTGGAGGCAGAACGCTATCTGGACAGCATCGGCAATAACTTCCCTTATATCATCCTCCGCCCTACAGGAGTTTACGGTCCTAGGGAGAAAGATTATTTTCTCATGGCGCAGAGCATCAAGCAGCATGTTGACTTTGCTGTAGGATTCAAGCGCCAGGACATCACCTTTGTATATGTACAGGACGTAGTACAGGCTGTATTCCTGGCTCTGGATCATGGAATGAACGGCAGGAAATACTTCCTCAGCGATGGAGAAGTATATCAGTCGGCCGCTTTCAGCGACCTGATAAAAAAGGAGTTAGGCAATCCTTGGATACTACGCATCAAGGCACCTGTCTGGGTATTGCGCATCGTAACCTTCTTCGGAGAGTATCTCGGAAGGATGACGGGCAAGATGTCGGCCCTGAACAATGACAAGTACAACATTCTGAAACAGCGCAACTGGCGATGTGATATTGAGCCAGCCATGGATGAACTGGGCTATCATCCTCATTATCCACTGGAAAGAGGTGTGAAGCTCGCCATCAAGTGGTACAAGGATAACGGATGGCTGTAAACTAGTTAATAGTTAAAAGTTAATAGTTGATAGTTGATAACGGCTACACCGTATAGCGAGATTGCCCTATAAACTGTAAACTATAAATTATAAACTAATAAGAAGCGTGATAAAAGATTATTTCAAGATAGACAAGAACCCGAAGAAGGGACTGATGACACTGGAATGGGTCATGCTGGGATATATGGCAATCACCATTATCACCATGCTCTTTACCTACACAAAACTCGTAAACCCGGAAGCTATGCTCTGGGGACGACTGAGAGTGCTCGTCATGACCATCGCTCTTTGGGCAGTATACCGCATGATACCTTGCCGCATCACCAAGATGGTGCGCATCATTGCCCAGATGGCTTTGCTTGCCTGGTGGTATCCCGACACCTACGAAATCAACCGCATGTTCCCCAACCTCGACCATATCTTTGCAGGTTGGGAGCAGGATCTTTTCGGATGTCAGCCCGCCCTGCTCTTTGCCAAAGCCCTGCCTTGGGCTGTAGTAAGCGAACTGATGTCGATGGGCTACTTTATGTATTATCCGATGATTGCATTGGTTTCATTCTATTATTTCTTCTGTAGATATTATGAGGCTGAAAGAGCTGCATTCGTCATGCTCACCAGTTTCTTTATCTACTATCTCATCTACATCTATGTACCGGTAGTGGGTCCGACCTTCTACTTTGATGCAGTAGGGATATCAGAAATAACCAAAGGCATCTTCCCGGCTTTGGGCGATTACTTCAACACCCATACTAACTGCCTGCCGACACCGGGCTACACCAATGGAATCTTCTACCAGCTTGTAGAGGATGCCAAGAACGCCGGCGAGCGTCCTACTGCCGCTTTCCCAAGTTCGCATGTGGGCGTGAGCACCATCTGCATGCTCCTGGTCTGGCATACCGGCAACCGAAAACTGCTATACGTGATGCTGCCATTCTACATCTTCCTGTGTCTGGCTACCGTATATATTCAGGCGCATTATCTCATCGATGCCATCGCCGGCCTCATCTCTGCCGTTGTCATCTATTTTGTATTGATGGCAGTATCGAAGGGAATGATAGAGCATCATACTCCTTCTTCGCGACTGAGATTCAGATAGTTACATATTTTAATTACAATAACATTATAAACGAATAGAATTCATCTAGAACAATGAAGAAACTATTTATTGAGACTTATGGCTGCCAGATGAACGTGGCAGACAGTGAGGTAGTTGCCTCTGTGATGCAGATGGCTGGCTACGAAATCTGTGAGAAAGAAGAAGAGGCTGATGCCATCTTCCTGAACACCTGCAGTATCCGCGAGAATGCAGAGAACAAGATTTATCATCGCCTCGACACCCTCCATGCTGAGCAGAAGAAGGGAAGAAAGGTGATTCTCGGCGTTTTGGGCTGCATGGCTGAGCGCGTGAAGGATGACCTCATCCAGAACCACTATGCCAATCTCGTTTGCGGACCAGACAGCTATCTCAACCTGCCGGATATGATTGCGCAGTGTGAGATGGGTACCAATGCCATCAACATCGAACTCTCTAAGACTGAGACTTACCGCGACATCGTTCCTCAGCGCATCGGTGGCAACAGAGTGAGCGGTTTCGTAAGCATCATGCGTGGTTGCAACAACTTCTGCCACTACTGCATCGTGCCTTATACCCGTGGACGTGAACGCAGCCGCGATGCTGAGAGCATCCTACGTGAGGTTCGCGATTTGCAGCAGCGTGGCTTCAAGGAAGTTACCCTGCTTGGACAGAATGTAAACAGTTATGGTCTCTCGCCATCGGGCAAGCGCGAGGAAGGCAGTCTTTCCTTCGCAGAACTCCTCCACATGGTAGCCCAGGCTGTACCGGATATGCGAGTACGCTTCACCACCTCTAACCCAGAGGATATGACCGAGGACATCCTCCACGCCATTGCCGAAGAACCAAACCTCTGCAAACACATCCACTTCCCTGCACAGAGCGGAAGCAACAAGATTTTGAAGCTGATGAACCGCAAATATACCCGTGAGGAGTATCTGCAGCGCATCGCCGACATCAAGCGCATCATTCCGGGCTGTGGCATCACCACCGACATCTTCGTAGGTTATCACGACGAGACCGAGGAAGACCATCAGGAAACTCTCTCGCTGGTAAAGGAAGTAGGCTTCGACAGCGCCTTCATGTTCAAGTATTCAGAGCGCCCGGGCACCTATGCCGCCAAGCATCTGCCAGACAACGTTTCTGAGGAAACCAAGATAGCCCGCCTCAACGAACTTATCAAGTTGCAGACCGAGGTGAGTGCCGAGCAGAACAAGAAGGATGAGGGCAAGGTATTCACCATCCTCATCGAGAACTTCAGCAAGCGTAGCCGCGAGCAGATGATGGGTCGAACAGAACAGAACAAGGCGGTTGTCATCGATAAGGGCAACCACCACATCGGAGAGTTCGTGAAGGTTCGCATCACCGGTTCTACCTCTGCTACTCTCTTCGGAGAAGAAGTAAAGGAGTAAACCCAAACTCTTCAGAACAGCTTTTTCTGAATAAAAAGACTCTTCTGAAAGAAAAAACAGAATATAAACAAGAAAAACCGCCAAAAGTTTGGCGATTTTCTTAAAAAGCACTATATTTGCACCTATGAAGGAATTCTTGCAAATTTTACGCCGATTCGTCCCTCCATACAAGAAGTATCTGGGACTGTCAATCCTGTTCAATATCCTGTCTGCGGTATTGAACATCTTTTCGTTTGCAGCTTTGATACCAATCCTGCAAATCCTGTTCCAAGTAGATGGTGGTATCCGTGTCAACGAGTATATGCACTGGAATGGAGATTGGGGTAGCATCAAGGAGGTTGCAACCAATAACCTGTATTATTATATTCAGGAGTTTATTGTTGTCCATAGTGCATCAACAGCCCTTTTGGTCATCGGCATATTCCTAGCCTTCATGACATTCCTCAAGACGGGAGCCTATTTCCTCTCGTCAGCCACCATCATACCTATCCGTACAGGTATCGTAAGAGACATCCGCAACCAGATTTACCAGAAGATAAACAGTCTCTCGCTCGGTTTCTTCAGCGAAGAGCGCAAGGGAGATATCATTGCCCGCATGAGCGGTGATGTGCAGGAAGTGGAGAACAGCATCATGTCGTCGCTCGACATGCTCTTCAAGAACCCTATCCTGATCCTCTTCTATTTCGTTACGCTGATCTGCATCAGCTGGCAGCTCACCCTCTTCACCATCCTCTTTGTACCACCTTTCGGCTGGTTCATGGGAGTAGTGGGCAAGAAACTGAAGGCACACAGTATCGAGGCACAGGCACTTTGGAGCGACACGATGAGTATGGTAGAAGAAACGCTGGGCGGCCTGCGCATCATCAAGGCTTTCTGTGCAGAAGAAAAGATGAACAAGCGTTTCAATCAGGTTAACAGCAGCTACCGCGACAACATCATGCGTGTAAATATCCGCCAGCAGATGGCACACCCGATGAGTGAGTTCCTGGGAACCATCCTCATCGTAGTGGTATTGTGGTTTGGCGGTATCCTGGTTCTGGATTACGGAAGAATCGACGGTCCTACTATCATCTTCTATCTCGTGATGCTCTACAGCATCATCAACCCGCTGAAGGAATTCTCCAAAGCGAGTTACAATATCCCAAAGGGATTGGCAAGTATGGAGCGTATCGACAAGATTCTGCAGGCTGAGGTGGAAATCAAGGATAAGGAGAACCCTGAGCATATCAGCAGCTTCGAACATCAGATAGAGTTCCGCCACGTTTCCTTCGCCTATACCGACCGAAAGAGCGCCGAACTGGTTTATGTATTAAAGGATATCAATCTCGTGATACCAAAAGGCAAGACTGTTGCACTTGTTGGTCAGAGCGGTAGCGGTAAGAGTACGATGGTAGATTTGATTCCTCGTTACTATGATGTACAGGAAGGCGAGGTGCTGATTGACGGCATTAATGTGAAAGACCTTGCCGTACATGACCTTCGCATGCTGATAGGAAATGTAAACCAGGAGGCTATCCTCTTCAATGCAAGCTTCAAGGATAACATCCGATTCGGCAAGACCGATGCTACGGATGAGGAAATAGCCAATGCAGCTAAGATAGCCAATGCTTACGAGTTCATTACCAAGTCGGAGCATGGTTTCGATACAAATATCGGTGACCGAGGCGGCAGACTTTCCGGTGGCCAGCGCCAGCGTGTCAGCATCGCCCGTGCCATCCTCAAGAATCCTCCTATCCTCATCCTCGATGAGGCAACATCAGCCCTCGATACCGAGAGCGAGCGCCTGGTTCAGGATGCCTTGGAGAAACTGATGAAAACCCGTACCACCGTGGCTGTGGCTCACCGATTGAGTACCATCAAGCATGCCGATGAAATCTGCGTATTGCACGAGGGTAAGATTGTGGAGCGCGGTACCCACGATGAACTGATTGGAAAAGACGGATATTACAAGAAGTTGCATGATATGCAGCAGGTGTAATTGAGTAAAGAGTTAATTGTTAAGAATTTATAGTTTTACAGATGGTTAAGATTGTTTATGCATTCTTTTATGCAATATCGCTGCTGCCTTTCAGGCTGCTCTATTGCATTGCCGATTTCGAGTACTTCATGATGTATCGCGTCATCAAGTACCGCAGGGGTATTGTGCGTAAGAATCTCACCAGCTCTTTTCCTGAGAAATCAGAAGAAGAGATTATCGACATCGAGAAGAAGTTCTATCGCTGGTTCAGCGATTACTTCTTCGAGGCTGTCAAACTGCTCAGCATCAGTGACAAGGAGTTGCACCAGCGATTTCAGGTCATCAACAGCGAGGAAGTGGAGCAATGTTTCCTGGAAGGTCAGAACGTGGCAGCTATCCTGGGCCATTACTGCAACTGGGAGTGGCTTTCGTGCGTGGGCATCGAACTGCCCAAGTCACGCAAGATAGGCCTCATCTATCACCCTCTGCGTAACCATGCCTTCGACGAGCTCTTCAAGCGCATCCGTTCTCACGAGGAGAATGGCGTGGTGGTGCCCAAGAAAGAAATCCTCCGCTATCTGGTGGATTACAAGCGCAAGGGCATCATGAGCATCTTCGGCTACATCAGCGACCAGGGTCCCAAGTGGGAGAACATCCACCTGTGGCTTCCTTTCCTCAACCATCCCGAAACCCCAGTGTTTACGGGTGGCGAGAGAATCATGAGAAAGATGAACGATGCCGTGTTCTATGTAGAGATGTCCCGCCCTAAGCGCGGCTACTACACGGCAACCTACAAACTCATCACCCGCAATCCGAACTCCCTGCCGGAGCACGAGATTACTCGTCGCTTCTTTCAGATGCTAGAAGAAACCATCCGCAAGAATCCACCTTATTATTTATGGACGCATAACAGATGGAAGCGAACCAGGGAGGAGTTTGATAAGCGATATGAGGTGGTGAAGGGGAAAGTTGTACCGAGAGAATAGAGTTGTTCCAAGAGAAATAGAGTTTATCTTAATAATAGAAAGGGTTACAAGATGATAGAAGCAAAAAGAGTACCTTATGGAGTCTCTGATTTCCTGAGAGTTATCAGAGAAAATCAGTATTACGTAGATAAGACTATGTATATTCCGTTGTTGGAGGCTCAACCCGACAACCTGATATTCATTCGCCCTCGCCGCTTCGGCAAGAGCCTGTTCCTCAGTATGCTCGAAGCTTACTATGACTGCAAGATAAAAGACCAGTTCCAGGAAATCTTCGGAGGTCTCTGGATTGGCAGTCAGCCTACCCCTCTACAGGGTAAGTATCAGGTACTGACACTCGATTTCTCACAAGTAGGAGGAAACATCGACAATCTGGAGGAACGCTTCAATTCGTATTGCAATATCTGCTTTGACGCTTTCATCAACAGATATGCACAATTCTATGATGAAGCAACCAGAAAGACCGTTCTTGCAGAGGATGTAGCATCCAACAAGCTTGCTACTATCCAAAAATACGCAAAAGAACACAATTATCAGCTTTATCTCATCATCGATGAATACGACAACTTCACCAACACCGTGCTCAATGAACAGGGTGAAAAAGTGTATTATGCGATGACGCATGCCAGCGGTTTCTACCGCGACTACTTCAAGAAGTTCAAGGGTTCATTCGCCAAGATATTCATGATGGGTGTAAGTCCTGTAACACTAGACGATGTTACCAGCGGCTTCAACATCGGCTGGCATATCTCAACCAAGCCTGAGTTTGACAAGATGCTGGGCTTCAGCACAGAAGATGTACGAGCCATGTTTACCCGTTATCGCGATGCGGGACAGATTCCGGCAGATAGCGATATCGAGGCAATGATAGAAGAGATTAAGCCGTGGTATGACAATTATTGCTTCTCAGAGGCATGCTTAAACAGTAAGGTCAGGGTTTTCAATTGTGATATGGTGTTATATTATCTCCGTAATTACATGGACGATGGTAAAGCCCCTAAGCAGATGATAGACCCAAACACGAAGACCGACTACAACAAGATGAAGCGACTGCTCCAGCTCGACAAGCTAGACGGCAACCGCAAGGGCATCATCCGCAGGATTACGGAGGAAGGCAGCATCGTATCAAATCTATACGAAACCTTCCCAACCAGCGAAATTGTGAAGCCGGAATACTTCCCAAGCCTACTGTTCTATTACGGCATGCTTACCATCAAGGATACTTTCGGCGACCAGTTGCTCCTGGGAATCCCGAACAACAACGTCCGCCGTCAATATTATGGCTATCTGCAGGAGCAATATCAGGAAATCAACCATATCAACCTGAATGAGTTTGGTTATATGCTCACCTGCATGGCGTTCTATGGAAAATGGGAAGATGTCTTGGGCTTTATGTCGAAGGCTTACGCCGAAGTGGCATCAGTAAGAGATGGCATCGAAGCCGAGCGCAACCTGCAAGGTTTCTTCATGGCATATCTCTACCTGAGCAGCTATTACATTACGGCTCCCGAACTTGAGTTGAATCACGGCTATTGTGATTTCTTCCTCTTGCCCGACCTGACCCACTATCCTACCAAGCATAGCTATATCATCGAACTGAAGATGTTGCCAGCCAAGGATTTTGAGGCAAAAGCCGAGGCACAATGGCAGGAAGCAGTAGAACAGATCAATCGTTATGCCGCAGCACCAAGAATAGAAGTCTTGCGCCAAGGCACGACATTGCATAAAATCATCATCCAGTTTGCTGGATGGGAAATGAAACGAATGGAAGAAGTATAAACATTCATATTTAACTATAAGAATGAGAAAGATTAAGATAAATCCTAAATACGAATATCTGAGAGCCTTTATCGAGAGCATCCCTGATATTTTCGAGAAGGAAGGTCGTGAGATATATAATAAGCGCAACCTCATCAAGGTGCTAACAGCACCAGATGGAACACAGGTTAACGTAAAGCGCTTTCATATACCACATGGTCTCAACAAATTCATCTATTCTTGGAATATCAGGAAGCCAAAAGGTCAACGAGCATTCGAATATCCTATGATTCTGAAAAGAAAAGGTATAAATACTCCTGAACCTTTAGCCCTCATAGAAGATCGTAACTTTCTGAATCTCTTAGGATATAGCTATCTAATCACCATCCAGTGTGACTATGGTCATACCCTCTATGAGATGGCAGATGCTAAGCCAAAAGAATATCAATACGTGGCAAAAGCTTTAGCCCATTTCGCTGCAGACATTCATCTGCATGAAATCCTCCATAAAGACTTTACGCCAGGCAATATTCTCTGGAAACAAGATAACGAAGGCTTCCATGTCATGTTGGTAGATATCAACAGAATGGAATTCGGACCTGTAAGCGAGAAGAAAGGGCTGTATAATCTTAGAAGATTCTGGGGACCTAAAGAATTCACCCGTATTCTGGTTAGCGAATACGCCTTGCTACGCAACATAGATACCGACGAGGCTGTAGCCTATGTAATGAAAGTACGAGCTAAGTTTTGGACTAAATATGGAAAAAAGCATGATATTCCATTTCAGTTAGAATTATAGTTCAAATTCATCTTTGTACAACATTTTAAGAATTAAAGGATATGAAACAAAAGAGATTATGTTATATCAGCCGCGATTACTATAATCAAACAAGCGCAGGCAATAAAGCAAAAACAGATACAGAAGAAACACTTGTAGAGATGGGAGCCATTAATCTTGGTCTTCATCGCACAATCAAAAATAGCAAAATATTTGCATTTTTCCGCAATCTTGCAGGTATTATACGTGCTTGCATATTGCTAAAAAAAGGAGATATTCTTTTCTTGCAATATCCCATCAAGAAATATTTTACATTTATCTGTACTGTTGCAAGATTTAAAGGTGCAAAAACGATCTCGCTCATCCACGATATTGGTTCTATAAGAACCCATCGCCTTACAACACAGCAAGAAGTCAAACGCTTATCACATAGTGATTACATACTTGCAACCAATAACAAGATGAAAGAGTGGCTTATCAGTAACAATTTCCAAAAACCGATTGAAGGTTTAGGACTATGGGACTATAGATCACCATATTTCAATAAAAATAGTCATCCTATTTGCAACCCAGGCAATATTAGCATTGTTTATGCCGGAGCCATTCATGTTAGAAAAAACCCTTTCCTTATTCAACTCTCAAAGAAATTAAAAACATGGAATCTCATAATCTATGGGAAAAAAGAGGAATTAACAGGATGGGCAAATAATCCATTAATCACTTTTAAGGGCTTTGTACAGCCCGACGAATTCATTCGTACCGTAAAAGCTGATTTTGGACTGGTATGGGATGGAGATTCCTTAGATACATGCTCTGGCATATTTGGCGAATATCTTAAATGGAACACTCCACACAAAGTATCATTTTACCTCAGAGCAGGCTTGCCTATTATCATATGGAAACAAGCTGCAGTAACTCCTATTCTCGAAAAAGCAGGAGTATGCATTGCGATAAATACTCTTTCCGAATTGGAACAAAAATTAAATGAGCTATCTTCAGACGAGCTTAGCAAAATGAAAGAAAATACCAAACGCCTGGCAGAAAGATTAAACCAAGGATTCTTCCTTCGCCAAGCGCTTGATAATTATCTGTCCGTAATCTACGGAATGATTACTTAAGCAAATTAAAATACTTATCAAGGACTAAAAACGAGATGATTTCTTCTCGTTTTTTGTCCTTGAATTGCTTAACATACTCATGAGCATGTTCTATAATTTTCTGAGCTTCTTTAGGGTGAGCGGAATAATAATCCATCTTTTCCTCCAAGTCAGACAAATCCGGTTTTACTTCTATGTAATGATAATCAGGCTTGAGAGTACCCTCCATAAACCAAGTTTCACAAGTTGGTTGCGGCATAATTGCAATAGAATTTGAGGACATGATCCATTTCAAATTGCTTGCAACATCATTACCTTCCAAAGCCATAACATACTTATATCTTAAATGATCATAAATAGAGATTTTTTCGCCTTTCCATTCAGGCTTTATTAAATCTATTGTACGAATATCAAAACGAGGATTGCCAAAGTATTGCTCAAAAAAATTCAAACGAATA
Source organism: Segatella copri DSM 18205 (assembly GCF_025151535.1). Taxonomy (NCBI): domain Bacteria; kingdom Pseudomonadati; phylum Bacteroidota; class Bacteroidia; order Bacteroidales; family Prevotellaceae; genus Segatella; species Segatella copri. The sequence goes on from NZ_CP102288.1 coordinate 2,678,858, forward strand.
TCCTTTCCTGCTATCTTGCCTCTGAAAATGGCCTTATCTTCCTTATCTGCAAAGGAGATATTATCTTTTATAAAGATAAAATGGCGGACCTTATCCATTTTCAACAAAACAGAATTAGAATTATTCTCAGACAATGGGCGACTTTTTACAATCGTTGGAATATCTTCTACATAAACTATGTCACCTTCTAAAAGATTCCATTTATTATTATTATCGAAAGCTCTAGCATATTCCATTGTATCCAAGAAATAAACTTTTTGCTGAGTCATCTTCTGATCTTTTATACAGACAGCTTTTTTATCCCATTGCTCCTTGTTCAAATTCAAGCTATCAGCAGTCAATTTATTGTAATAATTCACTCTTTGCAGAATGTATTCATAATCATCCCTAGACTTGGCCTTTACTAAAATGCGATTTTTACGCCAACGTAGATAAAACTCTGGTATATGTAGGTTTACAAAGCCCTTAATATAATACCAAGGTTTACTGTTCTTTCCACTATGAAATTTATACTTTAATTTCTGAATATTCATCTTAATCTTTATTACAGCAACACTATAGTTTAGTACTAATATTATTACCTATGCAACGAAAAGCCGTTTAGGACTTAGTCATATCAGAAATTCCATCTATCTTAGTGTTGCTATTAAAAAACAAACAAAACTCTGAATGACGCGGCAAAGATACAAATAAAAAATGAGAATCTTCTATTCTTATAGTTTTTTTTTATTCATAGGACTCTTTGAAATCCTTTTAGTTCCAAATAACAGACGCCTATGTCACTAGCAACACTTAAGGCATCATCAACTATAGCATAAAAGGGAAAGTGACCCAAACGTATAATATAGCTTTATCTTAATTCTACCTTAGAAATCGAAGGCAAAATCAACAATTATATCCCAACAAAAACAAATTTTCCAACTTTTTAATCTACAACTAAATAATTATATGTAACTTTGCAGCCAAAATAACATATAAAAAATATATAATGAAGAATATATTAATAGACTTTACACGATTAGCGGAAAAGTGCGGCTTTGGTGAAATCGCAGACAACTACAGCCAGCAGCTCATCAGCATTTCCGACATACAGGATATGCACTTCATCTTTCTTGTAAAGGAGAAGCACAAGGGATTTGCCGGAAACAACGTGGATTATGTATCAGTGGAACATCTGGCACATGATTTAAGAAAGCTCAACAAGAAAATTGATTTGTGGCATTCCACAGACCAATTGTTCATCAAGCGCAAACACAAAAAGGGGATGAAGAACATCCTGACTATCCATGACCTCAACTTCCTGCACGAAAAGAAAGGCATCCATCGCCTGAAAACTCTCTGGAAGATGAAATGGCATATCAGACGTTCTGACTATATCACCGTCATTTCAGAATATGTAAAAGATGACCTGCTAAATCATATCAATATTGGGAATAAGCCTTTGGATGTGATTTACAATGGCATCAAAGACACGGATCTGGAGCTGCAAACTAAGCCAGAGTTCATCAAAAACGACCAAAAGTTCTTCTTTACTATCGGTCAGACCAGAGCCAAGAAAAACTTCAAGACATTGATTCCTATGATGAAATATCTTCCAGAATACAAGCTCTATATTTGCGGAAGTCCAGACAAAAGGCATTATTACGAATTACTAAAAATTAAAGAAGGATGCGGTACCGAGAATGTGATATTTACTGGCGAAATCAGTAATGCCGAAAAGAACTGGATGTATGCCCACTGTGAAGCCTTTCTCTTCCCTAGCCTTTTAGAGGGATTCGGACTCCCGGTACTGGAAGCCATGAGATTCAACGCCAAGGTCTTCTCTTCCAGATTCACCAGTCTGCCAGAGGTATGTAAGAACCATGCCACCTATTTCGACTCCTATGTTCCGGAAGAGATGGCGGCTACCGTAAAGGCTGGTATCGCCCAATGGAGCAAAGACTCGGAAGAGGCAAAAGCTGCCAGGGAATATTCGCTAGGCTATACTTACAGCAAATATACCCAAACCTACATCAACCTGTATAAGAAGATGTTAGGCATATAAGATATATGACATGACATATAAGATATGGCATATAGTGAGATATGCCCTTCTCACTTTTTGAAAAGGGCATATCTTACTACATGCCATAAATGCTTGATCTTAATCTCGATGAATCGTCCCAGTTTTCTCTTTCGCCAACTACCCGCAACGCGATGCACTCCTATCGTCTCGCTATCCACCGGATAATGATTGTTGGGAGCAACAAGATGCGTAGGATAAACCGTCAAGCCAGGCATCACCTGCTTTTCGTCCTTCATCTGCCATCCGAAAGACTTCGCCACAGCCGACATCGTATAAGGTGAAATCGTATCATTGAAAGAGCCATCCGGATTCTTGAAATGGCGGTTCTGATAATATTCAAACATCTTCTGGCAGAACGCATTGCCTGCTGTACCCATAAAGAAGGCTGCCTGCAATCCAAACTCTTCCTTATCCTTCTCATTAAAAGTTGCAAAGCCATCCTCCGGAAGAATCTCATCAAAGCGACGATGCAGATAGATATCGCTATCCATATAAATACCACCTTCTTTGTAAACGGCATAGAATCGCACAACATCGGCAGCAAAGGCCCACTTTCGGGCATCCAGAGCCTCCTCAATAAAATCACATCCTATAGACTTAGCCGCAGCATAATCCCACACTTTAACAACATAGTCGGGCATCAAGCGCTTCCATGTATCCAAACAAACCTTTATCTCTACAGGATAAGGGTCATTACTAAACCAGCAAAGGTGAATGAGTTTTGGTGTCATCTCTATTATTCTCTTTTTCTGCAAAGGTACGAAAAACTATCCAAAGAGCAAAAAAAAATCCAGAAATATTTGTGATACTTAATTATGTTTAGTACCTTTGCACCTATACACAATATAAGCTTTAACATTTATTGTTTATCTTGCATGCAAGATTATGGCAATAAGGATGTTATAATATATAGAAAGTAAGAAGTAAAGAAAGAACAAGAAGTAAAAAGAAAATAATATAAAAGGATAAAAGCAGTTATGAATAAGAAGCAATTGAAAATTGTAACAGGAGTAGCTATTGCAGTTCTAATCATATCCATCATTCCCATGTTATGGATAAGCCAGTATCTTCATCCAGTTGCGGATGATTATGTCTTCGGTGCAGAAGTATATAAGATTTGGAATGAGACCCATTCATTTCCGGCTTGCGTTCAGACAGCCTGGAATGTAGCTATGACGATGTATCATACATGGCAGGGCACCTATTCCGCCTGCTTCCTCATGGCTTTACAGCCGGGAGCATTTGGCGCCTACTGGATTGTCCCTATCCTTCTTGCATCAAGTCTCATCATGTCAACCTATGCGTTGCTATACTTGATTATGAGGAAGTTGCTGCATACCACCCGAATAGAGTTCCTGCTAGTATCCTCTGTTTTTTCTCTCATCAACTTGCAGTTTGTTTATTCTGCATACGATGCTTTCTATTGGTATAACGGGGCCATGTACTACACCCTATACTTCAGCATGTCGCTATGCCTGGCATCCTTGCTGATAGCCTACCATTTATCCGGAAAAATCCGAAAGTGTTTTGTTGGCATCCTGGCTGTGCTCCTCACTATTTTCATTGCCGGAGGTAATTTTGTATCAGGCTTTGGAACTGCTGCCATACTTTTCATCGCCATTGCCATCACTTACCTGGAGCAGAAGAAGTTGCCAAAGTTTCTCACCTGCATTCTGTTGGTTTATCTGGCTGCCTTCTCTTTCAGTATTCTGGCACCAGGAAACGCATTCCGCGAGTTGGCCGTGAAAGAATCGCACCCTAACATTATAGCTGCCATCGGAATTACCCTTAGCAAAAGCATTGGCTTTATCGTCGACAGATTCATCAGCCTGATGTCATTGACCTTTGTTACTCTGATTCCTATCGTAAACAGATTGGCTCGCAAGTCACAGTTCAAGTTTTCACATCCGTGGCTCTGCCTCATCATTACATTGGGCATATACTGTTCCTTCTTCTTTCCACATTGCTATGCCATGGGATACGAGGGGCCAAACAGAGTGAAGAATATCTATGCCTATGCCTTGTTCTGGTTCATACTCACCAATATGTTCTACCTCTCAGGTGCCATGGCACGAAAGGCGGAGGTCCAGGCTCCTCTAAGTTCTGCCATATATCAGTTTATTGATGCTGCCAGAAATAAATACAACAAGACACTCCAATATTCATATATCTATGCCATCATCATTTATGCGCTGGTTGTCGTTGTTAAACCATCTACCTCTAATCGCACCCTCAGCCTCCTGGTAAAAGGCAAGATACAGGCAAGTGATAGGGAGATGAAAGAAAGAGAGGAGATTCTGAGCTCATACAGCAATGCCGTTGTGGAATTGAAACCTCTGATTACAAAACTTCCTTCCGATACGCATTATGATGCATTGCCGGATCCGGGATATTGGGTAAACCAGGCCATTGCCTTATATTATGGCAAACAGGAGGTTTTTACCACATCTAGCTATAATATAAATAATGAGAACATATATCTCATGAAACATTACAAGAAGGATGTTGGCCCTAGAAACCTGAAATATAAAAATTTCAGAGAACAGAGGAATAATTCAATAAATCTCACCCAACAAACGAAAAAGCATCCGGAAGGCTCCATCGCTTTGTTGAAATAACCCCATCCTTGCTGATTATATTTTTACCATATATATAATAAGATGAAAGCCTTACCTTCTTACCCATAAGTAAAGAAGATAAGGCTTTTATCTTTGCTTTCTATTATTGATTTGAAGATTTCATAATTCCAGCTTAAACTTAATAGGATGCTTCTTGCCATAGCGGGTCCAGAACTTGGCGCGTTCCTTCATCACATAATCCACAGCCTCATCCACGCTGTAATCTCTTACCTTGGCATATTCAGAGACCAGGATTCGGATAAATTCCTTAGGTCCCCAGAACTTTCGGAGATTATAGAGTCCTTCCTTGATGCTGATTTCTCCAAACTTCATGCGGTTGATATCCACGATGATGAAATGGAAGCCTTCATCATCCTGCTTCCACAGCACATTGCCCGGCGTGAAATCCTTATGCAGAATTTTCTTGTTGTGCATATCTGCGGCAAAACGTGCCAACGCCTTAGCCAGCTTTTCGTAGGTACCAGGGGCTGCATCACCCACTTCGTAAAGGGTATGCAGGTTATCACACTGCAGGGTGATGAGATAGGTATATCCCAGGAGTCTGATGGCATTACGCTCTTCGATGAGCGCAATAGGCGCAGGGGTTCCGATGCCTTTCTTCTCCAATATCATCGGATATTCAAAAGCACGCTCCCCCTTAGGTTTTCTGATGCCTAGGGAATAAATCAGACTGTTAGGTCCCTTTGGCACATGATAGCGCTTTACATTAATCACTGTTCCATCAGGAGCCTCCATCACCTTAATGAGATTGCGACCCGTGTAAATCACACGTCCTTCCTTCTCGAACACATCCGGGATGCGTTCGATAAAACTTCTCATCTCTTCGTATTTTGGGTTTATCTTTATCTTCATTTCTTTACAGTACTTTTATATTTTTGCCTAGGATGCTTTGGAACTCCAGGGAGCATCATTTCCAAACTCTTCTCTTGAGCCACAACGCCAAAATGGGGTCACTCATTTCCAGATGCTTAGGAGCAGGAATCGTAATCAGATCTTTCACCATCAAGGACTTCTTGAGGCGGGTTACATTGGCAGCAGTACCCAGACGATAGGTTTCCAATATCGCCGTCTGGGTGAAACCGGTATGTACTCCATTAGTGATGGCATGCAGGAAATTCATCTGATAGGCTGAAAGGTCTTCGGTTTGCTGGATAAACAAGGGCTCGCAGGCATCCAGCAACCGGTCTATTCCATATTTCAAGTCCTCTTCTGTAGCTACAGAATCATCCTGTACTCGCAACCATACAAACCATGCCAACTGCTGTACATAAGAAGAATATCTGTCTGTTACCAGACAGATTTCACGAGCCAGCTCTTCAGAAATATGCTTGCCGGTAGATTCAAAACGCTGACAGATATACTCCACCCAGTCTTTCTCGCTAATTTTATTCAGATAGAAGAAATCACCAAAGCGATAGAATGGGTAACTGGCATTCTGGAACATCTGTTCCATCATGTGTTTCTTGCTTCCATAAAGGCAGTAAGATACATGGTTCTGTAATTGCCATACGCTACGGAGTTTCTTCTGGAAAGTCAAGGAATCTGGAAAACCACCTATCTGCTGAAATTCATCGATACAGACTACTATATGACAACCTTTTGACCGAGCTATCATTTCCGGAAGTCTCAAAACCTCTTCTGTTGTATTGTTACCTGCATTATACTCCAAAGCCAAAGAGAAATCAGTCAAAGGATCTTGCCCAATACTGATTTTCGGAACGAAACGGCTCAAGAACACCTTGGCATTCTCCATCCATTCTTCCCATTTTGAAGAAGTAGCCCGAACCACAGCTGTGGCAAAAGCATTGATAAAATCATTCTCTGAGCGACAACCAAAGGCATCTATACGAGCTATCCTGATGTCTTCGCTCTCTACAAGCGAACACACCTTATCCACCAATGAAGTCTTACCCATACGACGAGGTGAAATCAATATCGTATTCACTCCATACGTAAAGTTCGCCTTCAGGCGTTCTGTTTCCTCTCTTCGGTCGGTGAAGGAATCTCCCTCCACACGAACACCGAATACAAACGGAGCTTCTTTACTTTTTCTCATAATCACTACCTTATTATATAATTATATACTAATGTAATTTGCATGTAAGCTCCACACGCCCTGGGCTAGGAGCTTTTCTTCTGCAAAGAAAATGCAAACGAGCGCAATGAAAGCTGGCTTTCAAATTGCCGAGTGCAGCTTTTCTTCTGCAAAGATAGCAAAAAAAAACAAATTAAACAAGGTTGTTTTAAACAAAGTTGTTTAAAACTAGCATTTTTATTACGAATTAACTAATAGTCAATGGATTACGGGTAAGACACCAAAGAATTTAACGGGAATATTTTTAAAACACGGACAAATTGAATTTGTCCGGATGGTTGTCCGGCAGGCTTATAAGTACCAGGAAAACAATACGTTATGGCACTCCGGACAATTTGTCCGGACAAATTCAATTTGTCCGTGTTATTTTTTTATGAGAAAGGAAGAAGAAGAAAAAGGGGATTACGGATTGAGACGAGAACCTGTTATCCGAGAAGCTATAACCTGGCACCCGAGAAACTATGATTTAGCACATAAGAACCTATGTTTTCCGACCCACAAAACTATGACTTAGATTTTTTAACACAATTTGCTCCAAATGGCTGCTGAATTTCGGACCTTATCACACACTCAAATTTGGCGGTTACAAAAGATAGTCGTATTTTTGCCCTCGTTTACCGGATATTCCGACAAGCTAACTTTTAAACATTAAATAATTATGGAGAATGAAAATTTAAGAAACATAGAGAACCTTTTAGCCGCTAAGGCAAGTACACAGCCTCTTTACGAATTCCCTGTAGACCAGCTTCCACTCGGTCTCCGCGACTCGCTCTCTGGCGTAGCCGCAGAGGCACGCGTGCCTGCCCTCTTCTCAGCCCTCCCTATTGCCGCAACCTATGCTGACCGTCTGAAGGCGAAGTATTGCGATGGCAGCGAGACTCCGATGGCACTCATGTCTATCATCATCGGCGAGCAGGCATCAGGTAAGGGCGTATGCCGCCGCATCGAGAACATCTGGGCGAAGAAGATGGATAAGGACGATGAGAAACCACGTGAAGACGAAGCCTGGTACCAGCAGCACAAGGGCAAGAAGGGTGTAGTAGATCCGAAGCCTTGCATCCGTCACATTGGCGATACTATCTCGAAGTCGGCATTGATGCGTCGTCAGCTCTGTGCCGACGGCCACACCATGTATATGTTCAGCGAGGAGCTCGGTTCGATGAAGAGCGTATGGAAGGTGTTCGGCGACTACTTCCGTAAGGCGTTCGACCAGAGCGAGGTGGGTCAAGACTACATCACAGCCACCAGCGGCGTAACCCACGCCCAGCTCAACTTCTCCGGCTGCTGCACCCAGAACATCTTCCAGAAGTTCTTTACCGATGATAACATCGAGGATGGTTCATCTTCCCGCATGATGCTCGCCAAGATGCCCGATACCTCCTTCGCACCCCTCAACCAGCACCACGGCTATACCGAGGAGGAGCAGGCCAACATCCTCAAGGCGGTAACTCTCCTTGAACGTAGTCACGGCGTAATGGAGCTGCCCCGTATGTGCGAGGAGTTCTGCCAGTGGCTCGAAGCAAAGAGACAGCTTGCCCTGGCGAATGCCGACCGTGTGATGGATGTATATCGTCGCCGTTCCGCCGTCATCGGCTTCCGTTGTGGCGTCATCTTCTACATCCTGGAACAGACCGGAGAGGAGACAGATGCCTGCATCCGTTTTGCCAAGGCTGTGGCCGACTACGTGCTCGCCATGCAGATGGAGATGTTTGGCTTGCGTCTCGACAAGCAGCAGCAGGACAACGAGGCTATCCCTGTCTATAAGTCTCGAAACACCCTGCTCTTTGCCCAGCTCCCTGAGCAGTTCACCCTCTTCGATGCCAGCCGTGAGCGTGGCGACGGAGCCAGTCGTGAAACCATCCGTAAGATGATAAGCCGCTGGACCAAGCGTGGTCTCTGCAAGAAGCTGAAAGGTGGCGACACCGAGATCTGGCAGAAGCTTACCCTCTCGGCATAAAGCATCTTGAATCTCCTAAAACAGTTAATCCCCCATCACGCAGCCAAAGCGTGGTGGGGGATTACTGTTTATATAGTTTTTCAATATTTTATTGAAGTAAGATGTTGCAGTATTCTCGTTTGAACCACAGTTCGAAGACGGGGTCAACCATCTTGAAACCATCGCCCGATTTCTCTATGAAGTCTCTTTCTACAAGAGTCTTTTTGTTCTTGGTGATGGTCCGTGGAGCACCGAGTCCATATTCTGCTACTACCTGTTGGGCATTGAAATGAGTCTCTCCCATGCAGACGGCACGCAGGAATGCTATTTGTGAGGCAGGCATGCCATCAATATCGGTAATGAACATATCGGAATTGGTATCCAGAAGCTTGGTGAGCTGTGACTGATAGATTTCCTCTGTCACCACTGTTGCCGTACGTGTCCAGATGAGAAAGCAGAATTGCTGCATATACCAGGAATGGCATTGCATGGTATTGCAGATTCGCTCTATCATATCATCGCTGATAGACTTGCCGTGATTGTAGAAACTGTCGTGAATAAAAGGTTTCCAGTATTCCTTGGCTATCTTCTTCAAGGTCATCATCTGTCCAAAACGATAGAATGGATTCTTCGAGTTGCCGAATATATCCATCATCATGTGGCGTTTACTGCCATAGAGACAGTAGGTCGTACTGTGTTGTCCTTGCCACACCGAACGCATGGTTCCTTCCAGGCGCTTCCAGTCGGGCAGGTTTGCCAATTGTTGGAACTCATCAATACACACGATGACATGGATGCCTTTTGCCTTGGCAATCTTTTCTGGTAGATTGAGAATTTCCTCGGCACTTTCCTTCAAAGGTTTGAAGTTTAGATTTATTTCTACGGCATTCACCGGGTCGCTATTGATGGTAAGGCTTGGAGATATGGATTGGACGAACTTTACGATGTCGGCCCATCTCTTTTCCATCGTGGAAGAAACTCCTTGGAGTATTGCACTTACAAACTTGTTGTAGAACTCTTCCTCGGAGAAAATCTTGAAGGCATCCAGATAGCATACTCTTATGTCCTTCTGCTCTTGCTTCAGCTCTTCCATTGCTGCTTTGACAAGTGAAGACTTGCCCCATCGTCTTGGAGAAATCAGCATCACGTTGATGCCTCCTCCAAGAAAAGTCTTGAGGTCTTTTCTATCTTCGATTCTATCTATGAAATATTCATTTTCTGCGATAGAACCATATTCAAATGGTATCTTGTTCATATGCTTAAAGTCTTGATTCTCTGCAAAGTTACAAAATTATACCCAAAGGTATTATACCCTAGGGTATAATTTATGAAACTTTATATTTTATCGCCATCAGAAACAGTTAATTCTCCATCACGCAGCCAAAGCGTGATGGGGGATTTCTATTTTTTAGTAAAGATTAATAAACAAATTAGCCAGTATCTCACAAAATATCAATACCTTTGTACCCATGAAACAGATTATGAAGAAATTATTTCCACATACTTTGTGGAACAGAGATACAACTTCTCTATTGGGATGTGCAGCCAGTAAATTTATCGTATTCGATATCATCTGGTGCCTGCAGACTACTTTCACCTCTTTTTCCCTGCCAGAGGTGTATGTCAATTCCCTATTGGCAGCTCTGCTGTTCATCCTCCCATTTATGCTTACCGGTAAGAAATGGCTAGAATATCTCGTGCTCTTTTTTCTAGACGGACTGCTCATCAGCAACCTGATGTATTGCCGTACCTAAAACTCGATGATACCTCTGGAAAGTTATCTGCTGGCTAGCAATCTGAGCGATTTTACGGCGAGTGTGATTGACTCGATGAGATGGATAGATGCCTTACTCCCGCTATCTACACTTATCTGCATCTATTCTCTTCATAAGAGAAAGAACCGAGGAGCAGAAGCGTCTGGAAGAGAGCGAGGAGCTTACGCCCTGCGAATCAAGCAATATGCCTTAACCACACTTGCAGCATTCCTGCTTTCTGTTATTTTAATCTTTGCTAAAGGAGGACCAGAAAAGGCATTCTATAACTTGGATAATGCCAACATGTACACCTGCAAAGTGCCAATGTACACCATCTTTGGCAATTTGATACACGAAGCGAACCAACAAAAAACGGTATTTACCCCTAAGATAAAAGCAGAAATTGATAACTGGATGAAACATCAACCAGCCTATCAGCCACTCGCTGACAGTATCGCCAGGAAGAAAACCCTAGTAGTCATCTTCTGCGAATCGCTAGAAAGTTGGGAAATCAACCGAAAGGTAGAAGGTAAGGAAATCACTCCAAACCTGAACCGTTACATCGCCGACAGTCATACTCTCTATGCTCCACACGTTCTCACTCAGGTGAAAGGCGGACGCAGCATAGACGGACAGCTTCTGGTAAGCACAGGTCTGTTGCCGCTGATGAGCGGATGCTACGCTATGCAATTTCCTTTTACCCACTATCCTTCATTGGTTAAGGCGATGAAGGAAGAGCATCCCGACCTGAGTTCTTATCTGATGACGGTGGACAAGCCTATCACCTGGAACCAGTCTGTGGTGGCAGAAAGCTTCGGCATCAGCCAGATGTTCTTCAACGACCAGTGGGTGAACGATGAGAAAGTGGGCAGCCGCAAGAAACTGGGCGATGTATCCTTCATGAAGCAGATTGTGGCAAAGCTCAAGAAAGGCGGAATCATGAAGAAGGGAAAAAGTAATTATCTGCAGATTGTAACTTACTCCGGTCACAACCCATTCATCCTGCCCGACAACCTGAAGCGCATTCATTTTAAAGGCGATTATCCGGAAAAGATGCGCGACTTCATGATCATGGCCAACTATACCGACCACGGTTTGGGCATCCTCCTCGACTATCTGAAGAGTCGCCCGGACTACAAGGATATGATGATTGTGATAATTGGCGACCACGAAGGTCTTGCTGCCGACCGCAAACCTATCTGCGAATCGCCAGCCGCCAAAGGCATCGTAAGCGACAAGCAGTTTACTCCTTTCATAGTTGTAAACGCTCCTGTAGGTGGAATATATAATAAGGTGATGGGACAGGTTGACCAATATCCTACCATCCTCAACCTGATGCATCTGGATCACTACAAATGGAAAGGTATGGGGCAGAGCATCTTTGATCCTCGCAAATATCCTGCTGCTGTAGGTTCAGATAATATGAACGTAGAAACGACAGGTAATGTACCGGAAAAGGAAATCAAGCGACTCACCCAAGCCCATCGCATCTCGGATTTTCTGATTCGTTACGACAAAATTATAAAACCTCAAATCCGCAACCTATAGGGTTTCGTGGGAATTTACTTGTAAAACGACAAAAATTCTTTTATTGTACATATTCCTTGGGCATAACAGAAACGTCGTAAACACAAAATTCCCTTACCCCATAAAGCGACTTGAGGTAATACGCCGGTTTAACCAGAAAAGCATGGCCTTTAACCAAAGTCTGTCTTGAACAGGTTGGCATAAGCATAGTTGTCTGAATAAATGTTCAATACATGCCTACGTGACGTCTTAATCCATTTTGCAGGAACAGAGATGAACTTGAACACAAAGGTCTTGATTCTGCTGGTGGCACGCAATCCAAATTCATGGGTTTTCAATCTCTGCATAATAGCTTTGTAGAAGTTTCTGATGAGAGCTGTCATAAGCAGGAATACAGTATTCTGTGCCATGAACGATTTTGGCAACCGATTCCAGCCAAAGCCATTGTTCATGTCATCGAAGATGCGTTCCTTGCCACCACGAAGATTGTAGAATTCCACAATGTCTCTTGCACTCGACTTGTAATCGTTAGTCAGTATACATCTGTAGGTATATTCGCCTTCCCAAATGTCAAGGTCTCCCTCTATTCGCCTTTGTCTCTGTATGACAAGACGATACGGTTTTCCTTTCCATTTCTCAACAAGGATAGAATTCAACTCAAACTCAATACCGTTGATTTCAGTTGGATGAAGAGACAAATGGTTCATCAGGTGAGTTGTAACATCCTCAATACATGAGCCGCCACAAAGATATACGCACATCAGAGAGCGTAGAATTTCGCTATATTGATAACCAAACATAGTGCATCTCAATCCCAAGGTGGAATCTATGGTTTGAGCTAAAAGAGCATCAAATTGCTCCATAATAGAAAAAATTCCTCCAAAAGGAGTGAGTTTCTCAGATTTTATTTGTATCTTTGCCATGTCTTGTTACGATTTACGCTTGTTTTGAATTGCAACACTAAGATAAGTGAAAAATCTGACATGGCAAAATCCTGAGTAACTTTTTGTTGCTCAGGAACTTATAAATAAAGTTAAATCAAAGTATTGCGGAATTAAGGGTAAATACAATATTTTATAATTTCACATACAAAAGAAATAAACGATATGAGACATTCACAGACACAACGAATTAAGGTGGTAATCAATATAACCCACCTTAAAAAATCAATGCTTGCGGCCTTTGTTGCACTCTCCGTCGCAACTGCGAACGCACAAACCATCAAAGGCGTTGTGACAGACGCTGACAACGGGGAGCCCATCATCGGCGCAACGATCAAGGTGAAGGAGACATCGAAAGCTGCCGTGACAGATATGAACGGCAAATATTCGATAACAGGTCTCACAACAGGCCGTTACACCATTGAAGCTTCGTACATAGGTTACCAGCCAGCCGTCATCCCCGAGATTCTCGTTACGGAGGGCAAGGAGGTGGTCATCAATGTCCCCATAAGCGAGAGCTCGAACGAGCTGGGAGAAGTAGTGGTGAAGCCTCGCATCAGCAAGGAAGGCGCTGTGAACAAGATGGCTCTTGTCGGGGCGAGGATGCTCAGCATGGAAGAGGCAAGCCGATATGCAGGAGGATACAGCGACCCGGCGCGCCTCGTCACAGCCTTTGCCGGTGTGGCTGGCAACAGCAACGACAACGGCGTGTCGGTGCACGGCAATGCGCCGCAGGCCATGCAGTGGCGACTTGAGGGCGTGGAGATCTTCAGCCCGAACCACTTCACCGACGCCTTCAACATGGGCACAGGAATCGTCAGCGCACTCAACTCCAATGTTCTCGACAACTCCGACTTCCACCTCGGAGCCTTCACAGCCGAGTACAGCAATGCCCTCTCAGGCGTGTTTGACATGAGAATGCGCGCAGGCGACAACGACAGCTACCACCATGCGCTCCAGATAGGCACGCTGGGCCTCGAAGGCACATCGGAAGGCCCCATAAGCAAGAAGACAGGAGCATCCTACCTCGTCAACTACCGCTACTCCGTCACCACCATCGCCCGTGAGATAGGACTCCTCTCCCTCGACGGCGACCAGGCCGACTTCCAGGACTTCAACTTCAAGCTCAACTTCCCGACAAAGAAGGCTGGCACATTCTCCGTCTTCGGAGTAGGACTGAAGGACAAGTACTGGCTCGAGCTCGAAGACCCCTCAAAGTGGGAGAGCATGTATGACCAGGAGTACACGGTCAGCAATCAGACAATGCTCGCTGGCGGCGTCAACCACAAGGCGTACCTCGGCAAGAACTGGAACATCAACAGCACCATAGCAGCCTCCTACTTCAAGAACGATGGAGACCAGAGCTACTATGACGGACAGCCCAACCAGGCCAACAAGCTCGGCAACTGCCTGCCCTACATAAGGATGCGCCAGAACAACTCGCAGTTTACAGCCACAACGAATGTGCAGAAGCGTTTCAGCCCTAAGTTCCAGTCCAAGATTGGTGCCACATACACAGAGTACTTCTTCGACATCGACCTCAAGATGGCCCCAAAGGTAGGAGCCGCCATGCCTGCACAATCAATCTATACAGCCGACAGCCACACTGGCCTGTTCAACGCCTATATAGCCAACTCGTGGAACATGAGCCGCTGGCTTACCTTCACCTTTGGTCTGAATACCCAGTATTTCCGCCTCAACGACGACGTGTCAGTTGAGCCACGTGCAGCCTTCCAGTGGAATCCGGACGAGAAGAACCAGTTCTCTGTGGGTTACGGCATGCACAGCAAGACAGAGAAGATGGACACATACTTTGTCTATGACCAAAATGAGGGCTTTGTAAACAAGGACCTCAAACTGAGCAAGGCTCACCACATCATCGGCTCGTACATCCACCGATTCAACGACCAGCTCAACCTACGCGTGGAGGCATACTACCAGAGCCTCTTCGACCTTCCCGTGACTGAAGACGGCAGCTACTGCACCATCAACCGCCGCTATTATTACGAGGAGCGCGAGCTCGTGAGCAAAGGCAAGGGACGCAACTATGGCATAGACGTCGCACTGGAGCAATACATGCACAAGGGTTACTACTGGATGGTGGACGGTTCGCTCTACAAGTCAGAGTACAAGGGTGGCGACAATATATGGCGCGACTCACGCTACAACCGTACCTTCATGGTTAAGGTGCTCGGCGGTAAGGAATGGATGCTCGGCAAGAGAAAGCAGAACGTGCTGAGTGTCAACGGCAAAGTCACCCTGCAAGGCGGTCAGAGATACACTCCTGCCGATGTGACGGCAAGCCAACAGAACTACGAGGCTGGCAGACCAGATGTCGTGTACGACGAGACAAAGGCTTTCTCTGAGCAGTACGACCCTGCATGCATCGTAGACTTCACCATCAGCTACAAGATAACAGGCAAGAAGTGCAACCACACCATAGCCTTCGAAGGTCTCAACCTCTTGCAGAAAAAAGTGCCTTACGAGAACACTTACAACTACAAGAAGAACACTGTGGAGACATACGACTCAGGCATCTCACTGCCAAACGTGTACTACCGCATCAGCTTCTAATGGTGGGTTCTATTAATTCCCACCGTCAAAAGGCTTTAGGTGGGTTCTATTAATTCGCTTTGTCAGATTTTTGATTTATCTCTGAGTGCAGAGTGTCTGTTTTGAGGGAGCGATGCGGGCTATAATTTCAGGCTACGGCTGCTGCACACGTTACACCATCAGCGCCGACTATGTTTCGAATGGCTGGACTTTCCGAACAGAGTATATCCACTCCACCGGCAATGCTTTCGCAAAAACGTTAACAGACTCCGATGAAGCAAGTGCTACAGACTGCAATCTGTCGAAAAACGGCAATAAGGCTGACGGATTCTATGCATTGGGCATAGCACCGATCGTTGCAAACAAGATTAACGTAAAGGCAAGGTATGATCTGTATAGGAGCAATGGGGAATGGAACGCAGCAAAAACATTCTATGAAGTGGGTGCCGACTACTTGTTCACGAAGAATTTGAAGCTGTCTGTAGAGTATGCGCTCGTCAACGACCGTACGCTCGACAAGCATAATTACAGCTTGGCAAATGCAGAACTTTCCATAAAGTTCTAATGTATGACATGCCCGTCATGCAAATCGAGTAGGAGGAAAACGAAGCAGTTTTCTTCCTACTTTCGTTTTCCGACCTCTCACACCACCGTACGTGCCGTTCGGCATACGGCGGTTCTCTAATTGCTATGCAATTTGGTATAGATGCCAAGAAGTGAGGGATAACCTTGCCTAACAAGTCCATCGTTCGTTATGGCACACTTTAGAATAGGGCTCGTCGCTATGCGCCAATACCCCTTGCGGGTATTTGCCCATTGCCATGCCCTCCATCTGCCAATACCACATTTCATGAGGTTCGTGAAACGAGTATGGACTCGTTTCCAACATTTCCAGATATAACACCGTATGCGTCTATGATACCATTCCTCCGTTCTTTGGAGAAATGTTTTCATATCTGCCAGATAGTAATATCCTATCCAACCACGGATGTATTCCGTCAAGCGGTTCTTCAACCACGATAAACCTTTGCCGTTACTGCGCTTGGTAATGGATTTCAGTTCGCGAAGGAACTGCTCCTTACTCTTCTTGTGCACAGTGATCATCTGCGTAGCGGACAAAAGGATGTCCCCTACGCTCGAGTTCCTTATCAAGCTCATTCAGTATGACGTTGCTCAATATTGGGCTCAGTTGTCCACCTTGCGGGACTCCTTCGGTGGTTTCCTCGTACTTATGTCTTACCATCACTCCGGCATTCAAGTATTTATGGACAAGCGAAACTACTCGGCCGTCCTTTATCCTTTCCGATAATACTTGTATGAGTTTGCTATGGTTGACCGTATCAAAGAAACGTTCCAAATCCAAGTCCACGAAATAGCGGTAACCTTCTTCTGCATATTGCTGCACTCGTTGTATGGCATCTTGTGCGCTACAGTTGGGGCGGAAGCCGAAACTGTTGGGGCTGAACAGTGGTTCATATTCTTCCATCAGCACCTGGCTTATCGCCTGTTGAACAAAGCGGTCAACTACAATTGGATTAATAGCTGTTCTGTGAACAGAAGGTAAATGAAATGTGTATTAGATTTCGTTTAATGGCTTGGGATGTGATGCGACATCATGTTCCAGATCAAATTCACCCCTTGAGGTACAATGTTCAGTATCTCTTGGGGTGTTTTTTTGTCAATATAGTAACGTACGATCACTAACATATTTATGGTATTCCACTTTACCCTGCCCAGTCCTCGCGGTCGAGGTTGCGGTAGCCGATGGCTTCTGCCAGGTGGTGCGACTGAATCTGCTCGCTGCCCTCCAGGTCGGCTATGGTGCGAGCCACCTTGAGGATACGATCGTAGGCTCGGGCGGAGAGGTTGAGGCGGTGCATGGCGTTCTTTAGCAACTGGAGACCCCGTTCGTCGGGCTGGGCAAACTGGCGGAGCAGCTTGCTGTTCATCTGGGCATTGCAGTGTACACCAGGCATACCTGCATAGCGCTGCTCCTGAATCTGACGGGCACGGATCACTCGCTCACGAATCACGGCACTTGGCTCGCCAGGCTGCAAGTCGGCCATCTTCTCGAAAGGTACAGGGATAACTTCTATCTGCAGGTCGATACGGTCGAGTAGCGGACCGGAGATGCGGTTAAGGTATTTCTGCACCTGACCCGGACTGCAGACGCAGGCTTTGGTGGGATGGGTGTAATAGCCGCATGGGCAGGGATTCATCGAAGCTACAAGCATGAAGTTGGCTGGGTATTCTACGTTGAAACGGATGCGAGAGACGCTTATCTTGCGGTCTTCGAGCGGTATTCCTGCGCGTGGTCTCCAGCCACTTGTCAAGCTCATCCTGATACAAGATCCATCTTCTGCCAGGCTTGGTGGCTGGGATGGTGCCGTCCTCCAGTTTCATGTACATCGTTCCCCTGGGGATGTGCGTGTACTCGATGGCCTCTTCCACAGTCATTGGCTTATGGCGGTTCTCCTTTACGGGTTTACTACTCTCTACCTGCTGTCTGGTCAGCATGGCTCTCATGCCCATCACCTCATCCCGAAGCTGGGCGACGACCTGCGGGAGGTCGTTGAATGTCAGAATTTCTTTTTCCATAATTTATCACAGTTTTAGTGATTCGGCTGCAAAGGAACTCAATGATGCCATGCTGATTCCGATTATTCACGATAATCCACGAATAATCATATCAACATGAAATAATTGTGGAAAAAAGGGGTCACCAGTAAAAGTGTGTGGATTAGGCATAGATCTTCATTAGTCTGAAGAGAAAGAACTTACGGTCAATAATACCTCTGAGTTGTGCTCTGAAATGCTTGATCTTTGCATTGAGGGATTCAGCTGATGCATTGGTAGAGCGATTGACAAAATAGTTAAGGATCTCATCCTCACGGTCGTACATGGCGGCAGCAATATCATTGAACGCTTTGTTGCCGAACTCACCGACCTTCGAGTACCATGAATGCAGGCTGACAGCACCTTGCTCCTTAGTACACCTCTGCGAGAAAATCATTCGAAGAGAGTGGGTAAGCGAGAAAGCCGTCTTTATGTCCGGAAACTCACGGAACAGTATTTCTGCACGTTCCTTCTGTGTGTCTGTCCATTTCTCGGGTGACATCATAAGTAGCCCCTTACTGCGTGCAAGGAGTTCTGCACGAGTCTCTCCGTTCTCAAGTCTTTCGGGATAGTACCTTGCATTGCGCCTTATGGCATTGCCCTCCTCATCCACAAATGGACCATCGTTCTCCTGCAGCTGGCGCATCATCAGACGGTGCTCTTCCCTAGCATGGGCATCAAGTGTCATCTGCTCACGCCTATACTCTCTGCGTACCTCTTGCAAGGCTTCAAGACAAAACTGCTGATGATGGAACCGGTCGAGCGTACGCATAGCCTTCGGAAAGCATTTCTCTACTATGTTGTGCATACTCTCAGAGAAGTCGAGAGTAACCTCTTCCACGCTCATTCTCAACGCTTCTGGTATCTTCATCAATGCCTTTATGACATCCTTTGCCTTAGTGCCCTTGACTACAGCAATAAGGCATCCCTTGCGACCATGTGCATCCTTGTTCGAGGCTATTGTGTATACCTCTCCCGTGGACAAGCATGTCTCATCTATGCTGACGTGAGGACTTATGTTCTCTGGGAAGATGAGCCACTCGTCAGCATGGCCTAGTTCAGACCATTCACGATAGCCGCTTAGGTGGTCCTTGTAGGCTCTGCCATACTCATCACCGTCTATGTGATAGTCATCCTCAAACGAACGGGCCGTTATAGGGTGCGTCTCCAAACGCTTCTTTTAAAAAATCCGCCAACTCGGTTGAGCAGCGGGTGGACTCCTGAATGAGATTGCATTCGGTCATCACGTTGTGACCATCTGCATCAAGCCATCTGCGACGGCGCACGTGAAGCAGTACTTCATGACCTCTAATCGGAAAGTCGTGAAACACACTTTCGCGTGTAAATCCATTGGGGCGCAGGTCTTCTCCGTCGTCAGGTTTCTGCTCGTTCTCATCGAGATAAAGGTGAATCACCTGTGTGTCACCTTTCTTCTCGACACGTACAGTCTTCAAGTCAAACCAGTCAAGCATGCGGGCTGGCAACAGGCATTCCGCTAAGAGTCTATACTGTTCCATTTTGTTCTAACGTTTACTCTATAAACGTACACCTGCTTGCTTTTATTGTGCTATGCTATCCACACGCTTTTGCAAGTGACCCATTGATATTCTTCTTATTTTCTTTCTTCGATAAGATTATACTCTTTCTTCGATGAAGTATCGTGGGCGACGCTTCACCTCGGTATAAATCTTGCCGATATAAACACCCGTAATGCCCACACCCGTGGTGATGATGCCACCGATAAACCACATGGAAACAAGCATAGAGGTCCAGCCCTGAATGGTCTTGCCCTGGAAATATTCTACCAAGGCAAAGATTATCATGATGACTGCTACCAAAGTCATCGCCAAACCCAGGAAGGTGATAAACCTAAGAGGGGCTACGGAGAACGAGGTGATGCCATCTATACTGAAACTCAGCATCTTGGTAAACGGATACTTACTCTCACCCGCCTCACGAGCCTTGCGGTCGTAATAGACGAATCCCTCACGGAAACCCAACTGGCGTACAATGGCTCTAAGGAAGAGATTGCGCTCTGAATACTGCATCAGCGCCTTCAGGGTGCGGTTGGTCATCATGCGGAAATCGGCATGATTGTAAACCGTCTCCTTATCCACACTCTGCATCAACTTATAAAAAGCCTGGGCGGTAAAGCGCTTGAAGAAGGTATCGGTCTTGCGCTCCTTGCGCACACCATAGATGATATCCTTGCCTTCCTGCACCTGGCGCACCATATCCACGATAACATTCTCATCGTCCTGCAGGTCGGCATCGATACTTACCATCGCATCACAATGGTCTACCGCAGCTTCCATACCTGCCCAGAGCGCATTCTGATGGCCCCGGTTATGCGACAGTTTGATGCCATGCACATATCCATGTTCCTTGGCAACATCCGAAATCATCTGCCAAGTATGGTCACGACTGCCATCGTCGACAAGCAGCAGTTCTGTGTCGGCATCAGTCTCTTTCTTAATCTTTCTGATCAATGCCCCCAGCACATCTAAGGTCTTAGGCAGCACTTCTTCCTCGTTATAACAAGGGATAACTATCAATATCTTCATTTGTAAGCCAGTATTTATTTAGATGCAAAAGTAACTCATTTTTTCTATTTAAACAAGAAAAACGTTTAATATTTTTTATTCTTGATATATATTTCCCGTTTTTCTCCATTCTTTCTTACCATTTCCACTTTACCTGTATCTCCAGATCGGTTTGCGAAGAGCGGGAGATTTCCTGCAAACCAGAAGAGATGTGAGAACGGTCGAAATAATCGGTTGTACCCAATTTGGCGATAAGCAGCAGATGGGAACCTATCTCAGAGCGTGCCACCAAGGCGTAACGGATGCCCTCGCCGTAGTAGCTGCCGAAACTCATCTGATAGAGCAGACCAGGCTCATAAGCATAGATACGGGAGGCGAAATCGGAAGTATGGAAATAGCCCAGACAGCCTCTCAACGTTCCTTTCAACTGCTTCTTCCATTTCCATTCCCATCCTATATGCTCGCTCACCATATAGCCTTTACTAAGCTCATCGCCCTCATTCTTCATCGTGCTTTCCGCCTGGCTCATCGTATAGTCGAAACTGGTTTTGGCGCTCCATCGTTTTTGGACTATTGTGGTATAGAGGCGCAGACGGCCGATCGTGGTTCCCGCCTTATCCTTATAACGGAACCTTCCTCCTACCGTCAGGACTCTTGAGGGCTGGAAGAGAATATTCACCAGATTATCCCAACTCTGAGTGCTCTCCCTGGTCTGATACTTAGGCCAGGCAAAATAGGCGAAATCGCTATAGGCTGTGATGCTCCAATGATGGGCAGGAATCCAGGTAAAGCCCAGATATACGCCGTTTTCATCCTGCACATCGCTCCCCTCGGAAAAGCTGTTGCTGAAGAGAGAATAGTAACGGGCAGAATAGAACCTGTGAAGAGCCATGAGCGTGAAATGATCGGAACAGAGATAGGAGGCTGCATTGAGCGTGGCTATGGAACCGCAATCGCCCGTAGCCGTTTCGCCGGAGAGAGTGAGGCGATGGGAGATATAACCATAGCTGATGCTGGCATTCCAGAAGGCATTCCCCTCTGGAGCAAAACGCTTGTAAAGCTGGCTTTTATTGGGCGTGAGCGGCAGGGAGAAAGAGGTATAAAAGGCTGTACCTCCGATGTGCCAGCCCTGATGCCGGTAACTGATGTTGCCTCCCACAAGTGTATTGGATGCTACCTTCTGTTTGGCAATCTCATTCACCGTGCGATGCAAACCGGTCTTCAGGATGGTCTTGATGCCCCCGCCGCCAGCAGAAAGCGTAGCATCTATCTGGCGATAAGAAAGAAAGCCGGTCAGTTCGAGGCCCTTTAATAAGGTATAGGTGGCTGCTGCGCCTTGCAGATAATTGGCTGAAGAACGGGAAGAATGACCGCGGATGATGCAGGAAGATGATCTGCCCAAGGAGGTTAAGGCTGAGAGTTTGCCGAAGCCGAAATCATTATTGAGTATCAGTCCCAATCCTGCGTTCAGTCTGTATCTGCCCAGGGTGATATTCTTCCACCTGCCCAGGTTCTTTACCTGAAGATAAAAGGAATAGAAGTCGTAACCCATCGTGTTCCTGCCTCCGAAGAATGGTTCGCCGGCATCCTGAGAAGCTACGAATCCCAGTTTGACGGAATTGCCGTAGCGAAACTGGTAGCGCAGTACGTGCTTGTAAGGATAACCCAGATAGCCGTCGGTTCCGCTCGCATCGCCCTTGCGCTCATAAAAAGGAACCTTCAGCATGCCCATCACCTCGTGCTTGCCATACTGGGCGATGTTTTTAAGACTGGGGAAAGCCGGCTTGCTCCCGTCATCGGCCACATAGAAGAAACAACTCATCAGCTGGCGCTGGTACCAGCCGATACTGCTTATCAGGGTAAGCTCGCTCATACTCTTCAGCTGTCCATAGCGGTAGATATAGAACAGGATGTCTTCTACCTGCGATGCAGTAAGAAACGGCATACGCTCCAGTTCTTCTCTCGTTGCCGTATTCAGATTGACGGGATGCTGCGCCATCTCCTCCAAATCTTCTTCATAGTCCTGCCAGGCTACTTGCTCAAAATCTTCGGATGAAGAAAGGTCGGACAGCAGTTGCTGCCAAGGGGGCAAAGCGGAAAGAGAATCTTCGGGCACAGCGCCCAGTTCTGAAAGAGAGGAAGATTGGGCTTGAGCCCATGAGGCACAGAAGATTTGGGAGCTGCCTACAAGAAACAGTTTCAACAAGAGGGATGTTATGGAATGGGCATGCTTCATCTGCAGTAGGCACTTCATTTATTAAATTAAGACAAAGTTACTGCTAAAATATGAAAAAGAGAAAGAAAAAGCCAAGAATCTTTCTCAATTTGAGAAATAATCTGTAATTTTGCGGCGTAATTAGTAACACAAAGGGGCTTACACCTCTTTATATATAGAAGAAGCTCCACGAAGAAAAGGAGCTGGACAAAGAACTTTGAGGAGATTTACATGAAACAGAAAATATGCTTTTTACTGGCTATGCTCTTCTGCATCACCCTGCAAACCATGGCGCAGACCGATGGCGACAACCCTGAAGACAGGGAGGTGGACATGGATACTCCTACCTTTGAACCGATGGTGAAGGTAGGAAAAGTGCTCCTGGATCATGACAGCGTGCAATATGTTCAGGTGAACAACGTGTACGTTTATCCGCAGCCGGTATTCAAGAACGCCAAGGAACGAATGGCTTACAACCGTTTGGTATACAACATCAAGAAGGTGCTGCCGATAGCCAAAGAGGTAAGAAAGATTATCATCGAAACGGGTGATTATCTGGAAACGCTGCCTAACAAGAAGGCAAAGGATGCACACATGAAAC
Organism: Segatella copri DSM 18205; assembly: GCF_025151535.1. Taxonomy (NCBI): domain Bacteria; kingdom Pseudomonadati; phylum Bacteroidota; class Bacteroidia; order Bacteroidales; family Prevotellaceae; genus Segatella; species Segatella copri. The sequence goes on from NZ_CP102288.1 coordinate 2,702,343, forward strand.
TGGTGGAGAAAGGTATCAAACAGGAATATACCCCAAGAATGAAGAAACTCACCTATGCACAGGGTAAACTCTGCATCAAACTGGTGTATCGCGAATGCAATTCCTCATCCTATCACCTGATTCAAGCCTTCCTGGGTCCTATCCGTGCCGGATTCTATCAGGCATTTGCAAGCCTCTTCGGTGCCAGCCTCAACAAGAAGTACGACCCGAACGGCGTTGACAGATTAACAGAAAGAGTGGTAAGACAGGTAGAATCGGGGCAGATTTAACCAGCTCATCTTATTCAGAAAGCCCATACACTTAGGTATAAAAGCATTTCCAGTCAATAGGAATTGCTTTTATACCTAAGTTTTTTTGTTGATACAAGCAGAAGAAATCTCCGTTCATCGACATTGAACCGCCGTTCAAAGACATTGAATGTCGGTTCAAAGACACTGAACGGCGGTTCAACGTCTATGAACGAAGATTTAAACAGGCTGAAAAAAGAAATGTTCCTAAGAAAAGCAACAACTTTTCCTAGGAACATTTCCTTTTATATTCGAATGGGATGCCCACCTATTCCTCAGTATAAAGCACCTGAATCATGGTCTGACCAACCGCCTTAAGCACATTCTTATCCAGATGAGCCATATCATCGCTCACGGTGTGCCAGGTAGGACCGAAACTGCTCTGCTGGCAGTCTGGATAATAAGCTATCACATCTACAGTAGGAATCTTAGCCTTCTCGTTGACCGGAATATGATCATCAGTAATCATTCCGCCATCGCTCTTAGGGAAGTAAGAGCCAAAACCAGCCTGACGGGCTGCAGCCCAAACCTTCTTCACGATGCCACCCGCATACTGCATAGACATGCCTTCACGATAGAACTTGGCTCCCTGTCCGCCCACCATATCGAGGAGGATTCCGAAACGTGGATTATATCCCTCAGGCTTGTTCTCGCTCCAGTACTGGGCACCCAATGCCCAAGTATCGCCATCGTCCTGAACATCAGCCCACTGAGGTGTTCCCCAGTCTTCGGTATCGAAACATACGAAATCTACGCCGATGTTAGGATTCAGCTTCTTGTCAGCCTGCAGCTGGCGGGCAATCTCCAACATGACGGCTACTCCGCTGGCTCCATCGTTGGCAGCCATTACAGGCTTGCGCCAATTGGTACTGTCGGGATCGTTATCCGCCCAAGGACGGCTGTCCCAATGGGCACAGAGCAAGATGCGGGTTTCAGCCTTCGGGTTGTAATGGGCGATGATATTGGTATTCTTCAGGATGGTACCATCATAGCCCTTGAGGTCAGCCTTCTGGGTTTCTACCTCACAACCAAACTGCTTGAACTTGCTCACAATCCATTCGCCACACTTGTCGTGCGCCTCGCTGTTCATGACGCGAGGGCCGAAATCGCATTGTGCGGCACAATAAGCCAACGCCGAATCGGCATTAAAGGCAGGACCTACAGGATTCAGCTTCTCTGCTTCCTCTACCTCCTGGATTTCCGGCGAACTGGTGTTGGCATTCTTATAGCTGATAGCTCCAGCTACCACTCCGGCAGCAACTACCAAGCCTAAAATTATCTTCATTTTCTTCGTCATAACATTAATGTTTAAAGTTCTGCACCTGCGTCATCACTCTGAGCCAGTTGCCTCCCCAAATCTTGACAATATCCTGCTCGCTATATTTGCGGCGCAACAGCTGGAGGGTGAAATTGATGAGTTCAGAAGAGTCGGCGAGCCCCCGGATGCCGCCGTCTCCATCAAAGTCGGTACCCAGACCTACGTGGTCGATACCCATCACATCGATGGCATGCTCAAGATGGGCGATAGCGTCCATGATGTCGGCTTCACCCTCTTTACGCAGGAATCCGTGATAGAGCGTGGTATGAGCCACACCACCCTTTGCTGCGAGGGCACGCATCTGGTCATCGGTCAGATTACGAGGCACATCGCAGAGCGCACGGCTGCTGCTATGACTGCAGACAATAGGCGTCTGGCTGATATCAAGTGCATCGTAGAAACTCTTCTCGCCACCATGACTCAAATCTACCATGATGCCCAGACGGTTCATCTCATGAATCACCTTCTCGCCAAAACTGCTCACACCATTATGGGTATTGCAGCCGCGGGCACTATCGCAGATATCATTATCGCCATTATGGCAAAGCGTGATATAAACGATGCCGCGCTGGGCGAAATGCTTCACGTTACTGATATCGTGCTCCAGGGCGAGACCGTTCTCGATGCCGAGCATGATGCTCTTTCTGCCCTTCCGCTTATCGCTATAAAGATCGGCAGGAGTGCGGGCTATGCTGAGATACTGACTGTTCTTGCTCACAATCTCTTCTATCTTGTCGAAGATGAGGTCGGCATACTGCGCAGGTCCCTTTACATCGAAAGCCACCTTGCTGCTGAAGCTCTCGCCTATCTGAGGCTGTGGCAGGTAAGCTACCATCGTGGTAGCATCCTGATGACCGTCGGTCATCTTATGGAGATCAACCAGGATGCGGGAATCGCGATGATCAAACTTGATGCCCTGAGGGAAGAACATTGGAGTATCACAATGGGTATCGAGCGTAAGGATGCGCTTATGCAACTGCTTGGCTGCATAAAAGTTGTTAGCCTGATTAACCAGCCATTGGAAAATCTTCAATCCTTCTTCTTCCAGCCATTCCGGATGCCATTGCACACCGAGAATCTGCTTATATTCGCTACTCTCTACTGCCTCTATAATATGGTCAGAAGATTTGGCGATGGTGCGCAGATGAGTGCCTGGCTCGCTTACCGCCTGATGGTGGAACGAGTTGACAAAGATCTTCTCCTTATTATATATATTATATAAGGTGGAATCTTTCCTGATTTCTACGATGTGGGTAGGTTCGGTACGGTCGGCATCCTGGCTGTGCTTTACCAGTTGCTTGATATCCTGACACACCTTTCCGCCCAGTGCAATAGCGAGGGTCTGGATGCCCCGGCAGATGCCAAGCATCGGAATCTGGCGGTTGAAAGCCAATCGGGTAATCATCAGTTCGGCAGCATCACGTTCCTGATTGATGTTGTGAAGACGGGGAGAAGGCTCTTCGCCCATCCACAGCGGATTATGGTCACCGCCACCCGTCAGAATCAATCCATCAAGATGCTCCAGGGTATTGACGATGACCTGAGCATCGGCAACAGGAGGAATAATGACCGGCGTACCGCCAGCCGCTATTACCTGCTTATAATAACGGTCGCGAAGCGTAGCATCGATACCTTCATAATTGGCAGTAAGGCCAATTACAGGCTGATGCTTCGCTTCGGGAAATCTAGAGTATGCATCCTGGAGATGCGACTCTAAGTCAAATGTTTCCATTTGTTTATCTTTCAAAAAATAATGATTCAAGATCTTCTAAAAATCGTACTCAGGTATGGAGACTCTTATTAATCTTCATCGAGAAGTACAGGAATCTCACGCTTGATGCTCTGCTCAAGAGAGATAAGCGTTTCGGTAGAAACCACACCAGGGATAGCCTGAAGCTTATTGTTGAGCAGATCCATGAGCTGCTCGTTGTCGCGGGCATAAAGCTTGATCAGCATGGTGTATGAACCGGTTGTAAAGTGGCACTCTACGATTTCAGGAATGTTCTGCAAGCGCTCTACCACCTTTTTATACATATTACCGCGCTCCAAGTTCAAGCCTACATAAGTGCAGGTAGAATAGCCCAGGCTTTTAGGGTTTACATCAAAACCGCTACCGGTGATGAAACCATCCTCCATCAAGTGCTGAACACGCTGATGGATGGCAGCGCGAGACACGCCACATTCTGCGGCTACGTCTTTGAAAGGAATACGGGCATTCTTGGAAAGGATGCCGAGAATCTTTCTGTCTAGATTGTCTATTTTCTCCATTTCGTTTTGTTTTATATTATTCTATTTATAAGGTACTTTGCTATACCAGATAGCAAAATTAATAAAATCTATTGAAACTGCAAACAAAATGCACGAATATTTTGCAATATCCGTGCATTTTGTTGTTTTTTATACTGTTTTTAACCAAAAACCTTGGCATTTTGCTACTTTTAGTAGAAAAATCATACGCTTATCTGATAACCTCGGAAAAGTAATGATCACGCAAAGGTTTCACCACTTTATCACCCGTCAATACTATCTGCTGCTTAAGACGGATATCTTGAGAAGAGGCTCCAATCTTCAGTTCATACGTTCCTGGAGCTATGTTCCATTGACGATTGCCTCGATGAGAATAATAACCAAACTGATCAGTATAGAACTTGATGCATACTCTCTTGGTTTCGCCAGGATTGAGAGAGATGCGGGTAAAGCCCTGCAACTGAATAGGATGAATCTGCTGGTTGCTCTGAGTTGGCGACAGATATACCTGCGCTATCTCATCGGCACGAACCTTACCCGTATTGGTAACCTCAAAGTAGATATTGCTCGACTCTGAAGCCGTAGAGAGTTCCTTAACAGCCTGCAAGTTCTTATAGGCAAAGGTTGTATAGCTCAATCCATAACCGAAAGGCCACTCTACACGGGCATCCTGACGGGTGGAATAATTATAGCAGATAGGCTCATAAACCTCAGTATTAGGATAGCTGACACTCAGCTTGGCAGATGGTGAAATCTTGCCATAAAGAATGTCAGCCACAGCTGTACCACCCTCTTCACCAGGATACCAGGCCTGGATGACTGCTGCACAACGCTTGGCTATCTTGGAGATAACCTGCGCACGACCGCCGAAGACTACCAGGACTACAGGTTTACCCGTAGACAAGAGTTCCTCAACATATTCCTCTTGCTTACCAGGAAGCTTGAGACCATCTCGTTCACGGTTCTCACCACAGAGCATCACATTCTCGCCTACAGCAGCAACGATAACATCGCTTTCCTTTGCCATCGCCAAAGCTTCTGCCTTGTCTGCCTTCTCGCCAGAATCAACCTTGCGATGCAGGAGCTGATACTCCCAAGCACGCTTATCGCCAGACTCTTCAAACTTGGTCTCTATCTCCTCTGTCCAGTCACAACCACGAGAATACTTTATATTAATACCCTCAGGTTTACTTGCCTGCATTGCCTCTAGCAATTTAACGATATGTGGCAAGTGGCTATCATCCCACTTTTTCTTCCAACTCTGCCAGAAATAGAACATTGAAGGGAAAGAGTAGTCACCACACATCGCCCAGATAGAATTGGCATTAGGACCCGTAAGCAAGATATTCTTAACCTGCTTGGCGCTGTTAACATCAGCCTCCTTCACAAGAGGCAAAACACCATTATTCTCCAACAAGACGATAGACTGGCTGGCAATATCGTAAGCCGTCTGCCGTTCTTCCTTAGTATCAAGCTTTACATCCTCCGCACTATACAGATATGGATTCTTATCCATCAGTCCTGCACGAATCTTATAACGCAGAACATCCTTTACAGCACGCTCAAAGACTTCTTTCTTAACAAGTCCCTTATCCAAGGCTTCCTGTAAATACTGATAATTTTCACCTCTAGGGAAATCAACATCATTGCCACCATTGATAGCAGCCACAGCTTTCTGAAGAGGAGTATCTAGTCCCGGCAACTGGTCAATGGCAGTATAATCGCTCACCACCATTCCATCGAATCCGAGATAATCTCGCAAAATATCGTTGAGGATCTCACTATTTGCCACGCACTTGGTACCATGAACAGCATGATAACCCGGCATCAAAGCCTTGCTACCTGCCAGACGAATCATCGTCTCATGAGGCAAAAGGATATCTTCCATCATCTCCTTCTCATCAGCATCACCGCCACCACCATATCCCAGATAGTGTTTAGAGCAAGCTCCCACTCCCTTCTTGAGGTCGCCCTGCTGAAGACCCTTGACAAAAGCAGTACCCATAACGGCAGAAAGATAGCCATCCTCACCGTATGATTCTTCCAGACGATTAAAACTTGGAGTACGGCAGACGTCTACCATAGGGGAAAGCGACAATACGCCACCCATCTTGCGAAGAGCGGTACCTGTCTGCAAAGTCTTGAGCTCTGCCAACTCTGGATTGAATGAGCAAGCCTGACCTATCTGCTGTGGATAGACTGTTGCATCTTGCGTATTGATACCCGAAAGAACTTCCTCGTGAAAAAGAGCCGGGATACCATTTGGGGTATGATGTATCAACCAATCTTGTACAACAGCCACACGCTTTCGCAAGAAATTGGCATCAACCAATTCCTGACTGGCGTACTGAGAAAAATGTCCAATACCATAAGGAATGAGCTGCTTGCATTTGACGGTATCCAAATTGCCTTCCGCATCAAAAAGCTCATCCATATACCCACTTCTCAACTGAGCGATACGCTCTGGCTGTGACATTCTGTTGTAGAGTTCATCTACCTGTTGGTTCACTTGCTGCTCCGTATTGTTTATGTTACAGCAACTAGCCATCAGCACAGTTGCACATACGGTTGTTGTAATTTGTTTCATCATTATCTTTTAGGTTAAAAAAATGATTATTGAAGTTGTTTATTATCATGTGCAAAGATAATGCAAACGAGCGCAGAATATCAAGCTTGCTTGAATATTTTGCCGAGTGCAGTTTATCTTCTGCAAAGATAATGCAAATAAGGGAACTAACAGATTCGCTTTCCCGTTTTTTATGCAAAAGCAACAAACACAAACGTAAAAGAAACAAAAGAGCCAAAGATAACACTCTATCCTTGGCTCTTACCTTATTATATTTTAGTAGTAATTACTTGTTGACATGAATTCAGTAATTACTTTCTCTTCTTTGAATGCGCAACTTTCTTGGCTGCAGGTTTAACAACCTTCTTGTCGGCACTCTTTACTGCAGCTGCATCTTCTTTCTGTTCGCCAGCAGGCTCTGGCTTAACCTCTGGCTTTACGATGCTAACCAGCTCAAGATCGAACACCAAAGTAGAGTATGGAGGAATCTGACCAGCCTGACGCTCGCCGTAAGCCAACTCGTAAGGAATGTAAACCTGCCACTTACTGCCCACAGGCATCAGAGTAAGCGCCTCGGTCCAACCCTTGATCAAGCCATTGGCACGGAACTTATCTGTCTTGCTGCCACCATGCTTGGATGTAGCATCAAAAACGGTACCATCAATCAGACGACCCTCGTAGATAACCTCTACCTCATCGCTTGCCTTAGGCACCTCGCCATGACCTTCGGTAATCACCTTATACTGCAAACCGCTAGGCAACACCTTTACACCAGGTTTCTTGGCATTAGCAGCAAGGAACTTCTCGCCGGCACCAGCCAAAGCTTCCTTCTGGAAATCGGCAGCAGCCTTAGAGGTAAAGAATGTTGTATCATTAGCCAAAGCTGCGATAAAACCATTCTGGAACATAGCATGGCTGATAGAATCGCCTGTGCTCTTCAACTCTTCCTTTGTGCCAGGATATACGCGCTTCTCTACCAGTTTGGCAACCTCCATACCTGCAGAATAAGCTACGGTCTGAGGATTGATACCCATGGCAAGCGCATCCTTGTAACCACGAAGGAAATTCTCCATATAGGCAGTATCTACCTGAAAACTCTGCTGGATATAAGGAATCAGTCCACGAGTGGCATTCATACCAGCTACATAACTCAAAGAATCGGCTGATGATTTCAACTCAACAAGAGTAGCCGCCTTCTTAACCTTCTTCTTGCTTGCAGCACTAGCTGTAAACAAAGAAGCACCCGCCACGAGGACGAGTGCTGTCATTAATATTTTCTTCATTTATAAGTCCTCTATAAAAATGAGTTCCCACAAAAATTACTTGCCACCTACTGAAATCAACTCAATCTTGAAGATCAATACAGAGAATGGCTTGATCTGACCCTGCTCGCGCTCACCATAAGCCAACTGCTGAGGAATGTAAACCTCCCAAACAGAACCTGCTGGCATGTGAACCAAAGCCTCAGTCCAACCCTTGATAACCTGGTTAGCACGGAGATCTACGGCCTGACCACGCTTGAAAGAAGAATCGAATACCTTGCCGTCGATTGTCTTACCCTCGTAGTTAACCTTAACCATAGAAGTATCCTTTGGCATAGGGCCGTTACCCTCCTTGATTACCTTGTACTGAACACCTGAAGGCAGAGTAACAACTCCTGGCTTCTTCTTGTTGGCAGCGAGGAACTTCTCACCAGCAACCTTGTTTGGACCATATTCCTTCTCCATGTTCTTAGCCTTGATAGCCATCATCTTAGCCTGAGCTATCTGAGCAGCCTGCTCAACTGTCATCAAGCCCTTCTTGCCTGTAGTACCTGTGATGAAACCAGCCATGAAGTTCTTCAGAGAGATAGACTTTGTAGAATCCTCACCGAATACCTCGTGATTGATGCCCTTAACCATCTGGTTGCTGATCTGCTGACCAATCTGAATACCTGCATAGTAAGCAGCCTTCTTCTTGTCGTCACCAGCGTTGGCACCATCGTTAAGACCCTTGATGAAATCATCCATGTAAGCAGTATCAACGCCCATGCGCTCTACCATAAACTCCTTCAGACCCTGAGTCTGAGACATACCCATAGCATAGCTCATAGTATCTACATCAGTCTTGAGATCTGCCTTAGGAGTAGAATTGCCACAACCTACAAATGTAGCAGCAGCACAAGCCACGAGGGCTCCGAAAAATAACTTTTTCATTTCCTTATTTATATTTTAAATCTTTATTTTTATCTATTATATTCCAGGATTGCCTTTACTTCGTTTAAATATATCTACTAACAGATTACTTAACGGCAACGAGTTCTACATCGAAAATCAAGGCTGAGAATGGAGGGATAGATGCACCAGCACCACGCTCGCCATAACCCAACTGATAAGGGATGAAGAAACGGAACTTGGCACCCTCGGTCATGAGCTGAAGACCCTCTGTCCAACCAGCGATAACCTGGTTCAATGGGAAGGTAGCAGTCTGACCACGGTCGTAAGAACTGTCAAACTTAGTACCGTCGATAAGCGTTCCCTCATAGTGGCACTCAACCTGATCGGTAGCCTTAGGAGCCTTGCCATTACCTTCACGCAAAACCTGATACTGCAAACCGCTCTTAGTAGTGATGATACCATCCTTCTTGCCGTTCTCGGCGAGGAACTTCTCACCAGCTTCCTTAGCAACCTTGCCCTTCTCGGCAGCAGCAGCCTGAGCCTTAGCCTCCTGCTCAGCAAAGAAGTTCTGTACCAACTCCTGAGCCTCCTGCTCGCCGAGCTGAAGCTTACCTGCGATGGCATCCTTTACGGCCTGTGCAAAATCATCAATATTCAAACTCTCTGCACCCATAGAAGCCAACTGGCGACCGATGCCGATGCCCAAAGCATAACTTACTTTATCCATAAAATTTATTTATAATAATGTATTAATAATCTTAAAATGTACTTTTTGTCCTTAAAACGAGTGCAAAGATAACATTTTTCTCGCTTAAAACGATGTTATTTGCAGAAAAATTGCTAAATTTGTGCATTCTTAATAAAAAGATTAAGAAAATATGAATAATTAAAACGTGATAAGATGAAGAAACTCGTATTTTTAACCGGTGCAGGCATGTCTGTGGAGAGTGGTTTCAAAACTTTCCGTGGCAATGATGGATTATGGGAAAACTATCCTGTAGAACAGATAGCTACCCATGAGGGATGGGAAGCTGACCCTACCCTAGTAACAAACTTCTATAATATGTTGCGCCATAAACTCTATGCTGCGCAACCTAACGAGGGACATAAACTTATCAAGGAACTGGAAAAAGACTTCGATGTGACGGTAATCACCCAGAATGTAGATAATCTGCATGAGAAGGCAGGTTCCAAGAATGTAATCCATCTGCATGGCGAACTGTCAAAGGTTTGCTCTTCACGCGACCCTTACGACTATCGCTACATCAAGGAATTACCTGAGGATGACTGCGAGGTAAAACCGGGAACCGAAGCTGGAGATGGAAGCCTGTTGCGCCCATTTATCGTTTTCTTCGGCGAAAGCGTTCCTATGATTGAGCCGGCAGCCGAAGCTGTACAGCAAGCCGATATCTTCGTCATTATCGGAACCTCACTCAACGTTTATCCTGCTGCAGGTCTGATTTCTTATACCAAGCCTCACATTCCTATCTATCTGATAGACCCGGGTGCCGTAAACACCAATGGATATTACAAGATAGAGCACATCATGAAAGGGGCTTCAGATGGTATGAAGGAACTGAAGGAAATATTGGAAAAATAAAAACATTCAGAATATATAAACAACAAAAGCAAACGGGGAAGCATCCATTGATACTTCCCCGTTTGCTTTTATTACTTTTATTTTCTTTCTATCAATAACATTCTGTATTACACAGCCTCAGATGTTCTGACTCCCATGCGGGCCTCGGCTACATTAACCACATAATCACCCAGTTTTTCGCATTCCTGAATGATATCCATGTACAATGTACCTACACCATAGGTATAAAGATGGTTATCCACATCATCCAGGTTCTGGTTTCTCAACTGAGTACGATAATTATTAATCTCAGTCTCAATATTGTACGTATGGTTGAGACTGATAGAATGGCGTTCATGAGCAAACATATAGTTCATCTGAGTCAGCGCCTCATCTACCAACTTAAACATCTGATGAATGTTTTCACTCTGCTTGGCAGTAAACTCCTCCTTGTTTTCACCCTTGCGCTTAATGGTGCGGGCAAGATTAAAGCAACTGTCACCAATACTCTCGATTTCAGAAATCTCACGCAACATCGCACGGATCTTCGCCTTGGTATCATCACTCAGATGAGCATCGCTCACCTGATCAAGATACTTGGCAATCTCAATCTCCATATTATCAGAAATACCCTCATACTTCTCGATACGCTCATAGAGCTTGTCGAAAGTCTTGGAATCCTGAGTATCCAGCAACTCTCTCACCATACTAAACATACGATGGATACGCTCGCCGAAACTGCCGATTTCCTGCTGTGCCTCGAAGACAGAAAGTTCTGGGGTCTTCATGATGCCAGCCTGGATAAAGCGCAAACGGAAATCTTCATCCTCCTTATCTGCCTTAGGCTTGATAAGTTTGCAGACAACTTTTTCCAACTGTGGGATAAACCAAATCAGAACGCCCGTGTTGCAAACATTGAAACAGGTATGGAACATCGCCAAAACAATTGGCAACAACTTTGCCTTCTGTGCCGCAGACATACCACCATCAGGATCATACCCCACGATAGAGCAAACGAAATCTACAAATGGATAGAACAGGCAGAGAACCCAGATTACACCAAAGACATTGAATACCAGATGGGCCAAGGCTGCACGACGAGCCTGGGCATTGGCACCCAAAGCGGCAAGATTGGCTGTAGCGGTAGTTCCGATATTCTCACCCATCACCAAGGCAATACCCAGATAGATAGGGAGTACACCCGTAGAACAGAGTAAGATGGTAATGGCCATCACAGCTGCCGAACTCTGTACGATACAGGTTATAAGTGTACCGATCAGGAGGAAGACCACAATCGTAAAATGACTCTTCGTATCAAAAGATCCAAAGAAATCGATAACCGCCGGATTATGTTCCAGATCGAGAGCCTTACCCGCACTACTCAACAGAACGAGCGAGAAGAAGAGGAAGGCGATACCAAAAAGGAAATCTCCGAAATAACGGCGCTTCTTACTATAAATCAGCATAATGCCGAGGAAGAACGCAGGGAATACGACAATCGTTAAATCTACATTATAACCCAGCGACATAATCCAAGCCGTAAACGTGGTACCAATGTTGGCACCCATAATAACGGAAATTGCTTGGGCTAAGGTCAGCAAACCTGCATTTACAAAAGAAACCGTCATAACGGTAGTTGCAGAGGAACTCTGAACGGCACAGGTAATAAAGGTACCTGTAAGCATTCCCGTAAATCGGTTGGTTGTCATAGCACCCAAAATGTGGCGCAACTGAGATCCTGCCATCTTCTGCAAGGCCTCACTCATCACCTTCATACCATAGATGAGCAAAGCTAAAGAACCGAGAATCTGAAAAAAAATCACAAGATATTGACTTGTATCCATATTCATTTGTATTTGTGGAAATATTTGTTACGTTTCGGTTGCAAATATAATAAGAATTTCCGTTTTTACGAAATATTTGTTACCGATATTTCAAGTTGTAACAGTATTGTAACATCCAAGACCCCCTAAATACAATTTTGAAAGAACTACATTTACGAACAGACACAAAGAATCAATAAGCTATATTCTGCTCTGAAATACGAAAAATGAAGACATATTATGGTCTGTTTTGCCTCATATTTAATAAAAAACGAAAAAAGATGCCAAGAAACTTTGTTTTCTCCTTTTTTTTTTGTTTCTTTGCCTTATAAAACTAATAATAGTCATAATTTATGGGAAAAGGTAAAAAAGGTGGCAAAAGAATGAACAAAGCGCAGCTCACTGAGATGCTGCAGCAATTCTTTGCCGAAAGACCGGGCGAAACGCTCAGCTTTAAAGAGATATTCCGTTCCCTCCATCTTACGACGCATCCGCTCAAGATGCTGGCGATTGACATTATGGAGGAAATGGCATGGGATGACTACCTGGCTAAGGTAAGTGATAATTCTTATCGCCTGAATCAAAGCATACAGGTGATGGAAGGTAAATTCGTTAGAAAGGCAAATGGCAAAAACTCTGTTATCCCTGATGATAGCGAGAAGCCTATTTTCGTTTCTGAACGTAATTCGATGGGAGCACTTAATGGCGACAGGGTGGAATTCACCTTCCTGGCTCGTCGTAAGAATCACATCAAGGAGGCACAGGTCAACAAAATCCTTGAACGTGCCAAAGATACCTTTGTAGGGCGTCTGAAAGTGGATAAGGATCTGGCTTACCTCGTGACACCTGGCGATGTCTTTGCTCACAACATCATCATTCCTAGAAGAAAAGTAAAGGGAGGAAAGACCGATGACAAGGCAGTAGTCCGGATTATCGAGTGGCCGGATGGAGAAAACAAGAGTCCTATTGGCGAGGTTGTTGACATTCTTGGCCAGATGGGTGATAATGATGTTGAGATGAATTCTATTCTTGCTCAATATGGATTACCTTATAAGTATCCAAAGAATGTAGAAGATGCAGCCAACAAGATAAGCGGCGAAATCACAGAACAGGATTACAAAGAACGAGAGGACTTCCGCAAGGTATTCACTTGCACCATCGACCCGAAGGATGCCAAGGACTTTGATGATGCCCTCAGTATCCAGAGATTGGAGAATGGTAACTGGCAGGTAGGTGTTCATATCGCAGATGTGTCACATTACGTCACAGAGGGCAGTATCATCGACAAGGAAGCTGTGAAACGTGCAACATCTGTATATCTCGTAGACCGCACCATCCCAATGCTCCCAGAGCGTCTCTGTAACTTTGTCTGCTCGCTTCGTCCTAATGAGGAAAAACTTGCGTACAGCGTCATCTTCGAACTCGACAACAATGCCGAAGTCAAGAACTATCGCATCGTACATACCGTCATTGAGAGCGACCGCCGATATAAATATGAAGAGGTACAGGAACTCCTCGAAGCAAATGGTGTGATTGATGGTACTGGCGAACCTGCTCCAGCCGAAACCAAGGAACATCCTTATCAGGGAGAAAACGCACTTCAGCTCATTACGCTTGACAGACTGGCTAAGAAACTGCGTGCCGCAAGATTCAAAAATGGTGCTGTTAAGTTTGACCGCGAAGAGTTGCATTTCGACGTTGACGAAAAGGGGAAACCAGTAAGCTGCTACTACAAGCGCTCTAAGGATGCCAATAAACTCGTAGAGGAATTCATGCTACTCGCCAACCGTACGGTGGCTGAAAGTATCGGAAAGGTAAAGAAAGGAAAGAAGCCAAAGACGCTTCCTTATCGTATTCACGACAATCCTGACCCACAAAAGTTGGAAACCTTGCGTGAATTCGTTGTGAAGTTTGGTTATAAGTTGAAAACAGAGGGTACAAAAGGCGCTACAGCAAGAAGTCTCAACAAGTTGATGTCTGATTGCGAAGGCAAACCAGAGAACAATCTCATCCAGATGGTTGCACTCCGTGCCATGATGAAGGCAAAGTACTCCGTTCACAACATCGGACACTTTGGGCTGGCTTTCGAATACTATACCCACTTCACCTCACCTATCCGCCGTTATCCGGATACGATGGTTCATCGCTTGCTTACCAAGTACGCAGATGGCGGCAGAAGTGCCAACGAGAAACATTACGAAGAACTCTGTGAGCATTGCTCTGAAATGGAACAGATTGCACAGAATGCAGAACGTGACAGTATCAAATATAAGATGGTAGAATTCATGGGAGATAAACTCGGCGAGGAATTCGATGCCCATATAAGCGGTATTACTTCTTACGGAATTTATGCTACCATAGACGAAAACCATTGTGAAGGAATGATTCCAATGCGCGACATCGCTGACGATTATTACGACTTCGACGAAAAGAACTTCTGTTTGATTGGTCGTCGTCATCACAACAAGTACCAATTAGGTGATGCTATCCGCATCAAGGTGGCGCAAGCCAACCTGGAGAAGAAGCAGCTAGATTTCGCCCTAGCCGGCGATTCTGCTCCTGTACGCAAGGAAAAGCCTGCAGCCAATACTTCTTCCAGCAAAGCGAAAAAGTCAAAGCAGAAGACACGAAATCACCGTAAAAACAAATAATATCAAATTGGGCTGACCTTATTGGTCAGCCTTTTTTATTTTGAATCTACATTTACAAAATCCAAGACGGATATAAAGGTAAAAAAGTAAAAGGGTAAAAAAGTAAAAGAAGCTGCGCCCATTCTGCAAAATACCAGACCGAACAGGTCAAAAATCTGCGTCATCTGCGAAATCTGCGTGACCCAAAAACCATCTGCGTGACAAAGAACCAATCCGCGTGAAAACAAAAAAGCCTCAGAAATCTTTCGAAATCTGAGGCTTTGGTAAAAGGAGGCGGCTACCTACTCTCCCGCATTGCATTGCAGTACCATCGGCGCAAGTGAGCTTAACTTCTCTGTTCGGAATGGGAAGAGGTGGGACCTCACCGCAATAACCACCTGATAATGGGTTATGACGTATTTGCACACAAGCAAACTGTATTGATTAGTAAAGAACCACCGTCCCTCTCGATTCAATCGAGAGTCAACAGCTGAAACTATGAACTTTCATAAAGAAAGTGTTCGGGCAATTAGTAATGCTCGGCTTTGACAT